>NZ_JBNJLS010000005.1:0-573205 GCF_050510915.1 Streptomyces odontotermitis | reverse complement strand
AATTCTTCAAGGACCCCTGGTCCCAGCGTTCACGCTGGGACCAGGGGTCCTTTTTGTTTTGCTGAATTTGCCGAAGCGCGCCGACTGCCTGGCTGCGCGAGAATGACTGCGGTACCGAAGACTAGGAGTCACCGATGTCCACCAACTCTCCCGACGAGCGACCCGAGCGCGATCAGCGCCGCCGGGACAGTGGTGACCGGGACCGGGGCGGGTACCGCGGCGGACCGCGTCGCGACAACGACCGTGGCGGCTTCCGACGCGACGACCGGCGTGATGACCGTGACCGTGGCGACCGCGGCGATCGCGGTGGGTTCCGGCGTGACAGTGGGGATCGTCCCTCGTACCGGCGTGACGACCGTGACCGGCGTGACGACAACCGTGGCGGCGGGCGTCCGCCGTTCCGGCGCGACGACCGGCCGAGCGGGCCGCGCCGGGACGACCGGCGCGACGACCGCGACCGTGGCTTCCGCAGGGACGGTGACCGTCCCTCGTACCGCCGTGACGACCGCGACCGGCGCGACGACAACCGTGGCGGCGGGCGTCCGCCCTTCCGACGCGACGACCGGCCGGACCGGCGTGACGGTGGGGATCGTCCCTCGTACCGGCGTGATGACCGTGACCGCGGCGACCGCGGTGATCGTGGTGGGTTCCGGCGGGACGACAACCGTGGTGGTGGCTTCCGCAGGGATGGTGACCGTCCCTCGTACCGCCGTGACGACCGTGACCGGCGGGACAGCGGTGACCGTGACCGGTCCTCCTACCGTCGTGATGACCGTCGGGACGATCGGCGCGACAACGACCGGGGTGGGTTCCGGCGGGACGACCGTGACCGGCGCGACGTTCGTCGTGATGACCGTGATCGTGGTGAGCGGGGTGGGTTCCGGCGGGATGACCGGCCGGACCGGCGTGACGGTGGGGATCGTCCCTCGTACCGGCGTGATGACCGTGACCGCGGCGACCGTGGTGATCGTGGTGGGTTCCGGCGGGACGACAACCGTGGTGGTGGCTTCCGTGGGCGGGACAACGATCGGGGGCGTGGGCCGCGGCGTGATGACCGTGGTGGGCGGCCCGGTGGGTTCCGTGGGCGGGACGACCGGCGGGACGGGGACCGCGGTGGGTTCCGTCGCGATGACCGGGAGCGGGGCGATCGTGAGCCGATCAAGCGGCTGCCGATCCCCGAGGACGTCACCGGGCACGAGATCGACAAGGACGTGCAGCAGGAGCTGCAGAGCCTGCCCAAGGGGCTTGCCGAGGACGTCGCCAAGAACCTGGTGATGGTCGCCAAGATGATCGACGAGGACCCGGAGCTGGCCTACGGGTACGCGAAGGTCGCGCTGCGGCTCGCGTCCCGTGTGGCCGCCGTGCGGGAGGCGGCGGGCTTCGCGGCGTACGCGAACCAGAAGTACAGCGAGGCGCTCGCCGAGTTCCGGGCCGCGCGCCGCATGACCGGTGGCGTGGAGCTGTGGCCCGTCATGGCGGACTGCGAGCGTGGGCTCGGGCGGCCCGAGAAGGCCCTGGAGATGGCCGGGGCGCCCGAGGTGCACAAGCTCGACAAGGCCGGCCAGGTCGAGATGCGGCTCGTGGCCGCCGGTGCCCGGCGCGACATGGGGCAGATCGACGCCGCCATCGTCACCCTGCAGAGCCCCGAGCTGGCCTCGAACTCCGTGCAGCCCTGGACGGCGCGGCTGCGGTACGCGTACGCCGACGCGCTGCTCGCGGCCGGGCGTGAGGACGAGGCGCGCGAGTGGTTCGCGAAGGTCATCGAGTCCGACAAGGACGGCAGCACCGACGCCTCGGACCGGCTCGCCGAGCTGGACGGAGTCGAGTTCGTCGACGCCTTTGACGAGGGTGACGAGGGTGATGAGGGCGACGCCGGCGATGTCCGTGACGCGGACGGCGGCGATGGTGCGGCCAAGAGCGAGTGAACGCGTAAGCGTGTGAGCGCGTGAAATGAGGGCGGGGCTTCGATGCGACGAAGCCCCGCCCTTTTGTTGTCTGTTGTGTTTGCTCAGTCGGTGAGGCTGCGCAGCACCAGGCCCGTCGCGGGCTTCGGGCCGAACGACGTGGACTTGCGGGGCATCGTGACGCCCAGGCGGGCCAGGTCGCGGACGACTCCCTCGCGCACCGGGTGCATGAGGACGGCTGTGCCGCCGTCGCGGTCGGCCTTCTCGACCGTCGCCTCGGTGTCATGGATGTACATGATGTGTTCCGGGGCGTCCGGGATCTTCCAGATGTGGTCGAGCAGGGTCGCGTGCAGGACCGTCGCGTCCAGGCTGCGCCACGCCTCGGGCTTGTCCGCCGGGATGGTGCGGGAGAGGAGCTCGGGGGACGGGCGGTCGACCAGGTGGAAGGCGCCGTCGCCCGCGAGCACGAAGGCGTTGCCGTGCGCGGACGCCTCGGCGAGGGCTTCCAGGGCGTGCGGGAGCGGGCCCTCGACCGGGCGCACGCGGAAGGCGCCGTCGAGCGAGGCCAGGGCCTCGGCGAGAGGGAGCCGGCGCAGATAGCGGTGGATCGCGCGGACCCGCAACGGATAGCGGGCCGAGTCCACGAGCAGCACCAGGCCGTAGTCCCAGGCGCTGGGCGAGGGGTGCTCGGTGCGCAGGCGCAGGTTGGTGGCCCAGCGGTGGTGGCCGTCGGCGATCAGGGCCTGCTGGTGGGCGAGATCTGACCGGATCTGGTCCAGTTCGGCGGGGTCCGTGACGGCCCACAGACGATGGCTGAAGCCGTCCTCCGTCGTGGTGGAGAGCAGGGGCGGGCGGTGGATGGTCCGCTCGATGACCGCCGTCGCGCCCGTGGCGTTGCCGTCGCCGAGGTAGGTGAGGAGCAGCGGTTCCAGGTTCGCGGCCGTCGCGCGCATCAGGGCGGCGCGGTCCTCGACGAGGTGCGGCATGACGTCCTCGTGGGGCAGGACCACACCGTCGGCCGCCTCGGTGAGCCGCAGGGCGCCGATGATGCCGCGCTGCAGCATGTCGCCGTCGCGCTGCTCGTACACGTACAGGCTGGCGGCCGGGTCCGGGGTCAGGATGCCGTCGGCGAGCCAGGCGTCGAGTGTGTCGGCCGCCTGTCGGTTGCGGGCGGCCGGAGTGGTCGCCTGCGGCAGGATGAGGCGGACGATGTTGTGCGGGTCGGCCGACTCCAGGTGGAGCAGGCCGTCCGGCCTGACGATCACGTCGTACGGCGGGGAGGTCACGGCGGCGAGGCTGCCGACGCGCTCCGGGTCGTAGCGCAGGCCCCGGAACGGGATGAGGTCGAGACCGCCTGCGGCGTCCGTGACGTCCGTATGACCCGCGATGTTCATTGAGGCATCGTATGTGTGTCCAGGGCGTGCGAGAGGATCGGGGCAGTGGATCTCATGAGGAGCGATGTGTAATGAGCCAGACCGCGAGCCGGGCCGTGGACCAGGGCGGCAGCCGGAACGCCAGGACGCGCCCCGACGGCAGCGAGCGGGCGTTGAACGAGGCGTACGACACGGCGCTGCTCGATCTTGACGGAGTTGTGTACGCGGGCGGGCTCGCGATCACGCATGCCGTGGAGTCGCTGGCCACCGCGCGGGCGGCGGGCATGCACCTCGCGTACGTCACCAACAACGCGCTGCGCACGCCGGACACGGTGGCCGCGCACCTGACGGAGCTGGGGATCCCGACCGGGGCGGCGGACGTCATCACCTCGGCGCAGGCTGCGGCCCGGCTGATCAGCGAGCAGGTGCCGGCCGGCTCCCGGGTGCTGGTGATCGGCGGGGAGGGGCTGCGGGTCGCGCTGCGGGAGCGGGGCCTGGTGCCGGTGGAGAGCGCGGACGACGAGCCGGTGGCGGTCGTGCAGGGGTTCGGCGGGCCCGAGCTGCCGTGGGGGCGGTTCGCGGAAGCCTGCTACGCGATCGCGCGCGGGGTGCCGTGGTTCGCCTCCAACACGGACCTGACGATTCCGAGCGGCCGTGGCATCGCGCCCGGCAACGGCGCGGCCGTCGAGGTCGTCCGGATCGCGACGGGTGCCGAGCCGCAGGTGGCGGGCAAGCCGCTGCCCCCGATGCACCGCGAGACGATCCTGCGGACCGGCGCGAAGCGGCCGCTGGTGGTGGGCGACCGGCTCGACACGGACATCGAGGGCGCGTTCAACGGGGAGGTCGACTCGCTGCTCGTCCTGACCGGGGTGACCGATGGCGCGCAGCTGCTCGCCGCCGTGCCCGAGCACCGGCCGACGTATGTGGACGCGGACCTTCGGGGGCTGCTGACCGGGCAGCCCGAGGTGGTTGCGGACGGGTCCGGGTTCCGCTGCGGGGGCTGGACGGCGCGGGCCGAGGACGTGTCCCTGGAGCTGTCGGGGGACGGCGACGCGCTGGACGGGCTGCGGGCGCTGTGCGCGGTGGCGTGGACGGACGCGGGGGACGGCGCGTGCGCGCTGGACGGCGGGAAGGCGCTGGCGCGGCTCGGGCTCTGAGCCGGTCCCGTGGGGAGGGCGGGGGCGCGGAAGTCCCGTGGGGAGGGCGGGTGCGGAAGTCCCGTGGGAGGGCGGGTGCGGAAGTCCCATGGGGGGTGGGTGCGGAAGTCCCGTGGGGCTGGGTTCCCAAGTCCCGTGGGGCTGGGCGGGGCGGTCCCGTGGGGCTGATCACGGCGGAGGGTAGGCTAGCCTAACCGGGTGTTGGTCGACAGTCCCCCTGAGCCCCGCGCGGAGACCGCCCCCGCGCCGCCCTCCAGCCGCCGAGCGATACGCGTCCTCGGACTGTTCGCCTCGGCCCTGGTCCTCGCCCTCGTCGCGGCGGCGAGCATCGCGGTCGGCTCCAAGCAGCTGTCCATGGACCAGGTCTGGCACGGCCTCTTCCAGGACTCGGGGACCTTCAGCGACGTCGTGGTCGGCGAGCGCCTCGCGCGCACGCTGCTCGGACTGCTCGTCGGCGCCGCGCTCGGCCTGGCCGGCGCGGTCCTGCAGGCGTTGACCCGCAACCCGCTGGCCGACCCCGGACTGCTCGGCATCAACATGGGCGCCTCGGCCGCCGTCGTCACCGCCATCAGCTTCTTCGGGGTCTCCTCCGTGAGCGGCTACGTGTGGTTCGCCTTCGTGGGCGCCGCGCTCGTCGGCGCCCTCGTCTACGTACTCGGCGGCACCCGCAACGCGACCCCCGTCCGGCTCGCGCTCGCCGGCACCGCCATCACGGCGGCGCTCTACGGCTATCTGCAGGCCGTGATGATCCTGGACAACGCGGCCCTCGACAAGATGCGCTTCTGGCAGGTCGGTTCGCTGGCCTCGGCCAAGATGGAGACCATCTGGCAGGTGCTGCCGTTCCTCGCCGTCGGCCTGGTCGTCGCGCTCGGCCTGGCCCGGCCCCTCAACGCCATGGCGATGGGCGACGACACGGCCCGCGCGCTCGGCGCCCACCTCGGCCGCATCCGCGCCCTGTCGATGCTCTCGGCGACGCTGCTGTGCGGCGCCGCGACCGCCGCCTGCGGGCCCATCGTGTTCGTGGGCCTGATGGTCCCTCACGTGGTGCGCTCGTTCACCGGCCCCGACATGCGCTGGATCCTCCCGTACGCGACGATCCTCTCTCCCGTGCTGCTCCTGGGCTCCGACGTTGTCGGACGGATCGTGGCGCGCCCCTCGGAGCTGCAGGTCGGCGTGGTCACCGCGGTGCTCGGCGCCCCGGTCTTCATCTTTCTCGTACGACGCCGGAGGTTGGCGCAGCTGTGAAGGCGATACGCACCCGGGGCGGGCTCTCCGTCCGGCTCGACCTGCGCGCTGCCGTGGTCGTCCTCGCCCTGATCGTGGCCGCGCTCGTCGCGGGCGTCGTGCTCATCGGCACCGGCGACTTCGAGATCCCCGCCGCCGACGTCGTCCGCACCCTGATGGGCAACGGCGACGCCGGGCAGGAGTTCATCATCAACGACCTGCGCCTGCCCCGGGTCCTCGTGGGGCTCCTGGTCGGCGGCTGTCTCGGGCTCGGCGGGGCGCTGTTCCAGTCCGTCTCGCGCAACCCGCTCGGCAGCCCGGACGTGCTCGGGCTCGGGCAGGGGGCGACCGCCGGGGCGCTCACGGTGATCGTGGTGTTCCACGGGAGCGCGACGCAGGTCGCCGCGGGGGCGCTCGTCGGCGGACTCGTGACGGGTCTCGGGATCTACCTCCTCGCCTGGAAGCGGGGCGTGCACGGCTACCGGCTCGTCCTCGTCGGCATCGGCGTCGCCGCCTTCGCCACCGCCGTCAACGGCTATCTGCTCACCAAGGCCGACTTCGTCGACGCGGCGCGCGCCGTCGTGTGGATGACGGGGTCCCTCAACGGCCGGGACTGGGACCAGGTCTGGCCGCTGCTCGTGGCCTTCGCCGTCCTGCTGCCGCTCGTGATCGCGTACGGGCGTCCGCTGCGGATGCTCGAGATGGGCGACGACACCGCGTACGCGCTCGGGGTCGGCGTGGAGCGCACCCGGCTGCTGCTCCTGACCGTCGCCGTCCTGCTGACCGCGGCCGCCACCGCCGCGGCGGGCCCCGTCTCCTTCGTCGCGCTGACCGCGCCGCAGATCGCCCGGCGCCTCACCCGCTCGCCCGGGCCGAACCTGATGGCCGCGACGTGGATGGGCGCCACCCTGCTCATCGTCGCGGACTGGGCCTCGCAACGGGCCTTCGGCGCCGATCAGTTGCCCGTCGGCGTCGTGACCGGAGTGCTCGGCGGCATCTATCTGCTGTGGCTCCTCGTCACCGAACGCAAGGCAGGCCGCATATGAGGGCGGGCCGTCTGGACATGAAGGCAGGCCGGACATGAAGGCGGGCCGGACATGAAGGCAGGCCGGACATGACCGCGCAGCAGAAGAATTCCCCGCTCAGCCAGAGGAGCAGTACCGCAGTGAACCGCCTCATCGCCGACGACGTGACCCTCGGCTACGACCAGCGCGTCATCGCGGAGAAGCTGTCCGTCGAGATACCCGACCACTCCTTCACGGTGATCGTGGGGCCCAACGCCTGCGGCAAGTCCACGCTGTTGCGCGCCCTGTCCCGGATGCTCAGGCCCTCGGCGGGCCGGGTGCTCCTCGACGGGAGCGTCATCCAGTCGATGCCCGCCAAGAAGGTGGCAAGGACGCTGGGGCTGCTGCCGCAGTCGTCCATCGCGCCTGAGGGGATCACCGTGGGCGACCTGGTGGCGCGGGGCCGCTATCCGCACCAGGGGCTGCTGCGGCAGTGGTCGGGCGAGGACGAGCGGATCGTCGAGGAGTCGATGGCGTCGACCGGCGTCGCGGAGCTCGCGGACCGCTATGTCGACGAGCTCTCCGGCGGCCAGCGCCAGCGCGTCTGGATCGCCATGGCCCTCGCCCAGCAGACCCCGCTGCTGCTCCTCGACGAGCCCACCACCTACCTCGACATCCAGCACCAGATCGACGTCCTCGACCTCTGCGCCGACCTGCACGAGCAGCAGGGGCGCACGCTGGTCGCGGTGCTGCACGACCTCAACCACGCGGCCCGGTACGCCACCCACCTCATCGCCCTGCGCGACGGCCGGGTGGTCGCCGAGGGGGCGCCCTCCGAGATCGTCACGGCGGAGCTGGTGGAGGAGACCTTCGGGATGCGCTGCCAGGTCATCGACGACCCGGAGACGGGGACGCCGCTGGTGGTGCCTGCGGCGCGGGCCTCCCGGGTGAAGGCAGCGGCTAAAGCAGCGTCCTGAGGCGCAGCAGGTCGCGGAAGCCCGCCTCCAGCTTGACCCGGCCCGAGGCCCACGCCTTCGCGAAGTTCAGCTCGCCGCCGACCATCGCGACCAGGTCGTCGCCGGTCATCGCGAGCCGGATCTGGGCCTTCTCGCGGGGCGGCCCGGCGTAGGTGTCGAGCACCTCGATGCGCCCGTCCTGGAGGCGGCCCGCGAAGGTCGTGTCCAGGTCGGTGATGCGGCAGCTCAGCGAGCGGTTCAGGGCGGCGGCGCCGCGCACGTCGCCGTCGGCGGACGCGAGGTTGTCCGAGAGTGTGTCGAGTGCGGTGCGGCACTCTTCGATCGTCGCCATCGTGATCGACGGTACTCCACGGCCACGAGGTAGCGTCGTGCCATGAGCGACTCGACGCCGGGCCCGGAGCCCGAGCTCCCGCAGGCCGAGGCCGAGGCCGGGCTTCCCGAGGAACCCGCGTACGACGCCGGGGCTCCCGAGGAACCCGCGGATGACCCGGCCGCCCCCGCCCCCCTGGCCGTCCCGCGCACCCCGACAGGGAACGCCGAGGTGGACGCCCAGCTCGACCGGCTCGGCGACACCGACCACCTCGCCACGGACGGCCACATCGAGGTGTACGAGGATGTACACCGGGGCCTGCGCGACACGCTGACCGCGCTCGACGCACGCCCCGGCCCTCCCGCTCCCTCGGGGGAGCCCACCCCTACGCACGCCCACCCGTCTCCCGACCACCGCCCCTCAACGAGGCCCTTCGGGCCGCCCCAATCTGATCGGAGCTGAACCGAACGTGGCAGGAGTGGCACGCCGCCGCCTCGACGCCGAGCTGGTCCGCCGGAAGCTGGCGCGCTCGCGCGAGCACGCCAGCCAGCTGATCGCCGCCGGCCGCGTGAGCGTCGGCAAGACCCTCGCGACCAAGCCCGCGACCCAGGTGGAGACGGCCGCAGCGATCGTCGTCACCCAGGACGACAGCGACCCCGACTACGTCTCGCGCGGCGGCCACAAGCTCGCCGGGGCGCTGGCGGCGTTCGTTCCGCTGGGCCTCGAGGTCGAGGGGCGGCGCGCGCTGGACGCGGGCGCCTCCACCGGCGGGTTCACCGATGTGCTGCTGCGCGCCGGGGTGGCCCATGTCGTCGCCGTCGACGTCGGCTACGGCCAGCTCGCCTGGTCGCTGCAGAGCGACGACCGGGTCACTGTGAAGGACCGTACGAACGTACGGGAGTTGACGCTCGACGCCATCGATGACGTTCCCGTCGACCTCGTCGTCGGCGACCTGTCCTTCATCCCGCTCGGCCTGGTGCTGCCCGCCCTGGTGCGGTGCGCGGCGCCCGACGCCGACCTGGTCCTCATGGTCAAGCCGCAGTTCGAGGTCGGCAAGGAGCGGCTCGGCAGCGGCGGTGTGGTGCGCAGCGCCGAGCTGCGGGCCGGGGCCGTGCGTGAAGTGGCCCGGCAGGCATGGGGACTTGGCCTCGGCGTGCGGGGCGTGACCGCCAGCCCGCTGCCCGGACCTTCCGGAAATGTCGAGTACTTTCTGTGGCTGCGCGCCGGGGCGCCCGAACTGGACCCGGCGGACGTTGACCGTGCCGTGGCGGAGGGGCCCCGTTGACTGAGTTGACTGACACCCGAGCTCGTACTGTTTTCCTGCTCGCCCACACCGGACGGCCTGCCGCCATCCGCAGCGCCGAACTCGTCGTCGAGGGGCTGCTGCGCAGCGGCATCGGGGTGCGGGTCCTGGAGGCGGAGGCGGCGGACCTGCCCCTTCCGTCGTCGGTGCAGCTGGTCAAGGAGGCCACACCCGCCTGCCTGGACGGGTGCGAGCTGCTGATCGTGCTCGGCGGTGACGGGACGCTGCTGCGGGGCGCCGAGTTCGCGCGGGCCTCCGGGGTGCCGATGCTCGGCGTGAACCTGGGCCGGGTCGGCTTCCTCGCGGAGGCCGAGCGGGACGACCTGGACAAGGTCGTCGACCGGGTCGTCACGAAGGCGTACGAGGTCGAGGAGCGCATGACCGTCGACGTCGTCGTGCACAGCAACGGCGACGTGGTGCACCGCGACTGGGCCCTGAACGAGGCCGCCGTGCAGAAGATGTCGGCCGAGCGGATGCTCGAGGTCGTCCTGGAGATCGACGGGCGGCCGGTGACCGGCTTCGGCTGCGACGGCATCGTGTGCGCGACGCCGACCGGCTCGACGGCGTACGCGTTCTCGGCGGGCGGCCCGGTGGTGTGGCCCGAGGTCGAGGCGCTCCTGATGGTCCCGATCAGCGCCCACGCCCTGTTCGCCAAGCCCCTGGTGACCTCGCCGGACTCGGTGCTCGCCGTCGAGACGCAGCCGCACACGCCGCACGGGGTGCTCTGGTGCGATGGGCGCCGGACCGTCGAACTGCCCGCCGGGGCGCGGGTGGAGGTGCGGCGGGGCGCCGTCCCGGTGCGCCTGGCCCGGCTCCACCACGCCCTGTTCGCGGACCGCCTGGTGGCGAAGTTCGCGCTGCCCGTGGCCGGGTGGCGGGGGGCACCGCACTGAGTCGTGCGGCTCCTGGTCGTCGTACGGCTATGACTGCTGCGCCGAGGCGATGGCGCGCCCCCGCAGGGCGGCGCGCACCGGCAGCCCCGTCGCCAGCGAGGTCAGCAGCAGGACGCCCCCGCCGATCCCGGCGAGCACCGGCAGCGGCACGTACGGCACCGGCGAGCCGTACAGCGTGCTGAGCATCGGGGCCAGCGTCACGAAGGCGACGGCGGCGCCGAGGAGCAGGGCCGTGCCCGCGACGACCACCGACTCCCAGACCGCCATGGCCCGCACCTGCTCGCGCTGGGCGCCGACCACGCGGAGCAGGGCGAGGTCGCGGCGGCGTTCGAGGGAGATCATGGCGAGGGTGTTGGCGGCGGCGATCGCGGCGAAGCCCGCGTACAGGGACGTGCCCACGTAGTCGAGCCAGATCTCGCCCTTGCTGCCGCCGGAGCCGGTGTGGTGCGCGGCCGTCGTATGCGTGGCGATCTTGATCAGGCCGAAGCCGACGACCAGCACGAGCGGCACCACGGCGGCCGCGAAACGGCGGGGCTGGGAGCGGACGTTGAGGGTCGCGAGGCGCGCGCTGGTGCCGCCGAAGCGGCCGACGAGGGCCGAGACCAGGCGGGCCGCGGGCCCGATGATGCGCGGCCCGAGCAGACCCACGCCGAGGCAGAAGAGCAGCAGGACGAAGAACGCGGCCTGGCCCGCGTCCTCGGCGGACTGCCGGGTGAGCAGGACCGAGAGCGCACAGGCGCCGAGCACCGCGAGCACGCCGAGCGGCGCCCGCACCACGCCGAGGCGGCGCCGTCCCGCGGCGGCCTCGGCCAGGGCGCGGGCGGGCTTGAGGAGGGAGAAGCGGAGTGCGGAGAGCAGGCCGCCGAGCACCGACGTCACCACGGCGACACCGAGGCAGACGGGCAGCGCGAGCCAGCTGAAGCGGAAGCTCACCTCGGCCGGGAACAGGCCGTGCGCGACCATGCCGGCGGCCCACCAGCGCGCCACCACACCGCCCAGGAGGAAGCCCGCGAACGCGGCGGGCACGGAGGCCATGAGCGCCTGCACGGCGACGGCCCGGCGGACCTGGCGGGGGCGGGCGCCGATCGTGCGGACCAGGGCGAGCTCGCGGTGCTGCTGGGCGACGGCCGTGCCCATCGTCGAGGCGATCACGAAAATCGACAAGTAGATCGAGCTCATCAGGAGCACGACCGCCATGTCGCCCACGTCGTTGGCCGTCATCACCTTGCGCGCGTGCGCGGAGAGCCCGTCGCCGCTCGTGACGAGGAGCATCATCATCGAGGCGCTCACCACGGTCGCCGCGAACAGCGCGGCGACGGCGGTGCCCACGAACGCCGGGCGGTGGGCGCGCAGTGCGGCCCGGGCCAGTCCTGTACTCATGTCCACCAGGGTGGTGGGGCGGGGGCCGTGGGCGCGATGGGGCGGGCACCAAGATCATCGGGGGGATATCCCCACCACGGTCCGGGCGCCGCCGACCCCACTCCCGCGAGTGACAAGGCCGGTTCTGGGGCCCTTTGCGACCTGCGCCTTCGCGGACGGCTGCCGGGGGCCGTCGCACGGGAGCCCCATGACCTCGTAAGGTCTTGTTCCGTGTTGGAGGAGATGCGGATACGGTCGCTCGGAGTCATCGACGACGCGGTGGTCGAGCTGTCACCCGGCTTCACCGCCGTGACCGGTGAGACCGGCGCGGGCAAGACGATGGTGGTCACCAGCCTCGGCCTGCTGCTCGGCGGGCGCGCGGACCCGGCCCTGGTGCGGATCGGCGCGAAGTCGGCGGTCGTGGAGGGGCGGATCGCCGTCCCCCAGGGCGCCGCCGCGGTCGTGCGCGCCGAGGAGGCGGGGGCCGAACTCGACGACGGGGCGCTGCTGATCAGCCGGACCGTCTCGGCCGAGGGCCGCTCGCGGGCGCACCTCGGCGGGCGCTCCGTGCCGGTGGGTCTGCTGTCCGAGCTCGCCGACGACCTCGTCGCCGTGCACGGTCAGACCGATCAGCAGGGCCTGCTCAAACCGGCCCGGCAGCGCGGCGCCCTCGACCGGTACGCGGGCGACACGGTCGCCGTGCCGCTCGCCAAGTACACGGCCGCCTACCGCAGGCTGCGGGCCGTCGCCGGCGAGGTCGAGGAGATCACCACGCGCGCGCGTGAGCGCGCCCAGGAAGCGGACCTGCTGCGCTTCGGCCTCGACGAGGTCGCGGCCGTCGAGCCGCGCGCGGGCGAGGACGTCGAACTCGCCGCCGAGGCCGAGCGCCTCGGCCATGCGGAGGCCCTCGCCTCCGCCGCGACGGCCGCGCACGCCGCGCTCGCGGGCAACCCCGAGGACCCCGAGGGCGTCGACGCCTCGACGCTGGTCGCGGGCGCGCACCGGGCACTTGAGGCCGTACGGTCCCACGACCCGGCCCTCTCGGCCCTCGCCGACCGGATCGGCGAGATCGGCATCCTGCTCGGCGACGTCGCGGGGGAGCTCGCCGGGTACGCCGACGACCTGGACGCCGACCCGCTGCGGCTCGCGGCCGTGGAGGAGCGGCGGGCGGCGCTGACCCAGCTGACCCGGAAGTACGGCGAGGACATCAACGCGGTGCTCGCGTGGGCCGAGGAGGGCGCCGCGCGGCTCACCGAGCTGGAGGGCGACGACGACCGGTTGACCGAGCTGACCGCCGAGCGGGACGCCCTGCGGGGCGAACTCTCCGGTCTCGCCCAGGAGTTGACGCAGGCCCGGCAGGAGGCGGCATCGCGGTTCGCGGACGCCGTGACCGAGGAGCTGTCGTCGCTCGCGATGCCCCACGCGCGCGTGTCCTTCGACGTGCGCAGCACGGAGGTGGCCGAGGACACCGACGGCGTGGAGGTCGACGGGCGCTTCGTCGCGTACGGGCCCGCGGGCGTGGACGAGGTCGAGCTGCTGCTCGCCCCGCACCCCGGTGCGCCCCCGCGCCCCATCGCCAAGGGCGCGTCCGGCGGTGAGCTCTCGCGTGTGATGCTCGCGGTGGAGGTCGTCTTCGCGGGCACGGACCCGGTGCCGACGTACCTCTTCGACGAGGTGGACGCGGGCGTGGGCGGCAAGGCGGCGGTCGAGATCGGGCGGCGGCTCGCGAAGCTGGCGAAGTCGGCGCAGGTGGTGGTCGTCACGCACCTTCCGCAGGTGGCGGCGTTCGCCGACCGGCAGTTGCTGGTGGAGAAGACCAACGACGGGTCGGTGACGCGGTCCGGGGTGCAGGTGCTCGAGGGGGAGGACCGGATCCGGGAGCTGTCGCGGATGCTGGCGGGCCAGGAGGACTCGGAGACCGCGCGGGCGCATGCGGAGGAGCTGCTGGCCGCGGCGAAGGTGGACCGCTAGCTTCCCTCGGGGCGCGGCCATGGGGTGGCGCCCCTGATTTCGGTAGGGCCCCGCCAGGGGGTGGCGGCCCCGGTTCCGGTCCGGCCCCGTCAGAGGGCTGCGCCCTCGATTCCGGTACGGCTCAGGCTCCCCGTACGGAAGAAATCGTGAAGTAACCCGCGGTAGCCGACCGGAAACCGTCCCGTGCGGGCGGCTTTGATGCGAAAGTGCTTGGGCCCGGCCGGAGTTGAAGCCCGCCCCCAGCTGGGGCGCACCCGCTGTCCCGCGCCCCCTCGGCTCACCCGTGTGGGTGATCCACCGCGACACGTTGCCCGGTCCCTCGCGGAACTGACCTTTCGGCGGTGCCGGAACGTCCGTACGGACTGGCATCCTTGGCGCAGCCCGATCCGACGGCGCAGCCCGACCAGACGGCCCAGCCCGACCCGACCGACGCCGACCCAGGAGCCCCGGCCACGTGAGTCACGTGAGCAGCCAGAGCAGCCACTCACCGCACGGTCAGACGCCGCTGCACACCGTGCAGGTCCTGGGCGGTGGCAGCGCGGGCAGCAGCGCGCACGTCCGGTCGCTGGCGGCGGGGCTCGCCGCGCGGGGCGTGCGCGTCACCGTCTGCGCCCCCGCCGAGGTCGGCCGCGCCTACGACCTCGCGGGCAGCGGTGCCCGGCACGTCCCCGTGGCCCGCAGCGCCGACCCCGCCTCGCTCGCCGCACTGCGCGCGGCCTGCGCCGATGCCGACCTGGTGCACGCGCACGGGCTGCACGCCGCGCTCCGCGCCGCCGTCGCCCTCACCGGCAAGTCGACCCCGCTCGTCGTCACCTGGCACACCCGCGCCCATGCCGAGGGGGCGCGTGCCCGCGTGCTGCGCCTCCTGGAGCGCCGGGTGGCCCGGGCCGCGTCCGTGGTTCTCGGCACCTCCTCCGACCTCGTCGACCGGGCGCGCGGCAGGGGCGCGCGAGATGCCCGGCTCGCCCCGCTCGCGCTCCCGCTGCGGACGCCGCCGCCCCCTTCCGGCGCGGAGCCGGAGCGCCACTGCCACAAGGCCCGCGCCGAACTCGGTGCCGTGGACCGGCCGTTGCTCCTGGCCGTGGGCGCGCTCGAACCCCACCGGGGCTACGACACGGTGCTCGACGCCACGCGCGCGTGGCAGGACCTCGACCCGGTGCCGCTCGTCGTCATCGCGGGCGAGGGGCCCGAGCGGGCCGCGCTGCAGCACCGGATCGAGAGCGAGGGCCTGCCCGCCCGCCTCGTCGGGCGCCGGGACGACGTGCCGGAGCTGCTGGCCGCCGCGGACCTGGCGCTGCTGCCCAGCCGGTGGGAGTCGCGCTCCGTCCTCGCGCAGGAAGCGCTCCACGCGCGCGTGCCGCTCGTCGCGACCGCCGTCGGCGGCATCCCCGAACTGGTCGGCGACGCCGCCGAACTCGTCCCCTACGGAGACGCGCAGGCCCTCGCCGAAGCCGTCGTACGGCTGCTCGCGGACCCCGAGCGCCGGGAGCGCCTGCGGATCAAGGGACAGGCGCAGGCGGCGTCCTGGCCGACCGAGGACGAGACGGTGACGCAAGTCCTGAGCGTCTACGACGAGTTGACGCAACCCCTGGTCACATACTGACCCTTGGTCACGCACCGACTCGCCGGGGTCACTGACTCGCCGGGGTCACTGGGGTCACCGGGGTCACCGGGGTCACTGGGGTACGTGCCGCCTCGCCCGCAGCGCCAGGCTCAGCGCGAGGACCGTCTGCGGGTCGTCGAGGTCGGTGCCCAGCAACTCGCCTATCCGGGCGAGGCGGTTGTAGAGGGTCTGCCGGTTCAGGTGCAGCTCCCGGGCGGTCTCCGCCTTGCGGCCCGCATGCGCCAAGTACGTCTGGAGCGTGGGCAGCAGCGGCGGGCGGGAGCGCCGGTCGTGGTCCTGGAGCGGGCCGATCGCGCGCTCCACGAAGGCCGCGAGGGCCGCGTTGTCGTGGTTGTGCAGGCGCCAGAGGAGGAGGTCGATGTCGAGGCGGCGCGCGTCGTACCAGGGCCGGTCGGTGAGTCCCTGCGCCGCCGTGGCCGTCTCCGCCGCGTGCCGCAGACCCGCCGACGCCGCCGCCCAGCCGCCCGCGACCCCGACCACCACGACGGGTGGCTGCGCCCCGGCGCGCTGCATCCCGGCCCGTTCGACCCCGGCCCGCAGCGCCGCCGCGACCCGGTCGGCGACCGCGTCCCGCTCCGACTCCGAGCGAAGGCCGAGCAGCAGCGGCACCCGCCCCTCGACCGGCCGCACGCCGAGCAGCGCGGGCACGCCCACCGACGCCAGCTCCTCCGAGACCGCCCGTGCGAGCACCGCCCAGCCGCCGCCGGGGGAGAGGCCGTCCGCGAGGCGCATCACGACCGGCAGGAGCGGGCTGCCCGCGGGGCCCGGCTTGAAGCCGAGCACCCGGGCCTGCGCGGGGGCGTCCTCCGCGGTGATGCGGCCCTCCGCGAGGTCGGTGAGGAAGTCGCCGCGGCCGCGCGCGGCCAACTCCTCCTCCTGGCGGGCCTGCATCAGTACGACGGCGAGGGAGCCCGCGGCCCGCTCCGCCGCCATCCGGTGCACCGGGAGCAGCGGCGTCGCCACCGCCAGCATCACCAGGCGCGCCCGTACGGATCCGGAGCCGGGCCCGCCGCCCGGGACATCGACGAGCACCGCGCCCGTGGGCGGCCCGTCCCGGTCCACGCCGCGGCCGCGCAGCCCCTCCCACACCTGGAGCGGGTCGGCGCACTCGGCACCGGTGGCCCGGGCCCCGGCCGCGTACAGGAGCTGTCCGTCCGGCGTCTCCAGGAAGACCGGGTTGCCGCTGAACTCCGCGAGGATGCCCAGGACTTGGGGGACGCCGCCCCCGTCGAGCAGCGCCCCCGTGCACCGCCGGTGGACCTCCTCGGCCCGCTGGAGCAGCGCGTAGTGGCCGTTGACGATCTCGGTGTGGACCTCTTCGGTGACCGTCACGAACGGCACCTCGCGGTGCAGCTGCACCAGCGGGAGTCCGGCCGCGCGCGCCGTGTCCACGAGGGCGGCGGGCAGCCGGCTGAAGCGCGGGCCGAGCTCGACGACGAGGGCCGCGATGCCGCGCTCGGCGAGCTTGCGGACGAAGGCGCGCTGCTCGGCGGGGCGGGTGCCGAGGCCGAGGCCCGTGGTCAGGAGCAGCTCGCCGCCCTTGAGCAGCGAGGCGATGTTCGGCACTTCGCCCGCGTGCACCCACCGCACCGTCCGCTGCAGCCGTTCGGCGCCCGCGACGACCTCCGGAAGCCCACCGCGCAGACCCGGCAGCTCCAGCGCCCGCTGCACGGTGATTCCACCCTGTGTGCCCTGACCGTCCATATGGCGGACGCTACCTGGGCGCACGTTCCCGGAACATCACCCGGGCGTTACGGGAGTGATCAAAGGGCCCCGCGGCCCGACAACTCGTCGCTCCTTCAAGCGAATTGCGCGACCTCCTGTCGCTTGTGGCGTACGTCACTCAACGGCAGGGTGTCCCGCCATGGCAGAGCACATGGCAGAGCAGATGGCAGAGCGACCAACCACCCCCTCCGTGCAGCGGCTCAAGGCGAACTCCGTCGGCCTGGTCGGCGTCGTCTTCATGGCCGTCGCCACCGCCGCGCCCATCACCGCGATGACCGGCAACCTCCCCATCGCGGTCGGCGCGGGCAACGGCACCGGCGCCCCCGCCGGCTATCTCTTCGCGACCGCCGTCCTGACCGTCTTCTCCGTCGGCTATGTCGCGATGGCCAAGCGGATCACGGCGGCGGGCGCCTTCTACGGCTACATCTCGCACGGCCTCGGGCGCATCGCGGGCATGGCGTCGGGGATGCTCGCCGTGCTTGCGTACATCGTCTTCGAGGCGTCGATCGTCGGCGTCTTCTCGTACTTCGCGAGGACCACGGTCCACGACCAACTCGGCGTGGACGTCCCGTGGATCGTGTACGCGGCCGCGATGCTCGCCGTCACCGCGGTCCTCGCCCACTTCGACATCAACTGGTCGCCGAGATCGCGGTGCTCTTCGCCGTGGCGACGGCGGTGCTCCTCCACGGCGGCGGCCCGGACGGCATCCCGGTCGAGCCGGTCAACCCGAAGAACGCCTTCACCGGCACCTCCGCCGGACTCGGCCTCTTCTTCGCCTTCTGGTCCTGGGTCGGCTTCGAGTCGACCGCCATGTACGGGGAGGAGTCCCGCGACCCCAAGCGCGTCATCCCGCGCGCGACGCTCATCTCCGTGGTGGGTGTCGGGCTCTTCTACATCTACGTCTCCTGGATGACGATCGCGGGCAACGGGCTGACGGGTTCGGTGAAGGTCTCGCAGTCCACCAGCCCGCTCGACCTGTTCTTCGACCCGGCACACTCCTTCATCGGGGCCTGGGCGGTGGACGCCTTCCAATGGCTGCTCATCACCGGCTCGTTCGCCTGCGGCATGGCCTTCCACCAGTGCGCGGCCCGCTACCTCTACGCGATCGGCCGCGAGGGCTTCCTGCACCCCGCCCTCGGCCGCACGCACCCCGCGCACGGCTCCCCGTACCTCGCCTCGTACGTGCAGTCGGCGATCGCCGTGGCCCTGGTGGCCGCCTTCTGGCTCACCGGCCAGGACCCGTACGCCGACCTCTACACGCTGCTCGCGATCCTCGGCACGATGGCGATCCTCCTCGTGCAGACGCTCTGCTCGTTCGCCGTCATCGGCTACTTCCGGCGCAACCACCCGGAGGACCGCCACTGGTTCAGGACCCTCGTGGCGCCGCTGCTCGGCGGCATCGGCATGATCGCGGTCGTCGTCCTGCTGGTGATCAACATGGACACCGCGGCGGGCACGGCCGCGGACTCGCTCTTCTTCACGGCCATCCCGTGGATCGTCGGCCTCGTCTTCTTCGGCGGCCTCGGCCTCGGCCTGTATCTGCGGGCCCGGCAGCCGCACCGCTACGAGATCATCGGCCGCATCGTCCTGGAGGACGCGGCCGAACGCACGGACGGCGACGGGAAACCCGCCGCCGTCCCCACTGCTCCGTAAGTGGCCCTAGCCTCCGTACGCCCCGCTCGCCGTCAGCCGCAGCGCCGTGTCGATCAGCGGCACGTGACTGAACGCCTGCGGGAAGTTGCCGACCTGGCGCTGCAGCCGGGGGTCCCACTCCTCGGCGAGCAGCCCCAGGTCGTTGCGGAGCGCGAGCAGCTTCTCGAAGAGCTTGCGGGCCTCGTCCACGCGGCCGATCATCGCCAGGTCGTCGGCCATCCAGAACGAGCAGGCCAGGAAGGCCCCTTCATCCCCTTCGAGCCCGTCCACGCCCGCGTCGTCACCGGACGTCGGATAGCGCAGGATGAACCCGTCCGGGGTGGACAGTTCGCGCTGGATGGCCTCGATCGTGCCGATGACGCGCTTGTCGTCGGGCGGCAGGAAGCCCATCTGCGGGATGAGCAGCAGCGAGGCGTCCAGCTCCTTGCTGCCGTACGACTGCGTGAAGGTGTTCCGCTCCTTGTCGTAGCCCTTCTCGCACACGTCCCGGTGGATGTCGTCGCGCAGCTCGCGCCACTTCTCCAGCGGGCCGTCCGCGTCACCGGACTCGATGAGCTTGATCGTGCGGTCCACCGCGACCCAGACCATCACCTTCGAGTGCACGAAGTGCCGGCGCGGGCCGCGCACCTCCCAGATGCCCTCGTCCGGCTCGTCCCAGTGCGACTCCAGGTAGCGGATCAGCTTGAGCTGGAGCAGGGAGGCGTAGTCGCTGCGTGCCAGGCCCGTCATGTGCGCCAGGTGCAGGGCCTCGGTGACCTCGCCGTACACGTCGAGCTGCAGCTGGTGCGCGGCGCCGTTCCCGGCGCGTACGGGCTGTGAATTCTCGTACCCCGGAAGCCAGTCGAGCTCGGTCTCGCCCAACTCCCGCTCGCCCGCGATCCCGTACATGATCTGCAGGTTCTCGGGGTCGCCCGCCACCGCGCGCAGCAGCCACTCACGCCAGGCGCGGGCCTCCTCGCGGTAGCCGGTGCGCAGCAGCGAGGACAGGGTGATCGCGGCGTCGCGCAGCCACGTGAAGCGGTAGTCCCAGTTGCGGCTGCCGCCGATGTCCTCGGGCAGGGAGGTCGTCGGCGCCGCGACGATGCCGCCCGTGGGCCCGTACGTCAGGGCCTTCAGCGTGATCAGCGAGCGGACCACGGCCTCGCGGTACGGGCCGTGGTACGTGCACTGCTCGACCCACTCGCGCCAGAAGTCCTCCGTCGCCGCGAGCGCGTGCTCGGGCTCCGGCAGCGGCGGCGGCTCCTTGTGCGAGGGCTGCCACGAAATGGTGAAGGCGATCCGGTCGCCCGGCGCCACCGTGAAGTCCGAGTACGTCGTCAGGTCCTTGCCGAAGGTCTCGGCGGGGGTGTCCAGCCACACCGAGTCGGGGCCCGCGACGGCGACGGTGCGCCCGTCGACCTTGTGCACCCAAGGAGTGATCCGCCCGTACGAGAACCGCATGCGCAGCGCCGAGCGCATCGGCACCCGGCCGCTGACGCCCTCGACGATCCGCACCAGCTGCGGGTTGTCGGTGTCGCGCGGGGGCATGAAATCGGTCACCCGGACCGTGCCGCGCGGGGTGTCCCACTCGGACTCCAGGATCAGTGAGTCGCCGCGGTAGGTGCGGCGGCTGGCCGGCTGTGGCGCGGCGTCCGGCACATGGGCGGGCCCGAGCCGCCAGAAGCCGTGCTCCTCTGTGCCGAGCAGTGCCGCGAAGACGGCGTGAGAGTCGAAGCGGGGCAGACACAGCCAGTCGACTGTGCCGTCCCGGCAGACCAGCGCCGCGGTCTGCATGTCTCCAATGAGTGCGTAGTCCTCGATGCGCCCGGCCACGTGCATCTCCAGTCCAACGGACACGTCGCCCTCAGGGGGCGCTCGCTGTGCGGTCAAGGGTTCGCGGTGAAGCGAACTCGGCTCCTGCGGTGTCGAGGGTTCGCTGTGCGACGAACCAGACGGACCCCGACAAGCCTCTTGCTCCGGGAGAAACGGTCGGGTTGTGCCGTACTGCCGTCCCACCCGTCCGCCCGCGCACGACCCCCTCCAAGGAAGACCGAAACTCTCCCTTGTCGCCGACTCGGCAGCGAGCGTCCGAGCAGGATACGACGCACCCCAGTGATCTGCGTGCCGGTCGGGGCAATGGATATACGCCGAACGGGTGGGCGGTGGACGGGACGCGTGAGCGCATGACTGCCGAGCGTGGCCGGAAGCAGCCTCCTTCGGTCGCTGTTACCCTGGTAGCCCGTGGACCGGTGGTCTCAGAACCCCCGAACCGCAGCGACGGCACCCCCGGAAATCTCCGGACCGGCGGCCGGAACGCACCTCCAGACCGCGACCACGGGAGCCCCCTCTTGGCCATGCCGCCCAAATCTTCGACGACCAAGCACATCTTCGTCACTGGGGGTGTCGCCTCCTCGCTCGGCAAGGGTCTGACCGCCTCCAGCCTGGGTGCGCTCCTCAAGGCGCGGGGCCTGCGGGTCACGATGCAGAAGCTCGACCCGTACCTGAACGTCGACCCCGGCACGATGAACCCCTTCCAGCACGGCGAGGTGTTCGTCACCAACGACGGCGCCGAGACCGACCTGGACATCGGCCACTACGAGCGCTTCCTCGACGTCGACCTCGACGGCTCCGCCAACGTCACCACCGGCCAGGTCTACTCGCAGGTGATCGCCAAGGAGCGGCGCGGAGAGTACCTGGGCGACACCGTCCAGGTCATCCCGCACATCACGAACGAGATCAAGCACCGCATCCGCCGCATGGCCACGGACGACGTCGACGTCGTGATCACCGAGGTCGGCGGCACGGTCGGCGACATCGAGTCCCTTCCGTTCCTGGAGACCGTCCGCCAGGTCCGCCACGAGGTCGGCCGCGACAACGTCTTCGTCGTGCACATCTCGCTGCTGCCCTACATCGGCCCGTCCGGCGAGCTCAAGACCAAGCCGACCCAGCACTCGGTGGCCGCGCTGCGCAACATCGGCATCCAGCCCGACGCGATCGTGCTGCGCGCCGACCGCGAGGTGCCGACCGCGATCAAGCGCAAGATCTCGCTGATGTGCGACGTCGACGAGGCCGCCGTGGTCGCCGCCATCGACGCCAAGTCGATCTACGACATCCCGAAGGTCCTGCACACCGAGGGCCTGGACGCCTACGTGGTGCGCAAGCTGGACCTGCCCTTCCGCGACGTGGACTGGACGACCTGGGACGACCTGCTCGACCGCGTCCACAACCCCGACCACGAGGTCACCGTCGCGCTCGTCGGCAAGTACATCGACCTGCCCGACGCCTACCTCTCCATCACCGAGGCGATGCGCGCGGGCGGCTTCGCCAACAAGGCCCGCGTCAAGGTCAAGTGGGTCACCTCGGACGACTGCAAGACCCCGGCGGGCGCCAAGAAGCAGCTCGGTGACTGCGACGCGATCCTGATCCCCGGCGGCTTCGGCGACCGCGGCGTGGCCGGCAAGGTCGGCGCGATCCAGTACGCCCGCGAGAACAAGGTGCCGCTGCTCGGCATCTGCCTCGGCCTGCAGTGCATCGTCATCGAGGCCGCCCGCAACCTCGCGGACATCCCGGACGCCAACTCCACCGAGTTCGACGCCGCCACCGCCCACCCCGTCATCTCCACCATGGCCGAGCAGCTCGACATCGTCGCGGGCGAGGGCGACATGGGCGGCACGATGCGCCTGGGCATGTACCCGGCCAAGCTCGCCGAGGGCTCCATCGCCCGCGAGGTGTACGACGGCAAGGAGTACGTGGAGGAGCGCCACCGGCACCGCTACGAGGTGAACAACGCCTACCGCGCCGAGCTGGAGAAGAAGGCCGGCCTGCAGTTCTCCGGCACCTCCCCGGACGGCAAGCTCGTCGAGTACGTCGAGTACCCGCGCGAGGTCCACCCCTACCTGGTCGCCACCCAGGCGCACCCGGAGCTCCGCTCGCGCCCGACCCGCCCGCACCCGCTCTTCGCGGGCCTGGTGAAGGCGGCCGTCGAGCGCCAGAAGACGGCGAAGAAGGCCAAGTAACAGCAGGTTGTACGGTTGCCGGGGTGCGTGCCTTTCGTGGCGCGTGCCCCGGTTTCTTTGGTGTGTGCGCGGTGGCGCGTGGTGCCGCGCGGAGAGAGGACAGGGCTTCATGACGATCAAGGACAGCGCCCAGGAGTGGGAGATCCGGGGGAGCGAGACGCCGTTCGTCGGCAACAAGACCTCCGTCCGCACCGACGACGTGGTCATGCCCGACGGCAGCGTGGTCCGCCGCGACTACCAGGTCCACCCCGGCTCCGTCGCCGTCCTCGCCCTCGACGACGAGGGCCGCGTCCTGGTCCTGAGCCAGTACCGCCACCCCGTGCGCCAGAAGCTCTGGGAGATCCCCGCGGGCCTGCTCGACATCCCCGGCGAGAACCCGCTGCACGCCGCCCAGCGCGAGCTCTACGAAGAGGCGCACGTGAAGGCCGAGGACTGGCGGGTCCTCACCGACGTCTACACCACCCCCGGCGGCTGCGACGAGGCCGTGCGGATCTTCCTCGCGCGCAACCTCTCCGAGGCCGAGGGCGAGCGCTTCGCCGTCGAGGACGAGGAGATCGACATGGAGCTGGCCCGGGTGCCGCTCGCCGATCTCGTACGGGGTGTCCTCGCCGGCGAGCTGCACAACAACTGCCTTGTGGTGGGCGCCCTTTCGCTCGCCGCGGCCCTCGCGGGCGACGGCCTGGAGGCGCTGCGCCCGGCCGAAGCTCCCTGGCCCGCCCGGCCCTTCGAGGTCTGATCCGGGCCGCGGTGGCCGCACCGCCGCGGTCTGACCATCTCCTGATCCGATCGGGCGACTTGCGCGCGCCGCTCCGCCGGGTAGGCGACAGCGCCTGAACTAGGCTCTGGAAGCGTCCCGACCGGAGTCCCGGCGGGTTCGTGCGCACGCGGACGGGAGCATGGCCCGTGACGGATCAGGCAGTCGACACGGACGGTTCGGCGGCGGGTGCCGCGACACCGGCGCCCACGGCGGCGGCCGCCGCAGGAACCTCCGGGAGCAGTCAATTCCTCGGCAGAAGCCGGGAGTTGAAGGAGCTGCGCGCCGACATCGACCGGGCCGGACTCGACACCCTCTCCGGGCGCAAGGCCCCCCGCGCCCGGGTCCTGCTCATCGCGGGCCGCCCCGGCTCCGGCCGCACCGCCCTCGCCGACGAGCTCGCCCGCAGGGTCGCCGCCGACTACCCCGACGGCATCCTGCGCGCCCGGCTCACCGACCCCGACGGCACCCGCGTCCCCACCGAGCGCACCGCCCGCGAGCTCCTCGAGGCCCTCGACGACGCCGCCCCGCCCGGCGCCGCCGAGGACGATCTGACCGAACGCCTGCGCGGGGCCCTCGCCACCCGGCGCGCGCTGCTCGTCCTGGACGACGCGGCCGACGCCGAGCAGGTCGACCCGCTGCTCCCGGACGCCCCGGACTGCCTGGTCGTGGCCGTCTCGCAGGGCCCGCTCACCGGGATCCCCGACGTCCGGCCGTGCACCCTCGGCGGCCTGGACACCGAGGCCGCGGTGGGCCTGCTCGCCCGCGCCTCCGGGCCGGTGCGCATCACCGTCGACCCGCGCTCCGCCGAGAGCCTGGTGGAGGCGTGCGGGGCGCACCCGATGGCCCTCGTCCTCGCGGGCGGCTGGCTCTCGGTGCGGCCCAAGGCCGCCGTCGCCGACCTCGCCAAGCAGATCCACGACCTGCCGGCGGAGGAGGGCGCGTCCGCCGCCACCCTGTCCGGGGGACTCGCCGGTCTCGGCAAGGTGTTCCGGCTCTCGTACGACTCGCTGCCCGCGCCCGCCGCGCGGATACTGCGATTCCTCTCCCTCGCGCCCGCGGGCCACGTCGACCCGCACACCGCGTCCGCGCTCGCCGGCTGCTCGGTCTCCGCGGCCCGCACCACCCTGGACGACTTCGTCGCGCTCGGCCTGGTGCGCGCGGTGGACTCGCCGCTGCCGCAGTACGAGGTCCCGGGCTGCCTGGTGCCGCTGCTGCGCGGTCTCACCGAGACCCACGACCGGCCCGGCGAGGTCCAGCTGGCGCGGGCCCGGATGCTGGAGCGGACCGTGCGGCTGCTGCAGTCCTGCCGCGCCGTCACCGAGCCCGAGGGCTCAGCGGCCCGCAAGAAGCTCGCCGGGCTGCCGCGCGCGCTGCGCTTCCCGACTCCCCGCGCCGCCGCGGACTGGCTCTGGATCCGGGAGCCCGCCCTGCTCGCCGCCGCCCGCCTCGCGGTCGCCGACGGGGAGCTCGACACCCTGGCCCGGCGCCTGATGGCCGCGCTGACCCGGGCCTTGGTCGCCCACCGCGGCACCGAGGCCGCCGCCCCCGTCCTCTACGGGATCCACCGGCTGGTCCTGGACGTCGCCGAGCGCCGCGAGCTGCCCCGCGAGCAGGCGGCGGCGCTGCTCAACCTCGCGGACCTGGACGCGCAGACCGGGCGTACGCACGAGGCCCTGGCCCGCTACCGGGCGGCCCTTGACGCCGGACGGGCGGCCAACGACCCGTACGCGACGGCCCGGGCGATGGAATCCGTAGGCGGCGCCTACCAGGAGCTGGGGGACTGGCAGCGGGCCGCCGACTGGTTCGGCCGGGCCCTGGCGCAGCGCCTCACCCGCGGGGAGCGCGTCGACGCCGCCCGGCTGCACGGCCGCATCGGCACCGCCAACACCTACGCGGGCCGCTACGGGGAGGCGCTGCGCAACTGGAGCTCGGCGGTCGCCGGGCACCGCAAGGCCGGTGATGTGGCGAGCCAGGCGCGGGCGCTGAGCGAGATGGCGCGGGTGCAGGAGTACGCGGGCCGCCCCGAGGAGTCCCTGCGCACCTGCCAGGAGGCGGTCGAGTGGGCGCGGCAGGCGAAGGACGTACGCCTCCAGGCCGCCCTGCAGCTGCGGCTCGCGGACACCCTGGAGCGGCTGGGGGACCCGGCGGCCGCCCGGCTGCACAGGGGCGCCGCCGAGCGCATGCTGGGAACGGAGTTCCAGGAGGTCACGGGGCTTGGTTCCGACGATCGAGCGCAGTCCTCGACCTACGAAATCCGTAGTGCAGTCGAAAAAGATTGATGCTTTGGAAGGCTAGACAGTCAGAAATCCTTCATTAGACTGGCTCCGCCGCGTACTTCCGTGGTGTCTCCGATGTGCGCTCTGCGCATCGTTTTGTAGTGCAGTGACCGTAAAATCCCTGAGCCAAGGACCGTGATCGACGTGAAGGTCGGCATCCCCCGCGAGGTCAAGAACAACGAGTTCCGGGTGGCCATCACCCCCGCCGGTGTGCACGAGCTCGTGCGCCACGGCCACCAGGTCGTCATCGAGCGCAACGCCGGTGCCGGCTCCTCGATCACGGACGAGGAGTTCATCTCCGCCGGAGCCAAGATCCTGGAGACCGCGGACGAGGTCTGGGCCACCGCCGACCTCCTGCTGAAGGTCAAGGAGCCCATCGCGGAGGAGTACCACCGCCTCCGCAAGGACCAGACCCTCTTCACCTACCTGCACCTGGCCGCCTCCAAGGAGTGCACGGACGCGCTCCTGGAGTCGGGCACCACGGCGATCGCGTACGAGACGGTCGAGACCGCGGGCCGCCAGCTGCCGCTGCTCGCCCCGATGTCCGAGGTCGCGGGCCGCCTGGCCCCGCAGGTCGGCGCCTACCACCTGATGCGCTTCAACGGCGGCCGCGGCGTGCTGCCCGGCGGCGTCCCCGGCACCCACCCGGGCAAGGCCGTGGTCATCGGCGGCGGCGTCTCCGGCTGGAACGCGACGCAGATCGCCGTCGGCATGGGCTTCCACGTGACCCTGCTCGACCGGGACATCAACAAGCTGCGCGAGGCCGACAAGGTCTTCGGCACCAAGGTCCGCGCCGTCATGTCCAACGCCTTCGAGCTGGAGAAGGCCGTCCTCGACGCCGACCTCGTCATCGGCGCCGTCCTCATCCCGGGCGCCAAGGCGCCGAAGCTCGTCACCAACGAGCTCGTCTCGCGGATGAAGCCGGGAAGTGTCCTTGTCGACATCGCGATCGACCAGGGTGGCTGCTTCGAGGACTCGCACCCCACCACCCACGCCGAGCCGACCTTCAAGGTCCACGAGTCGGTCTTCTACTGCGTCGCCAACATGCCCGGCGCGGTGCCCAACACCTCGACGTACGCGCTGACCAACGCGACGCTCCCGTACATCGTCGAACTCGCCAACCGCGGCTGGGTCGAGGCCCTGCGCCGTGACCCCGCGCTCGCCCTGGGCCTCAACACCCATGACGGCAAGGTGGTTTACAAGGAGGTCGCCGAGGCCCACGGCCTCGACCACGTCGAGCTGGAGGCGCTGCTCGGCTGACCCGTCAGCCGACTCCCGTCAACTGTCGACACTTTCGTCAACGAAAGTCGTCAATCTCACGCCCACGGCCGGACCTTGCGAGGGGTCCGGCCGTGTGCGTATCCGCGCCGAGTGGCTCAACTCGCCGTGAACGTAACCCTTTAACCGTTTCGCCCACCCCTGAAACGTGTCGACAGCATGCCGCGCGCCCTTGACACAGGGGTGTTCGGATGCCGACACATCGGGCCGGGTCCGGCGGATTGTGTTGCTGTCGACCGGTGACACGCCATAGAGTCGCCAACCGTCGGCATGGTGCCACGCTGACCTATCTAGAAATTTCCTGGTCACCAAGGAGGTAAGACGACTTGTGAATGAGTCGACATTTGCTCCCGGGGGTGGTCAGCCAGGAACGCCTGAGCGGGGCCAGGGGCCCGTGGGGCTAGAGGCTGTCGGCTCCGTCGCGGTCCGCACCTTCGAAGCCCGTCAGAGTCCGCAACTGACTCAGCCGACTCAGTCAGTACCCCAGAGCATGGATGGCCATCACGTGAACGCCATGGCCGGCGACCGGAGTGGCGACAACACCACCCACACCCACCTCGCCGACTACGAAGAGCTGCCCCAGGGTCATTTCTACGACCCCGACGCGGAGTACGAGCCCGACCCGGAGTACGCGGCCACGCTCGCCCCGGACGCCGCGCGCCAGCGCCGCGAGCGCATCGGCCCGACCGGACGCCCGCTGCCGTACTTCCCGATCCCCGGGCCGCTGACCGACCACGGTCCCGCGAAGATCATCGCGATGTGCAACCAGAAGGGCGGCGTCGGCAAGACCACGTCGACCATCAACCTGGGGGCCGCGCTCGCCGAGTACGGCCGCCGGGTCCTGCTCGTCGACTTCGACCCGCAGGGCGCCCTCTCCGTGGGCCTCGGGGTCAACCCGATGGAGCTCGACCTCACCGTCTACAACCTGCTCATGGAGCGGGGCATGTCGGCGGACGAGGTGCTCCTGAAGACGGCGGTCCCGAACATGGACCTGCTGCCCAGCAACATCGACTTGTCGGCCGCGGAAGTGCAGTTGGTCAGCGAGGTGGCCCGGGAGTCCACGCTGCAGCGGGCGTTGAAGCCGCTGATGCAGGACTACGACTACATCGTGATCGACTGTCAGCCCTCGCTCGGCCTGCTGACGGTGAACGCCCTGACGGCGGCTCACAAGGTGATCGTCCCGCTGGAGTGCGAGTTCTTCGCGCTGCGCGGTGTCGCGCTGCTCACCGAGACGATCGAGAAGGTGCAGGAACGTCTCAACCCGGACCTCGAACTCGACGGCATCCTCGCCACGATGTACGACTCCCGCACGGTGCACAGCCGTGAGGTGCTCGCACGCGTGGTGGAAGCCTTCGACGATCACGTCTACCACACGGTGATCGGGCGGACCGTGCGCTTCCCGGAGACCACGGTCGCCGGTGAGCCCATCACCACGTACGCCTCCAACTCGGTCGGCGCGGCCGCCTATCGTCAGCTCGCCAGGGAGGTGCTCGCCCGGTGTCACGCCGAGTGAGTCTGCCGGGGGCCGACGAACTGTTCCGTACGACCGGGGGGATGGCGCTGCAGGCGTCGTCGCCGCGGCGCCAGGCCAACGGCGAGGCGCGGGTGCCCGCACCGGCGGGCGAGAGCGACGAGGCGGCCGCCGGGGAGCCGCAGGGCGAGGGCAGTGACTCCGCCGAACCCGCCGATTCCGCCGAACACGCGGCGGCGGACGCGGAGTCCGGGACCGGGTCCCGGAGCCGGGCCGCGCAGGAAGGTTCGGGCGCGGGGAACGGGGGCTCCGCCGCCGCCGGCAAGGGCAAGTCCGCGGGTTCCTCCACCGCGCAGGCGCGGCGGCGGGCGCGGGCGGCCAACCGGCGGCCCAGCGGGCGCGAGCGCCACGACGAGAAGATCACCGTGTACGTCTCCGCCGAGGAGCTCATGGACCTCGAGCACGCGCGGCTCGTGCTGCGCGGTGAGCACGGGCTCGCCGTCGACCGGGGGCGGATCGTGCGGGAGGCCGTCGCCGTCGTGCTCGCGGATCTCGAGTCGCGAGGGGACGCGAGCATTCTCGTACGACGGCTTCGAGGCAGGTAGCGGTAGCCTTCCGGCCTGATGCCGACCACTGACGACTCCGCACCGCCGCCCGTTCGCCGCGCCCTGGGGCGCGGGCCCGGGGCGGCTCCTGCGGAGCCGGAGCCCTTGCCCGCGGCCGTTGCCGAGGAAGCCCCGTCGGAGGCGGAAGCGGAGCCGGCGCCGGTGGGTGAGCCCGTCGCCGAGCCCGACGACGGGCGGTTCAAGGTTCGGCTTGCGAACTTCGAGGGCCCCTTCGATCTGCTGCTTCAGCTGATCTCCAAGCACAAGCTGGACGTCACCGAGGTCGCGCTGTCGAAGGTCACCGATGAGTTCATGGCGCACATCCGGGCCATGGGGCCGGACTGGGACCTTGATCAGACCACCGAGTTCCTCGTGGTCGCCGCCACCCTGCTGGATCTGAAGGCGGCGCGGCTGCTGCCCGCCGCCGAGGTGGAGGACGAGGCCGATCTCGCGCTGCTCGAAGCCCGGGACCTGCTGTTCGCGCGGCTGCTGCAGTATCGCGCGTACAAGCAGATCGCCGACATCTTCAGCGGGCGGCTGGAGGAGGAGGCGCGGCGGTATCCGCGGACCGTGGGGCTGGAAGCCCATCATGCCGAGCTGCTGCCGGAAGTCGTCATCAGCATAGGGGCGGAAGGATTCGCCAGGCTCGCCGTGAAGGCGATGCAGCCCAAGGCCAAGCCGCAGGTGTACGTCGATCACATCCACGCGCCGCTCGTCTCCGTGCAGGAGCAGGCCGCCGTCGTGGTGGCGCGGCTGCGCGAGCACGGAGAGGCCAGCTTCCGGCTGCTGATCGAGGACGCGGGGGACACCCTGACCGTCGTCGCCCGGTTCCTCGCGCTGCTGGAGCTGTACCGGGAGAAGGCCGTGGGGCTGGAGCAGGAGGACGCGCTGGGGGAGCTGACGGTGCGCTGGACGGGCGGGGACGGGGACGAGCAGCCGACCGTGACCGATGAGTTCGACCGGCCGCCGGAGCAGCCGCACAAGGACGAGGAGGCGAAGGCGTGAGCGCAGTGCAGGAGCAGGAGCAGGCGAACGTGAGCGCGGTTCGGGCGGGGGAGAAGGAGAGCGGCGGCGGGGGTGCCGGGGCGTCCGGGGTCGCGGAGCTGGCGCTCAAGCCCGCTCTGGAGGCCGTTCTGATGGTCGTCGACGAGCCCGCCACCGAGGAGCACCTCGCCAAGATCCTGCAGCGGCCCGTGCGGCAGGTCGCCGACGCGCTGCGGGAGCTCGCCGACGAGTACACCGTGCAGGGGCGGGGCTTCGAGCTGCGGCTCGTGGCCGGCGGGTGGCGGTTCTACACCCGGCCCGAGTACGCGGCCGCCGTGGAGGGCTTCGTGCTCGACGGCCAGCAGGCGCGGCTCACTCAGGCGGCCCTGGAGACCCTGGCGGTGGTCGCGTACCGGCAGCCGGTCAGCCGGTCCCGGGTCTCCGCCGTGCGCGGCGTGAACTGTGACGGCGTGATGCGCACCCTGCTCCAGCGCGGTCTGGTGGAGGAGGCGGGCGCGGAACCCGAAACAGGTGCGATCCTGTACAGGACGACGAACTACTTCCTGGAGCGGATGGGCCTGCGCGGCCTGGACGAGCTCCCGGAGCTCGCGCCCTTCCTGCCAGAGGCGGACGCGATCGAGGGTGAGACCCAGGAGGGCGTGCCGTCGTTCGATCCGGACGCACCCGATGCGCCGGGTTTCGAGGACGCAGACGACCAGACGGAACTTTGATGCGAAGCAGCAGCGGCAGGAACAGCAGCGGAAACAACGGCGGGAGCCGTGGTGGCAACAGCGGCGGCCGCGGCAACAGCGGCGGCCGGGGAGGCACCGGCGGCCGCGGCAACTACCGGGGCGCCGGCAACGGCCGCGACGACAAGCAGGGCGGCGGCAGGCCGAGCAAGCCGCGTCCCGAGGAGCGGCGCTACGACGTGAGCCCCGCCGACGGCGGCGGCGCCCCCAAGAAGGGCCGTGGCGCGGCGGCGCGCGGCGGGGCCAAGGGCGGCCCCCGCACCTCGCAGGGGAGCGGTGCCCGCGGCAGCCGGCGCGGCGCCCCGGCGACCTCGCGCGAGTTCGACGCGCGGCAGGAGGAGCGCAACCGCGAGCGGTACGCGGGCAAGAAGGAGGTCAGGCTCCCCAAGACCTTCCCCGGTGCCGAGCAGGAGGGCGAGCGCCTGCAGAAGGTGCTCGCGCGCGCGGGCTACGGCTCGCGCCGTGCCTGTGAGGAGCTGGTCGACGAGGCCCGCGTCGAGGTCAACGGCGAGATCGTCCTGGAGCAGGGCCTCCGGGTCGACCCGGAGAAGGACGAGATCAAGGTCGACGGCCTGACGGTGGCCACGCAGTCGTACCAGTTCTTCGCCCTCAACAAGCCCGCCGGTGTCGTGGCGACCATGGAGGACCCGGACGGGCGCCAGTGCCTCGGGGACTACACGAACAACCGTGAGACGCGGCTGTTCCACGTGGGGCGGCTCGACACCGAGACCGAGGGCGTCATCCTGCTCACCAACCACGGCGAGCTGTCCCACCGCCTCACCCACCCCAAGTACGGCGTGAAGAAGACCTACCTCGCGCACATCGTGGGCCCGATCCCGCGCGACCTGGGCAAGCAGCTCAAGGACGGCATCCAGCTGGAGGACGGCTACGCGCGCGCGGACCACTTCCGCGTCGTCGAGCAGACCGGCAAGAACTACCTGGTCGAGGTCACCCTGCACGAGGGCCGCAAGCACATCGTGCGGCGCATGCTCGCCGAGGCCGGGTTCCCGGTCGACAAGCTGGTGCGGGTCGCCTTCGGGCCGATCACGCTCGGCGACCAGAAGTCGGGCTGGCTGCGGCGGCTGTCCAACACGGAGGTCGGGATGCTGATGAAGGAGGTCGACCTGTAGGTCGGCTTCCCTCTCGGGGTTGTGTTCGCCACCCCCTTCTCTTTATGGTCTAGGAGACCAATAAGAGAAGGGGGTGGTCGTGCGTGCAGGGCATGCAAGGCGCGCAGGGCATGCAGGGGTACGACAAGCACGCCTACGAGCCGTTCGCCGTCACCGTCGACCTCGCCGTCTTCACGGTGCGCGAGGGCGTGCTGCGGGTGCTCCTCGTGGAGCGGGGGCAGGAGCCGTACGCGGGGCGGTGGGCGCTGCCCGGCGGCTTCGTGCAGCCGGACGAGTCGGCCGAGACGGCGGCGCGGCGCGAACTCGCCGAGGAGACCGGCCTGTTGAACGTCGCCGGGCTGCACCTGGAGCAGGTGCGGACGTACAGCGAGCCGGACCGTGACCCCCGTATGCGGGTCGTGTCCGTCGCCTTCGCGGCGCTGCTGCCCGATCCTCCCGAGGTGCGCGGCGGCAGTGACGCGGCGCGCGCGGAGTGGCTGCCGTACGGCTCGTACGGGCCGCTCGCCTTCGACCACGACCGGATCCTGGCCGACGCCCATGAGCGGGTGGGCGCCAAGCTGGAGTACACCTGTCTGGCCACCGCGTTCTGCCCGTCCGAGTTCACCCTGGGGGAGCTGCGGGGGGTCTACGAGGTGGTGTGGGGCGCCGAGCTCGACCCGGCCAACTTCCGCCGCAAGGTCCTCGCCACCCCCGGCTTCGTCGAGCCGATCCCCGGCGCGTCCCGGCTGACCGGCGGGCGCGGCAAGCCCGCGGCGCTGTACCGGGCCGGGGACGCCTCCGCCCTGCACCCGCCGCTGCTCAGGCCCGCGCCCGAACCCACCGAAGGAAACCACCGATGACGATGACGAAGACCGCCGCCACCGGATCGCTGCTCGGGCTCGCGCTCGGGGACGCACTCGGTTTCCCGACGGAGTTCAACGACGTCCCGTCGATCCTCGCCAAGTGCGGGCCCTGGCGGGAGATGGAGCTGCCCGGGCCCGTCGCGTACATCACCGATGACACGCAGATGACGCTGGCGCTCAGCCGCGCCCTCAAGGCCGCGGCGGCGCGCGGGCTCTGCGGCCCCGAGCGGTTCGCGCACCTGGCCCGGCGGGAGTTCGTCGCCTGGAACCAGTCGCCCGACAACAACCGCGCCCCCGGCAATACGTGCATCACCGCGTGCAACCTCCTCGCCGACGAGGAGCGGCCCTGGCGGCAGGCCAGCCAGCTGCACTCCAAGGGCTGCGGCGCCAATATGCGCGTCGCCCCGCTCGGCCTGATGCCGCGGATGGACGACGAAGTGCGGGCGGGCGCCGCCCAGTTGCAGTCCGCGCTCACGCACGGGCACCCCACCGCGCTCGCCGCGTCCGACCTCACCGCGCACGCCGTATGGCTGCTGGCGCAGGGGGCCGAGCCGACCGGACTGGTCGGGCTGCTGCGCTCGTACGCCCTGGAGAACCGCACCCGCTACCGGGAGCCCTGGCTCGGTGATCTGTGGACGCGGTTCCCGGCCGCCTCGCCCGAAGAGTTCATCGCGCGCGGCTGGGACGAGTGCCTGGCCGTCCTGGAGCGGCTCGACGGCGCGCTGCGGGAGGCCAATCCGGAGGTCGACCCCTGCCTCGCCACCGGCGAGGGCTGGATCGCCGAAGAGGCGCTCGCCACCGGCCTGCTGTGCTTCCTGCAGTTCGTCGACGAGCCCGTCACCGCGCTGCGCCGGGCCGCCTGCACCTCCGGGGACTCCGACTCCATCGCCTGCCTGGCCGGGGCGTTCGCGGGGGCCCACCACGGGGCGGACGCCTGGCCCGCCGAGTGGACCGGGCGGATCGAGCACCGGGACGAGCTGCTCGCGTTCGGGGCGCTCTGGGACGCCACCGCCTAGGCCGCGGCGGCCGCCGACGCCTTGCGGGTGCGGTAGAGGAAGTCCTCGACCCGCCTCTGGTCCGGCTCGGCCGGGAGCGGGCTGTGGGCGGCCGCCTCGTCCGCCTCGGCCGCGAGCCGGTTCATCCAGGAATCGACCTGCGGCCACGGGACCTCGCCGCGCTTCACCGCGAGGAGCTGCTCGCGCCGGTCGCCGACGTCGACGGTCAGCTCGCCGGTGCGCAGCAGGTCGCGGCAGGAGAGCAGGAGGCGGAGCAGGTGCATCGCGTGCTTCCAGCGGGGCGCGCCGTGGGTGCGCAGGTCCTGGTCCAGCTTCTTGCGCTGGCCGAGCGCGTAGCCGCTGAAGCTGGCGTGGACGTGGCGGGAGAGGAACGCGGCGCGCAGGGAGAGGAGTTCGCGGCCGGTGTCCGTGATCTGCTCCACCAGCGGCGAGTGCAGGCACTCCAGGATGTTCGGGTTGGCGCGCAGGGCGAGCTCGCAGAAGCGCTCCAGCTCCCAGCTGAACTGCTCGTCGGCGGGCCCGTCCAGGTGGGCCGGGGGCTTCTCGAAGCGCCAGAACAGGGGCGTGGGCGCGACGAAGACGCCGCGGCGGTCGGTGTCGCTGGCGTCGGTGGCCAGGCCGAAGGCGCGCGAGCCCATCACGCAGGCGTAGACGGTGTGGTCGCGGACCAGGTCCTCGCCCTGGGGGTCCGTGGAGTCCTCGGAGTGCATGCGGGGAGCGTACGGGCTCCGGTCAGGCCAGGCTGATCGATTTTCCGGTGACCTTCAGGGCGCGGGGCGGCAGGGGGCGCGGGGCAGGTCCGTCCGCCACCGAGGCGTCGGCGACGCGGTACCTGCTGCCGTGGCAGGGGCAGTTGATCGTGCCGTCCGACACGTCGCGGACCGTGCAGCCGTTGTGGGTGCAGACCGCCGAGAACGCCTTGAACTCGCCCGCCTTCGGCTGGGTCACCACGACCTTCTCGGGCTTGAAGACCTTGCCGCCGCCGACCGGGATGTCGCTGGTCTTCGCCAACTCCTCGGGGGAGGGCGGCTGTTGGGTGCCGGAGGAGGGGGTAGTGGGCGAGGGTGTGGCGGGTGTCGGCTCCTGCTGGTCCGCGCCGTTCTCGTCCCCGTACTTCTCGCAGCCCGTCGCCGCCAGGGCCACCGCCGCGGCGCCGAGCACGGCCCGCCGCGAGGGGCGCCCGGCGCTCATGTCGTCACCCCGACCGTGCGGAAGAACCAGAGCGCCGACGTCAGCCAGATCAGCGTGAGCGCCGCGAAGACCAGGCCGCCGACCAGCGGCAGCAGCCAGCCGGGCAGCTGCCGCGCGCGCAGGAGCAGCATCTTCGCGCTGAACGCCCCGAAGAAGAAGCAGCCGAGCAGCGAGTGCCACAGGACGCGCGTCGAGTACGTCTGGTAGCCGAGCGCATAGAGGCAGTGGACGGCGACCGGGACCGCGAGCAGGAACGCGACGCGGCCCGACCAGCGGTGCAGCGCCCCCGCCCAGGAAGGGCCCGGCAGCCGCCCGTACAGCATGAGCGCGGAGACGGGCTGGAGCAGCGCGAAGGCGAAGGCCGCCGTGGCGAGCCAGGACTTCACGGCGCTGGTGCTGCTGAAGCCCGCGAGGTTGAACGCGGTGCCCTCCGGGTCGTGGACCCGCCCGTACGCGCCGAGCCCCACCGCGACCGCCGCCGCGACCAGGGCCGGGACGAGGAAGCGCGCGGCCGAGGGGCGGCCGTGGCCCGCGGGCTCGCGGGGGGTGGGGAAGTCCTGGGTCGCGGCGTTCGGATCGACGCTCATGCGGGCTCCCTTGGCCGGATCACGGAGTGACCGGTTTCGCGGTGAGGACGCCGCCGTCGGTCCTGACCTCTCCCGTGGCGGGGTCGAGGCGCGGAGCCCGGGCGGGCTTGCCGTCGCGCTTGAGGATGCCGACCTGGCGGCCGCCGGGCAGGACGATCCAGCCGCCCTCCAGACGGGCGCCGCGCACCGGGGCGCTCGCGCGGTACAGGGCCGGCTTGTCCGCCTTGTCGGCGGAGAAGGGCAGGGCCTTCGGTGTCGCGGGGCCGGGGTCGACGGTGCCGCGGATCTCCGTGTTCCGCGTGCCGTCGAGCCGGCCGTCGAGGCGCGCCCCGCGCTTTCCGGTGAGGTGCATCGAGCCGTCGTCCGCTACGTCGCCCTTCAGCCAGGACTCCTTGGTGCGCCCGTCGCAGAAGTACGCGATCGCCTTGCCGTCGCGGAGGGTGATGGCGACGGAGGCGCTGCGGTCGTCGGTGCGGCCCGCGTACTCGGCGTTCGACGGAGGCGGCTTCCGGGCCGGGGGCGGTTTCTTGGTCGGGGCCGGGCTCTTCGTGGCACCGGGGCCCGGTGCGGACTGCGAGGGGGAGGGCGGGGCGCTGGGCGGTGCCGCACCGCCGTACGACGAACTCCGTGTCCCCGTCGTCGCGTTGAGCGACAGCATGAACAGGGCGAGCAGCGCTCCCGCCAGCAGGGTGTACAGGGGTCCGGAGCGCGTCATGTGAGCCTCCCCCGAAGCGCGGGCGCGGCGGGACTTCCTCCTTGATGCCCCTCCATGCAAGCGGACCCGCACCCCGGAGTCCAGGGGCGTACGGGGGCGTCTCCGGGCGGGTCACGGCCGGATCCGAGGGGCGCGGGACGGCAGGGGGCCAAGTGGCGGACAGGGGTGGTTTGGGTCACATTGGCAGGGTCTGAGGTCTGGGGTCCGCGGTGGCGGAACCGGCCCACTCTCTCGAAAGGCACGACCATGGCGGGTAACGATCTGGGCAGCCTTCTCGGCGGACTCCTCGGCGGCGGTCAGGGCGGTTCGGCGGCCGGGGGCGGCGGCAACATCCTGGGCTCGCTGCTCGGCGGGCTCCTCGGTGGCCAGGGCGGTCAGGGCGGCGCGGCGGCCGGGGGCGGCGGCAATCCGATGGGCGGCCTCCTCGACATGATCACGAAGTCGGGCCTGGTCAGCCAGGACCAGCTGGACTCGTGGGTCGGCAAGGGCGACAACCAGCCGCTGACCCCGGAGCAGGTCAAGGAGGCCGTGCCCGACGAGACCCTGGACAAGGTCGCCGAGCAGGCGGGCGTCAGCCGCGACCAGGTCGCGGACCAGGTCGCGCAGGAGCTGCCGCAGGTGGTCGACAAGCTGACGCCGCAGGGCCAGGTCCCCTCGGGGTCCCTGGAGGACATCATCAAGGAGCAGCGGCTCTGAGCATCGTCAAGGAGCAGCGGCTCTGAGCATCGTCAAGGAGCAGCGGCTCTGAGCATCGTCAAGGAGCAGCAGCTCTGAAAGGAGCGGCGGCTTCGGCCCACGGCCCACCCACGACGTGCAGGAAGCGGCGCCCGTCTCGCCAGGCGGGCGCCGCGCGTTCGTCCACCGGGCGCTGACTACCCTGGAAGGGCAGCACAGACGTCGGTACGCGAGCGAGGAGCAGCACTGTGGCGGTACGAGCGGTCCGGGGCGCCGTCCAACTGGAGCGGGATGAGTCCGGGCACATGCACGAGCAGGTCAGCGAGCTGCTCACCGCCCTCCTCGAGCGGAACGAGATCGACACCGACGACCTCATCAGCATCTGGTTCACGGCCACGCCCGACCTGCACTGCGACTTCCCGGCGGCCGCCGCCCGGAAGCTCGGCATCGTCGACGTGCCGCTGATCTGCGCGCAGGAGCTGGACATCGCCGGGGCCATGCCGCGCGTCGTCCGCGTCCTCGCGCACATCGAGTCCGACAAGCCGCGCGCCGCGATCAACCACGTCTACCTCGGCGCCGCGGCGGAACTCCGCAAGGACATCGCCCAGTGAGAAGCGCCCTCGTCATCGGCACCGGCCTGATCGGCACCTCCGCCGCGCTCGCGCTCACCGCACGCGGCGTCACCGTGCACCTCGCCGACCACGACCCGGAGCAGGCCCGCACCGCGGCCGCCCTCGGCGCGGGCACCGACGCGGCGCCCGAGGCCCGCGTCGACCTGTGCATCGTCGCCGTGCCGCCCGCGCACGTCGCCCCCACCCTGGCCGACGCCCTGCGCAAGGACGTCGCCCGCGCCTACCTCGACGTGGCGAGCGTCAAGGGCGGGCCCCGGCGCGAGCTGGAGGAGCTCGGCCTCGACCTGACCGCGTACCTGGGCAGCCACCCCATGTCGGGCCGGGAGCGCAGCGGTCCGCTGGCCGCGACCGGCGACCTCTTCGAGGGGCGCCCGTGGGTGCTCACGCCCACCCGCGACACCGAGACCGAGGTCCTGAACCTGGCCCTCGAGCTGGTCGCGCTCTGCCGTGCGGTGCCGGTCGTCATGGACGCCGACGCCCACGACCGGGCCGTCGCCCTCGTCTCGCACATGCCGCACCTGGTCTCCAGCATGGTCGCAGCGCGCCTGGAGCACGCGGAGGAGACGGCTGTACGGCTGTGCGGCCAGGGCATCCGCGACGTGACCCGGATCGCGGCCTCCGACCCCCGGATGTGGATCGACATCCTCTCCGCCAACCCGGGCCCGGTCGCCGACCTGCTGGCCGCCGTCGCCGGGGACCTGGACGAGACGGTACGGGCGCTGCGCGGGCTCCAGTCGGCCGACGAGGACAAGCGCCGCGAGGGCGCCGCGGGCGTCGCGGACGTGCTGCGCCGGGGCAACGCGGGCCAGGTCCGGGTGCCCGGCAAGCACGGCACCGCGCCGACCGCGTACGAGGTCGTGGCCGTCCTCATCTCCGACCAGCCCGGCGAGCTGGCCCGGATCTTCGCGGACGCGGGCGCGGCGGGCGTCAACGTCGAGGACGTGCGCATCGAGCACGCGACGGGCCAGCAGGCCGGTTTCGTGCAGCTCATGGTGCAGCCGGCGGCGGCGCCGAAGCTGGCGGCGGCGCTGCGGGAGCGGGGCTGGGCGCTGCGGCAGCAGTAGGGGCAGCAGATAGGGGCAGCAGATAGGGGCAGCAGTAGGGGCGGCGGCAGCTGGACGCCGTGGCGAGGGGGGACGACGCTGCGCGGCGAGGGCGACGGCGCTTCGCGGCGAGGGGGGGGCGACGCTGCGTGGCGAAGGGGACGGGGTGTACGCCCCGTACCGGCCGTAAAACGCGGTCGTGGGAGCCAGTAACCTTGTGCGGGGCGTGATTGCGCTCCGCACTCCTGCCCCGCGTACACAGAAAGGTGCCCGCAGCCCGTGGATACCGCCGCAACCGCCGCTCCGGCAGCCGTGATCGTCGCCATCGACGGACCCTCCGGCACGGGTAAGTCGAGCACCTCGAAGGCCGTCGCCGACCAGCTCGGGCTCAGCTACCTGGACACCGGCGCCCAGTACCGGGCCATCACCTGGTGGATGGTGAGCAACGGCATCGACCTGACCGACCCGCAGGCCATTGCGGCCGCGGCGGACAAGCCCGAGATCGTCTCCGGCACCGACCCGACCGCGCCCGCCATCACGGTCGACGGCACGGACGTCGCGGGCCCCATCCGCACCACCGAGGTCACCTCCAAGGTCAGCGCCGTCAGCGCCGTCCCCGAGGTGCGCACCCGCATCACCGAGCTGCAGCGCTCCATCGCCGCGGCCGCCGAGAAGGGCATCGTGGTCGAGGGCCGCGACATCGGCACGACGGTGCTGCCCGACGCCGACCTGAAGATCTTCCTCACCGCGTCGCCGGAGGCCCGCGCGGCCCGCCGCAGCGGTGAGATCAAGGGCGCCGACGTGGCCGCCACGAAGGAAGCCCTGATCAAGCGGGACGCGGCCGACTCCAGCCGCAAGACGTCCCCGCTCGCCAAGGCGGACGACGCGGTCGAGGTCGACACCAGCGACCTCACGCTCCAGCAGGTCATCGAGTGCGTCGTCACCCTCGTCGAGGAGAAGCGGGCAGGGAAGTGACGGACGCGCCTTCGGCGGTGCCTTCGGAGCGGGGTGCCGAGGTCGGGCGGCGCATCGGCGTCGGCCTGATGTACGGCCTGTGGAAGCCGCGCGTCCTGGGCGCCTGGCGGGTTCCCGCGAGCGGCCCGGTGATCCTGGCCGTGAACCACTCGCACAACGTCGACGGCCCGATGGTGATGGGCGTGGCCCCCCGGCCCACCCACTTCCTGATCAAGAAGGAAGCGTTCATCGGGCCGCTCGGGCCGTTCCTCCAGGGCATCGGCCAGGTCAAGGTGGACCGCTCGACCGCCGACCGCACGGCCATCACCGGCGCGCTCGGCGTCCTGGCGCAGGGCGGCGTCCTCGGGATCTTCCCCGAGGGCACCCGGGGCGAGGGCGACTTCGCCTCGCTGCGCGCCGGGCTCGCGTACTTCGCGGTGCGCTCCGACGCCCCGATCGTGCCGGTAGCGGTGCTGGGAAGCACCGAGCGGCGCGGACGGTTGATAAAGCAGCTGCCCCCACTGCGCAGCCGCGTCGACGTGGTCTTCGGAGACCCCTTCGAGGCGGGAGACGGGTCGGGGCGGCGCACGCGCAAGGCGCTGGACGAGGCGACCGTGCGCATCCAGGAGCGGCTCACCGCCCACCTGGACGATGCCAGGCGCCTGACCGGGCGCTGAGCGAGACTTTCAGTAGTGCACCGGCCCGTGACGGACAGAAGAGGGCCGGTGCACCGATCACCACGATGAACGACGAGGTACGGACTTCATGAACGACCAGATCCAGCCCGAGGGCGACGGCTCCGCAGAAGGCTCTGCGGACGGTTTCGCCGGGCACGACCACGGGGCGCTCGGCGACGCCGAGTACGCGCAGTTCATGGAGCTCGCCGCCGAGGAGGGCTTCGACCTCGAGGACGTCGAGGGCGCCATCGAGGAGGCGGGCCACGGCCCGCTGCCCGTGCTCGCCGTCGTGGGCCGCCCCAATGTCGGCAAGTCGACCCTGGTGAACCGCATCATCGGGCGCCGCGAGGCCGTCGTCGAGGACAAGCCGGGCGTCACCCGTGACCGCGTCACGTACGAGGCCGAGTGGTCCGGGCGCCGCTTCAAGGTCGTCGACACCGGCGGCTGGGAGCAGGACGTGCTCGGCATCGACGCGTCCGTGGCCGCCCAGGCCGAGTACGCGATCGAGACCGCCGACGCCGTGGTCTTCGTGGTGGACTCCACGGTCGGCGTGACCGACACCGACGAGGCCGTCGTCAGGCTGCTCCGCAAGGCCAAGAAGCCCGTGGTGCTCTGCGCCAACAAGGTCGACGGCCCGAGCGGCGAGGCCGACGCCACCGCCCTGTGGTCCCTCGGCATCGGTGAGCCGCACCCGGTCTCCTCGCTGCACGGCCGTGGCACCGGCGACATGCTCGACGCCGTCCTGGAGGCGCTGCCCGAGGCGCCCGCGCAGACCTTCGGCGGCGCCGGCATCGGCGGCCCGCGCCGCATCGCGCTCATCGGCCGCCCGAACGTCGGCAAGTCCTCGCTCCTCAACAAGGTCGCGAACGAGGAGCGCGTGGTCGTCAACGAACTGGCGGGCACGACCCGCGACCCGGTCGACGAGCTCATCGAACTCGGCGGTGTCACCTGGAAGTTCGTGGACACGGCGGGCATCCGCAAGCGCGTCCACCTGCAGCAGGGCGCCGACTACTACGCGTCCCTGCGCACCGCCGCCGCCGTCGAGAAGGCGGAGGTCGCGGTCATCCTCATCGACGCCAGCGAGTCCATCAGCATCCAGGACCAGCGGATCGTCACGATGGCCGTCGAGGCGGGCCGCGCGATCGTCGTCGCGTTCAACAAGTGGGACACCCTCGACGAGGAGCGCCGCTACTACCTGGAGCGGGAGATCGAGACCGAGCTCGGCCAGATCGCGTGGGCGCCGCGGGTGAACGTCTCGGCGCGCACCGGGCGGCACATGGAGAAGCTCGTCCCGGCGATCGAGACGGCCCTGGACGGCTGGGAGACGCGGGTGCCGACGGGGCGTCTGAACGCCTTCCTCGGCGAGCTCGTCGCCTCTCATCCGCACCCGGTGCGCGGCGGCAAGCAGCCCCGCATCCTCTTCGGCACGCAGGCGGGCACGAAGCCCCCGCGCTTCGTCTTCTTCGCCTCCGGCTTCATCGAGGCGGGCTACCGGCGCTTCGTGGAGCGCAGGCTGCGGGAGGAGTTCGGGTTCGAGGGGACGCCGATCCACATTTCGGTGCGGGTGCGGGAGAAGCGGGGGCGGAAGAAGTAGGGCTCGCGTAGCCGGCAAGCAGCCAGTAGCCGGCAAGTAGTCAGCAGCTGGCAAGTAGTCAGCAGCTGGCAAGTAGCCGGGCTTACTTGCGCCAACGGCTCTCTTCCGTCGACGAGTTGGTTCGACGGGAGAGAGCCGTTGGCGTGTGGTGCGTGGGGTGCGTGTGTCAGTGCTCCCTGCGCGGGCCGGGGGGCAGGGCGGCCGGGAAGTGGCCGGTGGCGTGCTGGCGGGCCGGGGGGCGCCAGGTGCCGGGGGCGGGGGTGCTGTGGTGGTGCTGGCCGTGTTGGCTGTGCGTGCCGTGCTGGTTGTGCTGGCCGAGGTGGCGCGGGTCCTGCATGTAGAGCAGGGAGTGGGACTGCTGCGCGCCGTAGCCCCCGGTGCCGAGGGGGCCGGTGCCGAAGGCCGTGAACCCCAGCTCCTCCTCGCCCGTCCGGTCGCCCGGCAGGGCCCGGAACGACCTCAGGTACTCCGCGTAGAGCGCGTCGTAGATCGGGGTCGTCGAGTGGTCCCCCGCTGTCTCCTGCGCGGCGCGCATGGAGGGGATGGGGGTCTGGTACGGGCGGTGGCGTGAGGGGTCGTATGGGTGCACGACCTGCCAACGAAAAGGGGGGCCGACGGATGCGGGGGCTGCGCCGCTTTTGCTGGTACGGGGGTGTGTGAACCGGCGCGTTCGGCTGGCTCTTTCCCGCCGCTCCGCGCCGGGGGGGGGGGAGGGAGGGGGGCTTGTTCTTCTCCGCCGCTCCGCGTCGGGCTTTTCCCGGAGCTCCGCACCGGAAGCCTTTTGCCGCTCCGCGGCCGGGACTTCGTCGCTCCGCGACGCGACTGCTCCGCCGCTCCGCGGCGTCTTCCCACCCGCCCACCCGTAACTCCGCGACGCGGGTGCGGGAAGGGCGTGCTCTGCGACGCGGGGCCGAGAGCCGGGTGCTCTGCGACGGCGGTGCGGCTGCGGGTGGGTGTGGTGCGTTCCGTGAATGCCTGTGTGGGGCGCGCTCCGCGGCGTGGGTGTGGGGTGCTCCGTGAACGCCTGTGCGGGGTACTTCGCGGCGTGGGTGTGGGGTGCTCCGCGACGCCGGTGTGGCGTACTTCGCGACGTCGGTGCGGGGTGCTCCGCGGCATGGGTGCGGGGTGCTTCGCGAACGCCTGTGCTGGTGTGTCTGCTGTGCGTGCGCTCTGAGGTGCGTGCGCTCTGCGGTGCGCGATGTGGGCCCGTCGTCCGGCGGGTGCCCCGTCGGCTCGTCGTGTTCCTTGTGGGGGAGTCCCTCACGTTCCCGCGAGTGGCATCGCGCACGCGACCAGGCGGCCGTGTGCCGCCGCCTGGTCGAGGGCCGTGCGCAGGACGTCCTCGCGGGGCTGGCGGCCGATGGAGCCGACCGGGGCGGCGAACACCAGGACCGTCTGGAGCTTGTTGGCGGCGGCCCGCCAGCCCTCGGTGACCTGGAGCGGCTGGTGCGCCTGCCACCACGCGACGGGGGAGCCGCCGCCGGTGCCGGGCTGGAGCACCGCGTGCAGCTGGCCCATGGCGAGCAGTACCGACCAGCCCTGCAGCGCAGGGGGCACGGAGTCGAGCGAGGTGACCGGCATGAAGCCCTGTTCGATGAGGAGCGGGAGGAAGTCGTCGCCGCCTCCCGGCTCGGCGCCGGGCCGGGCGATGGGGCCGGTGGGCTCGACGACGAGAGCGGGGCGCAGCTCGCCCTCGATCAGGACGAGGCCGCTGGTCACGCCGAGCACGGCCTGGGAGGGGGTGATCTCGGCGGGCTCGGGGCCGTCCTCGCCGGTGATGGAGCGGACGGCGCCCTGCAGCTGCTCCTCGGAGACCGGGACGATCTGCGAGGGCAGGCAGGTGGCGTGGGCGAAGGCGAGTACGGCGGTCTCCTCGCCGACGAACAGGACCGTGCTGGTGCGTTCCTGCTCGGAGTCGCCCGGGGTGCGGCAGGAGGTGCAGTCGTAGCTGCCCGGGGCGTTCTCCCCGGCGACCAGGCGGTCGGCTTCTTCGTCGCCGATCTCGGCGCGAACGTCGTCGCTGACGTCGAGCATGCGCGGCACGGTTGGCTCCTCGGAACTTGATGTGTGGGGGTCCGGACGGCGCCCGGCTGGTAAAGGGAACAACGGGCGATCAGTGGCGCAAGTCACGCGCGGAGGCGAACGGAATCGAACCATCCGCAGCGGAGGGTGAGTTGTGGGGCGGAATGTGTCACTCCGCGCCAACACCTGCTGCCTGCAAGGAAGTTACGGCGGTGAGCTGAGTCACAGATCGACGCGGTGAAGGGTTGATAAATGGGGAAATCACGGAATGAAGTGGGTGGCCGAAACTCGCCGATACCCGGGGTAACGCTCAACTGGCCTGGAATGACAAGGAATTGATTGATAGCGGGGCGAGCGGGGCTCTAGATTCCACCGCCGTGTGCAGCGAGCACCGCTCGGGTACGTCCGCCGGTCGCACCAGCCAGCTCAAGCACCACGCGATCACGCACCACAGCACGATCCCTGGCGGACGGGGCCGGACGGGACCCCGGCGCCGGACGCGCGCGGGACCCGACGGCCGGGGAGAGCCCGGGTCCTTCGAGAGGGATATTCATGTCCGCACGTCCCCAGCGCATTCGTGAGACGGCAGTGATCGGCGGCGCGGCACTTCTCGCCCCGCTGGCCCTGCTCGTCGCGCCCGGCCACGCCGGCGCGGCGGACAACGGAGTGTGGGACCGCATCGCACGGTGTGAGAGCGGCGGAAACTGGCACATCAACACGGGCAACGGCTACTACGGCGGGCTGCAGTTCTCCGCCGGCACCTGGCGCGCGTACGGCGGCACCGCCTACGCGCCGACCGCCGCTCAGGCGTCCAGGGCGCAGCAGATCGCTGTCGCCACCAAGGTCCAGCGCTCCCAGGGGTGGGGCGCCTGGCCGACCTGTTCGGCCCGCGCGGGAGCGTATGGCTCCGCGCCCGCGGCGGGCGCACAGCAGCAGGCGGCGCCCAAGTCAGTCAAGCAGCGCCCCGCCAAGCAGCGGAGCGTCGCGCCCCGGCACACCGACCGCGGCACGCCCCGCCACGCCCTGCGCGGCGCGCAGAAGGGCAGCGGCTACACGGTGAAGCGGGGCGACACCCTCAGCCGCATCGCGGCGGCGCACCGCACGAGCTGGCGGCAGCTCTACGCCGTCAACAGGGCGGTCATCGGCGGGAATCCGAACATGATCCTGCCGGGGCAGCGGCTCGCCGTCTGAGCCCACGTCCGTTCGTTCCACGTCTGTTCCCGAGTCCGCACCTGCGCGCGTTCCCGCGCTTGCTCCTGAGTTCATTCCCGAGTCAGGACTCGTGCCCGTTTCGTGCGCCCGGCACGGCCCCGCCCCGCTCCCGGACCTCGTCGTCCGACCGGGTGGGGCCGTGTCCGGGGCGGCGCGGCACCCCGGACGGCCGTGGCACGGCTGCTTAGCGTGACCCGATGTATCCGATCTTGCACAACCCGACGGAGCGGGCCGGGGCCGCGTCTCGGCCCGCCACTCGGCCGGCGGCCGTCCTCGTCCCGTTCCTCGCGGCCCTGTGCGCCGCCGTCCTCGCCCTCCTGGCGCTCCCCGCCCCCGCGCACGCGACGCCGCCCCCGCCGCTGCCGGGGCCGGGCGCCCTCGCCCCCGGCACGTACGACTGCGCCCGCACCGCGTGGCCGTGGAGCTGTCTCGCCGAGTGCGAGAGCAGCGGGCGCTGGGACACCAACACCGGCAACGACTACTACGGCGGGCTGCAGTTCTGGCAGCCCACCTGGGAGGAGCACGGCGGCCTCAAGTACGCGCCGCGCGCCGACCTCGCCACCCGTGACGAGCAGATCAAGGTCGCCGAGGAGGTGCTGCGCACGCAGGGCTGGGAGGCATGGCCGGTCTGTTCCAAGGGGCTCAAGCTCAATGGCCGCATCCACGTCGTCCGTCCCGGCGACACGCTCAGCTCGATCGCGAAGCGCTATGGGATCAAGGGCGGCTGGCAGGCGCTGTACAAGGCCAACAAGGACATGATCGGGCCGCACCCGGACCGGCTGAACGTCGGCACGATGCTGCTCATCCCGAAGGGCGCGGGCCAGGCCCGTACCTGACCCCCGCCGGGTCAGGCCCGTACCTGACCCCCGCAGGGGGAGTTCCGTACCTGACCTCCGCAGGGGGAGTTCCGTACCTGACCTCCGCAGGGGGAGTCCCGCGCCGCCGCCACTCCGCCGCCTCACCGCTGAACTCGACCGCACCCCGGCGCAGTTCGTGCACCACCACCGCCGGGCCCGCGCCCTCGCGCAGGCCGGGCGGCAGTCGTTGCTCGGCCACCACGACGCAGGCGTCGAGGCTGCTGAGCAGCCCGTACGTGCGGGCGGCCACCGTGGGCGACATGCCCTGGGCGGGCTCGTCGACCAGGACCACGCGGGGGCGGCCGAGCAGGGCGCGGGAGAGGGCGAGCATGCGCTGCTCGCCGCCGGACAGGGTGCCCGCGCGGCGGGGCAGGAGGGGGCGCAGTTCGGGGTAGGCGTCGAGGGCCGTCTCGAAGTCCTGTCCTCTGGCGGCCAGTCGGAGGTTGTCGGCGACGCTGAGGGAGCCGAAGACGGCCTGCCGGTCCGGTACGAGGCACAGCCCGCGGCGGGCCCGTTCGTACGCGGCGAGCCGGGTGACGTCGGCCCCGTCCCACCGGATCCCGCCGCCGGACAGGGGGACGGTCCCGGCGAGGGCGCGCAGCGCGGTGGTGCGGCCGGATCCGTTGCGGCCGAGCAGGACGGTGACAGCGGGGGAGGGGGCGGCCAGGGTCACCCCGTGCAGTGCTTCCAGCGGGCCGTAGTGGACGCGGACTTGACGCAGTTCGATGCCTTTCATGGGTGCGGCGCCTTTCCTGTACGGGTCCCCCGCTCGGAGTCGAGGGTGTGCAGAACCTCGTCGGCGGGGCCGGACGCGACGATGCGGCCCGCCGTCAGGACGTGCACGGTGTCGGCGAGTCCGGCGACCAGGTCGAGGTCGTGCTCGACGACGAGCAGGGCCATGCCGTCGGCGGCGAGGGCGCCCAACACCCTGACCAGCGAGGTGACTTCGGCGGCATCGAGGCCCGCGGCGGGCTCGTCGAGCAGCAGGGCGTGCGGCTGCCCGGCGAGGGCGCGGGCCAGCTCGACGCGGCGCAGGGTCCCGGTGGGCAGCCCGGCGGCGGGTGCGGCGCGCACGTCGCCGTCGAGCCCGAGCAGCCGCAGGGCCCGTTCGGCGGCGCCGGGATCCCGTACGCGTCCCTGCTCGGCCCCGACGCGGACGTTCTCGGCGACGGTCAACGTCGGGAAGACGGCCAGCTGTTGAAAGGTGCGGGCGACCCCGAGCCGGGTGCGGGCGTGCGCGGGCAGCCGCGTGATGCCCCGCCCCCCGAACGTCACCCGCCCCGCGTCGGGCCGCAACGTCCCGGCCAGACAGTGGAAGAGGGTGCTCTTCCCCGCGCCGTTGGGTCCCACGACGGCGGTGACGTGGCCGGGGGGAAGGGTGAGGGAGACGTCGCGGAGCGCGGTGAATCCGTCGTAGGTGAGGGTGAGGTGGTGGGCGGAGAGCGTGGGGGGTGGTTTGGTGGTTCTCCTTCTCTGCGGCTTCGGCTGCGGCTGAGGCTTCGGCTGCGTCTGCGGCTGTGCCTGTGCCTGTGCCTGTGCTTGCGCCTGCGCCTGCCGCGTGCTGGGGGCGGGGCGGGGACGCGGCGGTATGTCCGTCCTCGAAAAGCCGGGGGCGCCCTGTGAGTACGTACGTACCGTCGCGTCCGGTTGCTGTACTGCGGGCGGACATACCGCCGCGTCCCCGCCCCTGGGTCCGTAGCGCGGCTGCGGGGCGTTCATGGGTGCATGGGGGGCAGGGGGGAGGGCCGGGGGGCCGGCTGGTCGCGTCCGGGGGCGGAGCCCGAGGCGCGCCCGCACCGCCTCGCCCGTCGGCGTCAGTCGCGGCCGTCGTCGCAGGCGTGCCGTCGTCGCGCGCAGCGCCTCGTACGGGCCGCCGGGGAAGCGGCCGACGAGGACCGCGAGGACGCCGACCACCGCCGCCGCGACGCCGCCGCGGGTGCCCGCGTCCAGGCCCACCAGGAGGGCCGCCGCGACCAGTGCGCCGAGGAGGCTGTCCGCGCCCAGGACCACGATCGCCGCGAACCAGAGGAGCCCGCGCACCGGGTCGAACGCGGCGGGGTCGAAGGCCCGCACCCCCATGGCGAGCATCCCGCCGCCGAGCGCGGCGAGCGCCGCACCTGTCACGAACGCCGCGAGCTTCAGTGTGCGCACCGGCACCCCGGCCGCCTCCGCCCCCGCCTCGTGGTCCCGCATCGCCGCGAGCGCGCGCCCCGCACGGCCCCTGCGCAGTGCGGCGACCGAGAGCAACGCCCCGCCCAGGAGGGCGAGTTCGAGGAGGTAGTACGCGCGGTCGCCGCCGAAGCCCGTCGGGCGGCCGAACGTCAGGCCCGACGTCGCGTACGGCTGCGCGAAGACGAAGCGGCTCACCCCGACGCCGACCGCGAAGGTCGCGAGTGCCAGTGCGAGGCCGTGGCGGCTGATCGCGGGCCAGCCGGTGAGCAGCCCGAGGGGGGCCACCAGGAGTACGGCCGCCAAGAGGGCCGGGATGTAGGGGAGTTCGGGCAGCCCGGGGAAGCGGCCCGTCGCCAGGAGTGCCGTGAACAGGGCGCCCAGACCCGCGTATGCCGCCTGCCCCAGGGAGATCTGGCCGCCGCGGCCCGTGACCACCACCAGGGAGAGCAGGACCACGGCCAGCGCCGGGACCTGGACGGACGTCGTGAGGTCCGAGCCCGCGAAGCCCAGGGGGATGAGGAAGAGCACGACCGCGACGATCCACGCGCCGGGCGGCGTCGGGACCCGGGCCGTCGCCGTGCGCGGCAGCGCGTCCCCCGAGCCTCCTGAGCCCCCCGCTCCCCGGCCGCCGGTTCCGGTCCTGCCGCCGATGCCCGGCAGGACGAGCGCGGCGATCAGCAGCGCCACGACGAAGAGGTTCGCGCCCACCGCCTGGAGCAGCGGCTGCGCCCACCCCGTGGGGTGCAGCCGCGTCAACTGGCTCTGGGCGACGCCGAGTCCGAGCGCCACGGCCACCGCCACCGGCAGGCTCCGCATGCCCGCCGCCACCGCCACCGCCATCACCTCCATGACCAGGAGGGGCAGTCCGTACGGGTCCAGGCGGACGAAGGGGGCCAGGAGCACGCCCGTCAGGCCCGCCGTGAACGCCCCGAACGCCCAGCCCGCCGCGGCCACCCGGTCCGCGTCGATCCCGCCGAGCACGGCGAGCGAGCGGTCGTCGACCACGGCGCGCAGCTCGCCGCCGAAGCGCGTCCGGCGCGTCACGGCCCACACGGCGAGCGCCAGCGCGAGGGTGACCGCCAACTGCCCCCAGGGGTCGGCCGACACGAGGACCGGGGCGTCGGCCCGCGCCCCGCCGCCCCACACCAGCGCGGCCCCGCCCACGAGGAGCACGAACAGGCCGATCGAGGCGACGAGCGTCTGCGCCGGGTCGCCGCCCAGCACGGCGAGCGGGCGGAACACGGCGCGTTCGAGGAGCAGCCCGATCGCGGGGGCGACGACGAGCAGGGTGACCGAGGCGGCGAGCCAGAGCGGCCAGTCCCAGTCGACGGCGAACTGCCGTACCAGGTACGCGCAGATCATCGCGATGGCGCCGTGCGCGAAGTTGAGCACGCCGGTCGCCCGGTGCGTGACGATCAGGCCGATCCCGGTGAGGGCCGCGGCGCTGCCGACCGAGAGCCCGGCCAGCGTGAGGTCGTAGCTCAGGGAGGCCACGGGGTCAGTGCTCCGGGGCGGGCGGGGGCGTGGGGCGCTCGGGGGGATCTGGGGCGGCGCGGGTCTCAGGAGCCTCGGTCACCTCGGGAGTCTTGGTCACCTCGGTCGCCTCGGTCGCCTCGGTCACCTCGGTCGCCCCGGTTACCTCGGTGGCCTCGGTCGCCTCCGGCGCCCCGGCACCCACCGCCCCCGACGGCTCGCAGATCGGGCACGGCTCCAGCTCGCCGCTCTCCAGCACCCGCGCGTCGACCGGCACCGCCTCGGGCTTGCCCGCGACGAGGGGGCAGTCGGCGCGGTGGCGGAGGGTGCCGCCGGGGACCATGAGGAGCTCTCCGCTGACCGCGACGGAGGCGCTCTGCCCGGTGGGCGCGGGCTCCTCCGCGGTCCCGGCGGTCACGAGCAGCCCGTACAACTCCTCGACGCGCGCCGCCGCGAGGCCGCTCCTGCCGTGGCCGAGCAGGACCGCGCCCGCGACGATCAGCGCGGCGCCGGGCACCGTGCACGAGGCGAGATAGGGCAACTGCCGCTCGGCGAACCGCTCTCCGGAGATCCCGTACCAGCCGACGACGCACAGCACGGCCCCGGTGGCGAGCGCCCCGAAGGCCGCCCAGAGCACGGGGTGGACGGAGCGCAGCCGGGCCGCGCGCTCCCGGGCCGCGCGGGCCGTCTGGGCGGAGCGGGCCGAGCGCGTCGTACGAGCGGCCTGATCCGCTTGACCTCGCTGATCTGCCTGATCTGCCTGATCCGCCTGATCTGCCTGATCCGCCTGACCCGTGTGATCCGTCTGGTCCATGTGAGCCACCCGATCCGTCTGACCCGCCTGATCCGCCCGACGCGCTCGACCCGCCCGACGCGCTCGACCCGTCCGATCCGGCCGTTTCTCTTGATCGCCCTGCGCCGCCTGATCCGTCTGATCCGCCTGAACCGCCTGTTCCTCCCGCATCCAGGCCCCCTCGGACACGCGTCGTGACGCGCGTCGTAGCTCTGCCGGGTCTGTTCATGTCAGCCGATCGCTTGCACTATGCCTTCTGGAAGCTGACGCTGAAACCTTCGGGCCGAGTTGAGCCCGGACCGAGACCCGGTGGTGAGCGGATGGTGCGCGGGGCAGGCTTCACAAGGGAGTTGGGCCGGGGGCGGGGACGGCGCCGGGTGCGCGGCGCGGCGTGGACGGCCGCGACGGTCCTGCTGCTCGCGTCGGCCGCCACGGCCTGCGGGGACGACAGCGGCGACGGCAGCGAGAAGAGTCCCCCCAAACCCCCGGTGGACAAGACCAGTTCACCGCCGGCCCCCTCCAAGAGCGCGACGGCCCCGGCCGATCCCGCGGCCGCCAAGAAGCAAGTGAGCACGAACTGGGAGAAGTTCTTCGACCCGGCCGTCCCGCTCAAGGAGAAGGAGTCGTACCTGGAGAACGGCGAGAAGATGCGCGGCGTCCTCAAGAGCTTCAGCGGTGACAAACGCGGTCGGCAGGTCCAGACGAAGGTCAGCAAGGTCGAGTTCACCTCCGGCGAAGCTGCCAAGGTCACCTATGTGCTGACCCTCAAGGGCGCCACCGCGCTGCCCAACGCCGAAGGGACGGCCGTCAGTCAGGGCGGGACGTGGAAGGTGTCGGTGAACACCCTGTGTGCCCTGGTGAAGATGAGCGGCAATGCGTCCCCCGGGCCCGGCTGCTAGGGCCGCGCTCGCGGCAGCCCTGCTGCTGACCCTGACCGTCGCGGGCTGCGGCAGCCGCCTGCCCGAGAGCGACTTCGAGCACCGGGCCACCGGGCGGGCCACGGCGGGCGGGGCGCCGGTCCGCGTCGGCATCGTCACCAGCGAGACCAGCCCGGTGGGCGGCGCCGCCTTCACCGGCCCGCGCGACGGCGCCAAGGCGTACTTCGAGCGCCTCAACGCGCGCGGCGGCATCGACGGCCGCCGCGTCGAGGTGCACACCTGCGACGACGGCGGCAGCGGCGTCGGCAACAACGACTGCGTGCACAAGCTCGTCGACGAGCAGCGGGTCGTCGCCCTCGTCGCCACCACGTCCCTGGACTACGCGGGGGCCTCCCGGGTCTCGGCGGCGGGCGTGCCCGACATCGGGGGCCAGCCCATCGGGTCCGCGTACGACACGTATCCGCACCTGTACGGGATCTACGGCAGCCTCGCTCCGCGCGAGGGCGAGCCCGGCTGGGACGGGACGCTGTACGGCGGCACGGAGGTCTACCGCTACTTCAAGCGCGAGCAGGGCGCGCGCACCGCCGCCGTCGTCTCCTACAACCAGTCCGCCTCCGCCGCGTACGCCCGCCTGGTCACCCGGGGCCTGAAGGCCGAGGGCTACAAGGTCGTCACCGAGCAGGTCGACTTCGCGCTGCCCAACTTCCGGGCGGCGGCGGCCGACCTGAAGGAGCAGGGCGCCGACCTCGTCTTCGACGCGATGGACACGCACGGCAACGCGCAGCTGTGCGAGGCGATGGACGCCGTCGGCGCGAAGGTCACCGCGAAGGTCACCAACGTGCAGAACTGGGCGTCGACGGTGGCCGAGGACTACAAGGACGCCCCGCGCTGCCGCAACGCCCTGTGGGCCACGGGTTCGAGCCTCAACTACGACGACGAGGGTGCCACCGGCACCGGGCAGCCGGCCCTGCGCGAGTTCCGTGCCGCCACGAAGGGGCTGAAGACGCACTCCCAGTGGCAGGTGGAGGGGTGGGCCGCGGCCATGTGGTTCACGGACGCCGCACGGGCGTGCGGGCGCGACGGCGACATCACGCGCGCGTGCGTCGACCGCTTCATGGACCGGGGCAAGCCCTACACCGCGCGCGGTCTGCTGCTCCCGGTGACGTACGAGCGACTGGCCGAGCCGCCGAAGACGCGTCGCACATGTGTCTCGGTCGCCCGCTGGAAAGACGGCCGAGGTTGGGTCACACAGGCGGGTGACATGCGTCACAACTGTTTCGATGTGCCGCAGCTCGGTTACCAGCCCTGATGCAGGTCGGAGCACAGGAGTTCCCGATTCCGGGTCTCTGTGCGGCATCAGTTCCAGAACAAGATGATGATGACGACCAACCCGGGAACCGGAATCCCTGTCTAACCCTGCGGTAGGCGGACGAGAAGGATGGTCTGCGGGGAACCAAAGGAAAATATGGGATACGGGGACGCATGCACATCTCTTTCCTGATTCATAACGCGTACGGAATCGGAGGGACGATCCGGACGACGTACAACCTGGCGAACACGCTGGCGGAGCAGCACGACGTGGAAGTCGTGTCGGTGCTGCGCCACCGCGAGGAGCCGGTGTTCGCCGTCGACCCGCGCGTGCGGCTGCGCCACCTCGTGGACATCCGCAAGGGGACCGCGGGCTACGAGGGGGACGATCCGGAGTACCGCACCCCGGCCAGGGTGTTTCCCTCCGCCGAGGGCCGCTACGCCCAGTACAACGCCCTCACCGACCGCCGCATCGCGGAGCACCTCGTCTCGGTCGACTCCGACGTGGTGATCGGCACCCGCCCGGGGCTCAACGTGCACCTCGCCCGCCAGACCAGGCGCGGCCCGCTGCGCGTCGGGCAGGAGCACCTCACCCTCGACAGCCACTCCAAGCAGCTCCGCCGCCAGCTGCGCAGCGTGTACCCGCGCCTCGACGTCCTGACCACGACGACCGAGGCCGACGCGCACGCCTACCGCACGACGATGCGGCTGCCCGGCGTGCACGTCCAGGCGGTGCCCAACCCGGTGCCCGCACCCGGCATCGCCCCCGCCGACGGCTCCCACAAGTGGGTCGTCGCGGCGGGCCGCCTCGCGCCGGTGAAGAGGTACGACCTGCTGATCAGGGCCTTCGACCGGGTCCGCGCGGAGCGCCCCGACTGGCGGCTGCGGATCTACGGCGGCGGCAAGCAGAAGGACAAGCTGCGCAAGCTCATCGACGAGCTCGGGCTCTACAACCACGTCTTCCTGATGGGCCCCGCCCACCCCATCGAGCCCGAATGGGCCAAGGGCTCCATCGCCGCCGTCAGCTCCAGCCTGGAGTCCTTCGGCATGACGATCGTCGAGGCGATGCGCTGCGGCCTCCCGGTCGTCGCCACCGACTGCCCGCACGGCCCCGGCGAGATCATCGACAACGGCGTGGACGGCCGCCTCGTCGAGAGCGGCAACGTGGACGCGATCGCGGGCGGCCTGCTGGAGCTGATCAACGACGACGCGCTGCGCCACCGGATGGCCGGGGCCGCGCTCGCCGACTCCGAGCGCTTCGACCCCGCGCGGATCGCCGAGCGCTACGAAACGATGTTCACCGAGAGGATCGGCCGCGGCGGTTCCATGGGCGGCCGGCTCCGCGGCTCCCTGCACCGCGCCCGTGGCGCACTCCTCGGTGGCGCCTACGCCGTGCGGGACCTCGCCCGTACGGCACCGACGAAGGGGCAGACGGCATGACGTCCGTGGCCGCACCGCAGACCGGGAGCGACGTGGCGAGCACCGAGACCACCACCACCGCCGACTCCGCGCTCGCACCGAGCGCCGACTGCATCGCGGACTCGGCGGGCGGACTCACCTTCGACATCACCGACCCCGGCGAGCCGGGCACGGCCCATCTGCTGCTGCGCCTGCGTGACGCGGGCGCCCCGACGGGCGGGGCGGACCCGGCGGAGCACGAGGTGCGCCTGCCGCTCACTCCGTCCGCCGACGGCCGCCTGCGCGCCGCGCTGCCCAGCAGCATGGAACTGGCCGAGGGCCGCTGGGACGCGTACGTGGAGGTGCCCGGCACCCCCGCCCCGCGCCGCCTGGTGCCGGGCGTGAACGACCTGCGCTCCCTCGTCGACCGGGCCCCCAGCGGTGCCCGCGGCCACGTCGCCGTCCGCATCCCGTACCCGACGAAGCACGGCAACCTCACGGTCCGCAGCTGGCACCGCGCCCCGCACGCGGAGGTCGGCGAGATCGGCCTCGACCAGGCCGGGGCGGCCCTCACCGGGCGGGTGTACGGCACCGGCCTGACCGAGAAGGCGTACGTGGAGGCGCGCCGCCGCAGCGAGCCGCACCGCACCCACCGGGCCGAAGTCACCGCGCACGGGCCGGAGTTCACCGCCACCGTCGACTTCGGAGAGCTCGCCGACAGCGGCGCGGGCGTCTGGGACCTGTGGCTGCACCCGGCCGGTGAGAGCGGCCCCCGGGTCCGGCTCGCCCGCATCCTGGACGACGTGGCCGACAAGAAGGCGATCTTCCTGTACCCCACGACCCGCGTCGTGGTCCCCCAGGGCGTTCTCCAGGCGGGCCCGTACTACACGACGGACAACGACCTGTCGATCCGCGTGACGGAGGCCCAGAAGGCATCGAACTGAGCCGCCTCTTCGACGGCTGGTGCAGAAACGTGCCGTCACCGGTCCGTGGGGCGACTGCCCGCGGACCGGGGCGGCACACCGTCGCGGACCGTAGGTGTCCGCGACACCCGGCAGAATCGGCCCCATGTTGGAGACCTCCGCACGGCTGCTGCGTCTGCTCTCGTTGCTCCAGGCCCACCGCGAGTGGTCCGGGGCAGATCTCGCCGACCGGCTCGGCGTCACCCCGCGCACCGTCCGCCGCGACGTGGACCGGCTGCGGGAGCTCGGCTATCCCGTGAACGCGAGCCCCGGCACGGGCGGGGGCTATCAGCTCGGCGCCGGGGCCGAGCTGCCGCCGCTGCTGCTCGACGACGAGGAGGCGGTGGCCGTCGCGGTGGGCCTGCGGGCCGCCGCGGGGCAGGGCGTCGAGGGCATCGGCGAGACCTCCGTGCGCGCCCTCGCCAAGCTGGAGCAGGTCCTGCCGAGCAGGCTGCGCCGCCGCGTCGGCGCCCTCAACGCCTTTACGGTGCCCATGTTCCGCACGCCGGGACCCGCCGCCGTCGACCCCGGCGTCCTGACCGAACTGGCCGCCGTCTGCCGGGACTCGGAGCGGCTGCGCTTCGACTACCGCGACCACAACGGCAGTTCGAGCCGCCGCCTCGTCGAACCGCACCGCCTCGTCTGCACCGAGTACCGCTGGTACCTGGTCGCCTGGGACGTGGACCGTGCCGACTGGCGTACGTTCCGTGCCGACCGCATCACGCCGAAGCCGCCGCACGGCCCGCGCGTCGCCCCGCGCACCCCGCCCGCCGAGGACCTCGCCGCCTATGTCTCCCGGGGCGTCTCCACGCACGCGTACGCCACCCAGGCCGTGGTCCGCCTCCATGTGCCGCTCGCGGAGGCGGCCCGGCGCATCTCCCCGTCGGGCGGCACCCTGGAGCCCGAGACCGAGGAGACCTGTCTGCTGCGCACGGGCGCGGCCAGCCTCGACGTCATGGTCTTCCATGTGATGTTCATGGGCTTCGAGTTCGAGATCGTGGAGCCCGCCGAGCTCACCGACCGGGTCAGGTCGGCCCGGGACCTGCTGAGCCGGGCTCTGGAGCGGACGGAGCGGGCGGCACCGCCTCCCGGAACGCCGCGTACTCGGGATGGTGCAGATCGAACGCGGGGGACTCGGAGCGGATCCGGGGCAGCGTGACGAAGTTGTGCCGGGGCGGCGGGCAGGAGGTGGCCCACTCCAGGGAGCGGCCGAAGCCCCAGGGGTCGTCGACGTCGACCTTCTCGCCGTACTTCCACGTCTTCCAGACGTTGTAGAGGAACGGCAGCGTGGACATCCCGAGCAGGAACGAGCCGATGGAGGAGATGGAGTTGAGCACCGTGAACCCGTCGGTGGCCAGATAGTCGGCGTACCGGCGCGGCATGCCCTCCGCGCCCAGCCAGTGCTGGACGAGGAACGTGGTGTGGAAGCCGACGAAGAGCGTCCAGAAGTGGATCTTGCCGAGCCGCTCGTCGAGCATCTTGCCGGTCAGCTTCGGCCACCAGAAGTAGAAGCCGCCGAAGGTCGCGAAGACGACGGTGCCGAAGACGACGTAGTGGAAGTGCGCGACCACGAAGTACGTGTCGGTGACGTGGAAGTCCAGCGGCGGCGAGGCGAGGATGACGCCGGTGAGCCCGCCGAACAGGAACGACACCAGGAAGCCGATCGCCCACAGCATCGGTGTCTCGAAGGACAGCGAGCCCTTGAGCATGGTGCCGGTCCAGTTGAAGAACTTCACACCCGTCGGGATCGCGATCAGGAACGACATGAAGGAGAAGAACGGCAGCAGCACCGCTCCCGTCGCGAACATGTGGTGCGCCCACACCACCACGGACAGGCCGGTGATGGCCATCGTCGCGCCGATCAGCGGGATGTAGCCGAAGATCGGCTTCCTGCTGAAGACCGGGATGATCTCCGTGATGATGCCGAAGAACGGCAGCGCGATGATGTAGACCTCCGGATGCCCGAAGAACCAGAAGAGGTGCTGCCACAGCAGCGCACCCCCGAACTGGGCGTCGAACACGACGGAGTGGAAGCGCCGGTCCGCCTCCAGGACGAGCAGCGCGGCCGCGAGCACGGGGAACGCCATCAGCACCAGGATCGACGTGAACAGCACGTTCCAGGTGAACACCGGCATCCGGAACATCGTCATCCCCGGCGCCCGCATCCCGATGATGGTGGTCAGGAAGTTCACCGCGCCGAGGATCGTGCCGAAGCCGGAGAGTGCGAGCCCCATGATCCACATGTCGGCGCCGACCCCGGGCGACCGCTCCAGGCTGTTGAGCGGGGCGTACGCGAACCAGCCGAAGTTGGCGGGCCCGCTCGGCACCAGGACCGAGCCGAGCACGATCAGGCCGCCGAAGAGGAAGAACCAGTACGAGAGCATGTTGAGCCGCGGGAAGGCGACGTCGGGGGAGCCGATCTGCAGCGGCATGATCTCGTTGGCGAAGCCCGCGAACGTCGGCGTCGCGAAGAGCAGCAGCATGATCGTGCCGTGCATGGTGAAGAGCTGGTTGAACTCGTTGTTGTTCATCAGCTGCAGCCCGGGGCGGGCGAGTTCGGCCCGCATCATCAGGGCCATGAGCCCCGCGATGAGGAAGAACACGAACGACGTGATCAGATACAGGTGCCCGATCTTCTTGTGATCGGTGGTGGTCAGCCAGTCCACGATGATCCGGCCCGGCCGTCGCTCCCGGACCTCGCGCGTGTCCGCCGCCACCGTCTGCGTCCCCATCGCCTGCCCCTTCGCCGTCGGCACCCGGGCTTGCTGAAGCCCATGCCGTCCCGCCCACGAGCCCCCGCCATGATGCTCGCGTCCCACCCGGCTCCGACAGGGGGCGTACGCCGTGGACTGTGGGGGAACCATGAATTCCTATGCGCCGTCACATCCCCACGTGCGCCCCGGAATAGCAAAATGGGGAGGTGCTGTAAAGGCGCCGCCAGACTTTCCATTGGGTGCTGCTTTACCTCGCGGAGGGCGCCCGGTGAGAACTCGCAGGGGGGATGTGCGGGGGAGCTTTCGAAGGGCTCCGAGTCGCTCCTGAATTACGTCGGGACACGTACGGAACCGCCCGTACGTGTGACGGAGTTGGAGCGAAACGCAGGTGGAGGCCCTGTGACATAAGCGTGACCAGAGAGGCACTCGTCACACATGGTGCACGGTTAGCCTGGCGCCCATGGCACCTATCCCCACACCGCCCGTGGAACCCGACGACGCCCCGGACTCCTACGTCGGCCTCGCCGCCGAGCAGGCCGAGCTGCGGGCCCGTGAGCGCGGCTGGTCCACCGTCAGATCGCTGGCTCCGGGCACCGTCATCACCATGGAGTACCTGGCCGGGCGGCTCAACTTCGAGGTCGACGGCGGCACGGTGAGGCGCTGCTGGAAGGGCTGACGAACCCCTCTGGCGGACCCCTCTGACGGACGCCTCCGGACGTTTCCGGCCACCTCCGGCCACCTCCGGCCGTCTCCGGCCACCTCAAGACGGCAGGCAAAAGGCCCCGGTTCCTCGTCGGAACCGGGGCCTTCGCCGTGCGGGGAGGGGTTGTGCGTACCGGTCTCCCCGCTGTCCTCGGGTCAGCCGCCCGCCACCGGGCGGGCCGACGTGGTGCCTCGGGCCACGCGCTCCGGGTGCTGCGGGCGGCGGCTGCCGACGGGCGTGACCGGGGTCCGCTCGGAGCGCGTCGTGTGCGGCCCCGGGGCGAGGTAGGCGGGGGAGCGGGCGCTGCGGACGGCGCCGATCGGCTCGCGGGCGGGGCCGACGCCCTCCGTGGGGCTGCGCGGCGGGAAGAGCGCGGAGGCTCCGGCGGGGGCCGGAACGGGAACGCCGGCGCCGGCCCGGCGGTTGCGCCAGGTCTCGCGGACGCCGAAGATCCAGCCCTCGACCCGGGCGATGAGCGGCTCCACCCACGGCAGCGCGAGCAGGACGAGCAGGCCCGCGGCCCAGCCGAGGAACACATCGCTCAGCCAGTGCGTGCCCAGGTAGACGGTGGTCAGGCCGACGCTGAGGGAGACCACGGCGGAGAGCGCGGACAGGTAGCGGCGGGTCACCGGGGTGGAGGCCAGATAGGCCAGGATTCCCCAGGTCACCACGGCGTTGGCGGTGTGGCCGGAGGGAAATATATCGCCGCCCTGCCACATCTCGTTCGACCCGATGACCGTGGCGTAGTGGGGGCCGAGGCGGCCCATGCCGATCTTGGCGGCGCCCACCGTGGCGTTGAGCAGCAGCAGGGCGGCACCGAACATCAGCAGCGGGCGCAGCGTGTGCTGACGCCAGGAGCGCCAGCCGAGCCAGGCCGCGACCATGACGGCGGTCGGGCCGCGCTGGCCGAGGACGACCCAGTAGTCGAGGAAGGCGTGGATCTCGGGCCACTGCTGGTAGGGCCGGAAGAACATGACCTGCCAGTCGAAGCGGACGAGCCACGAGGTGGTCACGACGGCGACGACGATGGCCAGATAGAAGGCGAGGGTCGCGCTGAAGAGCACGACCCTGTGCCGGCTCATCCTCGGTTCATCGAGGCCGACCGGTCGTTCCGGCTCACGGTCTAGCCGGGCGAAGACCCGGTCGAGACGGGTGAGGTTTCGTTCGGTACGCACCCAATCGACGTTACAGCGAGTGAGTGCGGCACTAGGGCGAATCAGTGGCTTTGTGATGACGATGTGATGTGGGATTGATCTCAGGACGAAGTTTATTCCCGAGGTTTCAGCAATTTCCGATGGGGCCGGACGAATTCATAGATCATTTACCGGGGGCGTTATATCGCCCTTATAAATGTGTTCACCGGGTGCTGGTCCTCAATTTCCCGGGGGCTCACCGGGCGGGCCGCCCGGCACCGGAAAAACGATCATGGCGGACCCGAGCCGTTCAACCAGAACGCCCCGTAGACCGCGCTCGCCGCCGCCACCGCCCCGAGCACCGCCGCCGACCTGGACGTACGCAGCCGCGCCAGGGCCACCGCGAGGGGCAGGAGCAGCGGGAAGGCGGGCAGCAGGAGCCGCGGTTTCGAGCCGAAGTAGCCCTGCGCGCACAGGGCCAGCGCCACCACGATCCCGCAGTAGACGAGCAGCGGCAGCGGCTGCCCCCGGCGCACGCACAGCACATACAGCCAGACGACCAGGGCGACCCCGACGATCAGACCGATCCCGGCGAGGGCCGAGGGGAACGAGGTGAACTTGTCGCCGATGAAGCGGGCGAAGGCCAGACCCCCGTCGAAGCCGTTGCCCCACCCCTTCTGTACGTCGAGGTAGCCGAGGAGACCACCGCCCGTGCGGTGCCCCACCCACAGCACGTAGCCGGCCGCGCCGAGCGGGGCGAGCACGACGCCGAGCACCAGGCGCCAGTCCGCCCGCCGCTCCCGCCGCACCTGGGCGGCCGCCGCCACCCACACCGCGGCCACCACCGCCGCGCCGACCGGCCGGGTCAGCCCGGCGAAGGAGGCGAGCAGCCCCGCCGTCACCCAGCGCCGGGTCACGACCGCGTAGAGCGACCAGGCCGCGAGCGCCGTGAACAGCGACTCGCTGTACGCCATCGACTGCACGATCCCGACGGGCAGCACCGCCCACAGCGCGACGGCGCAGACCCCGGCCCTGCGCCCGTACACATGGGCGGCGACCGCGAAGATCCCCCACGCCGCGGCCAGCGAGGCGACCCAGCTCACCATCAGGCCCGCGTCCGCGTACGACAGCGGGCTCACCGCCGACACCAGGCGCTCCAGCCACGGCAGCAGCGGAAAGAACGCGAGGTTCGAGTGGACGTCGCCGTTCGGCAGCCGCACCTGCCAGCCGTAGCCGTGGTCGGCGACACGGGTGTACCAGAGCGAGTCCCAGCGGGCGGTCAGCAGTGTGTGCGGGCTCTTGCCCGTCGCCGCGCACCACGCCGCGAGCACCGCGAGCCCGAGCGCGCGCACCCCGGCGTACACGAGCAGCGCGGGCGCCGCCCGGCGCAGCAGCGGGGCGGCCGCGCCGGCTCCGGCGGCGGACGAAGGGCGTTGATCAAGATCGGTCACGGGCTCGATTATCGGCGCAGCACCCGGCCCGATGCCCCCTCGGGGCACCGGTCCGGACGCCGGTCACCGCCTCGGCGGGTGGCACACGCCACATCACCACCGTGCAACCATGAGAGGTCCGCCACGCGCCCCTGCGGTGAACTCGCGTAGTCTGACGGCTCACTCGCCCTTCGCGCCGCCGGAGCTGGGAGTCCCCACCCCTCCGTCCCCACGTGGCCGATGCGCGAGGGATCACTTGGAGGTACGCACATGTCCGGGACGACCACGGCCGCCGCACCGACCGGCCGTCGTCTCTCCGGCGCCGGTCCTTGTGCCAACCGCTGGCTCGTCCTCCTCGTCCTCTGCGTCAGCCTGCTGCTCGTCGCCGTGGACGCGACGGTTCTGCACGTGGCGGTGCCCGCCGTCACCGAGGACCTCAGGCCCGGCGCGATCGAGCTGCTGTGGATCGTGGACATCTATCCGCTGGTCTGCGCCTCGCTCCTCATCCTCTTCGGCACGCTCGGCGACCGCGTGGGCCGCAGACGCGTCCTGCTCCTCGGATACGGGCTCTTCGGCGTGGCCTCCGCGGTGGCGGCGCTCGCCGACACCCCGCACGTCCTGATCGCGGCCCGCGCGCTGCTCGGCGTCGGCGGCGCGATGATCATGCCCGCGACCCTCTCGATCCTCCGTCAGGTCTTCCCCGACCGGCGCGAGCGGGCGCTCGCGATAGGCATCTGGAGCGCCGTCGCCGCGGTCGGCGCCGCCGTCGGACCGCTGCTCGGCGGCTTCCTCCTCGAACACTTCTGGTGGGGTTCGGTCTTCCTCATCAACATCCCGCTGATGCTGGTGAGCCTGCCCGTCGGCCGCATGCTGCTGCCCGAGTCGACCGGCGACCGCGACGGCCCGTGGGACGTGATCGGCGCGCTGATGGCGGCTGCCGGGCTCTTCGGCGTCGTGCTCGGCGTGAAGCGGCTCGGCAGCGGGGAGTCGCCGTTCGGCATGACGACGCTGGTCTCCCTCGCCGTCGGCGGGGCGCTGCTCGCCGCCTTCGTGCGCCGCCAGCGCCGCCGCACGCATCCGCTGGTGGACCTGGCGATGTTCGCGCGGCCCGCGTTCAGCACGTCGGTCGGCTGCATCGTGCTCGCGATGCTCGCCCTGGTGGGCCTCGAACTGATCGCCGCGCAGTACCTCCAGCTCGTCCTCGGCCTCTCGCCGCTGGAGACCGGGCTCCGGCTGCTGCCGCTGACGCTCGCCGCGATGGCCGCGGGCCTGGCGGGCTCGCGGATGCTGCACCGCTTCGGGCCGCGCACCATGGTCGCCTTCGGCTTCTGTGTGACCGCGGCCGCCGTGGTCCTGCTCACCGGCATGGGTGACGGCGACAACACGCCCCTGCTGCTCTGCGGCTTCGTCCTGCTCGGCTTCGGTCTGGAGACCACGCTGTTCGGCTCGTACGAGTCGATGCTCAGCGAGGCGCCGCAGTCCCAGGCGGGCGGCGCCGCCGCGATCGGCGAGACCAGCTATCAACTGGGCGCGGGCACCGGCATCGCGCTCCTCGGCAGCGTCATGAACGCGGCCTACGCGCCCGGCCTCTCCTCGGTGCCGGGCGTATCGGCCCAGTCGAGCGCGGCCGCGAGTCACTCGCTGGGCGAGGCGTATCAGGTCGCCGACCGGCTCGGCGGCAGCGCGGGGGAGAGCCTGCGGGTCTCGGCGCGGGACTCCTTCGTGCACGGGCTGCACGTCACGCTGCTGGTCAGCGCGGGGCTGCTGCTGCTCGGCGCGCTCGCCGCGCTGAAGCTGCCGCGGTCCGCGGAGTGCGCCGCCTCCGCGGCGCAGGGCGAGCCGGGGATACCGGCCCCCCGCGACCCGGCCGGAGTCGGCACCGAGTCGGTCCGCTGAGGCGCTGGGGGACAAGGCGCTCACCGCGACCGCGGTGAGCGGCCCTGCCCTCAGCTCTGGTTGAAGAAGCCGTCCGAGGGACGGCTCGCGGCCTCGCCGTTGACGATCTGGGTGTCGGCCGGGGTGAGCAGGAAGACCCGCGTCGCCACGCGCTCGATGGAACCCCGCAGCCCGAAGGTGAGCCCGGCCGCGAAGTCCACCACGCGCTTGGCGTCGGAGGGCTCCATGGCCGTGAGGTTCATGATGACCGGGACGCCCTCCCGGAAGAGCTCGCCGATGCCGCGTGCGTCCCGGAAGCTGTCCGGGGTGACCGTGCCGATCCGGCGGCCCTGCTCCTCGGCGGCCTCGGCCGCCACCCGCACCCGCGGGTCGGTGACCCAGGCGTCGGCGGACTCGGGTCCCTCGGCTCCGTCGTCTTCGTAACCGTCGTAGTAGCGCTCGTCATTGTTGTCGTCGACGAGGCCAAGCCAGGCACTCGCCTTGCGCACCGATCCCATGGACGCCTCCTCTCGCAGCGGTCTCTTTCCGTTCCGCATTCCCTATCGTCGTCCATGATGCGGATGGTGCGCCAAGTGGATAGTCGCCGCGCGGGGTTTTCGTGACGGTACTGGTGCACAGTCAACGCCTTGACACACGGGGATCCTCAAGGGTCTTGCCGTGTACGGCTGCTGACAGTGAGTGAAATATGATTCTTCGTGCCGTATGGGTGACGGGCGGTGCGTCCGGGTGAACGGAACCCCGGTTACGATGCCGCAGTTGATCCACAACGGCCCTCAGCGGCCGGCATCGGACTTCACGGGGGAGTCGTCTTGTTCGGAATCGTCAGGCCCTGCAGCCATCGTCTCGGCGAAGGTCTGAAGACCCAGTGGATGGCGCATCTGTGCGGGCTCTGCCTCGCGCTGCGCGGTGACCACGGGCAGTTCGCCCGGGTCGTGACCAACTACGACGGGCTCATCATCTCGGTTCTGACGGAGGCTCAGGCCGAGCGCAGCACCGGCTGGCGGCGCACCGCGGGGCCCTGTCCGCTGCGCGGCATGCGCACCGCGTCGGTCGCGCAGGGCGAGGGTGCGCGGCTCGCCGCGGCGGTCTCCCTGGTGCTCGCCTCGGCGAAGGTCCGTGACCATGTCGTCGACGGGGACGGGATCCTGGCGCGCAAGCCGGTGGCCGCGGCCGCCCGCAGGGTCGCGCGGAGCTGGGACCGGGCCGGGGCGAGGACCGGCGCGGATGTGGGCTTCGACACGGCCGTGCTGGTCGACGCCGTCGAACGGCAGGCCGGGATCGAGACCTTGGCGGGCCCGGGCACCTCGCTGCTCACCGTCACCGAACCCACCGAGACGGCGACCGCCGCGGCCTTCGCGCACACCGCCGTCCTCGCCGGGCGGCCGGGCAACGCGGCGCCGCTCGCCGAGGCGGGGCGGCTCTTCGGGCGGCTCGCGCACCTGCTGGACGCCGTGGAGGACAAGGAAGCTGACGCCGCGTCGGGTGCCTGGAACCCGCTCGCCGCGACCGGGACGTCCCTGGCCGAGGCGAGGCGGCTCGCCGACGACGCGGTGCACGGGATACGGCTCGCGCTGCGTGACGCCGAGTTCACGGACGGCAAGCTGGCGCACCTGCTGCTCGCGCACGAGCTGAAGCGCTCGGTGGACCGGGCCTTCGGCACCGAGTCGTGCGGCCACGGCCACGGCCCCGCCCATGAGGTGACGGCCCATCAGGGCGGCGGGGGGTACGGGGGCGGGTACGGCGGCGGCCCCTATGGGGTGCCGCCGCAGCAGGGCGGGCCGTACGGGTCCGGTGGCGGGGGTCCGTACGACCCGCAGAATCCGTACGGGGGCGGCGGCAATCCGTACGGCGGTGGTGGCGGCAATCCCTTCGGGGGTGGTGGGGCCGGTGGGCCCGGCGACCCCGGGGCGTTCGGGCCGCCGCCCCCGCCGAAGCCCGGCAAGCGCGGCTTCTGGGCGGGGTGCGCCGTCGCGATCGGCCTCTGCTGCACCTGCAAGGTGTGCTGTGCCGAGCACTTCGAGGGGCCGTGGTCCCGGAAGAAGCGCGAGGGGTGCTGCCACAGCTGTGACTGCGGCGGCTGCGACGGCGGCTGCTGCGGGATCTGTGAGTGCTGCTCCTGCTGTGACTGCGGACTCTGACGGCTCCTCAGGCTCCGGGAGCCGTCTGCCGGTCAGTCCTTGATCTCCGGCGGGGAGATCCGCGACTTCTTGATCGCGGACGGCTGTGTGCCCCACTTCTTCAGGATGCGGTCGTACGTGCCGTCCTCGATGAGCTGGTTGACCGCGGCCTGGAACGCGGGGGCCAGCTTCGTGCCCTTCTTGAAGGCGAAGCCGACGTCGAGCCGGTGGAACTCGTTGAGGAACTTCACGCCCTCCTGCTGCTTCACCGCGTAGCGCAGGCCGTTGATGGTGGACATCACCACGTCCGTGCGGCCCTGCTGGAGCGAGGACCAGATCGCGCTCGAGTCGGCGTACGTCTTCACCGAGTACGGCTTCTTGCCCGCCTTGGAGCAGAGGTGTTTGTTGTCCTCCAGGGTGGCCTCGAAGGTGGTGCCCGCGCCGGTCGCCACGTTCAGGCCGCACAGCTGCGTGAAGTCGGTGACCTTGGTGAGCTCGCTGTCCTTGCGGGCGGCGAAGCCCTGGCCGTCGTTGATGTAGGTGACGAAGTCGAGGGTCTTGCGGCGCTCGTCCGTCACGCCGAAGTTGCCGGTGCCGAGGTCGTACTTGCCGCTGTCGAGGGCGGGCAGGATCGCCTCGAAGCTCGCCTCCTCCCGGTCGAGCTCGATGCCGAGCACCTTGGCGACGGCCTCGGCGAAGTCGACGTCCTGGCCGACGAGCGTCTTGCCGTCCTCCAGGTAGGTGGTGCCCGGCGGGGTGCCGCCGACGGAGGACGCGAGGCGGAGCGAGCCCTTCGCGCGGACGTCGGCGGGGAGCAGCTTCGCCGCGGCCTCGTCCTTCTTGACCGCCGACACCACGTCCGTCGTGGGGATCTTCGCGCTCCTGCCCGCGGGCGCCGCGCTGCCCGCCCCGCCGTCACCCCCGCCGCAGGCGGTGAGCGTGAGCGTGGCGGCGGTGATCAGGGCGAAGGCGGCGGGGATGCGCTGGGCATGCAGGCGGGTGCGCAGCCGAGTGCGCAGGGGCGTGCTCATGGGGTGACGTACTCCAACTCCGGGCGGACGCACGGAAAGTAGGCAAGGAGGAGGCAGGCAGGGAGAAAGCAGGCAGGGAGAAGTGGGCAGGTGCGTGCGGTGGTACGAGGGGAGGGGCGCCGCAGACCGGAAACGGCGGGGTCACGGCGTACGCGTGTGAAGGCGAGGGCAACTCGGCGCCGGCGCACGGGAGATGTCGGCGTGCGGGGGCGCGCAGCGGGGTCGGCTCAGGAAGAGCGCACCGGGTGCGTCAACGGAGACTTCAACAAGAAGACGACCACACGCGACCGAAGTCGATGTGGGAGCGCGTGACCAGCCACTGCTGTGGATGCATGGGCCAAGTGGAACAGGCATCCGGTTCCGCGTCAACTGCCCTGAGACGTAATGCCCACATCCTGGACAGCCTTGACAGTGACGGGAATTGCCCCCGTACTCTCGGACCCTTGAACGCCGGAGCGTGCTGAGGGGCTCGGTCCGGCCGTGTGAAGGCACCACCCGTGTTCGACCTCCCGTATCCACGGAGCCTTCGCATGTCGTCGTCCGACACCCTCGTCAAGTCCGGGACCACCCCTCCCGAAGATCCCGCCGACCTCGACGCGCTCGCCGCGCTTCCCGGCGTCCCGCGCATCGTGCCCCGCCGCCGCCCCGGTCAGTGGGCGGCCGCCGTCCTCGTCCTGGTCCTGCTCGCGCTCGTCGCCCAGTCCGTCGTGCGCAACGACAAGTTCCAGTGGGACGTCGTCGGGGAGTACTTCACCACGGCGGCCGTGCTGCGCGGGCTCTGGCTCACGCTCTGGCTGACCGCCGTCGTCATGGCCGCCGGGTTCGCGCTCGGCACCCTGCTCGCGATCGGACGGCTCTCCGCCAACCCGGTGCTGCGAAGCGTCAGTTGGGGCTACGTCTGGCTGTTCCGGTCGGCGCCGATCCTGGTGCAGCTGCTGTTCTGGTTCAACATCGGGGCGCTCTACCCGACGCTCTTCGGCATCAAGACGGTCGACCTGCTCGGGCCCGTCACCATCGCCATCGTCGGGCTCACCCTGCACGAGGCCGCCTACGCCGCCGAGGTCGTGCGCGGCGGCATCCTCTCCGTGGAGCGCGGCCAGATCGAGGCGGCCCAGGCGCTCGGGCTCGGCACCTGGCGGCGCTGGCGGCGGGTCGTGCTGCCGCAGGCCATGCGCGCCATCGTGCCGCCCGCCGGGAACATGCTGATCGGCACCCTCAAGGGCACCTCCATCGTCAGCGTCATCGCGGTCCAGGACCTGCTCTACTCCGTGCAGTTGGTCTACCACCGCACCTACCAGGTGATCCCGCTGCTCCTGGTCGCCACCATCTGGTACGTCGTCGTCACCTCGGTGCTCAGCGTCGGCCAGTACTACGTGGAGCGGCACTACGCCCGCGGGTCGGAGCGGTCGCGATGAGACACTCCCTCGTCATTGTCGGCGCGGGGCCGCGCGGCACGGGGCTGCTGGAGCGCATCGCCGCCAACATGCCGTCCCTGTACGGGGATTCGTCGTGCGGGGATGCGTCCGGCGCCGAGGTCGACATCCACCTCGTCGACCCGTATCCGCCCGGCGGCGGGCGGATCTGGCGGCGGGACCAGTCGCCGCTGTTGTGGATGAACTCCCAGGCCCAGGACGTCACCCTGTTCACCGACGACACGGTGGAGCTCGCCGGTCCCGTCAAGGAAGGGCCCGCCCTGCACGAGTGGGGGCGGCTCGACGGGCGGACCTTCGTGAGCCGCCGCACCCAGAGCGGCTATCTGCGCTGGGTGTACGAGCGGGCGCTGACCGCGCTGCCGGCGGGCGTCACCGTCCACGAACACCGCCGCCGCGCCCTGCGGGTCAGCGGGCCCCGCGAGGGTCGCCAGCGCGTGTGGCTCGAAGGGCGCGCCGAGCCGCTCGTCACCGACCTCGTCATCCTCGCGCAAGGGCATCTGGATGCCGAACTGGACCCGGAACAGGCCGAGTTGGCCGCGTACGCCGAGCGGCACGGGCTCGTGCACCTGCCGCCCGACTTCACCGCCGACAGCGACCTGTCGCCGCTCGCGCCCGGCGAGAGCGTCATCGTGCGCGGCTTCGGGCTCGCCTTCGTCGACCTGATGGTGCTGCTCACCGAGGGGCGCGGCGGCCGCTACGAAGGGGACGCGTACATCCCCTCGGGGCGCGAGCCCGTCCTGTACGTGGGCTCCCGGCGCGGCGTCCCCTACCACTCGAAGATCGGCTACGACTGGACGGGCGAACGGCCGCAGCTGCCCCGCTACTTGGGGCCCGCCGAGATCGACGAGCTGCTCGCGCGCCCGGACGGATACGACTTCCGGCGCGACGTGTGGCCGCTCGTCGAGAAGGAGCTGGGCTTCGCCCACTACCACCGCCTGTTCACCGCCCACCCCGGGCGCACGGCCATGGACTGGACGGACTTCGACGAGAAGTACGCGGCCTGCCCGCCCGGCAGCCCCGAGCTGCACGCCCTCGTCTCCGCCGCCGTCCCCGACCCCGCCGACCGCCTCGACCTCACCGCGCTCGACCGCCCCCTGGACGGCGTGCGCCACACCTCGTACGAAGCGCTCCAGGACGGACTGCGCCGCTACGTCACCGCCGACCTCGACCGCCGCCACGACCCGGAGCACAGCCCCGACCTCGCCGTCTTCCTCGGACTCCTGTCCGTGTACGGGCAGTTGGTGCGCCTCGGCGACGTCGGCGGCTGGTGGCACGGATTCTTCAGCTACCTCGCGTCGGGGCCGCCGGGGCCGCGCCTGCGGCAGCTGCTCGCCCTGTCGCGCGCGGGCGTCGTGCGCTTCCTCGGCGCCGATGTGAGCGTGCGCGCCGAGGACGGGGTGTTCCGCGCCGAGAGTCCCACGCTCCCCGGGCGCGTCACCGAGGCCCGCGCCCTCGTCGAGGCGCGGCTGCCCCAGCCCACGCTGGAGCGCACCCGCGACCCGCTGCTGCGCGAGCTGTACGCGGAGGGGGCACAGACGACTCCCGCCGGGCTCCTGGCCGTCGACCCGGCGGACGGGCGGGTCCTGGACCGGGCGGGCGCGCCGCACCCCCGCCGCTTCGCGCTCGGCCCGCACACCAACGCGCGCGGCGCCGGGGCCTTCACCCGGCCCCGTACGAACAGCCCGTCCTTCCGGCAGAACGACGCGACCGCGCGGGCCGCCCTCGCCTTCCTGCGCGACCTCTCCTGTCGCGACGCCGCCTGAGGGTTCCTCCTTCCCTCCTTCCCTCCCTTCCCCGCTCGTCCGAACTCCCGGGAATCCCCATGTCCTTGACCAGTGATCCACCCATCGGTCCACCCGTCGACAAAGAGACATCGCCGCCGTCCGCCACCGCCGCGGACGTCGACTACGGCTCCCTCGAAGTGGTGCCCGTGCGCCACCCCTGGCGCTGGGTCGCCGTCGCCGTGACGGCCGTGCTGCTCGTCCAGTTCGCGCACGGGCTCGCCACCAACCCCGGCTGGGAGTGGGAGGTGTTCGCGGAGTTCTTCACCGCCGACGTGATCCTGAAGGCCGTCTGGGTCACCCTCCAGCTCACCTTCTACGGGACGGCGCTCGGCTTCGGGCTCGGTGTCGTGCTCGCCTTCATGCGGCTGTCGGCGAGCCCGTTCCTGAAGTCCGTGGCCTTCGCCTACATCTGGGCGTTCCGCTCGATCCCGCTCATCGTGCAGCTGCTGTTCTGGTTCAACCTGGCGTATCTGTACAAGGAGCTGCAGTTCGGGATCCCCTTCGGGCCCGGGTTCTTCTCCTTCGACACGATGGGGCTCGTCGGCGCGATGAGCGCGGCGGTCCTCGGGCTCGCGCTGCACCAGGCGGCGTACGCCGCGGAGATCGTCCGCGCGGGCGTACTCGCCGTGGACGGCGGCCAGTTGGAGGCCGCGGCCGCGCTCGGCATCCCCAGGCTGCGGCAGATCCGCCGGATCGTCCTGCCGCAGGCGATGCGCTCGATCCTGCCCAACGCCGCCAACGAGGTGATCTCCCTCTTCAAGGGCACCTCCATCGTCTCCGTGGTGGCGATCGGCGAGCTCTTCTACCAGGTCCAGGTGGTCTACGGCCGCAACGGCCGGGTGGTGCCGCTGCTCATGGTCGCCACCGCCTGGTACATCCTCCTGACCACGGCCCTCTCCGTCCTCCAGCACTACGTCGAACGTCACTTCTCCAAGGGGGCCACGCGATGAGCGCCATGGTCGAACTCCGCTCCGTCCACAAGTCGTTCGGCACCCTGGAGGTGCTGCGGGGCGTCGACCTGGAGGTCGGCGCGGGCGAGGTCACCGTCGTCCTCGGGCCCTCCGGCTCCGGGAAGTCGACGCTGCTGCGCACGATCAACCACCTGGAGAAGGTGGACAGCGGCTGGATCAGCGTCGACGGGTCCCTGGTCGGCTACCGGCGTTCCGGCGACAGGCTGTACGAGCTGCGCGAGCGCGAGGTGCTGAGCCAGCGCACCCACATCGGCTTCGTCTTCCAGAACTTCAACCTGTTCCCGCACCTGACGGTCCTGGAGAACGTCGTCGAGGCCCCCGTCTCCGCCCTGAAGCGGCCGCGCGCCGAGGCCGAGCAGGCCGCGCGGGAGCTCCTGGCGCGGGTCGGGCTCGCCGACAAGGCGGCCGCCTACCCCAAGCAGCTCTCCGGCGGTCAGCAGCAGCGCGTCGCCATCGCCCGCGCGCTCGCCCTCGAACCGAAGCTGCTGCTCTTCGACGAGCCGACCTCCGCGCTCGACCCGGAGCTGGTCGGCGAAGTCCTCGACGTCATCAAGGACTTGGCGCGCCAGGGCACCACCATGATCGTCGTCACCCACGAGATCGGCTTCGCGCGCGAGGTCGCCGACACCGTGGTCTTCATGGACGAGGGCCGCATCGTCGAGCAGGGCGCCCCCGCCGACGTGCTCGACCGGCCGCAGCACGAGCGCACCCGCGCCTTCCTCTCCAAAGTCCTTTAGCCCGTACGTCGTTCAGGAGCTCTCCATGCTGTCCCGACGCACCACCCTCACCCTTGCCGCCGCCCTCGCCGCCGCGCCCCTGCTCAGCGCCTGCGGCGGCGACAGCGACGCCGCGACCGGTGCGGGCGCGGCCGGCACCAAGAAGGTCGGCTCGATCAACATCGGGCCCGACCAGCACCGCGTACGCGGCAAGAAGGTCCCCGAGATCGCCGCGCTGCTGCCGAAGGAGGTCCGTGAGCGCGGCACGCTGCGGCTCGGCGGCGGCGCCGACTCCACGGCGCCCCTCGGCTTCTACGCCACCGACGACAAGACCCGCATCGGCTCCGAGGTGGACCTGGCGATCCTGCTCGCGGACACCCTCGGCCTGAAGCCCGCCTTCCAGCAGGTCTCCTGGGAGAACCTCTTCGTCGGCCTGGACAGCGGCAAGTTCGACGGGGTCCTCGCCAACGTCACGGTCACCGAGGAGCGCAAGGAGAAGTACGACTTCGCGACCTACCGGCTCGACAACATCGCCTTCGAGGCGCGCAAGGACGCCGACTGGAAGGTGCGGGGGCCGAAGGACGTCGCGGGCAAGGCCGTCGCCGTCTCCTCCGGCACCAACCAGGAGAAGATCCTCGTCGACTGGAGCAGGCGCAACGAGAAGGCCGGACGCGAGCCCGTCCGCATCAAGTACTTCCAGAAGGACTCCGACTACTACCTGGCCCTCCAGTCCGGCCGCATCGACGCCTACCTCGGCCCCAGCCCCGCCGCCTCCTACCACGTGGCGGCCGCGGGCCGGACGAAGATCGTCGGCACCCTCTCCGGGGGCGGCCCGGCCGTCCAGGGCGAGATCGCGGCCACCACGAAGAAGGGCAGCGGGCTCGTCGACGCGTATGCCGCGGCCCTCAACCACGTGATCAAGGACGGCAGTTACGCCCGGGTCCTCAAGCGCTGGGGGCTGTCGAGCGAAGCCGTGCAGAAGTCGGAGATCAACCCGCCCGGGCTGCCCAGGCCGTAGCGGCCCCACCCACCGCACACCACAGAAAGGACCACCGATGACCGCACCCCCCACGGGCCGCGGCCCCCTGCACCTCGCCGCCGCCATCGACCGGACCGGGGCGTACGAGGCGGGCCCCTACGCCGAGCTGGCGCTGCTCGCCGAGGAGGGGGGCCTCGACTTCGTGACGCTCGGCGACTCCTTCGCGCGGCCGGGGCCCGAAGCGCTCGCCGTCCTTTCCCGGCTCGCCCCCGTCACCGGGCGGATCGGGCTCGTGCCGACCGTCACGACCACGCACACCGGGCCGTTCCACGTCCAGGCGGCCGTGGCCACCCTGGACTGGGTCAGCCACGGCCGTGCGGGCTGGCAGGTCGACGTGTCGACGACCGGGGCCGAGGCCCGGCTCTTCGGGCGCAGGCCCGCCGCGCCGCGGGCCGCGCTCTGGCGGGAGGCCGGTGAAGTCGCCGACGTGGCGGGCAAGTTGTGGGACAGCTGGGAGGACGACGCGGAGATACGGGACGTCGAGACCGGCCGCTTCATCGACCGGGACAAGCTGCACCACGTCGACTTCGAGGGCGGGACCTTCTCCGTGAAGGGCCCCTCGGCCGTGCCGCGGCCGCCGCAGGGCCACCCGGTGACCGTCGTCGACGCCACCGCGCCCGGCGCCCTGGAGACCGCCGCCCGGTACGCGGACGTCGCCCTCGTGCGCGCCGCGAGCCCCGCGACGGCGGGCGCCGCACGGGCCGAACTGCGCTCCCTCGCCGCCGAGTCCGGGCGCGACCCGGACGGCCTTCGGGTGCTCGCCGCCCTCGTCGTCGACCTCGGCGGCGGGGAGCACGCCGCCGAACCCGGGCACGGCGGCGGCCCGCTGCCCACCGCCGACGGGCCGCTCTACCGCGGCGGCCCCGTCGACCTCGCCGACCTCATCGCCGGCTGGCACGCCACGGGCGCCGTCGATGGCTTCCACCTCACCCCCGCCCGGCCGGTCCGGGACCTGGAACGCCTGGTCAACGGCACGGTGGCGCTGCTCCAGCACCGCGGCCTGTTCCGCACCTTCTACCCGGGCAGCACCCTCAGGGAGCACCTGGGGCTCGCGCGGCCCGCCAACCGGTACGCACGGGCGGGAGCCGCCTCATGAGTGCGTCTGCCGCCAGGAAGCAGCTCCACCTCGCCGCCCACTTCCCCGGCGTCAGCAACACCACCGTCCGGGCCGACCCCCGCTCGAAGCCGCAGATCGACTTCGCCTCCTTCGAGCACCTCGCCCGCACCGCCGAGCGCGGCCTCTTCGACTTCTTCTTCCTCGCCGAGGGGCTGCGGCTGCGCGAGCACAACGGGCGCATCCACGACCTGGACGTGGTGGGGCGGCCCGAGTCGCTCACCGTCCTGAACGCGCTCGCGGCCGTCACCGAGCGGCTCGGGCTCGCCGCCACCGTCAACGCGACCTTCAACGAGCCCTATGAACTCGCCCGCAGGCTCGCCACGTTGGACCACCTCAGCGACGGCCGGGCGGCCTGGCACGTGGGCACCTCCGCGGACGCCTTCACCGGCGAGAACTTCCGGCGCGGCGGCCACCTCGACCGGGCCGACGTCCCCCAAGTTCTCGACTCCGCTCGAACAGGGGGGACCCCCTACACGCGCGCCGCCGAGTCCGTCGCCACCGCCCGGGAGCTGTGGGACTCCTGGGCGGACCCGGACGCCCCGGGCCCCGAGCCCTTCGCGCACCGCGGGCGGCACTTCGACATCGAGGGCGAGGTGACCGTGCCGCGGCCGCCGCAGGGCCACCCCGTCGTGATCCAGGCCGGGGACTCGGACGAGGGGCGGGAGTTCGCCGCGTCCGCCGCCGACGTGGTCTTCACGCGGCACGGCACCCTGGAGGCCGGGCGTGCCCGCTACGCCGATGTGAAGGCGCGGCTCGCGCGGTACGGGAGGGAGCCCGACGACCTCACGATCATGCCGGTCGTGACCTTCGTCCTCGGGGACACCGCCGCCGAGGCGCAGGAGCAGGCCGCGGAGATCCGGCGCCGGCAGGTCTCCCCGCAGCACGCCCTCCTCGCCCTGGAGCAGGTGTGGGGCGTCGACCTGTCCGCGTACGACCCCGACGGGCCGCTGCCCGCCATCGACCCCGACCCCGCATCGACGCTCGCGCAGGGCCGGATGCGGATCGCCGACCGGCTCGACGTCGCCGAGAAGTGGCGCGCCCTGGCCGAGGCCAAGGACCTGTCCATCCGGCAGGTCGTGATCGAGACGACCGGCCGGCAGTCGTTCATCGGAACCCCCGAGTCGGTCGCCGCCGAGCTGGACGCCTTCGTGCAGGGCGAGGCCGCCGACGGGTTCGTCCTCGTCCCGCACCTGACGCCCGGCGGCCTCGACGCGTTCGTGGACCGCGTCGTGCCGCTGCTCCAGGAGCGAGGCGTCTTCCGCACGGAATACGAGGGCCGCACCCTGCGCTCTCACCTGGGGCTGCGCACACCCGCGGCACCGCACCACGAAAGGACCCGCACGGCATGACCGACGCCGACCTGTGGAAGCACTGGCACGAGCAGCGCACCGAGACGGCCGCCGCGCCCTACGGGCCGCTCGCCCTCACCGGCACACACTGGCTCTCCGACCACGCCGACGGGCACCTGCCGAACCTGCCCGGACAGTGGAGGGAGTCCGCCGACGGCACGGGCATCGTCCTGACCGCGAGCGCCGCCGACGGGCTCGCCCTCGACGGGAAGCCGCTCGACGGCGAGGCCCGGCTCGGCGCGGACACCGGTGCGGTCGCGGCCTCGCGGCTCGCGCTGGGGGAGCGGCGCCTGGTGGTCCTGGTGCGCGAAGGGCTGTGGGCGGTAAGGGACTTCGACCCCGGCTCCGCCGCGCGCGCCGCCTTCCGGGGCATCGACGCCACCGCGTACGACGCCCGCTGGTCCGTGCCGGGCCGCTTCACCCCGTACGGGGAGAGCCGCACCGTCCGGGTGGGCAACGCGGACGGGGCGGAGCGCGGCCTCGGCCTGGACGGTGAACTGGCCTTTGAGATCGAGGGAGTTGCGCACACGCTCCAGGTGACCGTGGAGGGCGACGGATCCCTCTGGGCCGTCTTCGCCGACGCCACGAGCGGGACCTCCAGCCACCGCTTCCGCTTCCTGCGCCCGGCGGCGCCCGACGCCGACGGCCGTACGACGGTCGACTTCAACCGGTCGCTGCTGCCCCCGTGCGCCTTCGCCGACCACTTCCTGTGCCCGTTCCCGCCGCCCGGCAACACGCTGGACGCCGAGATCGCCGCGGGAGAGCGGAACCTGATCCGCCGCTGACACGTCACAGGCACAGCCGATGACCCAAGCCCCGGCAGGCGTACGGACGGTACGAGACCTGCCGGGGCAGGTCGTCGTGTTTTTGACAGTTGGCCGAAAGCTGTCCTTGTGCGGCCCCTCCGCTCCCCGAATACTCCCGAGAAGCGCTTGTCAGGAGCACAACGCGTCCGGAATCCGGGCCTGCTCTTCGGCTGCGCCTCACGGGCCTGTGGCCAACGCGGGCCCCCTGACTTCCCCTCGGGAGGAACGACAGTGAGGATCAAGCGCACCACCCCCCGCAGCGGCATAGCGAGACGTACCCGACTCCTCGCCACCGCCACCGGACTCGTCGCCACCGCCGCCGTCGTCGTTCCCGCCGCCACCAGCGCGGCCGACGACAGCGCCCGGACCTTCAGCACCGCCCAGCTGAGCACGGCGAGCGACGCCGTCCGCGGCGCCGACGTCGCGGGCACCGCCTGGGGTGTCGACGCGAAGACCAAGAAGCTCGTCGTCACCGTCGACAGCACGGTCTCCCAGGCCGAGATCGCCAAGCTGAAGAGCGCCGCGGGCGCCAACGCGGACGCCCTCAAGATCGAGCGCACCCCGGGCACCTTCAAGAAGCTGATCTCCGGCGGCGACGCCATCTACGCCTCCAGCTGGCGCTGCTCGCTGGGCTTCAACGTGCGCAAGGGGAACACCTACTACTTCGTCACCGCCGGGCACTGCACCGACGGTGCGGGCACCTGGTGGTCCAACTCCGCGCACTCCAGCACCATCGGCTCCACCGCGGGCTCCAGCTTCCCGGGCAACGACTACGGCCTGGTGAAGTACTCCGGCTCGGTGAGCCACCCGGGCACCGTCGGCAACCAGGACATCACCAGCGCGGGCAACCCGACCGTGAACCAGTCGGTCACCCGGCGCGGTTCCACCACCGGCACGCACAGCGGCAAGGTGACCGCGCTCAACCAGACGGTCAACTACGGCGGCGGCGACATCGTCTCCGGCCTGATCAGGACCACCGTCTGCGCCGAACCGGGCGACAGCGGCGGCCCGTTGTACTCCGGCACCAAGGCCATCGGCCTCACCTCCGGCGGCAGCGGCGACTGCACGTCGGGCGGCACGACGTTCTTCCAGCCGGTCGTGGAGGCGCTCAACGCGTACGGCGTGAGCGTCTACTGACCCCCGTACGACCCGCCTGACCGCAGCCAGCAGCAGAGGAGCCCCCGTCCGGACGCCGGGCGGGGGCTCTTGCCGTGCGGACGGCGGCCCCACGCCCCCTTTGACGGCTCCCGTCGCGGAGTTACCTTCGAAGGACACACCCAACACGCCCAATTCGGACCCTGGGGGCCGGCATGGTCGAGGAGTTGGTGACGGTGGCGGTGGCCGCCGGGTCGGTCGCGGCGGTCTACGGACTCGCGGCGGCACGCGTCGTCAAACAGTACGAACGGGGTGTGGTGCTCCGCCTCGGCAGGCTCCAGAAGCATGTGCGCGGGCCCGGGTTCACCATGATCGTGCCCTTCGTCGACCGGCTCCGTAAGGTCAACATGCAGATCGTGACGATGCCCGTGCCCGCGCAGGACGGCATCACGCGCGACAACGTGACGGTGCGGGTGGACGCCGTCATCTACTTCAAGGTGGTGGACGCCGCCGAGGCCGTCGTGCAGGTCGAGGACTACCGCTTCGCGGTCTCGCAGATGGCGCAGACCTCGCTGCGGTCCATCATCGGCAAGAGCGACCTCGACGATCTGCTCTCCAACCGCGAAAAGCTCAACCAGGGCCTGGAGTTGATGATCGACAGCCCGGCCATCGGCTGGGGCGTGCAGATCGACCGGGTCGAGATCAAGGACGTGTCGCTGCCGGAGACCATGAAGCGGTCCATGGCGCGGCAGGCCGAGGCGGACCGGGAGCGCCGGGCCCGGGTCATCAACGCGGACGCCGAACTGCAGGCGTCCAAGAAGCTCTCCGAGGCGGCCCAGCAGATGGCGGAGACGCCGTCCGCGCTCCAACTCCGGCTGCTGCAGACCGTGGTGGCGGTCGCCGCCGAGAAGAACTCGACGCTGGTGCTGCCCTTCCCGGTGGAGCTCCTGCGGTTCCTGGAGCGGGCGCAGGGCGGGACGGCGCCGGACCCGGAGCCGCCTCCCGCGGTCGCGAAGAGGGACGTCGCGCAGAGGGACGTCGCGCAGAGGGACCCCGAGGAGCTCACCGACCCCACCGCACGGCTGGAATCCGGAATGAATGATTCGGATCCGGGTGGCGCGGAGGGCCGGAGAGCGTCGAGAACCGGACAGGACTAGTCCTCACCCGTTGCTGACCACCCCCTCGCTCGCGGTGTTTGCAGCGGGAACCGACGTGGTGCGACCCGGGTGCGGCAACGCGCCGGGGGCGCACGCGCGTTGTCGTGTGCGCGTCCTGAAGTAGACCTTGTGTGCTACCGGAGGGCCTCGGAATAGTGGGCCGCGCCCTTTTGGCATGGACGCGGTTACTTACCGCGCGCCGACTCCGTGCCCGTACGCCTTCAGGCCCCGAGGCCCCCACGCCGAAGGGTCTGAATCCCCCCACAGGAGGACGTGAGTTGAAGCACCGACGCATACCCAAGCGGCGTGCCGCCGTGGCAGGCGCGGGCATCGCCGCGCTGGTCGCCGCGGGAATCACCTTCCAGACTGCGAACGCGAGCGAGGACGCCCCCACCCCCACCCCCGACATCCTCTCGGCGGCCAAGGCCGGAAACCTCGCCTCGACCCTGGGCAAGGACCTCGGCGCGGACGCCGCGGGAACGTACTACGACGCCCAGGCCAAGCACCTCGTCGTGAACGTGCTCAGCAAGGACGCGGCGAAGACCGTCGAGGGGGCGGGCGCCAAGGCGAGACTCGTCCAGAACTCGCTGGCCGAGCTGAAGAGCGCGCGCTCCACCCTCGACCGGAAGGCGGCCGTGCCCGGCACGATGTGGGCGATGGACCCGGCGACCAACAAGGTGGTCGTCACGGCCGACCGCACTGTCAAGGGCGCCGGGCTCGACAAGCTGAACACGGTCATGAAGACCCTGGGCGGCAAGGTCGAACTGAAGCGCAGCAAGGGCGAGTTCAAACCCTTCATCGCGGGCGGCGACGCGATCTGGGGGAGCGGCTCGCGCTGCTCGCTCGGCTTCAACGTCGTCAAGGACGGCCAGCCCTACTTCCTGACGGCGGGCCACTGCGGCAACGCGGTGAAGAGCTGGTCGGACTCGCAGGGCGGCTCGGAGATCGCGACCACGGAGGACTCCAAGTTCCCGGGTGACGACTACGCCCTCGTGAAGTACACGGGCGACACGGCGCACCCGAGCGAGGTCAACCTCTACGGCGGCGGCAACCAGAAGATCACCGGGGCCGCGGAGGCCACGGTGGGCGAGAAGGTGCAGCGCAGCGGCTCCACCACGCAGGTCCACGACGGCACGGTCAAGGCGCTGAACGCCACCGTGAACTACCAGGAGGGCCAGGTCGACGGCCTGATCCAGACCGACGTCTGCGCCGAGCCCGGCGACAGCGGCGGCGCCCTCTTCGACGGCGAGAAGGCGCTCGGCCTGACCTCGGGCGGCAGCGGTGACTGCTCCGGCGGCGGGGAGACCTTCTTCCAGCCGGTGCCGGAGGCGCTGAGCGCGTACGGAGCCGAGATCGGCTGACCCGGACGAAACGGAGCCGGAAGGCTTCGGCTGCTTTATTCCCCGCCCCTGCGCGTGCAGGGGCGGGGCTTTTTCGAAATTCTTGTGAAAGTTTTCACAAGCTCGCAAGGGACTTTGGGCCTTGTGAGTCAGTGCAGGTCAGAGTGGGTTCATTGAGGGCATTCTTGATCTTGAAGGGACCTATTGCCCCCAGGGTGAGGCCCTTTTCGGCGCCTTCGTCGCAGCGATTAGGTGTCGAATTGAGACATCGGAGAAAAGGTCTCAATGAAGGAGTTCCTGCCATGCAGGCCAACGAGATGGTGGACGGGCTCGTCGAGGGGGCGCTGACCGCGCTCGGGCAGTTCGAGTCGTACGACCAGGAGCAGGTCGACCACATCGTCAAGAAGGCTTCCCTCGCGGCCCTGAGCCAGCACGGCGAGCTGGCGCAGCAGGCGGTCGAGGAGACCGGCCGCGGCCTCTTCGAGGACAAGGCCGTCAAGAACCTCTTCGCCTGTGAGCACGTCGTCAACTCGATGCGCGGCCTGAAGACGGCCGGCGTCATCGCCCGCGACGAACTCAACGGCATCACCGAGATTGCGGAACCGGTGGGCGTCGTCTGCGCGATGACCCCGGTCACCAATCCGACCTCGACCACCATCTTCAAGGCGCTCATCGCCCTGAAGACCCGCAACCCCATCATCTTCGCCTTCCACCCGAGCGCCCAGAAGTGCTCGGCGCAGGCCGCCCGCATCGTGCGGGACGCGGCCGTCGCGGCCGGTGCCCCCGCGAACTGCGTGCAGTGGGTCGAGGAGCCCTCGATGGAGGCGACCGGGCTGCTCATGAACCACGAGGGCGTCTCCACGATCCTCGCGACCGGCGGCAACGCGATGGTCAGGGCCGCCTACTCCTGCGGCAAGCCGGCCCTCGGCGTCGGCGCGGGCAACGTCCCCGCCTACGTCGCGAAGGACGCCAAGCTGCAGCGCGCCATCCACGACATCGTGCTCTCCAAGGCGTTCGACAACGGCATGATCTGCGCCTCCGAGCAGGCCGTCATCCTCGACCAGGAGGTGTACGAGGAGGGGCTCGCCGAGTTCCAGCGGCTCGGCGCCCACGTGCTCAGCGCGGCCGAGAAGACCAAGCTGGAGGAGTTCGTCTTCGGCACCACCGCGTTCGCCAACAACTGCTCCGGCGCCAAGCTGAACGCCTCCGTCGTCGGCAAGTCCCCGCAGTGGATCGCCGAGCAGGCCGGCTTCGAGGTCCCCGAGGGCACCTCGATCCTGCTCGCCGAGTGCGCCGAGGTCGGCGAGGGCGAGCCGCTCACCCGCGAGAAGCTCTCCCCGATCCTGGCCGCCCTGAAGGCCGAGACGACCGAGGGCGGCATCGAACTGGCCGCGCAGATGGTGGAGTTCCACGGCCTCGGCCACTCCGCCGCCATCCACACCGAGGACGAGGAGCTCGCCGAGCGGTTCGGCAAGCGCGTCAAGGCGATCCGCGTCATTGTCAACTCGCCCTCCACCTTCGGCGGCATCGGCGACGTCTACAACGCCTTCCTGCCCTCCCTGACCCTGGGCTGCGGCTCCTACGGCCACAACTCCGTCTCGAACAACGTCTCCGCGGTCAACCTCATCAACGTCAAGCGAATCGGGCGGCGCAACAACAACATGCAGTGGTACAAGGTTCCGTCGAAGATCTACTTCGAGAAGAACTCCATCCGCTACCTCGGTGAGATGGCCGACGTGCACCGCGTCACGGTCGTCACCGACAAGACCATGGGCCAGATCGGCTTCGTGCAGAAGGTCACCGACATCCTCAACTCCCGCCAGGAGCCGGTCACCATTCAGGTCATCGACACCGTCGAGCCCAACCCGGAGCTCGCCACCGTCGAGGAGGGCGCCGCCCGGATGCGGGACTTCGAGCCCGACACCATCGTCGCCCTCGGCGGCGGCTCCCCGATGGACGCGGCCAAGATCATGTGGCTGATGTACGAGCACCCGGAGATCGCGTTCGGGGACACGAAGGAGAAGTTCTTCGACATCCGCAAGCGCGCCTACAAGTTCCCCTCGCTCGGCGAGAAGGCCAAGCTGGTCGCCATCCCGACCACGTCGGGCACCGGCTCCGAGGTCACCCCGTTCGCGGTCATCTCCGACCCGGCCGCCGCCCAGAAGTACCCCCTCGCCGACTACGCGCTGACCCCGTCCGTCGCCATCGTCGACCCGGTGCTGCCGCTCAACCTCCCGGCCACCGTCACCGCCGACTCCGGCTTCGACGCCCTGACCCACGCCACGGAGGCGTACGTCTCGGCCTACTCGAACGACTTCACCGACGGCCAGTGCCTCCAGGCCATCAAGCTGATCTTCGAGAACCTGGAGACCTGCGTGACGCAGGGCGGCAAGGCGCCCGAGGCCCGCGAGAAGATGCACAACGCCTCGACCATCGCGGGCATGGCCTTCGCCAACGCCTTCCTCGGCCTGGTGCACGCCATGGCGCACACCCTGGGCAACACCTTCCACGTCGCCCACGGCCGCACCAACGCGCTGCTCCTGCCGCACGTGATCCGGCACAACGGCACCGTCTCGCACAAGGCCACCCCGTGGCCGAAGGCCGAGGTCTACCGGGCCCCGGAGCGCTTCCAGGAGATCGCCCGCATGCTGGGCCTGAACGCCGAGACCCCCGAGCAGGCCGTCGAGTCCTACGCCCGCGCCGTCGAGGAGCTGCGCGACCGCTGCGGCATCCCGGCCTCCTTCCAGGCCGAGGGCGTCGACGAGGCCGCCTTCATGGAGGCCCTGCCGCAGCAGGCCATGAACGCCTACGCCGACCAGTGCGCGCCCGCCAACCCGCGGATGCCGATGATCGACGACATGAAGCAGCTGATGAAGCAGGCGTACTACGGGAACCAGGAGGGCACGCCCGCCGCGTGACCCCGACAGCCCCGTGAGTGGCCGCCCCGTCGCACGACGGGGCGGCCACTCGGCGTCGGTCCTACCGCTTGGGCCAGTACCAGAGGGGTTCGTCCAGCATGCTCTCCCGGCCCGCCACCTCCGTCCGGCCCGACTCCTTGACCAGCTCTATGGAGTTGACGTCGACGCGGTGGCGGGCCGCTCCCTTCGCGACCGCGTCCGCCAGCTCCTGGGCGTGCGTCACCAGGACGACCTGGGTGTCCTTCGTCGCGGTGAGGATCAGGTCGGCGAGGGGGCGCAGGAGGTCGGGGTGCAGGCTGGTCTCCGGCTCGTTCAGGACGAGGAGCGAAGGGGGCCGGGGCGTGAGCAGCGCGGCGGTCCACAGGAGGTAGCGCAGCGTCCCGTCGGACAGCTCGGCCGGTCCGAGCGGGCGCAGCAGGCCGCGCTGGCGGAGCTGGACCTCGAACCGCCCGCCGTTGTCCGCGATCCGCACCTGGCTGCCCGGGAAGGCGTCGTCGACGGCCGCGTCCAGCGCCTCGTCGTCGCCGGTCTCGCGGATCGTCTGGAGGGCCGCGGCCAGGTCGGCGCCGTCGTGGCCGAGGACCGGGGTGCGGGTGCCGATGCGGGCGGCGCGCGCGGGGGCGCCGGCGTCGGTGCGCACGTGGTCGTAGAACCGCCAGGAGCGGATCAGCTCGCGCAGCCGGAGCAGGTCGGGGGCTAGCTGCGGGTCGGCGAACTCGCTGAGCATGCTGTCGTACGGCCGGATGCCCTGGGTGCGGTGCCAGCCGCCGTCGGCCGTCCGGGTGCGCACGGCGGGGCCCGCGCGGTCGCAGAGCAGCGCGGCGGGCCGCAGCACCGGGCCCGCCCACGTCGACTCCCGCTTGATCTCCGGGTCGAGCTGGAACATGGAGGGGGCGCCGCCCGGCTGGGAGCCGCTGGACTGGGGGATGCCGAAGTCGACCGCGTACCCGAACTCGTCGCCCGCGAAGCCCAGGCGCAGGCTCGCCGGTTCCGCCTTCCTCTCGCCCGCCCACAGCGCGGACGGCAGGCCGCCCTCCCGCGCGAGTGCGGCGACCGCGCCGCCCCCCGCGGAGTCCGCGAGCAGCCGCAGTGAGCGGTACAGACTGGACTTCCCCGTCCCGTTCGCCCCCGTGACCACGTTCAGCCGGTCCAGGGGGACGGTCAGTTTGCGCAGGGAGCGGTAGTTCTCGACGGCAAGTGTGCGGATCATGCGGTCAAGCCTCACATCCGGGTCTGACAACGGCCCCGGAGTGCCGTCGGCCGGGGCGGGCCCCGGTCAGTCCTCCGGCTTGACGTCCGGCGTGTCCGGCGCCAGGAAGCGGCCCATCGGCAGCACCGGGCGGCCCCAGGTGCTCGCCATCACCTGGCCCGCGAGCAGATACAGCGCCCCGGCCGTCGCGCCGAGCCCGAACCAGCCCGCGATCCGGTTCCAGCCCACGGCCCCGGTGAAGCCGTTGCAGGTCATCGCCACGAAGACCACCAGGACGCAGGTGAAGGTGAGCAGCAGGGCCAGGTGGATGCGGAAGCTCGCCAGCCACAGGACGAAGACCACGAAGACCCAGGGCAGCGTGAACAGGGCCATCGTGTCGCCGCGCAGCGCGGGGTCGAGGCCCGGCAGGACCCACTGGAGCATCAGCGCCTTCGCCATCCAGAAGAGCCCGAAGCCGCCGAAGACCGTGGCGTGCCAGGTGTCACCGCGCTGTGCCTGGAAGAGCCCGGCGAGCAGCTGGGCCAGGCCGCCGATGAAGAAGCCGACCATCGGCACCACCGAGTCGAGCAGCTTCTCGGGGAAGACCCCGGCGTCGATGCCGGTGGCGATCATCGTGACGACGATGAAGCCGGTGAGCCCGAGCGGGCCCAGCTGGGCCTGGGCGGTGGGCTCCATGCGCTTCACGGAGACGGCCTGTGCCGCGGGCCCGGTGCGGTGGAGGAGGTTCATGCCCCCACGCTCCGGTCCCGGGCCCCGGAACGCAGTCGGGGGGAGCGCGGTGAGGGCCGAACGAGTGGCCGTTCGCACGGATCGTACGCATGTTCGAAAGTTGGTCTATGGTGGAGAGGGGAGCAGGAAAAAGGACAGGTTTCAGGAGGTGCGTGTGCCCGGGTTCACGCATCTGCACACGGCGTCCGGCTACTCCCTGCGGTACGGCGCCTCCCACCCCGAGCGGCTCGCCGAGCGCGCCGGGGAGCGCGGCATGGACGCCCTCGCCCTCACCGACCGGGACACCCTCGCCGGAGCGGTCCGGTTCGCCAAAGCCTGCGCGAAGGCCGGGGTGCGGCCGCTGTTCGGGGTGGAGCTCGCGGTGACGGAGCCGGTCCCGGAGAAGGACCCCGGGACCGGGCGGCGGCGGGCCCCCGTGCGCGGCGGCGCCTTCATCGACGAGTCGACCCCGCGCGCCACCTTCCTCGCCCGCGACGGCGCCCGCGGCTGGGCCTCCCTGTGCCGCCTGGTCAGCACCGCCCACGAGAGCGGCGAGGACCGGCCCCGGCTGTCCTGGTCCGACCACTACGGGGACGGTCTGACCGTGCTGCTCGGCCCCGACTCCGACGTGGGCCGCGCCCTGGCCGCGGGCCGCCCCGACAAGGCCGCCCGCCTGCTGCGCCCCTGGCGCGAGAGCTACGGCGACGCGCTGCGCCTGGAGGCCGTGCACCACGGCCGGGGCGGCACCGGGCCCGGCTCGCTCCGGCTCGCCGCGCGCACCGTCGGCTTCGCCGCCGAACAGGGCGTACGGCCCGTCCTGAGCAACGCCGTCCGCTACGCCGACCGGGGCCAGGGCCCCGTCGCCGACGTCCTGGACGCCGCGCGCCGCCTGGTTCCCATCGACCCGTCCGGCCAACTCGACAGCGGGGAGCGGTGGTTGAAGGACCCCGGTGCCATGCTGCGGGACGCCGAGCGGATCGTGGAGGCCGCGGGCTACCGGCGTGACACCGCGTACCGCCTCGTCGAGCAGACCCAGGCGGCCGCCGCCGAGTGCCTGGTCGACCCCGAGGACGACCTCGGCATCGGCTCGGTGCGCTTCCCCGAGCCGCACCTCGTCGGCGCCGGGCGCCGCACCGCGCAGCGCGTCCTCGCCTCGCGGGCCGCGGCGGGCATGGTGCTGCGCGGCTACGACCGGCGCACCGACGCCCGCGCCTACTGGGAGCGGATGCACGACGAGCTGGCCGTCATCGACCACCACGGCTTCGCCTCCTACTTCCTGACCGTGTCCCAAGTCGTCGACGACGTACGGGAGCTGGGCATCCGGGTCGCCGCGCGCGGCTCGGGCGCGGGCTCCCTCGTCAACCACCTCATCGGCATCGCGCACGCCGACCCCGTCGCGCACGGGCTGCTGATGGAGCGCTTCCTGTCCACCCGCCGCCTGGTCCTGCCGGACATCGACATCGACGTGGAGTCGGCCCGCCGCCTGGAGGTCTACCGCGCGATCATCCGCCGGTTCGGCACCCAGCGGGTGGCCACGGTCGCGATGCCCGAGACCTACCGGGTCCGCCATGCGGTACGGGACGTGGGCGCGGCCCTCTCCATGGACCCGGCCGACATCGACCGGATCGCCAAGTCCTTCCCGCACATCCGGGCCTGCGACGCCCGCGCGGCGCTGGCGGAGCTGCCCGAACTCCGGTCCCTGGCAGGGGAGATGGACCGGTACGGGAAGCTGTGGGAGCTCGTCGAGGCGCTGGACGCGCTGCCGCGCGGGGTCGCCATGCACCCGTGCGGGGTGCTGCTCTCGGACGCCTCGCTCCTCGCCCGTACGCCGGTCGTGCCGACCAGCGGAGAGGGCTTGCCCATGTCCCAGTTCGACAAGGAGGACGTGGAGGACCTCGGCCTGCTCAAGCTCGACGTCCTCGGGGTGCGGATGCAGTCGGCGATGGCGCACGCGGTGGCGGAGACCGAGCGGGCCACGGGGGAGCGGATCGACCTGGACGCCGTGCCCGAGGGCGACCCGGCGACGTACCGGCTCATCAGGTCCACCGAGACGCTGGGCTGCTTCCAGATCGAGTCGCCGGGCCAGCGGGACCTGGTCGGACGGCTCCAGCCGGAGACCTTCGGCGACCTGGTGGTGGACATCTCCCTGTTCCGGCCCGGCCCGGTCGCGGCCGACATGGTGCGGCCGTTCATCGAGGCGCGGCACGGGCGTGCGCCGGTGCGTCATCCGCACCCGGACCTGGCGGGCCCGCTGGCGGAGACCTACGGGGTCGTGGTCTTCCACGAGCAGATCATCGAGATGGTGGACATCATGACCGGCTGCGGGCGCGGCGAGGCGGACCGGGTGCGCAGGGGCCTGTCTGACCCCGAGTCCCAGGGGCGGATCCGCTTCTGGTTCGCGCAGCACGCGGCCGCGCGCGGCTACGACTCCGAGACGATCCGGCGGACGTGGGAGATCATCGAAGCCTTCGGCTCGTACGGCTTCTGCAAGGCGCACGCCGTGGCCTTCGCCGTGCCGACGTACCAGTCGGCCTGGCTGAAGGCGCACCACCCGGCGGCCTTCTACGCGGGGCTGCTCACCCACGACCCCGGGATGTACCCGAAGCGGCTGCTGCTCGCGGACGCGCGGCGCCGGGGGGTGCCGGTGCTGCCGCTGGACGTGAACCGGTCCGCGGTCGCTCATCAGATCGAACTGGTGTCTGATAGAGGGCAAGAGGGTCGGGGCATATGGGGCGTACGGCTCGCGCTCAGTGACGTGCACGGCATCAGCGCGGCCGAGGCGGCGCGGATCGCGGCCGGGCGGCCGTACTCCTCGCTGCTCGACTTCTGGGAGCGGGCGCGGCCCGGGAGGCCGCTCGCGCAGCGGCTCGCCCAGGTCGGCGCGCTCGACGCGTTCGGCGCCAACCGCCGTGATCTGCAACTGCACTTGACGGAGCTGCAGCGCGGCTCCCGGGCCGCGCACGGTGCGCAGCTGCCGCTGTCCGGCGGGCGGCGGACCGCCTCCGCCGGGCTGCCCGACCTCGACGACGCGGAACGGCTCAGCGCCGAGCTGGGCGTCCTGTCCATGGACGCCTCCCGCAACCTGATGGACGACCACCGGGAGTTCCTGCAGGAGTTGGGCGTGCTGACGGCGCGGCGCCTGCGGGAGGCCGAACACGGGGCGACCGTCCTGGTCGCGGGCGCCAAGGCGGCCACGCAGACGCCGCCCATCCGCTCCGGGAAGCGGGTCATCTTCACGACCCTCGACGACGGCACCGGGCTGGTCGACCTGGCCTTCTTCGACGACGCGCACGAACGCTGCGCGCACACCGTCTTCCACTCCTGGCTGCTGCTCGTCCGCGGGGTGGTGCAGCGCCGCGGCCCGCGCAGCCTCAGCGTGGTGGGCGCGGCGGCGTGGAACCTGGCGGAACTGGTGGAGCTGCGGGCGCAGGGCGGGCTCGACGCGGTCGCGGGGCGGCTGGCGGAGCCCGAGCCCGAGCCCGGGCGGGGGAAGGAGAAGAGTGCCTCCGAGGGGGAAGGCGCTGCCGAGGGGGAAGGTGCCTCCGTGGGGGAGGGGCGGCGCATTCGGATGGGGACGGGGTACGAGATGCACCCGTGGGCGGATCTGCGGCCGGCCGGTGACGGGGCCCCAGGGGGACGGAAGTTGTGGCATCAGAGTCCGGGGAGCGCGGGATGAGTGTGCTGTGTGTGCGGTTCTCGGGGCTGCCGGACGGGGCGGACGCGTTCCCCCAACTCCTCGGTCTGCTCGGTGAGTTCACGCCCGTCGTGGAGGCCCTGCCGCCCGATGCGGCCCTCGCGGACCTGGGCGGGGCCGCACGGTACTTCGGCCGGGACGCCGTGCAGCTCGCCGCGCTGGTCCGGGTGCGGGCGCTCGCCCTGTACGGGGTGGAGTGCGCGATCGGGTGCGGTCCTGGGCCGATGCTGGCGCGGATGGCGGCACGGGGCGCCGTGCCCGGCGTGACCCGGGTGGTGGGCGAAGAGCCGGACGCCGTACGGGAGTTCCTCGACCGGGTGCCGGTCGCCGAGCTGCCCGGGGTGGGCCGGGCGACCGCCCGCACGCTGTGCGCGTACGGGCTCGACTCCCTCGGCAAGGTGGCCGCCGCCCCGCTGTCCACGCTGCAGCGGCTCACCACCGCGAAGCTCGGGCGCGAGCTGCACGAGCGGGCGCGCGGGGTCGACCGGGGGCGGGTGGTGCCGAACGCCGCCGCACGCTCCCTCGCCGTCGAACGGCCCTTCCCGCGCGACGAGTTGGACCCCTTCCGGCACCGTCGCGCGCTGCTCTCCGGCGCGGAGGAGCTGGGCATCCGGCTGCGGGGCGGGGGGCAGGCGTGCCGCTCGCTGACCCTGACGGTGCGGTACGCGGACCGGTCCACCACCACGCGGACGCGGGTGCTCGCCGAGCCGAGCGGGGCGTCGGTGGCGCTGGTGGAGGCGGCGTACCGGATGTATGAGGGGCTGGGGCTGCAGCGGGCGCGGGTACGGGCTCTTGCCCTCCGGGCGGAGGGGCTCCTTCCTGTCGAACGTGCCGCCCGGCAGCTCTCGTTGGACCCCGTGGACGAGCGGGCCCGGGCGCTTGAGGCGGTGGCCGATCGGGCGCGGGAGCGGTTCGGGGCGGGGGCGGTTGTCCGGGGCACCCTTGCGGCCTAGGCCCACCGTGGCGGGTGGGGCGCCCTCCCGGGGGCGCTGCCCCGGGACCCCCGTATCGGCCTGAACGGCCTCGTCCTCACACGCCGGACGGGCTTTGAAGCTTCTCTTCACTTCTCTACTACTCGCGCGTACACAGGGCGGGCCCAGCTCAACTCCCTTGAGCCGCAAGGAGATCACGATGCTGCCCTGGAGACGCGCGCTCCGTGCGCTCGCTGCCGCCCTCCTCGTCACCGGCGCCGCCACCCTCGCCCCGGCCGCCGCGCACGCCGACAGTGCGAACGCGGCCGCCTCGTCGAGCGGGTGGAACGACTACCGCTGCAAGCCGTCCGCCGCACACCCCCGGCCCGTCGTCCTGGTGCACGGGACCTTCGGGAACTCCGTCGACAACTGGCTCGCCCTCGCGCCCTATCTGGTGAAGCGCGGGTACTGCGTCTTCTCCCTCGACTACGGGCAGCTGCCCGGCGTCCCGCTCTTCAACGGGCTCGGCCCCATCGACAAGTCGGCCGGACAGCTCGACGCCTTCGTCGACAAGGTGCTCGGTGCGACCGGCGCCGCGGAGGCCGACCTCGTCGGGCACTCGCAGGGCGGCATGATGCCCCGGTACTACCTGAAGTTCCTCGGGGGCGCCGCGAAGGTGAACGCCCTCGTCGGGATCGCGCCCGACAACCACGGGACGACGCTCAACGGGCTCGCCAACCTGCTGCCCTACTTCCCGGGCGCCGAGGACCTGTTGACGCTCGCCACCCCGGGACTCGCCGACCAGGTCGCCGGGTCCGCGTTCCTGACGAAGCTCAACGCCGGCGGGGACACCGTGCCCGGGGTGCGGTACACGGTCATCGCCACGAAGTACGACGAGGTCGTCACCCCGTACCGGAGCCAGTTCCTGGACGGGCCCGACGTGCGGAACGTGCTGGTGCAGGACCTGTGCCCGGCCGACCTCTCCGAGCACGTGGCCATCGGGCTCGGGGACCGGGTCGCGTACCACGAGGTGGCCAACGCACTTGATCCCGCGCACGCGACGCCCACCACCTGCGCGTCGTAGGTGGTGGGCGTCGTGGGCGTCAGTGCCTGAGCGGGCCCGGCGGCCCGGACTCAGCGGCCGTGACGGCCGGCCGCGCGGCGGCGGACCGAGCCGAACATCGCCGCGGCGCCGAGCGCGAGAGCGGCGGCACCGCCGATCGCGATGTACGGGGTGTTGCTGTCGCCGCCGGTCTCCGCGAGGTTCTCGTTCGCGCCCTCGCCCGCGGCCTTGACGGGCTTGTCGGCGCCGCCGTTGACCTCCGGCTGGTTGTCGCCCGAGGCGGCGTCGTCACCGGCGGGGGCCGGGGCGGCCTCGGTGGCCTCGGAGCCCGTGTGGGCGTTGGCGTCGCCGTGGCCGTGGTGCTCGACGGTGGACTTGTCGGCGCCGTCCGCGATCTCCTTCTCGGAGGGGGCGGAGGCGGCCGGGGCCGGGGCGCCCGCCGAGCCGCCGCTGTCCTTGCCGAACGTCACGTCGGAGCAGGTGTAGAACGCCTCGGGGGAGTCCGAGCGCTGCCAGATCGAGTAGATCAGGTGGCGGCCGGAGCGCGAGGGGATCTTGCCGTCGAAGACGTAGTCGCCGTTCTCCATCTTCGGGTCGTTGACCTTGACGAACGGCTTCGACTCCAGGTCCGACCACTTCAGCGGCTTCGACGGGTCGTAGCCGTCCTTCGTGATGAACAGCTCGAAGGAGCCCTTGTGCGGGGCGGTGCCCTTGTAGCGGAAGGTGTGGTTGCCCGACTTCAGCGCGGTGGACGGCCAGTCGGCGCGCGGCAGGTCAAGGCCCTTGTACTTGTCGTTGCCCGCGCTGCACAGCTTGCCGTCGGGGATGATCTCCTTCGACTTGCCCGCGGCGTTGGCGATGTTCACCGCGTTCCAGTCGTAGAACGCCTGGGCACCGCTGGCCGCGACGGCCGCCTTGCAGGCGGCCGACTTCGGGGAGTCAGGGCCCTCCGCGTAGCAGGCGGAGACGCGGCTCACCGGGTCCGTCATCGAACCGTGCGCGGCGGCCGGGGAGGCGGCCAGGGCGGTGAGGGCGAGCGGGGCGATGCCGGTGGCGGCGATCGCGGCGACCTTGCGGCGAGAGGCCATGGGTGGTTCTCCGATCAGCGGTTCAACGTTGGGGGCGACGAGAAAGCTAGCCCCTCGAAAACGCGAAATCGCCTGCTGGGAGCCCGTGATGGAGATCCTTATGGTCCGTTTAAGGGAGGGCTAATCGGGGGCTCAGGAACGGGCTCCCCGGCGTCCGTTTTGAGCTCCGGGAAAGGGGCGGACCGTCCACGGTCGTCCAAGTGAGTCCAAGTGATGTTGCTGGCTTTGGCTCCCGGTTTGGCTCCCGAGAGGTGAGCGCGCGATGACCGAAAGTACAGATGGGGCTCTCCGTTTTGCCCGAGATATGGCCGGAGGCAGTGTGACCATTGCCCGCTACGCTGGTACGCACCACCTAAGAACGGAGAGTGCGCCGCGGATGGGACCCAAGACGACCAGGGCCTACGACACGATTCGAGTTTGGCTCGCATCAGGAAAGTACCGTCCAGGCGCCAAGTTCCCTTCAGAGCGCACGCTCATCAAGGAACTCGACATCGGCCGGACAGCTCTGCGTCAGGTGCTTGCCCGGCTCGTGAGTGAGGGAGCCTTGGAGGTCCACGGTCGGAGCTCCTACCGGGTGCCTGGCGGGGTGAGTGTCGGGACGCCTGAGGGGGTGGAGCCGTGGCGCATCCACGGAGAGCGGGATCTCTATGACAGCCCTTGGGTCAAGCTTCAGCTCTGGGACGTGGAACCGCCTGGGGTGGAGCGCTTCGAACATCACGTAGTGAAGCTCCACCACGTCGCCGTCACCGCGGTTCTGGATGATCAGGACCGCGTACTGATGATGTGGCGCTACCGCTTCGTGCCGCAGCAGTGGGGTTGGGAGCTCCCGGGCGGCATCGTGGACGAAGAGGAGGAGCCCGCGGACACAGCCCTGCGCGAAGTCGTGGAAGAGACCGGTTGGCGACCGAAGTCGGTGGAGCACGTCGTTACGTATCAGCCCATGGTCGGTATGGTCGACTCGCCGCACGAGATCTTCGTGGGGCACGGGGCTGAACAGGTCGGTTCACCAACAGACTTGGAAGAGGCAGGGCACATTGAGTGGGTGCCTCTAGCGGACATCCCCGGCCTGATGGCACGCGGGGAGCTGATGGGCTCCGGCACTCTCGTGGCCCTGCTTCACATCTTGGCGAACCGTGGCAGGCAGGGGCTCACAGCCGCGCACTGAGCAGGTCGACCCGCCGCCGTTGCCGCACCGATCCGGTGCGGCTCGCCAACAGCCGCGCCTGCCTCAGGTGGGTGTTCGCGTCGTCATACTCGGCTCGTGCGAGGTGGGCCTGTACGAGGTCGGCATGGAGTCCAGCCTGCGCCCGGACAAAGGACGGGTCCGCCACCTTCAGGGCACCGTACAGACTCGTCACCGCGTCATCGTCGCCGAGTAGCGCGAGGACGTTGCCGCGCCACCTGCCAAGATGGGCGTCGTTGAGGAAGATGCTCAGCATGTCTGGGTCACGATCCTCCGGCCCCGGCGGGATGCTCGACTGGGCTGCATCCAGAGCGCGCCGGCAGTCGTCCGGCAGGCCGACGTGGGCGCACAACTCCGCTTCTGCGGAGTGCAGCCAAGCCTGAAGGCGCGGCGATCCAGCCTGCCCAAGCGTGCGTTGCGCGTTGCGGACTAGGTCGAGGCCGAGAGCCGGTCGGCCAGCCTCACAAAGTACGTACGCCTGCTCTGCCATCGCGTGGGCGAGGTACATCGGTGCTTCGGCGTCGTGTGCAGCCCGCTTCGCCAATTCGTAGTGTCGCCAGGCTCGTTCCACCGCTCCTGAGTCGATTGCCTGCCATGCGGCGAGGGTGGACGCTCCTGCGAGTGCCAGCGCGACGGGCTTGCGCGTGCCCGGCAGGACCGCGAAGTTCAGTGCGTCTTCCAGGGCGGTGAGGTGGCCGGTCATCTGATCCACGAGCCGGGCTGCCCCCATCTGCCGGTCCATGGTTCGAAGCAACTCTGTCTGGTCATTGAAGGCTTTCACCATGTCCAGACTGACGCTGCTCGCCGAATCGATTCGGTTCAGCAGGTCGTCGTATCCGTCTGCTGTTGGCGCCGAAACTGTGGGCGTGGAGTCCCGCAACTCCGTGTCTGTGACTCCCAGAAGCTGTCGAAGGATCACCGCGTACCGGTCGGAGATGGTGCGCTTCCCGTTCTCCCACTCGGACACGTACACCCGCAAACTCGCCGTTGAGGCCACGTCGGTGACGTGCTGTCGGGCGTACTGCTCAATCTCGCGAATCAGCCGCTCCTGAGACCAGCCTCGCGAGGTTCGCGCGCTTCGAAGTCCTGTGCTCACAGGCCACCGCCTGGTGATCGGTCCACTCGCTGACCTCCTCAGCATGCACTACGTCGCCGCAGGTCAACAGGGGTTAACAGGACGGAAGTTAAGTCCTGTTGGCTACCGGTGCCCCGGCTCGGACGGGTCTTCTAGAGATGCACCAGGGCGGCAACTTCCGCTCGAATCGGCGAAGCCTCTTGACTCTGGTGCGCACCAGTTGCACTCTACTGGTGCGCACCAGATATGGAGGTCGCCTCCGATTCACGGTGCGCAAAGGAGCCCGGGACAGAGCGGGCTGAGGGAACCGGATCCCTGGTCAACCGGATGGCTTGAAGGCCGAAAGGCCACGTCTCCATATGCCTGCAACCGAGAGCGCGCTCTCGGAAGGAGACCTACGCACGACCTTGATCAGCTCAAGGGGCAGCCCTCACAACGCAAGCTGCCCGTCCCAACACCACAGCCCTGATGGTCGTAGGCCGGGTTCGACTCCTGGCCGGGGCGCTGTGGCCCGCCGCTTCGCGGCGTGGTCGCGCCCGGGGCCTGGCCGCCCTCTCGCCAAAGGATCGCGGTCGCCCCGGTCCTCCCTCTCTTCCTTCGATTTCAGGAGCAGACATGCATGCCTATGTGAACGGCCATCGTGCCGAGAGCGCCGAGGACTTCGTGGAACTCGCCCTGGGCACACCGTTAGAGCTCTGGCTTGGCCCGGTGGAGGGGGAGTCGGCGCAGGAGCGGGCGGCGCGGCTGGATGCGGCGCGCGACATCCTCGCCGACTACCCGGACCTGCCGGATCGTGCGGTGCAGGTGGCCGCGCGGGCGCTGAATGAGGCGGGCCTGCTGCGGCTGGTGCCGCAGCCCCTTCCGGGCCTGCCGCAGCGCCGCAGCCTGCGGGCGGGGGTCGCGGCATGAGTACGAATCTGATGATCGATGACCTGACCACGGCCCTGCGGGCCGCGCGGTGGCTGGCTCCGGAGTTCCCCGGGCTGCCCGCCCCCGACGTACAGGTCTCAGCGCTGCGGCCCAAGCGCGTACGGCTCTTCCTCCACAACGACTTGGGCGCCTTCGAGCCATGGCGCGCCGCGCTGGGCATCGACCCCGAAGACGTCGACTTCACCGAGTTGCGCGACGGAGAGCTGTGGACGCTGGAAGGGCACGGCGACTTCGCGGGCGCCGAAGTGGAGTTGGTGGCCATCGGCGCGGCCCTGCACACCTACCCCCACCGCAGCGAACAGAGCGGGGGCGACGAGGCGCCGCAGCCGGATGTTCACGACGGCACTGCCGATGTTCACGACCGCCCTCGCCGTGTTCATGGCGTTCACGGCACGGGACGTGCGGGCGGTGGCGCGGATGGATAGCCGCACCCTGAAGTCGATCGAGCGCACCCTGAGCGCGGGCACGTGGATGATCGTGTGCGGGGCGGTGGTCTACTCCGTGCTCACGGTCACGCCGCTGGTCGCCGCGCACACCCCGGAACGGTGGCGCTGGACGGCTCCTCTGCTGCCGCTGGTGGTGGACACCGCGGTGGTCATCGTGGTGCGTCTCGACTCCGTGTTGGCCCGTCTGGAAGCCCATGGGGGCCGCTGGCCTGTGGTGTTGCGGTGGATGACCGGTCTAATGACCCTCAGCCTCAACATCGCTGACTCCGCCCTCAAGGGCGATGGCACCGGCGTGGCTATCCACTGCGTCGCGCCGCTGCTGTTGATCGTCACGGCTGAGGCCGGACTCGCCTACCGCCGCGCCCTCTCGACTGCACTGGCCCGCCAGGAGACCGACGCTGCGGCCCGTCAGGAAGCCCGTGAACGGGCCGTGAGGGAGCGTGAGCAGGCCGAGCGGCAGGAGCGGGAGGCCATCCGCGAGGCCGAGCAGCAGCGGCTGCGCGAGCAGCGCGAGCACGAGGCGCAGATGGCCCGCGAGGAGCGCGAGCACATCGCCCAACTCGCCCGTGAACAAGCCGAGCGCGAGCGTGAACATCAGCAGCGTGAGCGTGAACAGGCCGAGCGGGAGCGTGAACGTGAGCGCCTGGCCCGTGAACAGGCCGAGCGGGAGCGGGCCGAGGCCGAGCAGCGCCAGCGGCGTGAGGCGGCCGAACGGCGGGCTCGGCAGGAGGCGGCCGAGCGGCGTCGCCGGGAGGAGGCCGAACAGCGCCGTGCCCAACTGCTACAGGCCGGGCCTGCGCTGGAACGGCAGCCGGAGGAGGTGGCGCGCGAGACCGTACGGGCCGCCTTCGAGGCGGATCTGACGGTGCGCGCGGCGGCCGAGCTGTGCGGCTGGTCGGTGGGCTGGGTCACCGCCCGCTACCACGAACTGCGCCCCCAGCCCCAGCTCACGGCGGTGGGCGGTGAGGGCTGATGCTCACCGCGTACGCCGAGTGCTTCGACCCCACCGGGGCCCGCTACGGCCTCCCCACCTACCCGTGGCGGTTCGCCCCGGAGGGGCTGTGTACCCGCCGCCAGCTGCGTGAGCGGGGGCTGCGGCCGGGTGGTCAGCCGATAGCGGCGCAGCTCATGCGCCGTACGCGGCGCCGTAAGTCCGGTGCGGCCGTGGCCTTCCTCTACCGCGTCGACCGTGCGCTGCCGGTGCGGCCGATGACGTCGCGCAAGTGGGGTGCGCTCGCGCTGGCGATGCTCGCCCGCCGCACCTGCCACGTCTGCGGTCTCACCTACAGCTACTGCCTGCCGACCTCGCTCGGCATGTGCGTGCTGTGCGCCCACGCCGAGGAACAGCGCGCTGCCTGAACTCCCCTTCTGACCTGGAGTGTTCCATGGCACAGAATCCGATCCGGCGCCGTGTCGCCGGACTGCTCATCATCGCCACTGCGGGTGCGGTGGCCGTCTCCATCGGCATGCGCCTCCGCTCCTACGGCGTGCCGATCGGCCTGATCACCCCGTGCGTCCTCGCGGTCCTCTCCTCCGCCCTGTGGCTCCTGATGGACGTGAGCAAGGCGCTGGCCAGCACCGTGCACCGCTGCACGGTCAAGGGCTGCACCTTCGAGGTCCGCGTGCAGAACGCGGACGCCGCAGAGAGCCGCCGCTGGCAGGAGATCGCCGCCGCGCACCCCAACCACCCCACCGTCTGACCAGACGACCTCCGCAAGGAGCACGCAGTGACCACTGCCTCCGAAGCTGATACGGCCTCTGAGCTGGTCAGCTTCCACTACATCCTCACCGCCCAACTGGGCGATGCGGGCCAGGCAACGATCTCCGACGTCGTCCACGTGGACCCCAGCCGGACGACCCGCTCCCGGCTCTACAACGAGATCCGGGCGTACGCGGCCCGCGAGTTCGGCTACGGCGGGTTCACCGTCGTGTTCTTCGCCCTCGAACGTCAGCAGCTGTGACCTGCCCTGTTCGGCACAAGTCGGGCCCGGCCCTCTCCTCCACAGATCCGGCCGGGCCCTTTTCTCCCAAAGGAGTGTGCTCAGCATGACCGACCTCAGCACCGAACCGGTAGTGGCCCCCACGGCCACACCGGACCCGCCCCCCGACCCACCGCCCACCAGCAGTTCCGCCCCCGAGCCCGAGCCGAGTGGGGAGTTGGCGCATGCGCCGGGTGGCTACCCGGTGATGCCGCTGGCCCTGTCCGGCGCGAACACGACCGCCGGACTGGTGGGGGCGGGCGGTCTGGTCGGCGGTCCACTGGGCGCCGCCGCTGCTGCCGGGGGCCTGGCGGTGTTCGGTACGGTCGCCGCCGTGGTCCGCGCCCGCCGCCTGGCCGCCGAGAACCGTGAAGCCGACCCGCGCACCACCACCGGCCGCGACACCACCAAACCCGACGCCAGGAAGCCCACCCGCCCCGACACCCGACAGACCGGCCGCACCCTGCCGAACCAAGGACGCGGCACGCGAGCAGCCACGGGCACAACCGCCGGCAGGAACACGGCCGGGGCAAGCCGCACGACCAGCCCCCGTACACGGCCCACGGCTCCGGGCCGAGGCGCCACCTCCCGCACGTCGGGTGGCGGCCGCGGTACCGGTCAGCACAGGGGCCCGTCCGGCCGGGGCGGCTCCCCCAAGTCGCTGGGCGGGCGTTCCGGTCCGGGCGGCGCTCACAAGGCCGGGGGGCGTTCTGGTGCTGGTCGTGCGGGGGCGGGGAAGCTGGCGCAGGCCCGCGCGCTGCGGGCGGCTAACAAGCAGCAGACGCCGACCCGTTCGGCCGCCCGCCAGCAGGCCAAGGACGACCGCCGCGCGGTCGCCGATGCCCGGCGGGACGCGAAGGCCGCTGCCAAGCAGGCCAAACGCGACGCCCACGGCGGCCGCGGCCCGCTGCAGCGGGCCGCGGCGTGGGGTGGGCGCAAGGCCGCCTCGGGGGCCCGTGCGCTGCTGGACAAGGCCCGCGCCCGCCAGGACCGCAAGACCGACGCCGCACTGGCCGCCAAGCGGGATGCGGTGCGCAAGGCCCCGGCCCGCCGGAAGGCCCGGTGGGCGCTGCGGTGGTCGGCAGTCCGCTTGTTCGGCAAGCGGCTGCTCGCCGGGGCCCTCGCGGGTGCGTTGGGGCTGGTGGGCTGCCTGACCAGCCCCCTCGGCCGCAAGCTCAACATCCCATGGCTCATCCACCCTGGCCGTCGCTTGTATCGGCGGTTGATGGCCAAGGCCCACGCCAAGCGGGCTGAGCGGGACTGGCAGATCCGCGCCACCCGCGCCGCCGAGGAGGCGCAGGCCGATGCGGACGCCGCCGGTCAGAGCGAGATCGGGGACCGCGTTGAGCGTCCCGCCCATCTGGTTCCGCACAGCTACCCGACTGTTTCGGAGGTCGTGAACGTGTCTGGTTTCAAGTTCGAAGAGGCCGCATCCGAGATGCAGAACGCCGCGGCCAGCTATAGCCCGGACGGAAACATGGAGGTCGTCGACATGATCGACAACCTTCCCGCCGCGCTGGAGTGCGTCGCCAAGACCTTCCTGATCCTGGCCGAGCGCTCGGACCAGGAGTTCGCCTTCGAGAAGGAGGTGGCCGACGGCTTCGACGACATCTACAAGACCCTCCTGAACGCCGTGGACGCCGCCGTGGATCTCGGCCCGCGCTTCCGTGAGATCCACGAGCACGACATCGCCCGCCACGAAGACCCCCGCAACGGCACCGAGGCCGAGAAGGGCTGGAACGTCACCTGATGTCGACACACACCGAGGCCAAGAAGACCAGCAAACAGGAGCCTTCCGCGGTGGAGCTCGGCACGGGCCCGGTGTGGGACTGGGCGGCCGGTCACGGACCCGTGACCGGCGCCCTGTCCGCCACCACCGGCGCCTTCGCCGTGGCCACCTGCGGCGCCGCTACCGGCATGCCGCCCGGCTGGGCACTCGCGGTGGGAGGCGCCGGAGCCCTCGGCCACGCGGCGGCCGGACTGCGGCTGCGTAACGCCGGGCGCACCATTGCCGCCCGCGCCGCCTCCTGGCTCGTCGGGGGCGGCTGGACCACCTGGGCCATGACCCACGGCCCGCTCACCTGGCAGGCCCTCGGCTCGCTGGCCGCCATCGGGGTGGGCATGGGCACCGTCACCCGCTCCACGAACCTGTATGAGGAGGCTCGTGAGGAGGAGGCCATCGCGGCCGAACAGCGGCAGGTCACAGCCGAGTTGTCCGCCGAGCGGCGGGCGGTCGCCGAGGAGTGGGCGGAGCGCATCGAGCGGATCTGTGGCATCCGGGTACGCGTCCTGGCTGTCGAGAAGTGGGCGGCCGGGACCGGGTTCAGCCTCGATGCCGAGCTGCCCGGCGGTGCCATCTACGACGCCATCGCCAAGAAGTCGGCGGCGCTGTCGGCCGATGCCCGGCTGCCGCACGGCTGCACCGTCACCGCCGGGCCCGGCGTGCACCAGGGCCGCTGCATCATCGACGTGGGCACCGCCAATGTGCTGGAGACGGCGACGGCCTACCCCACCGGCTACGGGCCGCTCTCGGTGCTGACCGGTATCCCCTGGGGCTACCGGTCCAACGCCGACGAGATCCTGACCTACCTGCGCGAACAGTGCGCCCTGGTGGTCGGGCCGACCGGGTCGGGGAAGACGAACATGGTGCACGTCATCCTGGCCGGGTTCGCCCGCGCCACCGACGTGCTCACCTGGGTCATCGACCTCAACGCCGGTAGTGCGGGCCTGCCCTGGGTGCTGCCCGCGCTCGACTCCACCGGCGCGGGGAGGCCGATGCGGCCGGGCATCGACTGGCTCGCCTCCACCCACGAGGAGGCCCTCCTCATGCTGGATACCGCGCTCGCGGTGGCCCGCTACCGCAAGGTCGCCTACCAAGACCTCCTCGCCCGCGAGAACACCGACCTGCTCCCCATCAGCCCGTCCATTCCGCAGATCGAGCTGGTCATCGACGAGGGCGCGGAGATCCTCACCAGCAACGACCGGGCTGTGCGCAAGCTCGGAGAGAAGATCCTCGAAGTCATCCGGATCGCCCGCGCAATGGGGGTGCGCACCGTCCTCACCGCCCTCGGCGCCACCGGGTCCGTGCTCGGGAACCTGATGATCCGGCGTGAGGCCAAGGTCCGCGTCGCCCTGACCGGCGGCGAGACCGAGGGCATGGACCTGTCCAAGATGTTCCCCGGCTCGCGGGGGCTGCGCCCGGAGCAGGCCCCGTACAAGGGGGCGGGGTTCATGGGCACCCCGGAGTCGGCGGTCGGTCTGTTCAAGGCGTGGCGGATCCTGCCCCACCAGATCCGCGAGATCGTCGCCGCCACCAGCGAGCGGCATCCCCGCCTGGATGCCGTCTCCGCCAAGGCGGCCGGGGAGGCATACGCACAGCGCTGGGACGCGGACCGCATCGCGTGGATGCGCGACGGCGCCGCCCCCGCCGCTCTCGGACCGGTCAGTACGGCAGACGGCGAGCAGGAGGCGCGGCGCGGGCTGAACCTGACCGCCCTGCGCGACCCTGAGCCCGACGAGGGCGGACGGAGCGCGGAGGACGAACTCGCCGCGCGGTTCCTGGAACAGATCGACGAGCAGTTCGGCACCACCGAGGAACCCCGCCCCACCCGCCAGCCGCGCGAGGACCACCCCGAGCGGCCGGAGCGGCCGGGGCTGAACCTGTCCGCCTTCCGCAAGGACAACACCGCGCCCCCGGCACGCGAGCCGCAAGAGCAGGGCCCGGAGTGGCTGATCGAAGCGATCGACGCGATCAAGTCCGCGGGCTCTACGGGCATGAAGCCCTCCGCCGTCGCGGACCTGGTCGGCAAGGACCGCAAGACCGTCCGCGACGCCCTCAAGGCAGCAGTGGAGCGAGGGCAGCTGGTCTACCGCGACAACGGCCCGCACTCCGTCTACGTCCACCCCGACCACACCTGAACTCATCACACACAGCTACTGGTTAGTGGGTAGTGGGGGACACCCCACTACCCACTAGAACACCCCAGTAGCGGCCCACAGCATTCCAACAGGGCCCTTTCTACTGGGGACCCCACTACCCACTACCCAGTAGCCACACCCCACTACAACCACACACCGTCACCGCCAGGCGCCCGCACGACTCCTTCGTGCGGGCGCCTGGCGGTGTCCTTGGACTGCCGGAAGGGAGCACCACATGCCCCACCGCGCACCGCCCGGAATCATCGCCCCGCACATCCCCGCCGACGCCTACCGCCGTGCCGAGGCCAGCGGGCAGCCCGTCGTCATCGTCGTCCAGAGCAACGACCACGAAGGGCGCCCCCTGTCCGCCTACCTCTTCCCCATCGCCATCGGCACGGCCGGAGCCCTCGGCATCTTCGCGACCGTCGCCGCGCTGCTGTCCCTGCTCGACTTCGCCGTGCACACCGCCGTCGCCATCAGCGGCGCCGCCGGACCCATCAGCGTCGGCGGCATCTCGCTGAAGCTCTTCGGCTCCAAGCGCTGAGCGCGAGCCGCGGCGCGCGGGCCCCTGCCCGGCGCGCAACCACCGCATACCGCCCAAATCCCCGAGGCGGCCGCGCCGACCACACCCGGCCCCTTCCATCTTTTTCCTGGGCCTGGTGGGGGAGAGCGGCTGCAGAGGGGTTGTCGGAGCCCCGACCACACCTTCATGGGCGTGGTGACCTGCACCAACTCCGCCCGGCCGAAACGCGACGTGCAACAGGTCGTGCAACACGTGGGTGCAACAGCTAGGCGCAACAGATCGTGCCGCACATGCCGCACCTTCCCACCCCATCACTTGGCTAGGAGATCCCTGTGTCCTTCGGAGAGACCCCGCTTACCGTCATTGGCAACCTCACCGCCGACCCCGAGGTGAAGTTCACCGCCTCCGGTGCGGCGCGGGCGACGTTCACCGTCGCCTGCACCCCGCGCACCTACGACAAGACCACCAACCAGTGGCAGGACGGCACCGCGACGTTCTTCCGCTGCACCGCATGGCGCCAACTCGCCGAGCACGTCGCCGAATCCCTCACCCGGGGCTCGCGCGTGGTGGCCTTCGGCCGGATCCGCCAGCACAACTGGCAGACCCCCGAGGGCGACAACCGCTCCCTGCTCGCCGTGGAGATCGACGACATCGGCGCCAGCCTGCGCTTCACCACCGCCACCATCAACGCCAAGCACCCCGCCCCCGCCGCGTCCGACAACCCGTGGAACACCGACGCGGCGGCCGCGGACTCCGGCTCTGAAGTCCCGTTCTAGATACGCCCGGGGCGGCCGCCCTCTCGCCAAAGAATCGCGGCCGCCCCGGTCCTCCCTGCCCTTGCGACAGAACAGGAGAACTACCAGCATGCCCCAAACCCCCCTGCCCGCGCTGCTGCGCGCAGCCCTGGATACGGCAGCCCGCGGCTGGCATGTGTTCCCGCTCCGGCCTGATGACAAGCGGCCCGCCGGGCACGCCGAGCGGTTCTGCTACGGCACCGGCCGGTGCGCGGCCGGGCACCGCAAGCCCGAGCAACGCGCTACCACCAACCCGGACTTGGTCACCGCGGCGTGGTCGACGTGGCCCTACAACATCGGCATCGCGACCGGCCCTTCCGGACTCCTGGTCGTCGACTTGGACGTACTCAAGGGCGAAGAGCAGGAAGGAGCGCCTGACGGCGCCACTTCGTTGCAGGCGCTCTGCGAGCGCGCCGGAGAGCCCCTTCCGGCTACCTACCAGGTGCGGACCCCCAGCGGTGGCCAGCACCTGTACTTCACGCAGCCCGAGGGGGTGCGGCTGCACTCCAGTGCCGGCCGTTTGGGCCACCGCATCGACACCCGCGGTTGGGGTGGCTATGTCGTCGCCCCCGGCAGCACCACCGCGCAGGGCGCCTACACCGTCACCGACGACCGGCCCCCTGTCGCACTTCCGCAGTGGCTGTGCGACGCGCTCACCGCCAAGCCAAAGCCCCAGCCGCATGCTCTTCCTCCACTCCGTGGAGTGCGTGATGGGTACGCCGCCGCCGCGCTGCGCGGCGAGGTGCACAACGTGGCCACCGCGCCGGACGGGCGGCGCAACGCCGTCCTGCTGCGGGCCGCGCGAGCCCTGGGGCGACTGGTGGCATCCGGCGACCTCACCCGCACCGAGGTTGAGGAGGCTCTTAGTAGGGCGGTGGCGGGCAACGCCACACAGCCGCAGCGCTACTACGACGACGTCATCGCCCGGGGGCTGGACTGGTCGATTGCCCACAACCCGCAGCACCGGACGGCCTCATGACCAGCCTGCCTCCTCCTAAGAGCCCCCAGCCCACCCCGCCCGGAGCTCACTGCGCCCCCTGGCCGCAAGGCACGACGTCCACTGTGCGGCCGAAGGACGACGCCGAAGGCGTCCTTTCAGTCCTTCCCGCCCGATCTCAGCCCGCCTCCCCGGCTGCGGGTGATGGGCGCTTCCCGGTGGCCTGGCTGCGCATTACCGCGCCCCGAGGCGCCACCCCGACCGCCACTTCCACCTGTCTGTGCGGACGCGACCGCAGCGCCGTGGGACAGCGCAAGGTCCTCGCTCTCATCGACGACCACGAAGCCCACCGCGTCCTGTGCCCGCTCCGCACCACCGCACCAGAAGGGAGGAACGCCGCATGACCAGCACCCCCGAGACCACGACGCCCATCGACGGCGCTGCGCTGCTCGACGAGGTCGAAGCGTTCCACCGCCGCTTCAACGTCTTCCCCACCGAACACGCCTACGTCGCCGTCACGTTGTGGGACGCGCACGCCCACCTCATGGACGCGCTCGACGGCACCGCCCGCATCGCCTTCCTCAGCCCCGAACCGGGCTCGGGCAAGTCCCGCGCCCTGGAGATCATCGAAACACTCACCCCGCGCGCGGCGACCACCGTCAACGCCTCCGCCAACGCCCTGTTCCGACTCGTCTCCGCCGACGAAGGCACCCCCACCCTCCTCTTCGACGAGATCGACACCGTCTTCGGCCCCAAAGCGGGCGGGAACGAAGAGGTCCGCGGGTTCCTCAACTCCGGCTACCGGCGCGGCGCCAAGTCCCTGCGCTGCATCGGGGACGGATCCGACCAGAAGGCAGCGTTCCTGCCCTCGTTCTGCGCCGTCGCCATGGCCGGACTCGGCTCTCTGCCGGACACGATCCTGACCCGCTCCGTCATCATCCGGATGCGCAAGAAGGCCCCCAACGAGACGTGCGAGCCCTACCGGCGCCGCGTCCACGAGAGGCAGGGCAACGTCCTGCGAGACAGGCTCGCGGAATGGACAGCCACCCTGCACGACCAAGTCGCCGAGGCGTGGCCGGAGATGCCCGAGGGCGTCGTCGACCGGCCCGCCGACGTCTGGGAGCCACTGCTCGCGGTCGCGGATGCGGCCGGCGGCCAGTGGCCGGAGCGGGGACGTGCTGCATGCCTCGCGCTCATCAAGGCCGCCAGCGCGGGCGACGAAGCCTCCCTCGGGGTACGGCTGTTGACCGATCTGCGCGACCGCGTGTTCTGCGGCGTCGACCGGATGCCGACCGCAGCCATCCTCGAAGTCCTCCTCTCCCTGGATGACTCCCCCTGGGCCGACATGAGCGAGGACGGACAGGCCATCAAACCGCTCACCGCCCGACGGCTGTCCAAGCTCCTGAGCCAGTACGTGCGCCCCGACGACACCCCGATCAAGCCCAAGGGGATCCGGGTCGGCAGCACGACCCCCAAGGGCTACTACGCGGATGACCTCAGGGACGCGTGGGCCCGCTACTGCCCCCCTCTCCCTGGAAAGTCCGCAACAGCCGAAACATCCGCAACATCGCAGGTCAACGAGGGTGAATCTGTGGCGGATACCCCTTCCGAGAGCCGCCACATGTCCGCGGAAACCGACACACGCACCCTCCGCAGCGTCGGCTGAAACCGCCCATGCCACAGATGCCGCCAGGCCCACGCCAGGCGGCGCCTATCCGCAACAGCAACACATCCGCCACAGATTTAGGCCCGCTGACCAGCAATGTTGCGGCGTGGCGGATGTTGCGGATTCCCCAGGGCCAAGACGCGAACACAACAGAACAGAGGAGGAACGGTTCGTGAGTGACGCCGTCGCGGGCACGGGCGCAACAGCGCAGCGTCTCCACCGTGTGGAGGCTGCTGCCGAAATCCTCAGCCTGAAGCGCTCAACAGCGTGGGAACTGGTGCGACTTGGACGCCTCCGCTCCGTGCAGGAGGGGCGTCGTCGGCTGATCCCGACCGAGTACATCGACGAGTACGTCGAGCTGCTCAAGCGAGAAGCCGAGTCGGCCGCCTAGCGAGTCTGAGTCATCAAGTTCATCGAAGGCCGCCCCTGGTGGGGCGGCCTTCATGCTGAGAGGTGAAGACGGAACATGACCGACGTCGAAGAGCCCCAAGGCCCTCGCCGAGCTGGCCATGGGGAGGACTCGATCTACTGGGACAAGTCCAAGGGGCGCTACATCGGGGCGATCTCCCTTGGGTACACCCCGGCAGGCAAGCGCAATCGCCCAAAGGTGTCCGGCAAGACCAAGACCGAAGTGCGCCGCAAGCTGCGGGAGCTCAAGAAGGAGCTTGCGGCTGCGGACGGGCGCAAGACCCTGGCCAAGTACACCGTGACCCAGGCGGTAAACGACTGGCTGAGCCAGGGGCTCAAGGGGCGTGAGAACACCAGCATCGACACCTATCGGAGCCTCGCGAAAACGCACATTGAACCAGACCTCGGGCACGCCAAGTTGCGAGAGCTTGAGGCGGATGACCTGGACGAATGGCTTGAGGTGAAGGCGGACGAACTGGCCACGCAGTCTCTCAGGATGCTGCATTCAGTCCTCCGTCGCTCGATCAGCCACGCACAGCGCAGAGGTAAGGCGGTCCGCAACGTGGCGGAGTGGGTGGATGTTCCCGACGGTCAGCCGGGGCGCCCGAGCAAGTCGCTGAGCCTGGAGCAGGGCGAAGCCGTGCTCAACGCCATGCAGGGCACCTGGATTCACGTCTACGTGGTCTTGTCGCTCTTGGTCGGCGTTCGTACCGAGGAAGCCCGTCCCCTTCGCTGGACGCACGTGCACATCGAGTCTGCGGGCGACCAGAAGCCTTACGTGGACGTGTGGAGGTCGGTGCGTCGAGGAGGGGAGACCAAGACGCGCAAGAGTCGTCGCTCACTGGCCATGCCGCGACAGGCTGCGGCGGTACTCGAAGCGCACCGGGCCAGGCAGAAGCTCGACTGCAAGGCTGCCGGAGCGGAGTGGGACCCGGACGGACTGGTGTTTCCGACAGCTTCGGGAACGCTGCGAACCGCGCTTGATGTCCGGCGGAACCTCCGGCTTCTGCTCACGGAGGCGGGGTTCAAGAAGCCGTACGAGTGGACCTCGCGAGAACTGCGAACCACCTTCGTATCATTGCTCTCTGACCACGGCATGCCCATTGAGTCCATCGCGCGACTGGTCGGACACAGTGGCAGCGGTACCACTGAGCGGGTGTACCGGAAGCAGCTCCGCCCCGTGATCACGGAGGGCGCAGAAGCCATGGACGAGATCTTCCGCAGGGGCGGGACAAGTCCGGCTGAGTCGGGGTCCGAACCGACGTAACTTCCGGCTTTGGCTCCCTGTTTGGCTCCCTCGCTCCGAATGCGGCCGTTCATTCGTGCCCTGACCAGCGAGGGAGCCAAATCTGATTTCTACGGTCCGTTTAAGGGAGCCCTCAGACTGCGCTCAGGTCGCGTCCGGGATGCCCGATTCCGAAGCCCGCGGGATGCCCGATTCCGGAGCCGGCCCAGGGGGTCAGCCCACCCAGCGGTAGCGGCGCTCCGGGCGCCCCGTGCCCCCGTACCGGAGCGTGACCTCCGCCCGGCCCGTGTCCGCGAAGAACTCCAGATAGCGGCGGGCGCTGACGCGGGAGAGGGTGCCCGCCGAGGCGCACTCCGTGGCGGAGAGGCCGTCGGGGTGGGCGCGCAGGGTGCGTTCCACCAGGTCCGCCGTGGGGGGAGCGAGGCCCTTGGGGAGCTCCCGCGAACCCGGTGGGCGGGCGCCGAAGATCTGGTCGACGTCCTCCTGGCGGGCCTCGTCGAGGTTGTCGAGGCGGGCGCGCAGGGTCGCCACATGTCTCAACTGCCCCTGTAGGGACGCCTGGTTGAAGGGCTTCATGAGGTAGTGCAGGGCGCCCGCCCGCAGCGCCGCGCGGATGATCTCCGCGTCCCGGGCCGCCGTGATGAACAACGCGTCCACCCGCGTACGGGACGGATCGCGCTCCTCCGCGGCGCGCAGTTCCCGCAGGACGCCGATGCCGTCCATGTCGGGCAGATACACGTCGAGCAGCACCAGGTCGGGGCGTACCGCCTCCGCCGCACGCAGGGCCTGGGCGCCGCTGTGCGCCACGCCCGCCACCACGAATCCGTCCATCGCGGACACGTACCGGCTGTGCAGCTTGGCGACCATGAAGTCGTCGTCCACGACCAGCACCTTCGTCACGGGCGCAGCGTAGGTGCGCGGTCCCCGTGACCACAACGGCCACAACGTTCCTTAAGCGCGGAAGGGAGACAGCCCGTTAACGCGTGGGCAACATGTGGGCCACCTCACAGAAGCCGAGAAACAGGTGGTGGCACACGTGCGACCGCGCACCCTCCTCGCCCTGCTCGGGGCCGCGCTCCTCGTGCTCGTGGCGCCGCCGCTGCTCACCACGGGCAGCGGCGCCGACACCGGCACCCAGATCCCGGGCCTGCGCCTCATGGTCCCCAACACCCCCGGCGGCGGTTACGACATCACCGCCCGCACCGCGGCCAAGAACGCCGAGGACGCCGGACTCACCCACAACATCGAGGTGTTCAACCTCCCCGGCGCCGGCGGCACCGTCGGCCTCACCCGGCTCGTCGGCGAGCACGGCAACGGCAAGCTCGCCATGTCCATGGGCCTTGGAGTGGTGGGCGCCGCGCGCTCCAACCACGCGCCCAAGACCCTCGCCGACACCACGCCCATCGCCCGGCTCACCGAGGAGCCGGACGTCGTCGTGGTCGCCAAGGACTCCCCGTACAAGAACATCCGGCAGCTCGTCGACGCCTGGAAGGAGCGGCCAGGGAAGCTGCCGGTGGGCGGCGGCTCCTCGCCGGGCGGGCCCGACCACCTCGCGCCCATGCTGATGGCGCGCGCCGCCGGGATCGAGCCGAAGAAGGTCAACTACGTGCCCTTCGACGGGGGCGGGGAGCTGCTCGCCTCCATCCTCGGGAACAAGGTCGCCTTCGGGGTGTCGGGAGTCGGCGAGTACCTCGATCAGATCAAGGCGGGTGAGCTGCGGCTGCTCGCCGTCACCGGGCCGAAGCGGGTCAAGGGGCTCGACGGGCCGACCCTCAAGGAGTCCGGCTACGACGTGGACTTCACCAACTGGCGCGGCATCGTCGCCCCGCCCGGCCTCTCCGACACCCAGCGCACCAAGCTCGCCGGGCTCGTCAGGAAGCTGCACGCCTCCAAGGAGTGGCGCGCCTCCCTGAAGAAGAACGGCTGGCAGGACGCGTACCTGAGCGGCGCGGAGTTCGGCGACTTCCTCGACGCCCAGGACCGGCGCGTGGTGTCCGTACTGAAGGAGCTGGGCCTGTGAGCGCGACCACGGAAACCTCTGCCGAGGAGGAACGGCGGGGGCGGCGCCACTGGCTGCGCGAGCACTCCGAACTCGGCGTCTGCGTGCTGCTGTCGGCGCTCGGCGCCCTCGTCCTCACCGACGCCCTCACCATGGACGTCGAGATCACCCAGCGCGGGCCCGTCGGGCCGAAGACCGTGCCCGTGGTCGTCGGCATCGGTCTCCTTGTCGTCGCGGTCCTCCTTGCCGTCGATGTGCTCAGAGGAGGGCACGGAGAGGCCGAAGGAGGCGAGGACATCGACCTGTCCGAGCCCACCGACTGGCGCACCGTGCTGCTGCTCGCCGGGGTGTTCCTCGCCACCGCAGTCCTCATCGAGCCGCTCGGCTTCCCCGTCGCGGGCGCGCTGCTCTTCTGGGGCGCCGCCTACGCCCTCGGCAGCCGGCACCTCGACCGGGACCCGCTGATCGCGGCCGGGCTCTCCGTGGTCACCTTCTTCGTCTTCGACAACCTGCTCGGGGTGCCGCTGCCGGGCGGGCCCCTGATGGGAGTGCTGTGACGCCATGAACTCCTTCAACTCCCTGATGGACGGCTTCGGTACGGCCCTCACGCCCGTCAATCTGCTGTGGGCCGCGATCGGTGTGCTCCTCGGCACCGCCATCGGCGTGCTGCCCGGCATCGGCCCCGCCATGGCCGTCGCGCTGCTCCTGCCGGTGACCTACGGGCTCGAACCCACCGGCGCGTTCATCATGTTCGCGGGCATCTACTACGGGGCGATGTTCGGCGGCTCCACGACCTCCATCCTGCTCAACACCCCGGGCGAGTCCGCCGCCGTGGTCGCCGCCATGGAGGGCAACCCGATGGCCAAGTCGGGCCGCGGCGCACAGGCGTTGGCGGCCGCCGCCATCGGCCACTTCGCGGGCGGCATGATCGGCACGGTGCTCCTGGTGGCACTCGCGCCCAAGGTCGCCTCGCTCGCCGTCGACATCGGGGCGCCGGACTACTTCGCCATCATGGTGCTCGCGTTCATCGCGGTGACGTCGGTGCTCGGTTCGTCCCGCATACGGGGCCTCGCGTCGCTCCTGATCGGGCTGACCATCGGCCTGGTGGGCCTCGACCAGATGACCGGCCAACAGCGGCTCACCTTCGGCTCGTTGCAGCTCGCCGACGGCATCGACGTCGTCATCGTCGCGGTCGGGCTCTTCGCGATCGGCGAGGCCCTGTGGGTCGCCGCACACCTGCGGCGCACCGGCGGCGAGGCCATTCCCGTGGGCCGCCCCTGGCTCGGCAAGCAGGACGTGAGGCGCACCTGGAAGTCCTGGCTGCGCGGCCCGCTGATCGGCTTCCCGTTCGGGGCGATCCCGGCGGGCGGCGCGGAGATCCCCACCTTCTTGTCGTACGTCACCGAGAAGCGGCTCTCGAAGCACAAGGAGGAGTGGGGCAAGGGCGCGATCGAGGGCGTGGCGGGACCGGAGTCGGCGTCCTCGGCGTCCGCGGCCGGAACTCTCGTGTCGATGCTGACACTCGGCCTTCCGACCACCGCCGTGGCGGCCGTGATGCTGGCCGCCTTCCAGCAGTACGGCATCCAGCCGGGCCCGCTCCTGTTCGAGCGCGAACCCGACCTGGTCTGGGGCCTGATCGCGTCCCTCTTCGTCGGCATGATCCTGCTCCTGGCCCTGAACCTCCCCCTGGCCCCGGTCTGGGCGAAGCTCCTGCGCATCCCCAGGCCCTACCTCTACGCGGGCATCCTCTTCTTCGCGGCGGTCGGCGCCTACGCGGTGGGCGGCGAGGCCCTGGACCTGGTGATCCTCCTGATCATCGGCCTGATCGGCTTCGGCATGCGGCGCTACGGACTCCCGGTGCTGCCCGCCGTGATCGGCGTGATCCTCGGCCCGGGCGCGGAACAGCAGCTGCGCCGCGCCCTGCAGATCAGCGACGGCAGCGTCAGCGGACTCGTGGACACCCCGTTCTCCGTGACGGTCTACGCGGTGATCGCGCTCATCGTGGCGTGGCCGCTGGTGCGAAAGCTGGTGGTGCGCAGGAGGCGGCGTGACGTAGACGTAGAGGCATGACTGGCGAGAACCCCCAGAGCGTGACCGCGCCCGCGGCCGTCCGCCCCGCGACCCCGGCCGACGTGCCCGCGGTGTCGGCCCTGATCGACGCCGCGTTCCGCCCCTACATCGCCCGCATCGGGCTCGTCCCCGCCCCGATGGAGCGGGACCACGCGGCGGACGTGGCGGCGGGCCGGGTGTACGTGACCGGCGACCCGGTCATCGGCGTCCTGGTCCTGCTCCCGCACGAGGACCACCTCTACCTGGACACCATCGCGGTCCACCCCGACGCCCACGGGCGCGGGGTGGGCCGCGCGCTGCTGCACTTCGTCGACCGCCACGCGCGCGGGCTCGGCCTGCCGGAGGTGCGGCTGCTCACCAACGCGCTGATGTGGGAGAACCAGAAGATCTATCCCCGGTACGGCTACGAGCTGGTGGAGCGCAGGGTGACAGGACCCTACGACCGCCTGCACTACCGCAAGAGGCTGCCAGGACCGCTCAGTCGAGGTTTCTGAGGGTTCCCCGTCCGGAGCTCCCGCGAGGCCGTCTCACCCGTCGGGCCACCAGGTCCGCTGGACGTCGCGGCGCACTTCCGGGCGCGGTCTGGCCCGCTCCTCGGTGTCCCGCTCCCGCTCGTCCCGCACCCGGCGGCTGCGGGTCTCGGACTTCACCACCGGCTTCTGCATGGTCACACGGCGCATGGCTGCCTCCTTGTACCTACGGGTTTCCCTGGTGGCAAGGCTGTAGACCTGTGCGGGGATGCTTTCTCATCGCAGGCCCGTTGTCAGTGGCGGGTGTCACCATCGGGGCATGGCAATCGATATGACCGCGATCACCGCGGTGAACTGGGACGACGAGGCCGAAACCTTCGACGACGAGCCGGACCACGGCCTGCGCGCCCCGGACATCCGCGCGGCCTGGGCCGCCCGCCTCACGAGCTGGCTCCCGCCCGCCCCCTCCACGCTCCTGGACCTGGGGTGCGGCACGGGCAGCCTCGCGCTCCTCGCCGCCGAGCGCGGCCACCGCGTCACGGCGGTCGACCTGGCGCCCAAGATGGTGGCCCGGGCCCGCGAGAAGTTCGCGGCGGCGGGCCAGGAGGCGGAGCTCCTGGTGGGCGACGCGGCCCTGCCTCCCGTGGCGGACCGCACCTTCGACGTCGTCCTCGCCCGTCACGTCCTGTGGATGCTCCCTGACCCGGAGGCGACGATCCGCCACTGGTCCACCCTGCTCCGCCCCGGCGGTCGCCTGATCCTCATCGAGGGCGTCTGGGGCACGCTGAGCCCGGCGGGCATCGAGGCCCGCCGCGTGACGGCGGCCCTGGCACCGCTGACCGCGGAGCTCAGGGTCGAGCGCCTCTCGGACGACCCGGCGCTGTGGGGGAGAGAGGTCGAGGACGAGCGGTACGCGGTGCTCGGGGTGCGGGCGTCAACGGACGGGTAGGCCCGTCGTCCTGGCCAGGTGTTCCAGGGTGTCCAGGGCCTGGAGGGCCGCTGTCGCCGCCGCGGGGTCCGTCGTGCGCAGGGCGCTTTCCTCGAACTCGTCCTCGTCCAGACGGATCACCTCGGTGCGGTCCGCCGAGCACCACAGGTCCAGGTCCAGGTCTTCCACCGAGAGGTGGGTGCCGTGCAGGGTCGCGGGGCGGGTGATGTCGCAGTACCAGCCCTTCAGGGTGCCGTCGGCCGCGTGGACCTCCTTCACCGAGTACCAGCGGTCGCGCCAGTAGTGCTCGGTGAAGACGTCGCCCGGCTCGAAGCGTACGAAGCCGAAGTCGCGGACCTTGTCCTCGTACGCCCATGGCGCCCGGACCGTGATGCGGGTGCCGTCGTCCTGGAGGAGGCTCGCCGGGTAACTCACCTTCTTGCGGCCCGACTTGAGGAGGGTGACCTGGATCGTCGTCATGGCCGTCGCCTCAAGGGAGCTGGTGGACATGGCGTACCTCCGTCGCGCAGATCTCGTAGCCGAACCAGTTGTTGATCGCCAGCATCGGCTCGTTGCCCGCGTCGTTGCCCGTGAACGCCTCCGTGCAGCCGGCCGCGCGGGCGCGGTGCAGCGAGTCGTTCTTGGCGAGCTTCGCCAGGCCGCGGCCCCGGTAGGCGCGGGCGGTGGCCGTCATGCCCGTCGAGTAGCGCGTGCCGTCGTCCGTGCGGGCCGCGCTGAACGCGACGGGGCGGCCGTCCGCCACGGCCACCGTGGTGAGTTCGTGGTTCTGGAGCGGGTGGTGCCAGGTCTCGGCCAGCCACTGCTCGTAGTCCGTGAACTCCGTGGGGATGTCGCCGGGTTCGTCCTCGACGGCCTCCGCGTCCAGGTCGAACAGGGGGCGCGGGTCGTCCGCGTAGTCCGCCGCCGTGCGCAGTTCCACTCCGGGGGGCGGCGGGGCCAGGGGAGGGAGCGTGCCCGTAGCCAGGTCGAGGCGGAGGAAGTGGGCGGGGCGGCGGGCCTCGTAGCCGCGGGCCGCGGCGAAGGCCAGGTTCTGCGGGGTCTCCAGGACCCAGGAGTAGACGGACGTCGCGCCCTCTCGCGCCAAGTGCTCCTCCGCCGTACGGAGGGTCAGCGAGCCCGCGCCCAGGCCGCGGTGGTCCGGGTGGACGTAGACATTGGCGAAGCCGAGGCCCGGCTCGGGGCTGTCGTGGGCGAGGCCCACCTGGGCCGTGCCGATGACCCGGCCCTCGTGCTCGGCCACCAGGAGGCGGTAGCGGGCGTCGGGGTGCGCGTGGGCCGCGTCGAACGCCACGGAGGCGGCGGTCGAGAGCATCGCGGGGACGGCGGCTCGGCGGACGTGGGCGAATGCCTCGGCGTCCACCTGGTTCTCGGGGTCCAGGTCGCGGACGATCACTGTCATGTGGTGGCACGGTACGGGGGCGTGGGGGTGGGCGCCTCTTGTTTTTCTTCCCCGATCCCGCCCCTTCCCGGCTGCATCCATGAGCTGAAAGGCCCCGGACGGGCTGGGGGAAGGGGGGTCGGCCGGTGGCTTCAGGTGGGAGACTCTGCCCGTGACCTTGAAGATCGATATTGATGGCCGGGGCGGGGGCGCCGCGCCCTATGAGCAGATCCGGGCCCAGATCGCCGAGCAGGCCCGCTCCGGCGTGCTGCCCGTCGGGTACAAGCTGCCCACCGTGCGCGGCTTCGCCGAGTCGCTGGGGCTTGCCGCGAACACCGTGGCCAAGGCGTACCGGGCCCTGGAGGCGGACGGCGTGATCGAGACGCGCGGGCGCAACGGGACCTTCGTCGCCGCCGCGGGGGACGCGGCGGCGAAGGGCGCGGCCGACGAGGCGCAGGCGTATGCCGAGCGGGTCCGGCGGCTCGGGCTGTCCGAGGAGGACGCCCTGGCCGCCGTACGGGACGCGCTGCGTGCCGCCTACGGGGACTCCGGCTGAACGCGGCGGGGCTGCCTACAGGTACAGCCCCCGGCGGGGCCGCCTACAGGTACAGCCCCGCGTCCGCGCCCTCCCGCGGGTCCGGGACCGACGTCGGGCCCGAGCCCCTGCGCAGCGCGAACAGCTCCGCCAGGGTGGAGCCCTCGCGGCCCACGCCCTCCTCGCGGCCCAGCCAGTTCACCGACTCCGTGCGCGTGAGCGGGCCCACCTCGATGCGGGCCAGGCAGCGGCCGGGGCGGACCACGGCGGGGTGGAGGCGCTCCAGGTCCTCGTTCGTCGTGACCCCGACCAGGACGTTGCGGCCCTGGCCGAGCAGCCCGTCCGTCAGGTTGAGGAGGCGGGAGAGGGCCTGGCCCGCCGTGTGCTTGGCCTCGCCGCGGATCAGCTCGTCGCAGTCCTCCAGGAGCAGCAGCCGCCAGCGGCCCTTCGCCGAGCCGTCGTCCTCGCCGATCGCGATGTCCATCAGATAGCCGACGTCCGAGAAGAGGCGCTCCGGGTCCAGGACGCAGTCGACCTGGCACCAGTCGCGCCAGGAGCGGGCGAGCGTGCGCAGCGCCGACGTCTTGCCCGTGCCGGGCGGGCCGTGCAGGAGGAGCAGGCGGCCCGAGATGTCCTCGGGCGCCGTCTTCATCAGCTTGTCCATCGCGTCGGCCACCGGCGCCGTGTAGTTCTCCCGCACCTCCTCCCACGTGCCCGCCGAGATCTGCCGGGTGGTGCGGTGCGGGCCGCGGCGCGGCGACACGTACCAGAACCCCATCGTCACGTTCTCCGGCTGGGGTTCGGGCTCGTCCTGCGCGCCGTCCGTCGCCTGCGCGACGACCGACTCGGCGAGCTCCGCCGTGGTCGCCGTGGCCGTCACGTCCGCGCCCCTGTTCCAGCGGGAGACGAGCAGCGTCCAGCCGTCGCCCTCGGCGAGCGTGGCGCTGCGGTCGTCGTCGCGGGCGGCGCGCAGCACCCGCGCGTTCTTGGGGAGCAGGGTGGAGCCGGACTTGACCCGGTCGATGTTGACGCTGTGCGAGAACGGCTGCTCCCCGGAGGCGAAGCGGCCGAGGAACAGCGCGTCCACGACGTCCGAGGGCGAGTCGCTGTCGTCGACGTTGAGCCGGATCGGCAGGGCGTCCTGAGGGTTCGCAGACATGCCGCCATGATCCGGCACCCATGCGTCTCGTGCATCCACATTCTGCAGTGCGTCCCGGATCGTGGGATCTGCCCCGGCTTGGGGGCACCTCACGCTGGGTCCGTGCGTCGTTACCGAGCTGTCGCGCGGAACCTGTGCTACCGCCAACTCGCGCCGATACGCTTGCCCCTGATGGGACGTCATGGGTGGAAATCGGGAGCGGGTCGGTGGCGCCTCACCGCTCTGCTCGGCGTTGGTGTGGCCGCACTGGCCCTGATCCTCACCGTCATCACCACACTGCCCGAGGGCAAGGGGGACACCACCGGAACCACGCGTGACGGCGACAAGGTGCACGGCACCCCCGAGGTCCCCGGAAAGACCGGCCCCGACGTGGGCTGGGGCTTCACGCACACCCGGTACAGCGCCGACCAGGGCGAGGACGGCGCCACCAAGAAGGTCGAGTCGCTGCTCTCCGACAAGAAGCGGCCCCTCCCGCAGAACCAGCACATCATGGGCTGGGGTGCGGGCAACCCCGAGCCGGTGAAGGGGCGTTACGACTTCTCCGAGCTGGACAGCCGCATCGACTTCATCCGCAGGACCGACGGCACGCCCGTCATCACCCTGTGCTGCTCTCCGGACTGGATGAAGGGCGGCAAGCCCGGCGCCGACAACACGGACTGGAGTCAGCCCGCCCTGGAGACGGCCCCCGAACCCGAGCACTACAAGGACTTCGCCCGGCTCGCCGGGACGATCGCGCGACGCTACCCGGACGTCAAGCACTTCATCGTGTGGAACGAGTTCAAGGGCTTCTGGAGCAACGAGAAGGGGCGCTGGGACTACGAGGGGTACACGGAGCTCTACAACCTCGTCTACAAGGAGCTCAAGAAGGTCGACAAGGACATCATGGTGGGCGGGCCCTACCTGGTGATGGACAGCGTCGACCCGCGCGACACCGAGGAGTCCTCGGACACCCTCAAGGGCCCCTGGGGACGCGTCGACCAGCGGATCATCGACGCCTTCGACTACTGGAACAAGAACAAGGCGGGCGCCGACTTCGTGGTCGTGGACGGCTCCAGCTACACCCGTGACGACGACATGATCCCGGACGAGTTCGGGGCCACGGACAAGTTCACGGCCGTGAGCCGGTGGGTGCGGAAGCAGACGGGCGGGCTGCCGTTGTGGTGGGCCGAGTACTACGTGGAGCCCGGTGACAGCAACGACGACCGGGACGGGTGGGCCGAGCGGCACCGGGTCGCCGTGCAGGCGTCGGGGATGATCGCGATGGCCAAGGGCGGGGTGAGCAGCGGGTTCTACTGGAATCCGCAGAACAGGGGGCGGGCGTGTGCGGGGTGTCTGTGGAGCTCCACGCAACTGGGTGACGGAGGGCGGGAGTTGCCCATGCTCGGTCTTGTGGAGCGGTTCGGGGACGCGTTTCCGCCCGGGACGAAGTTTCAGCGGGTGGCTGTCGCGGCGGATGACCGGCCCAATGTGAAGGTCCTCGCTGACGCGGAGGATCTTCTGGTGGTGAACACGCTTGATCGGACCATCAGCGCGAAGGTGGACGGGAAGCGGTTCGACATGGCGGGGTATGAGGTGAAGTGGCTGCGGAGGTAGGGCGCCGCCCGGCCTCCACAGCTGCTTCATCAGCTACTTCATCGTCAGGAACCGTTGGATCAGCGAAGCGAACAGCACCGACAGCAGAGGCAGCGAGAACCAGAAGCTGCTCTGGAGCCAGCGGACCTTGCGCACGCTCGGCGCCGCCGCGACCCGAACCACCTCCCGCGCCGTCAGCAACAGCACCAGCGCGATCGCCGCCAGCGCCCCCACCACCGACCACGGCGTCCACGTCACCTGCGGGCCGATCGGGCCCGGATCCGCCTTCTGGACCTTGCCGTCCGGCTGGTTCCGCAGCGCGTAGATGCTCGCGTCCTTGTGGGAGAAGACCTTCTTCAGCTCCGCCCGGTGGTCGAGGTTGCTCAGCAGCCGGGACTCCCACGACCGTGAATAGCCCACGTCCAGCTGGAGGTAGACCGACTGGCTGCGGTTGACCATCAGGTACGACTGCGGGCCCGCGTCCTTGAGGGCCTTGACCAGGCTGGAGACGAGGACCGGGTCGGCGGGGGCCAGCGTCGGGACGTACTGGACCTTCTCCATGTCGCGGGTGCCCCACGGCATCGCCGGTGTCACGTCGTTGATCGTGTCGTTGGTCATCCAGAGCAGCCGTACCGTCGGGGAGTCGTGGTCGTAGATGTAGTTCATCGCGGCCACTTCGCCCGGTCTGACGCGCTCGAAGGGCTCGTTGCCCCAGCGCGCCACCAGGAAGCCGCCCATCAGGAGCAGGCCCGCCATGAGCGCGGCCAGCGGTGCGAGGCTCACGCGGTCCTTGTCCCGCTCCTCGGGGGTGATGCCCGTGCGCGGGAAGAGGGCCAGACCGGCGAGCAGCGCCGCGCCCGGGAGCGCGAACATGAAGACGCGCAGGGCCATTTCGCCGCCGTACGACTGCATGCCGAAGCCCAGGAACGGGATGAACGCGAGGACGAGCAGCGAGCGTTCGCTGTACTTGTGGTCGCGCCTGCGCCACCACCCCCAGCAGGCGAACGCCATCACCCCGCCCGCCAGCAGCACGCGCACGTACAGCACCAGCTTGTGGCTCGAACTGCCGCCCTCCATGCGGCCGGAGACGGAGGACGAGACGTTGCCGCCGACGCCGCCCACCCCGCCGAACAGCTCGTCGAAGTGCCCGGACCAGTACGGCTCCGCGAAGAAGCCCACCCAGACGGCGACGAGGACCGCGAACAGCATGGGCAGGCCGCGCAGTTCGCAGCGGCCCACGATGACGAGGACGGCCAGGACGCCCAGCATCACGAACGGGGTCAGCTGGTGGGCCGGGACCGTCGCCGCGAACAGGGCGACCAGGACGAGGAGCAGCACCGCGCGCTGGCGGCGGTCCGTCGGCTCGACCTCCGCCTCGCCGGGCCGGCGCCGGCCCCAGAGCATGCGCGGGGCCCGGAACCAGACGAGCAGCACCGCCACGAAGCTCAGGTAGAGGAGGTAGGTGAAGCCCTGCGGCGAGAAGTAGTCCTGGCCCACCCAGCCGCTCAGGACGAAGATCCACAGCCCGGTCCACTTGGCGCGCCAGCTCGCCCGCAGTGAGCGCAGGAGCAGGAACATCGGCGCCAGGTAGAGGAGTTGCATGGTCAGGGGCCACCAGCGGATGACCTCCGTCAAGTCGCCGACGCCGCATGCCTTCGCGACGAACGCGGCCGCCGCGAAGAACCCGGGCCAGCTCCAGCGCGCGTCCAGGTCCGGCACCGCGGAACCGGTCCTGTCGATGTACTCCAGGAAGCCGAGGTGCTGGTACGCCGTCGCGAACCGGGGCTCGGCCTCCAGGACGGCGGGCAGCGCGTGCAGCGACACCACCGTGGCCAGCAGTGTCACCAGGAGCAGCTTCTTGTGCTGCTGCTCCGCCCACAGCAGCGCCCCGAACACCACGACGAGCAGCGCGGCCCCGAGCAGCGTGGCCTTCGGCAGGACGGAGATCAGGCCGAGCCCGCCCATGTCGTCGAGCCCCGACTCCCCGATGCCGAGCGCGGGCAGCCAGTAGAGGGCCAGCGCCGCGACGAGGAGCAGGCCGAGGGCGAGGAGGCGGTGGTGCCCGCGCCTCCCGGCGTCCTCGGGGCCGAGGTCCAGGGGGCCGAAGGCGTCCGCGGGGGGCTCCGGCCGCTCGGGTGCCTGCGGTGGTACGGCCACGGACGCCGTGCCCGAGGCGGGACTTGAGGCCGTGCTGGCCGTCGTACGCGGGCTTGCGTCCGTATACGTACGAGGGGTCGGTGGCGACTCTGTGGCCGGCGTGGCCGGCGTGGTCGGTGTGCCCCTGGACGGGGTGAACGGTGTCCGCAGGGCCCACGTCGGCCGGTGGTCGTGGTGGTGGTCCTGCTCGCCGAGGTTCCCGACGCGCGTGCCGCCGCTCGGCGTCCCGGGCCAGGGGCGTACGTCCGGGCGGCGCTCCTGGTGGTCGACGTCGAGCTGCACGGCGAGGTGCAGGGTGTCGGAGTCCAGGGTCTCGCGCAGCGCCCACGCGGGGCCGTGGCGCTCGCCCTTCGCCGTCTTCGCGGCCTTCGCGGTATTCGTCGTGTCCGTGCTCGGTGCGGGGCCCTGCCCGGGTGCCTTCGCCCGTACCTCCGGCGCCGGGACGTCCGGCGTGCCCAGGTCGGCGAGGTCGCCGTCCGGGGCCGTGCCCGCGGGCACCGGCTCGGCGGGTGCGGCCGTGCGCAGGACACGCAGCAGCTTCGGGGCGGCGATCGCGACGATCACCGTGAGGCTGGAGATCTCCGCGACCCCGGCGCCGGTGAGCCCCATCGAGGGCAGCAGGGCCAGGGTGAGGGAGAGGACCAGGACACACAACAGGCCCTGCAGCCAGGCGAGTCCGGAGGTACGGCTCTGTGCGCGCAGGACCGCGAAGTACGTCTCCATGACGACTCTCAGGAGCGCTCCCACCGCGAACCAGCGCAGCAGCGGCGTCGCCGCGTCCGCGTACGCCTCGCCGAAGACGCGCAGGACGTACGGCGCCCCGAGGAAGAGCAGGCCGCACACCGGCAGCATGATCCGCGCCATCCGGCCGAGCGCCGCCCGGGTGTTGGCGGCGAGCGTCGCCGGGTCGTGGGAGCCCTCGACGGTCAGCGAGGCGCCCATGTTGATGGCGAGCAGGTTGACGGTGCCGCCGATGGTGGTGGTGACGTAGAAGTACGCGTTGTCCTGCGAGCTGACCTGCGAGGCGATGATCACCGGGACGAGGTAGACGACGGCCAGCGAGAACAGCGAGCCGGTGTAGTCGCCCGCGAGGAAGCGGCCCATCTCGCGCAGCGACGGCGGCTGTGCCCTGCCGTCCGTGAGCCGGACGTGCCGGGGCACCAGACGCCGGAACACCAGCCAGCCGAGCGGCACCACGGACACCGCGATCGCGGCCACCCACGACACGAAGACCCCGGCCGTCGGGATCGCCGCCGCGATCGCGATCAGGAGCCCCAGCTTCACCGTGGAGAACACCGTGTTGCCGACCGGCACCCACAGCGCGCTGCGCAGCCCCGTCAGGACGCCGTCCTGGAGGGTCAGCAGCGACCAGGCGACGACGGCCGCGATGAAGCCGATCCCGTGCACCGGCCCGTGCAGGAAGCGGTACGAGGGCCCCCACCAGTCGAGCGTGAGCAGGAAGACGAGCGCGGCGAACGCGACGGCGGCCGAACTCCCCGCGTACGTACGGAAGATGAGCCGACCCGTGTACCGTCCGGCGACCGGGATGAAGCGGGCCAGGGCGCCCGTCAGGGTCACGGCGGTGAGTCCCGCGAGGAACTTCATCGCCGCGATCGCCGCCGAGCCCTGGCCGACCGCCGAGTCCGAGTAGTAGCGGGCGGCGGCCAGCCAGAAGCCGACGCCGAGCACACCGGAGATGCCGGTGTTGAGCATGAGCGCGTAGGCGTTGCGGAAGAGCTGGTTGCCGCCGTCGGCGCCGCCCGGACTCATGCGCTTCTTGCCGTCCTTGCTGTTCCTGCCGCCCCGCGGCCCGCGCCCGAGGCCGGGCAGCCGCAGCCTGCGGCCGGCCGGGGTCGCGGGCCCGGTCGCGGTGGTCGCGGACTCCTGGGCGGTGGTCGTGTCAGACACGGGAGCTGTCGGCCTTTCGGCGGAGCTGTCGGGCTCTGCGGACCACGGCGTACCCCTTGGTGAGGGCACGGTCCCTGGCGAAGGTGCGGGCGATCGCGTGCCCCTCGATCAGGTGCGCGAACTCCGCGGCCCCGGTGGTGCGGCGGACCGTCACCCGGCGCAGCGCGTACGGGCCCTGGTCGCGCCGCGCCAGGTCGTTGCCGACGGCGAGCGACTGCGCGAAGCCCGCCGCCCGCACGGCGTCGCGCACCCGGCGGCTGGAGTAGCCGTAGGGGTAGGCGAACGACCGTGGCGCGGTGCCGAGTTCGGCGGCGACGATCTCCCGGCAGCGCAGCAGCTCGAACCAGAGGTCGTCCCGCGGCAGCTGGTCGAGCTCGGGGTGGGTGTGGCTGTGGCCGCCGATCTCCACGCCCTGCGCGGCCAGTTCGCGCACCTGGTCCCAGTCCAGCATCAGATCGAGGCCGCCGCCGGTGTCGTACGCGCCGCGCAGCCAGCCCGTGGAGACGAACAGGGTCGCCGTGAAGCCGTACTTGGCGAGCACCGGCAGGGCGTGCCGGTGCACTCCCTCGTAGCCGTCGTCGAAGGTGATCAGGACGGGCCGGACCGGCAGCGGCCCGCCCGAGCGCCAGGCGGCGCCCAGCCGGGCGGTGGACAGCGGCGTGAAACCGCGCTCGCACAGCGTCTCCATCTGCTCGGTGAACGCCTCCGGGGACACCGAGAGGGTCTCCGTCGACGGCGTCGGGCGCCGGGACACCGAGTGGTACATGAGGATGGGCACGGGCCCGCTCATGCCGCCTCGCCTCCCCCCAGAGCCGTCGTCCCGGGCGTGGGCCCCGCCTGCTCCGCCGAGCCCGCGGCCCTGCCCGCCTCCACGCTCGGCGGTATCCGGAAGGCGGCTCCGGACCCGCGCGCGCGGACGCTCCCGACTACGTACCCCCCGGCCGCCGTCACCACTCCCGTCACGATCGCGCCCGCGCGCCCCGCGCCGCCCCTGCGGCCGAGCAGCGCGTCCCGCAGTCCGCGCGCCACCCCGGCGGGCAGCACGCGCGTGGCGTACCGGCGCTCCGACTCAAGTCCCTTGTCGGTGCCGACACTTCGGGCCACCAGTGCCTTGGAGAGGCCCTCCGCGTAGGCCCGGGTGCGGAAGTAGCGGAAGCGCTCGCGGGCGGCCGGGACCCGGTGGTGGATCACGGCGCTGTCGTCGATGAGCAGGATCGCGTCCGGTCTGGCGCGGGTGAGGCGGATGCACAGCTCGGTCTCCTCGCAGCCGAGCGGGCGCTTGTCGCCGTCGCGCCCGATGCCCGTGGCGAAGCCGCCCGCCGCGTCGAAGGCGGTGCGGCGGAACGAGGCGTTGCCGCCCAGGACGTTGCGGACCCGCACCCTGCCCTCGGGCAGGCCCTTGTACGTGCAGCCCACCACCCAGTCGAACTCCTCCGGGAACCAGTCAGGGCGGCGCCGCGACTCCCACACCGGCATGGTGCGCCCGCCGACCGCCATGACCCGGGGGTCGGCGTACCCGGCGGCGAAGTGGCGCAGCCAGTCCCGCTCGGCGACGGCGTCGTCGTCGAGGAACGCGAGGATCTCGCCCGCGGCGGCCGTGATGCCGGTGTTGCGGCCCGAGGACAGGCCGCGGGGGCCCGCGTTGGCGAGCACCCGCACCCCGTCCGTCTCCTTGTACTCCCGGGTGAGGCGGTCCAGGAGCGAGGCGTTGTGATCCACCACGAGGAGCGTCTCCAGGGCCGCGAGGGACTGGGCGCGCACCGAGGAGACCGCCGCGAGGATGTCCTCCCAGCGCTCCTCGGTGTACACGCAGATGATCACCGAGATCCGGCAGCTTCCGGTCAAGACGCCTCTCCCTGGCCCGCGGACACCGCCACGGCACGGGCGAGCCTGCGCCGCTCGCGACGGCCCGAGCGCTCGCTGAGGATCACTCTGAGGACGCGGATGCCGTCGCGCACGGCCCGCAGATTGCTCACGCCGTGGATGCGCAGGTACTCGTGGCTCGGAATCTCCTGGACCCGCAGCCCGGCCTTGACGACGCGGATGTTCATCAGCGTCTCGACCTCGAAGCCCGTGCAGTCCAGGTCGATCTTGTCGAGGCACTGCCGCCAGAAGGCGTTGTAGCCGTAGCACAGGTCGGTGTAGCGGGCGCCGAACTTGGCGTTGACCACCGTGCACAGCGCCCAGTTGCCGAGCTTGCGGACCGGCGTCATGTCGTCCGTGCCGCCGCCGTTGGCGAAGCGGGAGCCCTTGGCGAAGTCGGCGCCCGAGACCAGGGCGGAGACATAGCTGACGATCTCGTGGCCGTCGGCCGAGCCGTCCGCGTCGACCATCACGATGATGTCGCCCGTGCAGGCGTTGAAGCCCGTGATCAGGGCGTCCCCCTTGCCCTTGCCGAGCTGGCGCACGACCTTCACGTCCGGCCACAGCTCGCGCGCGACCGCCACCGTGTCATCGGTCGAATTGCCGTCCACCAGGACGACTTCATGGATCCACTCGGGCAGCGTCTTGAAGACGTACGGAAGGTTCTCCGCCTCGTTCATGGCCGGAATCACGACGCTCACCGGCGGTGCTATCGCGAGGTGCGAGGAGACCGGCCGGTACTTCCTCGTGCTCGCGGTGCCTGCTGACGGCTCGAGCGCTGACGGCTCGATCAAGGAATCCTGCCCCGGCTCGACCGGGCGCACGAAAGAAGTCATTGAGTCTGTCCCTCTCGTCCGGTGGACCGCCCGCCCCCGGGCGGTCCGGATGTCTGTCCGGTTCGAAAGAGGGGGTTCTCACTCAGCCATCACGAAATTGATCTCCACGACGGAATTGATCTCCGAATGGGAGTTCCGAGCAGGCCAATTGAGCTGGCTTGGCTGGCGTGAGCCCCTGGAAGCGGACCCCGCCGACCGCGGCACGCGACCCGGCATAGGCGCATCACCGGGCACGGCACCCCCCTACCGCGCCCCGCCCCGGATCCCTCGTGGTCTTGAGCCCTCCCCCTAGACCGTTGCCGATGGACCGATGCGGGTGGATGTACGACGGTATTGATGATTGAGCCCGTATGGCAAGACCTGGAACATGGTCCCGCTTTTTTGTTGATTTGGCCATTCTTTACCGTTGTATACGGACCGCGCTATTCCTGGTTTCTTGAACGGATCTTTCCCAGCCGTTTGAGCAGCCGGTCGGCCGGATCAAAGAATTCCGGCCGCGCCAGCACGGTGTTGCGCAGCGCCCGGACCGGGGCGCGCCGCGCCCTGTGCCCGATCGCCACCGGGTGACGCAGCGCCACCCACCCCTCGGACACGGTGAGTTCGCGTGTCTTGAGGGAGTCCTTGTATTCCTTCACGCCCCGGCCGAGGTCCAGGTAGGCGATGCCGTCGGCGGCGGCCGCCTCGGCCATGCGCAGATGCAGGATCAGACCGGGGGAGTACTTCGAGAACGCCGGGTCGTACGCCGGGAACCAGCACGCGAGGATCCGCTCGGAGCGGAGTCCGAAGTGCGCGGCGACCGGCACGTCACCGGCGTAGAGGACGGAGAGGACGCCCGCGAACGGGGCGGTCCTGGTGTGGAAGAGCCGCTGCACGAGGCGGGTGATCCACTCGTGCGCGAAGCGGTCGCTGCGGCCGGTGCGCCGGTACTGCGCGGACTTCCACGCCATCAGCGTGCGCAGCCGCTCCGGGTTCCGCTCGTCGTGCACGTAGCGCACCTCGCCGTGGTCGCGGCCGAGCTTGCGCTGCTTGGCGAGCGTCGTACGGGTGAACTTCGGTGACTGCTCGCGCAGTTGGGCCAGATACGCCTCGTACCCCTGGTCGAGGTCCATGACGGGGGACGGATAGCTGCCGGAGGCGCCGGCCGCGAACGGGGCCTGGCCCTCCGTGAGGTGGTCGAACTCCCACACCGCGAGCCCGCAGGCCCGCAGCAGCTCCCGGGCGTCCCAGGTGAAGCCGGGCCGGTGCACCAGGCCCTGGCAGTCGGACACGCCCAGGCCGATGGCCCGGCCGACGCCGGTGGTGGATCTCTGGAACGGGAAGAACGCCGCGGGCTCACCGTCCTCGCGCAGCACCGCGATCCGCACACCCCGCCGCACCTGCCCCATCGCGAGCGTGAACTCGGGGGAGAGGAACGGATTCGCCAGCTCCGGAAGGCCGTTCAGATGGGCCTTCGACTGGAGCGCCGTCCAGGAGAGACGGTCGGCTTCGGTGAGTTCGCCGGGGCGGTGCACGGTGATGTCCACGTCAGGATGTCCGCCTTCTCGCCGTACGGCGACGCAGCCGCCGCATGAGTGTCAGCAGGTGGATGAGCGCGGAGAGCAGGCCGACGATGACGACGCCGCCGCGCACCGACCACGTGTGCAGCGCGAGCAGTGTCTGCGCGGTCAGCAGATTGACCGCGACGGCGCCGGACACGGCGGCCACGGCACGGCCCCAGGGGTCAAGTCCCTCCAGACAGGCGCCGATCGCGGCACCGGGAGCGGCGAGCAGGAAGAAGAGCACGAAGGGGGCGCGCAGGGGCGAGGTGATGTCCGTGAGCGCGAGCATCGCGCCGACCGCGCCGACGGCGACGGCCGCACCCGCGAGCAGCGGCAGCACATCTGTGTGACGGCCCTGGCCGCGGCCCTGTCTGCCGCTCTCCCCGGTGTCTGATGACAACGACTTGATCCCTAACGTCTGCATTGGCGACTTTGCCCCCTGAAGCGCCGGATGCCGGGCTTCAATGTCGCGCAGTCCCCGGGGACCCGTCAAGACGGGGAAGTCGGCCGCCTGCGACCGCGGCCGAGGTGCCTCGGACGGGGAAGAGTTATGACGGGACGTTCCTCAACCCGCCGCTGCCGCCCGGCAGTTGTCACCCGAAATTGTTGGCATGGACACTACCGGCGACGTAAGGGGCGTGCTACCACAGTCGAGGCAGAAATCCTGCTAAGGGAGGTTCCATGAGATTGTCCCGAATTACGGCATACGCTTCCTCACTCCTCCTCTCCGTCGTCTTCGCCCTGACCGGGGCCGCGGCGGCACACGCAGCCGAAGAGAGCGGCCAACAGGCCGCCGCCACCGGATATGTGGCACTCGGCGACTCCTACTCCTCCGGTGTCGGGTCCGGCAGCTACGACAGCGGAAGTGGCAACTGCAAGCGCAGCACGAAGGCGTACCCGGTCCTGTGGGCGGCGGCGCACTCGCCCGCGAGCTTCTCCTTCACGGCCTGCTCGGGTGCCCGTACGGGTGATGTCGTGGCGAACCAGCTGGGACCGCTGGGCTCCGGTACCGGGCTCGTCTCCATCTCCATCGGCGGCAACGACGCGGGCTTCGCGGACGTCATGCAGGACTGCGTCCTCGGCTCCGACAGCAGCTGCCTCGCCCGCATCGACGAGGCCAAGAAGTACGTCGACTCGACGCTCCCCGGCAATCTCGACAAGACGTACACCGCGATCCACGACAAGGCCCCCTCGGCGCATGTCGTCGTCCTCGGCTACCCCCGCTTCTACAAGATCGGCGGCAGCTGTTCCGTCGGGCTCTCGGACAAGAAGCGCACCGCGATCAACGGCGCCGCGGACTACCTCAACGCCGCCACGGCCAAGCGCGCGGCCGACCACGGCTTCACCTTCTCCTCCGTGACCGACGAGTTCACCGGCCACGAGATCTGCTCCGGCAGCTCCTGGCTGCACAGCCTGGAGTGGACCAACATCAGCGAGTCCTACCACCCCACGGCCGCCGGACAGTCCGGTGGCTATCTGCCCGCGTTCAGCTCGGTCGCCTAGTCGCCCAGTCGCCCAGTCGCCCAGTCGCCCAGTCGTCTAGCCGCTCGGCTGCGTGGCGTCGTAAGGAGAGGTGGAGGCCCCGCCCGTCGGGGTCTCCGTCTCACATGTGACCGCATAGGAGACGGAGTTGGACGTCGCGTTCACGGGCGAGCGGACCTCGACGCTGATCGAGTTCTCGTACGTCCCTCCGCCCGTCGCGTCGTAGTTCAGCTCGACGTGATTGACCTGCTTCGTCTTCCCGCCGCCCGACGGGAAGGCGAGGCTCTTCCAGCCCGGGTCGCTCGGCTCGCCCGAGGCCGTGACCCAGCGGTACTCGACGGTGGTGGGCACCCGGCCCACCGTGAACGTCGCGGTGAAGGTGGGGGCTTGGCCGGCTACGGGCGGGCAGGCGCCCGAGTACTGGGTGTGCGCGCCCGAGACGTGGACCTTCACGGACTGGGGCGGCTTGGTGGTGGAACCCCCGGTTCCCCCGTTGCCGCTGCTCCCTCCGCTCCCTCCGCTCCCTCCGCCTCCTCCCGTGGTGCCGCTCCCGCCGTCGCCGCCCGAACCACCGTCCGTGGAGCCGCCGTTGCCCCCGGTGGACCCGCCGCTGTTGTTGCCGCCGCTCTTGCCGCCGGAGTCGCCACCGCTGCCGCCCGTGTCCCCGCCCGTGCTGCCCCCACTGCTGCCGCCCCCGCCGTCGTCCTTGTTGACCAGGGCGTACGTGATGCCGCCCAGGGCCAGCACGAGGGCGATCAGGCCGACGACGAGAGCCACGATGGAGCGGCGGGAGCGGCCAGTTGTGGTGGTGGTCGTGGTGCCGGAGGAGGGGAGCGGGGTGCCGGACGGGGCCGTGGCCCCCATCGGGGTCGCCGGAGTGGCCGGCTCCGGGGCGGGCCGGAACGGCGCGGTGATTGTCGGCTGGTAGGAGGCCGGGGGCGTCTCCGCGCGCGGGGAGCCGCCCGCGGCCACCAGGCGCAGATCGCGTTCGGCGTCCGACGCGGAGCTGCGCTCGGCCGGGTCCTTGCGGAGCAGCCCCTCGATGACCGAGGTGAGCGGGCCCGCGTGGCGCGGCGGGGGCAGCTCCTCGTCGACGACCGCGCGCAGCGTGCTCAGCGGGGTGTCCTGGCGGAACGGCGAGTTGCCCTCCGCCGCCGCGTACAGCAGCACCCCCAGGGACCACAGGTCGGAGGCGGGCCCCGGCCGCTGCCCCAACGCCCGCTCCGGGGCGAGGAATTCGGGCGAGCCGACGACCTCGCCCGTCATCGTCAGGGCCGAGCTGCCCTCGACCATGGCGATGCCGAAGTCGGTGAGGACGACGCGGCCGTCGTTGGCGAGCAGGACGTTGCCCGGCTTCACGTCGCGGTGCAGGACCCCCGCCTCGTGGGCCGCGCGCAGGGCGGCGAGGACCTCGGCGCCGATGTGCGCGGCGCGCTGCGGGGGCATCGGCCCCTCGGCCTCCAGCACTTCGGAGAGCGAGAGCCCGCGGACGAGCTCCATCACGATCCAGGGGCGGCCGTCCTCGCTCGCCACGTCGTAGACGGTCACCACATTGCGGTGCGGGATGCGGGCGGCGGCCCACGCCTCGCGCTCCAGGCGCGCGTAGAGCCGGTCCACCTCGGGGGCCGGGAGCCCGGCGGGGGCGCGCACCTCCTTGACGGCGACCTCGCGCCCCAGCACGTCGTCGCGCGCCCGCCACACCGTGCCCATGCCGCCCTCGCCGAGCGGGGACGTGAGGCGGTAGCGCCCTGCGATCACACGCTCGTCGTCGCTCACGGGCGCCCCCTCGGAAGCCGTGCCCAGCTGGGGCCCGCCGTGCGGATCAGGCCCTAGGCGATTCTCGACAAAATTACCTCAACCGAGCGCCGTTGCCGCCCCCTTGAGCACCAATCCACACCCAAGGGCGAGGACGACGCAGGCGGAGCCCAGGGGCACGAATCGGTGCGCGACTCGGCGCACGCCACCGAGGCCGCGCCGCCCCGCCGCCCGCCGCCCGGCGAGGGCGCCCACGCGCACGACGAGGAACCCGGCCGCGGTGAGCGTGACGGCGAGCCCCGTCCCGTACGCGAGGACGAGCAGCACCCCGAACCACGCCTCGCCGAGCGCGGCGGCGCCGACGAGCACGACGACGGCGGAGGGGCTGGGCACGAGCCCCCCGGCGAAGCCGAGGAAGAGGGCGCCGCGGACGGTGGGCGGGGCGTCGTGGTCGTGGTCGTGATGGTGGTGGCCGTGATGGTTGTGTCCGTGCTCGTGCTCGTGCCCGTGCGGGTGGCCGTGACCGTGGTGGTCGTGACGGTGGCTGTGGCCGTGGCCGCTGTTCCTTCTGCGCCAGGCGCGGCGCAGGAGCATCGCCCCCGCGCCCGCGACGAGCACGCCACTGGTGACGCCGAGCCAGGCGATCACCGAGGGCGCGGCCGCGGAGCCGCCGGCGATGAGGAGCCCGAGCGCGACCACGCCCAGCGTGTGGGTCACGGTCACCGAGGCGGCGAGCGGCAGCACGTCGCGGAACGAGGCGCGCCCACGGGCGGCGGCGGCCGCGGCCATCAGCGTCTTGCCGTGTCCGGGCGCGAGCGCGTGCAGCGCGCCGAGCACCAGGGCGGTGCCGAGGGCGAGCGCGGCGAAGGCGGGCGTGAGGTCCCGGCGGGCGACGAGAGAGGTGAGGGCCTGCGTCCAGCGGTCCGCGCCCCGGGGGAGCGCGGAGGTCACCGGCGGCGCCGCGGGCCGCTCCTCGGCGAGTGCGGGGCCGCCGGGCAGGGCACGCAGCGCGGCGGTGGTGGCGGTGGGCGGGGAGGAGAGCAGCGACTTGGGGTACCGGGTGAGGCGCCGTGAGACGGACTCACCGGGCACGTCGGAGCCCTTGAGCGTCATGCGGTCGCCGCGCGCGGTGACCTCCCGCCAGCCGGGCCCGGGTCGGCCCGCGGCCCGGAACCGGACCTCGGCCCTGCCCTGGTGGGTGAGCGGGGCGCGCAGCGCGCACTCCACCCGGAGGGTGTCGAGCCCGGCCTGCCCGGGCAGCACGCGCGCGCGTGCCGACACGACGTCGAGCCGCACGGCGTCGCCTCCGACGCTGACCCGGCTGTCCCGGGCCGCGTCCCTGCACCGCTCCCGCCCCCACCCGCTCAACCCGACCGCCTCGATACGGGACTTCGCCTGGGTGGCCGGGACCTCCGCGAGATCCTCCACGTGGTCGATCCGCACCTGGTCCGGGGCGACGACGAGCCCGTCGTACCGGTTCACGGTGAAGTTCCCGAGGGGGTGGGCGGAGGCGGCGGTGGCGGGCAGGGCCAGCAGGGCGGCGACGCCCGCGAGTACGGCCAGGCAGCGCAGGACGGCGCGGCGCGGCCGCCTCCGCCCACGCGCCCGGCCGTCCGGTCGGCGGTGTGCCGGGCTGCCGGACGGGACCGGCAGGCCCGGTGTGCGCCGCTCCTGCTCAGCGAGCGGCGGGCGTGCTGTGCGCGGCCCACGCTGCGCGAGCGGCAGCGCTTCCTGTACGCCTGCGCGCCACCACCCGCCCATCCGTCCTCGACTCATGAGGTGCTCCCCCCGTCCCCCAGATCCCGCAGCGCCGCCCGCGCGGCACGCGAACCGGTGGGCGAGAACGCCGGGTTGAGGTCCAGCGCCGTCCTCAGGGAGCGGCGGGCGGCGCCCTTCTCGCCCGCGCCGCGCTCGATCATGCCGCGGTGGTACCAGAACGACGCCTCCTTGAAGCCCGTCGCGGTGGCCCTGCGGGCGTGTCCCAGGGCTTCCTCGTCGCGCCCCGCCGCGTGCAGCGCCCAGGCGAGGGCGTCCGCGGTGTGGACCGTGCGGCGGCGGGACCACTCGGCGCGGGCCGCGCGCAGGGCGGCCTTCTTGTCGCCGTGGTCGGTGGCGGCGAGGGCCGTGTCCAGGTCGGCGTTGACGCCGTTGGCGCGGGCCAGCCGCAGCCAGGTGTTCACGAGTCCGTACTGGGTCCGTGCCTGCCGCATGTCGCCCTTCGCTTCGTAGAGTTCGCCGAGTTCCACCAGCGGGCCGGGCAGCGGGTAGCGGGCCACGACCTCGCGCAGGTCACGGAGCGCCCCGGCCGTGTCGCCGCGTCCCCCGCGCGCGCGTGCCCGGCACTCCAGCGCCGGGAGGTAGGCCGCCTGGGCCCGGAGCGCCCGGCCGCAGTGCCGCTCGGCCGTCGCGTACATGCCCTGGCGCCAGGCCAGTTGACCGAGCGCCGTCGCCACGTACGCCACGTCGCCCGGCGCCGTCGCCGAGGCCAGCGCGCGGTTCAGGACGCGGCGTGCGCCCGCCGCGTCGCCGCGCAGCTCCCGCACGTACGCGTACCGGGTGAACACCGGGATGCCGGGCCGCCGTTCGTCGGCGAGGTCCGCCGCGCGGGCCGCCTCCCGGTAGCGGCCGAGCTCCACGAGGGCGTCCACGCGCGAGGACAGGGCCCGCTCGCCGTACGGGTTCACGGCGAGGGCGCGGTCCGCGTGGCGCAGGGCGCCCTTGAAGTCGTGCCGGGCGGCGGCGAGCGCGGCGCGCCCCGCGAGCGCGGCGTCGTTGCCGGGGCGCACGGCCAGGGACCGGTCCAGGGCGCGGGCGGCCGCCCGGTAGCGGGACGGGTCACCGTGGGTGCGGGCCTGCTCGACATAGGCCGTGCCGAGCGTCGCCCAGGACGCGAAGTCCCGTGGCTGGGTGCGCAGATGGGCCTGGAGGGCGGGGATGCCGCGGTCGAGGTCGCCGGAGCGCAGCTCGCCTCGCGGCGGGGCCGGGGCGGCCACCATCGGTGACCGCCCCGCCTCGTGCGTACCGCCGAGCACGACCGCGCCCCCGGTCAGGGCGAGCGCCAGGGCCGCGGCGGCCACCGCGGTCCGCCCGAGGGAGCGCCGCATCAGCTGGTCTCCCTGCGCCGGGTCCGCCACCACACCAGGGCGAGGCCGACGAGGAGCACCCCGGCGGCGCCCGCCGCGGCGGACGCGATCAGGACGGTGTCCGTCGAGTCGTCGGAGGCGGCGGGACGCTGCGGCACCGCACCACCGTTGAGGGCGTCCCGTGCCGAGCCCTTGTCCGTCTTGGCCAGCGGGCCGCGCGAGCCCGACGTGGGCAGCGCCACGTACGGGAAGCTGGTGCCGAAGGGCTGGTCGTTCACGTTCACCGCGTCGCCCAGGTCGTTCTTGGCGCCGACGAGTTCACCCGCGACGGCCTGCAGTTCGATGTCCACGACGTCGTCCGCGAGCCGCCGCCCGTTCGGGAAGCCCGCGTTGTCACCGTCGAGCACCCCGAGCCGCTTGGGCGAACTGGTGGGCTTGATGGACGTGTTGAGGCGCAGGGCCTCCGCGGGGCGGACGTTCGGCGGCTGGTTGAGGCCCTTGACGCCGGTCAGGAAGACCGAGACCAGGTCCTTGCGGGGCTCGGCCGGGGCCTTGATCTTGTAGATCTTCTGCAGGAGCTGTGCCAGCTCGGGCTTCTGCACGTACTTCAGGAACTGGGAGTCGTTCCACGGCGCGGACGCGTTGAACTTGTCCTTGTCCTTGAGCGGCACCACGACCTCGTTGACGAGGGGGCTGCCGAGCCGCGACACCTGCGTCCAGTCGCCCTTGGCGTTCTTGCGCTGCGTCGTCGACCAGACCCCGACGACCGGCTGGTCCGCGGACTGGCGTATTTGGGCGGTCGGCACCTGCAGGGCCACGGTGTTCACGTTGTAGCCCTTGAGCGTGTCCCGGCCGACCTCCGAGAGGTCACCCCCGTACAGCAGGTCGAAGACCCGCAGGTCCAGGAAGAACGGGTCGTCGGCCTGGCCCACGTACGACGTGCCGCCGCCGTCGACCGTGCGCACCGCCTGGTCGCGCAGCTTCTTGTAGTCGGGCATCGACGCCTTGCCGACGTTCGACGGCGCGACGGGCAGGTTGTCCGCCACCTTCTTGGTGGAGACCACCTTCTGCTCCTTCAGGCGCAGCAGGTCGATGTCGTACGTCTGCGTCACGTTCAGGTCGGGGTCGTCGAGGCTTGTCACCGGGCCCGTGTTGGACAGGAAGGTGTCGCCGCTCTTGCGCTGGGTCTCGAAGGTCCAGCGGTAGAGCAGGTCGCCCTGTCCGTCGCCGTCGCTGTCGATGTGCACGTCGTACTGGGCGTCTTCGGGGAACAGGTAGAAGTTCGGGCCGCCCGCGGGCTCCTCGAAGGGGATCCAGTTGGCCACGAGCGTCGTGGTGTCCGGCTTGTCGGGGCTGACGAACGCGTACACGTCCGTGTTGTCGTACTGCGGCTGCCCCGAGATCAGCGGGGCCTCCCGGTGGCTGGAGGCGCCCGCCGCCCCCGGCTGGAGCGCACTGACTCCGGCGGCTGCGAGCCCCCCGGCGGCCAGCGCGCCACAGATGAGCGCGGCGAGGCCCCGTCGGCCCGCCGTGCTCCTGGCGATTGCTGTCATCGCGTCCGTCGCTTTCTCTGAGTGGATCCGTGGTCGCGGCCGCGCGCGCTCGCGGCGACCGCCTGACGGAAGCCATTCGGCGCGGCCGCTCCGGCGGTTTGGTGTTCCGCGTACGTATTTCCCGGGTCTCCGGGCGCCTCCGCCGGGCTTCCCACTGCCCCGGAGCACCCCCACAATGAGCCCGAGCCAGGCCCCCCATGGAGACGTACGGAGAGATGCGGAAGGGGGAACGGTGGACGCCGATGAGCTGCTGCCCCTGGTCGCCCGCGGTGACCAGAAGGCGTTCGAAGAGCTGTACGGCCTGGTGGCCGGTCCGGTGTACGGACTCGTGCGCAGGGTGCTGCGCGACTCCGCCCAGTCGGAGGAGGTCGTGCAGGAGGTCCTGCTCGAACTGTGGCGCTCCGCCGCCCGCTTCGACCCCGCGCGCGGCAGCGCCCAGTCGTGGATCCTCACGCTGGCCCACCGCAGAGCCGTCGACCGGGTGCGCAGCGTGCGCGCCGCGGGGGAGCGCGAGCAGCGGGTGGCCCGGCGGGCCGACGTGCCCGCCTTCGACCAGGTCGCCGAGGAGGTGGAGGTGGCCATGGAGCGCGAGTGGGTGCGCCGCTGCATGGAGCGGCTCACCGCCCTCCAGCACCAGGCCGTGACGCTCGCCTACTACGACGGCTACACGTACCGGGAGGTGGCCCGGCGCCTGTCCGTGCCGCTCGGCACCGTCAAGACCCGCATGCGGGAGGGGCTGCGCCGGCTGCGCGACTGCCTGGGGGAGGCGGCGTGAAGTGGCCCTGGGGCGGGGGAGCGCCCCTCCGGGACGACGCCGCGCGGCGGGACGCGGCGGCCCGGCGGGGTGTGCACTCGCTCGCCGTGCCGTACGCCCTGGACGCGCTCACCCCGCGGGAACTGCGCCGCTTCGAGCGGCATCTGACGCGCTGTGCGACCTGCCCGGAGGAGGTGCGGGAGCTCGCGGGCGACACGGTGCGCCTGGCGCGCGCGGCCGCCGCCGCGCCGCCCCCGGAACTGCGTGAGCGGGTCCTCGCCTCCGTACGCCTGACGGAACAGGAGCCCGCGGAGGTCCGCACTCCGGTGCCGCCCTCCCGTGCGCGGACCCGCGCCGTGCTCGTGCCGCTCGCCGCGACCGGCGCGGCCCTGATTCTCGCCGCCGGTGTCCTCCTCGGCGTCCGGCTCGCCCGCGCCGACCACCGTCTCGACCAGGAGCGGACCACCGCACGTGAGATCGCCCACGTCCTGGCCGCGCCCGACGCCACCGCGACCAGGGAACGGGACGCGAAGGGGCGCGGCATGAACGTGGTCGCCTCCCCGTCCCAGGGGCAGGCCGTGGTGAGCGTCACGGGCCTCGGCGACGCCCCGCGCGGCCGCGTCCACCAACTGTGGGAGATGCGGGAGGGGTCGGCGCCGCGCTCCCAGGGCCTGCTGGAGGGCGCCACGCCCGTCGTCGCCGAGCGCCTCGGCCCCGCGTCGAGCTCACTCGCCGTCACCACCGAGCCCGCCGGGGGCTCGAAGAGGCCCACTACTGCCCCTCTTGTCCAACTCGCCCTGGAATCAGTCGGATTCGGAGAGTAATCGTCAACCTCCTTATGAAGGAGGTGAATCAGTCGACCGGGATACACGAGTGTCAGGGTGGGGCGATAGGGTTAACCTGCCCTGGGCCGGGTGCCCTCGTACGGGTGGGGAGTGACATGGAACAGATAACGGTGCGCAGCAGGGCGAGGGTCCCTGCGATCACGTGCGGGAGTGGTGCGACCAGTTCGCGCCTCGACCGCCATCTCTCGGTGCTGGGCGGCCCCGCCGTCCCGCAGCGTGAGTCCCACGAGGCGACGCTGCTGATGCGTGAGCTCACCTCGCGGGACGTGGCGCACGACCGCGGTGGTCGGCGGGCCCGAGTGCGTCGGGTCTCCCTCTTCGCTCCCCTGCGGAGGCTGCGCCGCTCCCTCTTCGGGAGCCGCTAGTTCCGGGCGCGGGCGCCTTCCTGTCGGCCTGACCCGGCCAGGGCGTCCGTTCCCGTTCCCCCCTGAAACAGACCTTCCCGCAAGGGAGTTGGCCCCGCGTTACGCGCGTAGCTCACCGGCTCGCTACGCGCGCGGTGTCACCGGCCCCCGCCGCCGTACCGGCGGACGGCCAGCGGCACGCACAGTGCGAGCAGCACCGCGCACCAGGCGAGCGATCCGGCCACCGGGTGCGCCACCGGCCACGCCGCGTCGTGCGGCACCGGAGCGTTGCCGAACAGGTCCCGCGCCGCCGTGGCGACGGCACTGATCGGATTCCACTCGGCGACCGTCCGCACCCACCCCGGCATCCCGTCCGTGGGGATGTACGCGTTCGACAGCAGCGGCAGCATGAACGTGGCGCTGCCCAGCTGCCCCGCCGCCTCCTCGCTCTCCGAGGCGAGCCCCAGCAGGATGCCCAGCCAGGTCGTGGCGAAGCGGAGCAGGAGCAGCAGCCCGAAGGCTCCGAGGGCGCCCGCGACCCCGCCGTCGATCCGCCAGCCCATCGCCAGGCCCACGAGCGCCAGCGGGATCAGCCCGACCGCGGTGGTGAGCAGATCGGCGGCCGCCTGTCCGAGCGGCACCGCGGAGCGGCTCATCGGCAGGGTGCGGAAGCGGTCCATGACGCCGCGGTGCGCGTCCTGGGCGGCCGTGAACATCCCGGTCATGATGCCGTTCGCGGCCGTCGCGACGAGCATGCCCGGCACCAGGTAGGCCCGGTAGTCGGAGCCCGGCATGGCGAGGGCGCCGCCGAAGACGTACCCGAAGAACAGCAGGAACACGATCGGCATCGTCTGCGTCATGATCAGGATCGCCGGGGCGTGCCGGACGCGCTGGAGGTGGCGGCCGAGGACGGCCGAGGCGTCGTACAGGATCGCGGTGCTCATGCGGCGGCCTCCGTGGGGCTCGGGGTGACGGTGAGGCGCAGGAACACCTCGTCGAGGGTGGGCGGGCGCAGGCTCGCGTCGGCCAGCGGCACGCCGGACGCGTCGAGTTCGCGGACCAGGCGGGGCAGCGTCAGTTCCGGGTCGAGGCAGACGGCGCCGGCGGTCCGCCGCTCCTGGTCGACGTCGGGCCGGGCTCCGGTGAGCCGGTCGAGGACCATGGCCGCCGCGTGCAGCGCGCGCTCCCCGGCCCCCTCGGTGACGACGACCTCCGCGTAGCTGCCGATCTGTGCCTTGAGCTCGGCGGGCGTGCCGTGGTGGGCGACGCGGCCGTGGTCGATGAGGACGACGTCGTCGGCGAGCCGGTCGGCCTCCTCCAGGTACTGCGTGGTCAGCAGCACGGTGCTGCCCTCGCGGGCCAGCTCGCGCACCGCCTCCCAGATGCCGTTCCTGCTGTGCGGGTCGAGGCCGGTGGTCGGTTCGTCGAGGAAGAGGACGGCGGGCCGGGTGATCAGGCTGGAGGCGAGGTCGAGGCGGCGCCGCATGCCGCCGGAGTAGGTGCGCGCGGGCCGGTCGGCGGCGCCGGTGAGGTCGAACCGCTCCAGGAGCTCGTCGGCCCGCCCGCGCGGCGCCCGCAGCAGCCGCCCGAACAGGTGCAGGTTCTCGCGGCCCGTGAGGTCGCCGTCGACGGACGCGTACTGGCCCGTGACGCCGATGTTGCGGCGCACGGCCTGCGGCTGCGTGGCGACGTCGTGCCCGGCGACGCGCGCCGTCCCGCCGTCCGGCTTCAGCAGGGTCGTCAGCAGGCGTACCGCCGTCGTCTTCCCCGCGCCGTTCTGCCCGAGCAGTCCGCACACGGTGCCCTCGGGCACGGCGAGATCGAACCCGCGCAGGGCGTGCACGGCTTTGTCGCCGGAGCCGAAGCGCTTCTCCAGACCTTCACTAAGTACAGCGTACGTAGAAGTCATGGCCCCACCGTAACGCACTACGTACGGTGTACGTAACTAGGATGGTGCGCGAGGTGATGATCCATGGCGGGCCGAGCGGCCGAACCGGAAGTGATCTGGGCGCGCCCCGAGCGCACGGGCCGTGGCCCGAGGCCCGCGCACAGCAGGGCCGACATCGCGGCCGCGGCCGTGCGCGTCGCCGACGCGGAGGGCGTCGACGCGGTCTCGATGCGCAAGGTCGCGGGCGAACTCGGCATGGGCACGATGTCGCTGTACAACTACGTGCCGCGCAAGGAAGACCTGTACGAGCTGATGGTCGACGAGGTCAGCGCGGAGTACGTGTACGAGGAGCCCAGCGGGGACTGGCGCGCGGACGTCCTCGGCCTCGCCCGGCAGGCGCGCGCCCTGATGCACCGGCACCCGTGGCTGCCCCGCCTGATGTCCCCGGCCTACGGCTTCAGCCCCAACGCGCTGCGCTACCTGGAGCACTGCCTGGCCTGTCTGGACCCGCTGGAGCTGCCCTACGGCGCGAAGCTGGAGCTCATCGCCTCCGTGACCAGCGTGGTGACGACGTACGTCGCCAACGAGCTGGCCACGGCGGAGCGGACCCGCTCGCTGCCGTGGAGCGAGGAGCAGGAACACGCGGTGCGCAGCGCCTACTTGGGGGCGCAGGTGGCCAGCGGGCGGTATCCGCGGCTCGCGGCGGCGTTCCAGGAGGACTCCGGGCCGATCGACCTGGAGGCCGTCTTCGAGCGGGCGCTGGGGCGGACGCTGGATTCCTTCGCCGCCGACTGACGGTGACCGGCAGGTTCCTGATGAACGCCCTTGACCTCAAGCGGACTTGAGGTCGGAGGATCATCGGCATGAACACCGAAACCGCCACGGCCGCGGACATCAAGGCCATCGAGGACGTCGTCGCCGCCGTCGAGCGCACCCAGCGGGCCAAGGACGCCGAGGGATTCCTCGCGCTCTTCCATCCGGACGCCCTGTGGACCACGGGTCACGGCAAGGTCCTCATCGGCTTCGACGCCATCGCCGCGTTCACCCGCGCCGTGCTGCCCGCCTCGGACGGGACCGGGACGGTCACCTACGACGTGGCGCACATCGAGTTCCTCCGCCCCGACGTGGCCGCCGTGAAGGTCCGCCAGGTCTACCACTCGATCGAGGGGGACTCGGAGGGCGCGCCGCTGTACGTCATGACGAAGCGGGACGACGGGCGGTGGCTGCTGCACGCCTGCCAGAACACCGGGGTCGGGGCGGAGTAGCGGCTCGGGGCGGACGGGCTCAGATGAGGGCGAACTGGCCGCCGGGGCCCTCCTCGTGGTGGTCGAGCACGGAGGCGGGGCGCCGGGCCGCGGCGGGCACGGGCAGCACGCCCGCCCGGCGCAGCTCTTCGGCGGGGAGCCGTGAGTCCGCCAGCGCCTTGCTCAACTCCTCGCGGTCCGGGTCCCGTTCCGCGACGAGGGCCAGCACCGTGATGAGCTCCAGGAGTGCCGACGTCCACTCCTGGGGCCACGCCTTCGGGCGGATCGCCTCCAGGGTGCCGGGCTCGGCCGCCTCGGTCCGGCGCGTGAACCACAGTTCAAGGACCCGTACCCCGCTGACCTCGAAGTCCCAGGCGGAGCGGGGCACCGGGGAGATCCGGCCCTCCTCGCCCACGAGCAGGGCTTCCTCGTCCGGGTCGTAGCGCAGCTCGGTGGGGCGCGCGGGGAGCGGGGCGCGGACGTAGGGGCGGCGGCCGCCGGGGAGCTTGGGGCGCTCGCCGTCGCCGCGCACGTGCAGCCGCAGCAGCGACCGGCCCAACTCAAGGCCCCGCAGCCACAGTTCGGCGTCCCCGGGCAGCGGGACGCGGCACCCGCCGGCCGATCCGCGGCCCGCCGCGAGCGTCCAGGCCAGCAGGTCCACCGCGCCCACCTCCGTGCCGTACGCGGCGGACAGGTGGGCCAACAGGCCGGGGGCGACGTTGGGTTCGTGGCCGCCGGGGCGGCGGAACAGCGGGCGGACGCGGCCCGGGCGGCCCGCGGGGGAGCGGCCGTCGGGCAGGGCGCCGGAGGCGAGCAGGGCGGGCCCGGCGGCCCCGGGCACGTGTCCCTGCTCGGTGAGGAAGAGCTGTGCCTCGTCGGCGACCCGCCACAACTCGGGGCGGGCCACGTCGATGAGGCGGTGGTCCGGTATCAGGAACTGTTCGTCGAAGGGGCCGTGCGCGATCCGCACCGGCTCGGGGCAGGGGCCCGACGCCTCGGCCAGCGGCCCCGTCCCTGCGCGGTGGCCGGGGAGCTGGGCGACGGCGGTGTGCGGAGTGCGGGCGCGGGTGGGGCGCAGGAGCGCGGCGCGGCCGTCCGCGTCGGCCCGTACGAACGCGTCCCAACGGGCCTTCAGGGATGCGGTGTCCGGCGCCATCGGCCACCCCCGGCCCGGCCGCAGCGGTGCGACCGACCACGGCATGAGGTCCGCCAGCGGCGGCGCTTCGTCGTGCGTCACGGTCGGCATGGTACGTGGCGGTGGGCGGGGGCTGTCATGTCGTGCCGGGCGCCCGGGACGGTCACGTCGCGTCGAGCGTGACCGTGAACGAGAAGCGGTCGCCGCGGTAGTGGATGAGGGCCACGTCCAGGGCGCGGCCCTCCTCGTCGTAGGTGATGCCCGTGTAGTGCAGGATCGGGCTCAGCAGCGGCACGTCGAGGAGCCGGGCGGTCTCCGGGTCCGCGAGGCGGGCCTCGACGGTGTCGGTGATGCGGCTGATGCGGACGCCCACGACATCCCGCAGGACCTTCGTCATCGGCCAGCGCACCAGGTCGTCCAGGTCGATGCGGTCGGCGAGGTCGGGGCGTATGTGGTTGCGGGCGTGGTTGGTCGGCTCGCCGGTCTCCGCGTCGCGGCGCAGCCGGTGGTACGAGGCCACCTCCGCCACGTCCGGGAAGTGCTCGGCGATCTCGGCGGGCACCGGCGCGCGGCCGTGGTCGAGCAGCTCGGTCTTCATGCCCGACTGCTGGGCCACGATCGCGTCGACCGAGCCCAGCAGGCGGACCGGGGCGCCCCGCCGGGCGCCCGGCTCGATGAAGGTGCCGCGCCGCCGGTGTCTGCTGATCAGGCCCTCGTCCTCCAGCTCCTTGAGGGCCTGGCGCATGGTGAGCACGCTCACCCCGTAGTGCCCCGCCAGCTGTTCCTCGGTGGGCAGGCGCAGCGGGGCGTCGGCCGCGCGGCCCAGGATGGACGCGCGCAGCGACTGCGACACCTGGTACCACAGCGGCAGCTTGCGGTTCAGGACGATCGAGTCCGGGGCGAAAGCGGTCACGACTGCTCCGAGTTGCTCTGTCTCGCCACCTGAAAGCGGCCTGATTCCGGCCGGTTGGGGCCGGAGTGTGGCCTGTTACGGCCGGAAATGACGCTGGAGACCTTCCCACACATCGTCGTACCCACGCTGCAGATGGTCCGCTCCGGCGGCCTGTTCGGTGGCGGTGACCGGCCAGCGCGTCTCGAACATGAAGGCAAGGCCGTCGTCGATCTTCTGCGGCTTCAGCTCGGCGGCGCTCGCCTTCTCGAAGGTGTCCCGGTCCGGGCCGTGCGCCGACATCATGTTGTGGAGGGACCCGCCGCCGGGCACGAAGCCCTCCGCCTTCGCGTCGTAGGCGCCCTCGATCAGGCCCATGTACTCGCTCATCACGTTCCGATGGAAGTACGGCGGCCGGAAGGTGTCCTCGCCCACCAGCCAGCGCGGCGCGAACACGACGAAGTCGACGCCCGCGAGACCCGGGGTGTCGGAGGGCGAGGTGAGCACCGTGAAGATCGACGGGTCCGGGTGGTCGTACGAGATCGTGCCGATGACGTTGAAGCGCCGCAGGTCGTACACGTACGGGACGTGGTTGCCGTGCCAGGCGACGACGTCCAGCGGCGAGTGGTCGTAGGTCGCCTTCCAGAGGTTGCCGCAGAACTTGTTGACCACCTCGACGGAGCCCTCGGTCTCCTCGTACGCGGCGACCGGGGCCTTGAAGTCCCGTGCGTTGGCGAGGCCGTTGGCGCCGATCGGGCCGAGGTCGGGGAGCTGGAACGGGGCGCCGTAGTTCTCGCACACGTACCCGCGCGCGCTCTCGTCCAGGAGCTCCACGCGGAAGCGGACGCCGCGCGGGATCAGCGCCACCTGGCTCGGCTCGACGGCGAGCAGGCCCAGTTCGGTGCGGAGCAGCAGGCCGCCGCGCTCGGGCACGATGAGCAGTTCGCCGTCCGCGTCGCTGAACACCCGGTCCGTCATCGAGGAGTTGGCGTGGTAGAGGTGCACGGCCATGCCGGTGCGCTGCGTCGCGTCGCCGTTGCCGCCGAGCGTCCACAGGCCCGCCAGCCAGTCCGTGCCGGGCGCGGGCTCCGGGAGCGGGTTCCAGCGCAGCCGGTTGGGGTCGGGCACGGTTTCGGTGAAGGGGGCCGTGCGGAGAGCGCCGTTGTCGGTCCGCTCGAACTTCGGGTGGGCCGCGGAGGGGCGGATCCGGTACAGCCACGAGCGGCGGTTGTGCGCCCGGGGCTCGGTGAAGGCGCTGCCGCTCAGCTGCTCCGCGTACAGGCCGAGGGGGGCGCGCTGGGGGGAGTTGCGGCCGTGCGGCAGCGCGCCGGGAACGGCCTCCGAGCCGTGCTCGTTGCCGAATCCGGAGAGGTATTCCAGGGCTGCCGCGGTCTTCCGGCTCTGATCGGTGCTCACTGTCTGATCCCCGCTCATGGTCGCTCCTCGGCTGCCTCGTCCAGGATTCTGTTTGATTCCTATGCCTTACCGTAGGATTCGCGGTTTCCGTCCGCAAGAGGGATCACAAGAATGTGAACGGTGCTCTACTCTCCGGGTGATGCCCCACCGCGACGACGCCCAGAGCTCCACGACCCACCCCGCCCCGGACGCGCTGCCCGCCGCCGCCCTGCGCCGCGCCCCGATCCAGCAGCGCAGCGCCGACCGGCTCGCCCGGATCCTCGACGCCTGCGCCGCCCTCCTGGACGAGGTCGGCTACGAGGGCCTGAGCACCCGGGCCGTGGCCCAGCGCGCCGACGTGCCCATCGGCTCCGTCTACCGCTTCTTCGGCAACAAGCGCGCGATGGCGGACGCGCTCGCCCACCGCAACCTCGACCAGTACGCCCAGCGGATCACCGCGCGCATGGCCGACGTGCCCGTCGGCGACTGGCGCGGCGCCGTGGACGCCGCCTTCGACGAGTACCTCGCCATGAAGCGGACCGTGCCCGGCTTCGGCCTGGTCGACTTCGGCATCCCCTCGGTCCCCGAGGACATGCCCGACGCCAACTCGCACGTCGCCGAGCGCCTCGCGGCCCTGCTCGGCGGCCACCTCGGCCGCCCCGTGGACGCGACGCTGCGCCGCACCCTCCTCGTCGGCGTGGAGGCCGTCGACGCCGTCCTCCAACTGGCCTTCCGCACCGACGAGTCGGGGCGTCCTGATCTGATCGAGGAGGCCCGTCAGCTCCTGCGGGCCTACATGGCGCGGACGCTGGACTGAACAGCCCCTGGACGGCGGTCCGTTGCCGGGGTGAACTGAACCCTGGGGCGGCGTGAGGGGGTGTCATGGCTCAGGTGGTCTGTGTGCACGGAATCGGCCAGCAGTACGCGGGAGAGCAGGAGTTGCTCGCCTCCTGGTACACCGCCCTGAGCGACGGCCTGACCAGGGCGCAGGCGCCACCGCTCGTTGCGGACGACCTCAGCTGTGCCTTCTACGGCCACCTCTTCCGGCCGCCGGGCCGCACCCTGTCCGTGCTGGATCCGCCCCTCGACGCCTCGGACGTCGCCGACGGCTACGAGACGGAGCTGCTCCTCGCCCTGTGGGCGGAGGCCGCGCGCACCGACGAGGCCGTGGCGGGGCCCGGCGACCGGACCCTCGCCCGCACCCCGCGCCCGGTGCAGCGCGCCCTCGCCGCCCTCAGCCGCTCACGGTTCTTCGCCGACGTCGCCCTGCGCTCCCTCGTCCTCGACCTCAAGCAGGTCCGCGCCTACCTGTGCGATCCCGCGGTGCGGGGCTCCGTGCGGCGCGTGGTCGAGGACACCGTCACCGACCGCACGCGCGTCGTCATCGGGCACTCCCTGGGCAGCGTCGTCGCCTACGAAGCCCTGTGCGCCCACCCCGAGTGGCCGGTGCGCACCCTGCTGACCCTCGGCTCACCCCTCGGCATCCGCAACCTGGTCTTCGACCGGCTGTACGCGGGGGAGGGCGGCAAGCCCGGCGGCTGGCCCGGTGGCGTGGAGCGATGGACGAACATCGCCGACGCGGGGGACGTCGTCGCGCTGGTGAAGGACCTCGGGCCGCTGTTCGGGAAGCGGGTCGCCGGGCATCTCGTGCACAACGGCGCACGGGCACACGACGCGACGCGCTACCTCAACACCCCTGAAGCGGGCCTGGCGGTGGCCGGTGGACTCGGCGCGGGACCCGGCTGAGCGGCCGGGCGCCGCCCCCGAGGGGCGCCGCTTCCTGCTCGCCACCGCCGTCACGGACGTGGCCGCCCACCCCGAGGCGCGCCGCCCCGAACTCGCCGACGACGTGCACCGCATGGAGCGGCTCTTCCTCGGCGAACTCGGCTTCCGCAAGGGCGCCGACCTGCCCCTCGACCCCAGCCGCGAGCAACTCGCCAAGTCCCTGCGGGCGTTCGCCACCGCACCCGAGCGCCGCCCCGACGACTACGTGGTCCTCTACTTCGCCGCCCACGGAATCACAGCCGAACACAGCGGCCGCCACTACCTCCTGACCGCCGACAGCGACGCCCGCGACCCGGCCGGAACGGCCCTGCGCACCGAGGACCTCGTCGGCGGGCTGTGGGAGGACACCGCCATCGAGCGGCTCCTCGTCCTGCTCGACGCCTGCTACTCCGAGGAAGGCACCGACAAGGCCCTGCGCGCCGCACTGGAGGCGCGGCACTTCCGCGAACCCGTCACCGACCACGGCAGCACCGGGCTCGTCCTCGTCGCCTCCTCCCGGCGCAAGGAGGAGACGTACACGGGCGTGCTCCCGGCGGCCTTCGACCGGGCCGTGCGCCGCCGGGCCACCGCCGGGCACGCCCCCGCCCACATCAGCCTCGAACACGTCATGGCCGCCATCGCCGGCGACCCCGAAGTGCCGCCTGCGCAGCGGCCCGTGTGGTCGCTCACGCACGCCACCGCGGGCATCCCGGCCTTTCTGCCCAACCCGCGCCACCTCCCCGAGGCGGACGGCCTCAAGCTGGAGGAGATCGACACCATCGTCGCCCTCGGCTCCCGTGAACGACTCGCCAGGGAACGGGAGTTGACCGGATTCTTCCTGCCCCGTGCCCGCGGCACCGACCTGCCCACCGAGGAGGTCTGGGACTTCACCGGACGGCACCGGGCCCTCGCCGACCTCACCGCCTGGCTCGCCCCGCAGCGGGAGGCCGAGCGGCTGTGCGTGGTGACCGGTGACCCCGGCTCGGGCAAATCCTCGCTCCTCGGCATGGTCGCCGTGCTCACCGACCCCGACCGGGCGGCGGCCGTGCCCCGCGCCGGGCTCCCGCGGACCCTGCCGGAACCGGGCGACGTCGACGTTCCCGTCAACGCCAGCCACAAGTCGACCAGACAGCTCCTCGACGCCCTGGCCGCGGCCGCCGGCTGCGCCGCCGAATCACTCGGCGCGCTCACCGCGCAGCTGCAGACCCGGACCGAACCCCTCGTCGTCCTCATCGACTCCCTCGACGAGGCGCTCGCCCCGCAGGAGGCCGTCGAGGAACTCCTCACCCCGCTCACCGACCCCGAACGCCGGCTTCCCCTCAGGCTGTTGATCGGCGCCCGCCCGCACGTCGCGGGACGGCTGTCCGCCGCTGCCCGGCGCGTCAACCTCGACGACGACCGCTACGGCGACCCGGACGCCGTCCGCGCCTACGTCCGCAAGCTCCTCACCGTCCCCGGCTCCGTGCTCGCCCCGGCCGACCCCCGCCTGGTGGACGCCATCGCCGGGGCCGTTGCCGAGGCCGCGGGCCGCTCCTTCCTGGTCGCCCGCATCACCGCCCGAACCATCGCCCGGGACACGCGGGTGCCCGACCCGCACGACCAGCGCTGGCGCGACGAGCTCCCGCGCCTGCCGGGCGAGGCGATGGAACGCGACCTGGACCAGCGCCTCGGCCCCCTCGCCGGCCGCGCCCGCGACCTGCTGCTCCCCCTCGCCTTCGCCCAGGGCGCGGGCCTGCCCTGGGCGGGCGTGTGGCCACGACTGGCCTCGGTGCTCAGCGGCCGTGACTACGGTGACGAGGACGTCGTGTGGCTGCGCCAGGCCGCGGGTTCGTACGTCGTCGAGAGCGTCGAGGACGAGGGCTCGGTGTACCGCGTCTACCACCGGGCGCTCATCGAGTACCTGCGGGAGGGGCACGAGGCCGCGCACGTCCAGCGGGCGGTCACGCGGGTCCTCCGTGAGCTCGACCACCCCTACGTACGCCGGTACTTGGCGCTGCACGCCGGTGAGGGCGGCGTGCTCGATCCGCTGGTGCAGAGCGCGCGGTTCGTCCTCACCTCCGACCCGGGCCAGCTCCTGGCCGCGCTGCCCCGGCTGCGCACGGCGGACGGGCGGCGGGCGGGTCAGGCGCTGCGCGACCTGGAAGGGATGCTGCGCGCGCGGGGAGGGTGCGGCGCGGACCCCGAGGGGCGGGCCCGGCTGCGGCTCGCCGCCGTGTGCCGCAAGGCCCGGGCGCTGGCCGACTCGTGCGACGTGGGGCACGGCCCGGGACAGGAGGCGCTGCCGTGGCGGGCGCGGTGGGCGGCGTGGAATCCGCACGAGGGGTCGCGCCGGTACGAGGGGCTTGCCTGCCGGGTGGGCTGGGGTGTGGTGGTGCCGAGGCCGCCGGGGGAGGGGGCGGAGTATCTGGAGATGGCGCCCTGGCGCGGCGGGCAGGCGCTGTGGGACCTGGAGACCGGTCTGTGGACGGATGTCACGGAGCTCCTCGGTGAAGAGCTGTGGGGGCAGACCTGGACGGCTCCGCCCCAGCTCCCTTCCTGTGCGGCGCTGTTGTCGCCCGACCAGCGCAGGGAGCCGCGCAACCGCTGGCTGGGGTGGAGCGAGCATGTGCGCCTGCTCCGCTTCTGGCTGCCCGGGGCCCGCACCACATCGATCTGGATGCTGCCACCGGCCGAGGGGCTCGACTTCGAACCCGACAGGCGCCCCGTCCAGGGCCCGGAACAAGTACTCGTCCTCGCGGGCGACCGTGGCGAGCCGGCCGCTGCCGTGCTGCGCTTCCGCGGCGGCGTCGTGCTCGTCTACAAGCTGGGGAGCGAGCGCGTGTACCAGCCGCTCACCCGGGCGCAGCGCCGCGCCCTGTCGGACGTCGCGATCGAGGAGTGGCAGGACCTCGCCGAGCAGCGCGCCGCGCAGCTGACCGGCGTGTTCGGGCCGGTCCAGGGCACTTCGGCCGCCCTGCCCGTCACCGCGTGTGCGGCGCCCCTCGGCCTCCCCGCGGGGAGCCTGCTCTTCGGTTACGGCGACGGCACCGTGGGCCAGAGCGACAGCGGCACGGGGACGGCCACCGGCCACGAAGGGCCCGTCACCCTCATCGATCTGGTCGCGGGACACCCGCAGGGCCGCCTGCTCGTCACCGCGGGCGAGGACGGCACCGTACGGCTCACCTCGCTGACCGCGCGCGAGCCCGTACGCACCCTCCTGGCGGACGCCGGTGAGGTGGCCGCCCTCGCCGTGCGCCGGGTCGGCCGGCAGTGGATCGTCGCCGTGGCCACCACCCGTGGGCAGTTGCACCGGATCGATCTCGACAGTGGCCGCCCCATCGGGCTGCCCCTGCGTGTCGGCGGGGGAAAGGCAGTGCGGCTCGCCGTCTTCGAACTCGGCGTCGTCAGCTGCGTCTCGGTCCAAGGGGACGCGCGCGGACTGCAGTTGTACGACCTCGTGACCGGCGACCGGGTCGGAGGCCAGGACCAGCGGCACGAGGCGAACGCGGTCCAGGCGGTGAACGGCACGGTGTGCGTGGGGGGTTCCGACGGAGTCGTGCGGTTCTGGCCCACCGCGCAGGTCGCCGACTCGGTCCAGTTGAACGCGCACGACGGTGCGGTCCTCGCGCTCGGCGAGATCCACGGTCCGCCCGGCGCGCCACCCGCCCTGGTCTCCGTCGGCCGCGACGGTGAGCTCCGCTGCTGGGAGGTGGCACGGCCGCACGAGCTGTGGCGCCGGAGGATCATGGATCAGGGCGTGTGGACCTCCGCGCGCATCGCCTGCGCGACGGTCGGGCACACGGTGGGCGGCCGGGACGTGGTGGCCACGGGTGAGCACGGCGGCCGGGTCCGCGTCCTGACCCTGCGCGGCGGACTGCCCGTAGCCGAGCGGGAGTTCACCCTGCCGGAGCCCGTCACCGCGCTGACCACCGGACGCGTGGGCGACCGGGACGTCGTCGTGGCCGCCACAGCCCTGGGCCGCCTCTCCTGCTGGGACGTGGCCGGCGACCGGATGTACGCCCAGGGGCCCGCACCCGACGTACCGCAGTGGACGACGGCCCTGGCCCTGGCGCCCGACGGCTCCGGACGCCTGGTCGCGGGTGGCGACGACGGCACGCTGCGGGAGTGGTCGCTGCCCGGGTGCCATCCGCTCGGCGGTCCGCGCCGGGCGCACCGCGGCCAGGTGTGCGCCCTCGCCCTGGTCGCCGCGCCGGGCGGGCCCCGCCTGGTCAGCTCCGGCACGGACCACCGCCTGGTCTCCCATCGCGACGGATGGGAACGCCGGATGCCCATGCCCGTCGTCTCGTTCGGCCCGGAACCCGGCCCGGAGCCCGCTCCGGGGGAGGGCCCGCGGCGCGCGGGTCTGCTCTGCGGCGACTACGACGGCCAGGTATGGCGGCTGCGGGCCACGCAGGACCGGAGCGGAGGGGGATGGGTCCTGGCGGAGGCGTTCGACGTGGCACGCCCGGTCTCCGCCCTCGCGACAGTCGAGACACGGGGGCGGACCGCGGTGGTGGCGGGCGGCGAAGGCGCACTGATGGTCCGCGACGCGGAGTTCGGTGACCTGACCCGGCGGCTGCGGCCCCGCTGCGGCAGCGGCGTACGCGAACTGCGCACCGTCAACTGGCGCTCACCGGACCGTGCCCCGAGACCCCTGCTGTTCGCCCGCAGCCGGTGGGGCCTGCTGGAGTACTGGGACTTCGGGCCGGGGGCGGCGCTCCGCTCGGCGGGCACACCCCTGATCACCCCCGTCCCGCACAGCGGAAGCGCGACCGCGCGCCTGGCCGTCCTCGAGGAGGAGGGTGGTGCCCAGTCGCTGCTCTCGCTGGACGTCTGGAACGCCGCGCCGATCAAGACCCTGTGGAACAGCGGCGAACGGCGGTGGGACGACGTGCGGGAACTGCGCCTGGCCGTCCACGACGTGGCCGACGGCCCGCTCCTCGACCAGCCGTTGGCGCCGGCCGTGGGGGACAGGGAGTTCGGGGCGTTCCGGGCGGTGCGCTGCGGCGGCAGGCTGTTCGTCTTCGTACGCGAGCCCGAACAGCCGGTACGGGTCCTTGACGCCGCCACGGGGCGCTGGACGCGGCTCGATGCGCGGCACCTGCTCGACGTCTTCGCGCTGGACGGAACCGGGGGCCCCGAACTCCTGCTGATCGACCGTGACTTCGTCGCCACGGTGCCCCTCGCCGCCCTGCTCCGGGACTTCGGGCGTCCCGGGGGGCGGTCCACACGCCACCGCGCCCTGTGGGTGCGCCGGCTGCTGCGGCGCCCGGAACGCGCCGTCGGTCTGACCCGCCTGCGCGGGTACGCCCTGCGGAACGCCGCCTTCGCCTGCGTGCTCCCGGGCAAGGAAGCCTTCGCGGTCGCGGGCGGCACCAGCCTCGCCGTGGTCGGATTCCGCGACGCACGGTTCCGGTACCAGCTCGAACTCCCCTCCCGGTGCACCGCGTTGGCCGCGGGTCCGCACGGCGAGCTCGCCGTCGGCACGCGCAACGGCGTGATCCTCTTCGACTGACCGGCAACTGACCGGCCACGGACCGGCCGACAGGGCGAGCGGCGGACTGGCCGCGACGCTCCCCTCCCCTCCCCTCCATGCGTACCGGTCGGTGCGCCCGGAGCGCCCATGCGCCCGCCCCGCCGTCCCGGGAGTGACCATGCCCCGCCCCGCCCTGCGCATCTGCCCACTCTGCGAAGCCACCTGCGGCCTCACCCTCACCGTCGAGGGCTCCCGGGTGACCGGCCCGTACGGGGACGGCTTCGGTGCACGGGAGGACGGGATCGGCCTGGAGCGGCTCCTCGCCCACCCCCACGGGATCGACCGCCGCCATCTGCGGTCCGACAACAGCTGGATGCGCAACATGCCCGAGCTCCTCGACGGCACGCTCCTCGACCCGCTCTCCGGGACGGCGGTGCTCAACGGCTTCCCGGTGGAGCTCACGGCCGTCGTGCCGTGAGGCTTCAGCTCAGCAGGGCGCACCCCGTCGTACGTCGTTGACCAGGAGTTTTGCGCTTATTGCTCGCGCGTCAACATCTTGTTAACGCCGATGAACGGGCCCTAACGTCTCGCTGACCGCCACCCCCGGGCGGCAGTTCAAGGGCGAACGATAGGAACCCCCTCATGCTGACGATCCTCGGATTCGTCATGATCGCCACCTTCCTGGTGCTGATCATGATGAAGAAGGTGTCGCCGATCGCGGCGCTCGTGCTCATCCCGGCTCTCTTCTGCGTCCTGGTGGGCAAGGGAGCCAAGCTCGGCGACTACGTCATCGCGGGCATCGGCGATCTCGCGCCGACCGCCGCGATGCTGATGTTCGCGATCGTCTACTTCGGCGTGATGATCGACGTCGGCCTCTTCGACCCGATCGTGCGCGGCATCCTGCGCTTCGCGAAGGCCGACCCGGTCCGCATCGTCGTCGGCACCGCGGTCCTCGCCGCGATCGTCTCCCTCGACGGCGACGGCTCCACCACCTTCATGATCACGGTCTCGGCGATGTACCCCCTGTACAAGCGCCTCAAGATGAGCCTCATCGTGATGACCGGTGTGGCCGCCACCGCCAACGGCGTCATGAACACCCTTCCCTGGGGCGGCCCCACGGCCCGCGCCGCCACCGCGCTCAAGCTCGACGCCAGCGACATCTTCGTGCCGATGATCCCGGCGCTCGCCGTCGGCCTGGTCGGCGTCTTCGCCCTCGCGTACGTCCTCGGCCGCCGCGAGCGCAAGCGCCTCGGCTACCTCTCCATCGACGAGGTCCTTGAGTCTCCCGCCGCCGAGACCGCGACCTCCGACGAGAAGGTCCTCGTCGGCGCGGGCGGCGACGACCGTACGCGGACGGCGGACGGCCGCACGAACAAGGCCACGGGAAGCGCCGGTCCGGGCGCCGACGCGGACGCCGAGGACGACGACGAGGGCTTCCAGGGCCTCGACCCGGACCGCGCCACCCTGCGCCCCAGGCTCTACTGGTTCAACGCGCTCCTCACGGTCTCCCTGCTCACCGCGATGATCATGGAGTGGCTGCCCATCCCGGTCCTCTTCATCCTCGGCGCGGCCCTGGCCCTCACGGTCAACTTCCCGCAGATGAAGGAGCAGAAGGAGCGCATCGCCGCGCACGCCGACAACGTCCTGAACGTCTCCGGCATGGTCTTCGCCGCCGCCGTCTTCACCGGCGTCCTCCAGGGCACCGGCATGGTCGACCACATGGCCAAGTGGCTCGTCGACGTCGTGCCGAACTCGATGGGCCCGCACATGGCGATCGTCACCGGCGTCCTGTCCATCCCGCTCACGTACTTCATGTCGAACGACGGCTTCTACTTCGGCGTCCTGCCGGTCCTCGCCGAGGCGGGCCAGGCGCACGGCGTCTCCTCCCTGGAGATCGCCCGAGCCTCCCTCATCGGCCAGCCGCTGCACATGTCCAGCCCGCTGGTGCCCGCCGTCTACGTCCTCGTCGGCATGGCGAAGGTCGAGTTCGGCGACCACACCAAGTTCACCGTGAAGTGGGCCGCGCTCACCTCGCTCGTGATCCTCTGCGCGGGCCTGCTCTTCGGGATCATCTGACCCCCATGGCAACTCCCGCTCCAGCAGGGCCCGGTGGCAGGGGCTGGCTGCTCCGCCTCGTCATCGCCTTCAGCTTCGCGCAGGGGGCGGTGTCGATGGCGCGGCCCGCCGTCTCCTACCGGGCCCTCGCCCTGGGCGCCGACGAGCGGGCGGTCGGCGTCATCGCGGGCGTCTACGCGCTGCTGCCCCTGTTCGCCGCCGTCCCCCTCGGCCGCAGGACGGACCACGGCAGGTGCGCGCCGCTGCTCCCCGCGGGTGTCGTGCTGATCTCCGGCGGCTGCGCCCTCAGCGGCACCGCGGACTCCCTCGCCGCGATGGCCGCGTGGAGCGGGGTGATGGGCCTCGGCCACCTCTGCTTCGTGATCGGCGCCCAGTCGATCGTGGCCCGCCAGTCCGCCCCCGCCGAACAGGACCGCAACTTCGGCCACTTCACCATCGGCGCCTCGCTCGGCCAGCTCGTCGGACCGATCGCCGCGGGCGCCCTCATCGGCGGACCCGGTGGCGGCGGCATGGCGCGCACCAGCGCCCTCGCCCTGCTCGTGTCGGCGGCCGTCGCCGCGGTCTCCTTCACCTCGCTGTGGCGCATCGAGCGCCGTACGGAGGGCGGGGCGCGCCGTCCCGAGGGCGGCAAGGTCCCGGTCCACCGCATCCTGCGCGCCCGGGGGGTGCCCGCGGGCATCTTCATCAGCCTCGCGGTGCTCTCGGCCACCGACATCCTCACCGCGTACCTGCCGGTGGTCGGCGAGCACCGGGGCATCGCGCCGTCGGTGATCGGGCTGCTCCTGAGCCTGCGCGCGGGGGCGACCATCGCGTGCCGCCTCGTGATGACGCCGCTGATCAACCTGCTGGGCCGGGGCGCCCTGATCGTCGTGACGTGCGCGCTCGCCGCGTTCCTCTGCGCCGGGATCGCGCTGCCCGTGCCGGTGTGGGCGCTGGGGCTGATGCTGGTCCTGCTCGGCTTCTGCCTGGGCGTCGGCCAGCCCCTGTCGATGACGACGGTGGTCCAGGCGGCCCCGCCCGAGGCCCGCTCCACCGCCCTCGCCCTGCGCCTGACCGGCAACCGCCTCGGCCAGGTCGCGGCCCCCGCGTCGGCGGGTCTGATCGCGGGGGTCGCGGGGGTGGCGGCGCCGTTCGTGATGCTGGGCGGGCTGCTGCTCGCGGCGGCGGGTCTTGGCGTGCGCGGGCGCAGCCGGGCGGAGGCTTCCGGAGGCGCGGAGACTCCCGGAGGCGGCGACCACCCCCGGGAGCCCGCCGGATCGACCGGCCGTCAGCGCAACGACGCCGACAGAGGCGTCACTTGACGATGTTGAGCAGCTTGTTCGGTGAGCCGGTGCCCGGGCTCTTCACGACGCCCGCGCTGGCGCCGTTCTTCAGGGCCGTGGCGACCTGCGCGGGCGTGGCCGACTTGTGGCCCGCCAGGTAGACCGCGGCGGCGCCCGCCACGTGCGGAGTGGCCATCGACGTACCGGAGATGGTGTTGGTGGCCGTGTCGCTGGTGTTCCAGCCCGCCGTGATGTTGGCGCCGGGTGCGAAGACGTCCAGGACCGAACCGTAGTTGGACCAGCTGGTCCTGGCGTCGGTGTTGTCGGTGGCGCCGACCGTGAGGGCGGGACCGACCCGGGCGGGGGAGAAGCTCTTGGCGTCGGTGCCCTCGTTGCCCGCGGCCACCGCGTAGGTGACGCCGTCGGCGATGGAGTTCTTCACCGCGTTGTCGAGCGCGGTGGAGGCGGAGCCGCCGAGCGACAGGTTGGCCACGGCCGGGGCGCCCGCCGCGTGGTTCTTGGTCACCCAGTCGATGCCCGCGACGACCCCGGCGGTGGTGCCGGAGCCGTTGTCGTCCAGCACGCGGACGGCCACGACCTTCGCCTTCTTGGCGACGCCGTAGGTCTTGCCCGCGATGGTCGTGGCGACGTGCGTGCCGTGGCCGTTGCCGTCCTGGGCGGTGGTGTCGCCGTCCACCGAGTCGTAGCCGTTGACGGCGTGGCCGCTGATCTCCTTGTGGGTGATGCGCACGCCCGTGTCGATGACGTACGCGGTCACGCCCGAGCCCGCGCTGTCCGGGTAGGTGTAGGTCTTGTTCAGCGGCAGCTTCGGCTGGTCGATGCGGTCCAGGCCCCAGGGGGCGTTGGACTGCGTCGCGTCGACGTGCACGCGCCGGTTCTGCTCGACGGAGGCGACGGCCGGATCGGCGGCGAGTCTCTGTGCCTCCTGTGAACTCAGCTGCGCCGCATAGCCGTTGAGGGCCGCCGTGAAGGTCCTGGTGACCTTCCCGCCGTGCCCGGCTATCAGATCCTTGCCCTGGCTCGAGGCGGCCTTGACGCCTTCCGACTTCTTCAGCGTGACGATGTAGCTGCCCGGTACGGCGTCGGCGGACCCGGCGCCGGCCACGGTGCCCGTCGCCGGGGCGGCCTGGGCGGGCAGGGCGGACAGGGCGCCGACGAGAGCGGCGGTGGAGACCGCCGCGGCGATCAGGGTCTTCTTGCTGCGGAGCACGGCCATGGAGAGGGATCCTCCTCAGAGATGGGGGGGGGAGCGGTGAGTGTCGCTCCCGTCGCGATCAGCAGCGTGGCCGGGCCGCGGGGCAGAGATCAAGAGAGTCGATGTATTGACATGTGTACGACATGAAGCAGCAACTCTCCCGGCACGAAAGGCAGTTGGCCGAAGCGTGCCGGTGGCCTCGCCCGTGAGGGATGGCGGGGGCGCGCAGGGGAAGGTCATCGGCGGAGAAGGGCCCTGGTGTCAGAAAACTATCGGCGCTAGTTTGGGCGGCGGACGACTATCGAGAGGACAGCGATGAAGGCTCACGACGGGATGTACATCGGCGGCGCCTGGCGGCCCGCGGCGGGCACGGACACGATCGCGGTCGTGAACCCCGTCGACGAGCAGGTCATCGGCCACGTGCCGGCGGGCACGGCCGCCGATGTCGACGAGGCCGTGCGCGCCGCCCGCGAGGCGCTGCCCGGCTGGGCCGCGACCCCGCCCGCCGCGCGTGCCGCGATCCTCACCGCCCTGCGCGACCAGCTCGTCGCCCGCAAGGACGAGATCGCCGAGACCGTCACCGCCGAGCTCGGCGCGCCGCTGCCGTTCTCGCAGATGGTGCACGCGGGCGTGCCGATCCTGGTCGCCGGTTCGTACGCGGAGCTCGCCGCCTCGTACGCCTTCGAGGAGAAGGTCGGCAACTCCACGGTGTACGCGGAGCCGGTGGGCGTCGTCGGCGCCATCACGCCCTGGAACTACCCGCTGCACCAGATCGTCGCCAAGGTCGCGCCCGCCCTCGCCGCGGGCTGCACCATCGTCCTCAAGCCCGCCGAGGACACCCCGCTGACCGCCCAGCTCTTCGCCGAGGTCGCGCACGAGGCGGGGGTGCCCGCCGGGGTCTTCAACCTCGTCACCGGGCTCGGGCCGGTGGCCGGGCAGGCCGTGGCCGAGCACCCGGGCGTCGACCTGGTCTCCTTCACCGGCTCGACGGCGGTCGGGCGGCAGATCGGCGCGGTCGCGGGCGCGGCCGTCAAGCGCGTCGCCCTGGAGCTCGGCGGCAAGTCCGCGAACGTGATCCTGCCCGGCGCCGACCTGGCCAAGGCCGTGAACGTCGGCGTGGCCAACGTGATGTCCAACTCCGGCCAGACGTGCAGTGCCTGGACCCGCATGCTGGTCCACGCCGACCAGTACGACGAGGCGGTGGAGCTCGCCGCGGCGGCCGCCGCCAAGTACGGCGACCGCATCGGCCCCGTCGTCAACGCCAAGCAGCACGCGCGCGTGCGCGGCTACATCGACCAGGGCGCCGCCGAGGGCGCCCGCGTCGTCGCGGGCGGCTCCACGCCCCCGCAGGAGCGGGGCTACTACGTGAGCCCGACCGTCTTCGCCGACGTCCGGCCCGAGATGACCATCGCGCAGGAGGAGATCTTCGGCCCGGTCGTCTCGCTCATCAAGTACGAGGACGAGGCCGACGCCCTGCGCATCGCCAACGGCACGGTGTACGGGCTCGCGGGCGCGGTCTGGGCGGCAGACGAGGCGGAGGCGGTGGCGTTCGCCCGCCGCATGGACACCGGCCAGGTCGACATCAACGGCGGCGGCTTCAACCCCGTGGCCCCGTTCGGGGGTTACAAGCAGTCGGGCGTCGGCCGCGAGCTGGGCGCGCACGGCCTGGCCGAGTACCTCCAGACGAAGTCCCTCCAGTTCTGAAGTCCCTCCCGTCCTGGAGTCCCTCCCGTCCTGAAGACCCCTGTCCCGACACGCTTCCCGACACGTCACAAGGAGTACGAAAACGTGGTCCGCGCCGCAGTCCTGCCCGCCGTCGGCTCTCCCCTGGAGATCACCGAGATCGACCTGCCCGAGCCGGGCCCGGGCCAGGTGCGGGTCCGCCTCGCCGCCGCCGGGGTCTGCCACTCCGACCTGTCCCTGACCAACGGCACCATGCGCGTCCCGGTCCCCGCCGTCCTCGGCCACGAGGGCGCGGGCACGGTCGTCTCGGTCGGCGAGGGCGTCACGTCGGTGGCCCCCGGCGACCCGGTCGTCCTCAACTGGGCCCCTTCGTGCGGCAGTTGCCCGGCCTGCGCGCGCGGCGAGGTATGGCTCTGCGGCAACGCCCTCACCGGCGCGGCGAACGTCTACGCCCGCCGCGCCACGGACGGCACGGACCTCCACCCGGGCCTGAACGTCGCCGCGTTCGCCGAGGAGACGGTCGTCGCCGCCAACTGCGTCCTGCCGCTCCCCGAGGGCGTCCCGCTCACCGACGCGGCCCTCCTCGGCTGCGCGGTCCTCACCGGCTACGGCGCCGTGCACCACGCGGCGCGCGTACGCACGGGAGAGACGGTCGCGGTGTACGGGGCCGGCGGCGTCGGCCTCGCCACGCTCCAGGCGGCCCGGATCGCGGGCGCCGAGCGGATCGTGGCGGTCGACGTCTCCCCGGCGAAGGAGGACCTGGCCCGCTCGGCGGGCGCCACGGACTACGTGGTGGCCTCCGACACGACGGCCAAGGAGATCCGCAAGCTGACGGGCGGCGAGGGCGTGGACGTCGCCGTCGAGTGCGTGGGCCGCGCGGTCACCATCCGCACGGCGTGGGAGTCGACCCGCCGCGGCGGCCGCACGACGGTGGTCGGCATCGGCGGCAAGGACCAGCAGGTCACGTTCAACGCCCTGGAGATCTTCCACTGGGGCCGCACCCTGTCGGGCTGCGTCTACGGCAACTCCGACCCGTCGGCGGACCTGCCGGTGCTCGCGGAGCACGTGCGGGCGGGGCGGCTGGACCTGGGCGCGCTGGTGACGGACCGGATCGGGCTTGAGGACATCCCGGGGGCGTTCGCGAACATGGAGGCAGGCAAGGGAGGGCGTGCGCTGGTGGTGTTCTAGGCCCCTCCGCGTACCCGTGCGGACGGGCTGTTCTCGGCCCGTCCGCACGGGTGGCTCGTGCCCGTCCTCACGGGGGGGCTCGTTTTCACGGGTACGACAGCCGCTTGAACGACCCCGCCCCCGCGAGGAAGGTCAGCGTGGTCAGAACGAACGGCCACGTGAACGTGTGCCCGCCCGAGGGAGAGAAGAGGGCCCCCACGGCAGGGGTGACCGCCGCAGCGGTCACGGCACCCACCACGGCGTACGCGAGGCTCGCCCCCCGCACCGGCAGGAACACCCCGCACAACGCCACCGCGACGAGCACCGAGTTGTATCCCATCGACCCGTCGGCGACCTGCTCCGCGGGCGCACCGAGAGCCCACGCGGAGCAGATCCCGACGGCGCTCCCCAGGCACGCCACGGCCCCCGCCCGCCTGCTCGCCACGAAGAGCCCGGCGAGCAGGATCGCGCCGACGTACCACTGCGGCATGAAGAAGATCTGGGCGAAGCCCGCGAAGAACCCCCGGGCCAGGTCGGGGAGTCGGAGGTGCGTGGGCCCCGTCGCCGGTCCGCTGAGCGCGGCGGACCCGGCGCCCCCGTGCCAGACCCGCTCGAACCCCGGCGCCCCGACCGTGAGGACGCTCGCGAGCAGACAGTAGGGGAGGGTCAGCGAGGGCAGCCCCCAGGCCCCGAGGAGACGGCCCACGGCGGCCGTCACGACCGTGACGACGGCGCAGCCCACCACCGCGAGCAGCACCGTCGACGGATGTCCGGCGCCGAGGAACACCGCGCAGCACAGCGCGGTGAGGCAGGCGTTGAACCCTTCGAGGCCCGCGCCCACCCGGTCGTCCGGCGCCCCCAGCAGCCGGGCCGTCGCGGTGCCGACGGCCGCCCCGCCGAGCGCGTAGAGCCCGTACCGCCACCCGGCGGCGAAGAGCGCGGCGCAGAACACCGCGCCCGCCGCGACGCTCGGCTGGAAGACGACCTGCGCCTGTCCGCGCAGGACCTGGGCGCCAAAGGCCGTCCCACTGGCGCCGGTTGAGCACCGCACGGCCCACCCCCGTGTTGCATCCATGTTTCCCCGCAAGGTGGATGCATCGTACATCTACGTGAGCACGCGCACCTGCTCGAACTGCACCGCGAGGCCGTCGAGCAGCGCGGTGAGCCCCGTCTCGAAGGCCCGCTCGTCGATCAACTCCTGGCGCTCGGCGAGCAGATGGGCCTGGCCCAGGTGGGGGTAGTCGGCGGGGTCGTAGGCCGTCTCGTCGTCCACGAAGCCCCCGGCGAAGGAGCCGAGCGCGGAGCCCATGATGAAGTACCGCATCAGCGCGCCGATGGAGGTGGCCTGCGCGGCGGGCCAGCCCGCGTCGACCATCGCCCCGAACATCGCGTCCGCGAGCCGGAGTCCGGCCGGGCGGCGCCCCGGGCCCTGTGCGAGGACCGGGACGATGTGGGGGTGCCGGGTGAGGGCGTCGCGGTAGGAGACCGCCCAGTCGTGCAGCGCGGTGCGCCAGTCGCGCCCGTCGCCCGGTTCGAACATCGACAGGTCGACCTGGGCGCTCACCGAGTCCGCCACCGCCTCCAGGATCTGGTCCTTGGTGCGGAAGTGGTTGTAGAGGGACGGCCCGCTCACGCCGAGTTCGGCGGCGAGGCGGCGCGTGGAGACGGCCGCGAGTCCCTCCGTGTCCACGAGGGCGCGCGCCGCGTCCACGATCCGGTCTCGGCTGAGGAGGGGCTTGCGCGGTCGGGCCATGCGGCACATAGTAGGGCTGCCGCCTGAAACTAGCAGTGCTAATTTAACTCTCGGCGGACGGCGTCCCGCGCTGCCGACGAGCCACGATCCGTGAAGGGGTGCCCACGATGAACCTGGAGCTCAGCGAGGAGCAGACCGCCGTCCGCAGGCTCGCCAAGGACTTCGTGGACCGCGAGATCGCCCCGCACGTCATCGCGTGGGACCGCGCCGAGAGCGTCGACCGGTCGATCGTGAAGAAGCTCGGCGAGGTCGGCTTCCTCGGCCTCACCGTCGACGAGGAGTACGGCGGCTCGGGCGGCGACCACCTCGCGTACTGCCTGGTCACGGAGGAGCTAGGCCGGGGCGACTCCTCGGTGCGCGGCATCGTCTCCGTCTCGCTCGGCCTGGTCGCCAAGACCATCGCCTCCTGGGGCAGCGAGGAGCAGAAGCGCCGCTGGCTGCCCGGGCTCACCGCCGGGGAGCTGGTCGGCTGCTTCGGGCTCACCGAACCTGGCACCGGCTCCGACGCGGGAAACCTCGCGACGAGGGCCGTGCGCGACGGCGGGGCCGACGGGGACTGGGTCATCAACGGCACCAAGATGTTCATCACGAACGGCACCTGGGCCGACGTCGTGCTGCTCTTCGCGCGCTCCACCGACGCCCCCGGCCACAAGGGCGTCTCCGCCTTCCTCGTGCCGACCGACACCCCGGGCCTGACCCGGCACACCGTCCACGGCAAGCTCGGCCTGCGCGGCCAGGCCACCGCCGAGCTGGTCCTGGAGGACGTGCGGGTGCCCGCGAGCGCGATGCTGGCGCCCGAGGGCAAGGGCTTCTCCGTGGCCATGTCCGCGCTCGCCAAGGGCCGGATGTCGGTGGCGGCGGGCTGCGTCGGCATCGCGCAGGCCGCGCTCGACGCCGCGGTGACGTACGCGACCCAGCGCGAGCAGTTCGGCAAGAGCATCGCCCACCACCAGCTCGTCCAGGAGCTGCTCAGCGACATCTCCGTGGACCTGGACGCGGCCCGCCTGCTCACCTGGCGCGTGGCCGACCTCATCGACCGCGGGCTGCCCTTCCAGGCCGAGTCCTCGAAGGCCAAGCTCTTCGCCTCGGAGGCCGCGGTGCGCGCCGCCAACAACGCCCTTCAGGTCTTCGGCGGCTACGGCTACATCGACGAGTACCCGGTCGGCAAGCTGCTGCGCGACGCCCGCGTGATGACCTTGTACGAGGGCACGAGCCAGATCCAGAAGCTCGTCATCGGCCGCGCCCTGACGGGGGTCTCCGCCTTCTGACGGGGGTCTCCGCCTTCTGGCCGGGCGCTCCGACCGCCCGTCCGCGCAGGGGAGTTGAGTACGGACTGAGTATGCGAGCGGATGGAGCGGGGCGCCCCCGCGGGCCATGCTCTTCGCCGTGACCACCACGACTGAGACGCCCGTCAAGCAGCAGACCACCACCGCGTACTACGGCCAGGCCATCGCTTCGTTCGCCATCGCGCTCGCCGCGGTGGCGATCGGCATCTACCAGCTGGACGTCAGCGCGTGGATCCGCGCCTTCCTCGCCATCGCCGTCCTCTACCTGACGACCTCCGCGTTCACGCTCGCCAAGGTGGTCCGCGACCGGCAGGAGGCCGACCAGATCGTCAGCAGGGTCGACCAGGCCCGCCTGGAGAAGATCCTCGCCGACCACGACCCCTTCAAGACCTCCTGACCCGTTCCCTCCGCCGTCCCCTAAGCGCTTGCTCAGCTTCCGTGTATGGTGTCTGTCCGATGGCGGCAGAAGGAGCAGGGCACATGGAAGCAGCGCCGGAGGAGACCCACGGCGACGACCAGCCGTGGGCCGAGGTCACCCCGGACGCGGCCCGGCGGCTGCTGGTCGCCGCCGTCGAGGCGTTCGCCGAGCGCGGCTATCACGCGACGACGACCCGCGACATCGCGGGCCGCGCGGGGATGAGCCCGGCCGCCCTCTACATCCACTACAAGACGAAGGAAGAGCTGCTCCACCGCATCAGCAGGATCGGCCACGACAAGGCCCTCGACATCCTGCGGACCGCGGTGGACGCGCCGGGCAGCGCCGCCGAGCGCCTCGCGGCCGCCGTGCGCTCCTTCGTCGGCTGGCACGCCGCCCACCACACCACCGCGCGCGTGGTCCAGTACGAGCTCGACGCCCTCGGCGAGGAGCACCGCACGGAGATCGTGGCGCTGCGCCGCCAGTCGGACGCCGCGGTGCGCGACATCATCAACGACGGCGTGCGGGCGGGGGAGTTCGACGTCCCGAACGTCCCCGGCACCACCCTCGCGGTGCTCTCCCTCTGCATCGACGTGGCCCGCTGGTTCAACACCGCGGGCCGCCGGACGCCCGACGAGGTCGGCGCGCTCTACGCCGACCTCGTGCTGCGCATGGTGGGCGCGCAGAAGTAGTCGGGAAGCGGTTCAGAAGTAGTAGCGCGACACCGACTCGGCCACGCACGCGGGCTTGTCGCCGCCCTCGCGCTCGACGGTCACGGTCGCCGTCACCTGCACGCCGCCGTCCTTCGTCGCCGTCACCTCCGTGAGCACGGCGCTCGCGCGAAGGCGCGAGCCGACCGGTACGGGGGAGGGGAAACGGACCTTGTTCGTGCCGTAGTTGATGCCCATCTTCATGCCCTCGACCCGCATCACCTGCGGCACCAGGGAGGGGAGCAGGGACAGCGTCAGATAGCCGTGCGCGATGGTCGTGCCGAAGGGTCCGGCGGCCGCCTTCTCCGCGTCGACGTGGATCCACTGGTGGTCGCCCGTGGCGTCCGCGAACAGGTCGATCCGCTTCTGGTCGACCTCCAGCCAGTCGCTGTGCCCGAGCTGCTCGCCGACTCCGGCGCGCAGCTCCTCGGGCGACGCGAAGATCCTCGGCTCTGCCATGTTCCCGGCCTCCTCAACGTATGCGGCGTACGCGTACTAAGCGCTTGCTCAGCATGCGGGGTGGGCCGATCCATGTCAACGGAGCAGCCATTAGGGTTCGAGGGGTGCCCCAGATCCCAGAGAAGGTCCACGAGCTCACCGTCGGCCAGCTGTCGGCGCGCAGCGGCGCCGCCGTCTCCGCCCTGCACTTCTACGAGTCCAAGGGCCTGATCAGCAGCCGCCGCACCTCGGGCAACCAGCGCCGCTTCCACCGCGACACCCTGCGCCGGGTCGCCTTCGTGCGGGCCGCCCAGCGCGTGGGCATCCCGCTCGCCACGATCCGCGAGGCGCTCGACGAGCTCCCCGAGGAGCGCACCCCCACCCGCGAGGACTGGGCGCGCCTCTCGGAGCTGTGGCGCACGGAACTCGACGAGCGGATCAAGCAGTTGGGCCGCCTGCGCGACCACCTGACCGACTGCATCGGCTGCGGCTGCCTCTCTCTGGAGACCTGCGTGCTGTCGAACCCGGACGACGTGTTCGGCGAGCAGCTGACGGGTTCGCGCCTGCTCGGCGAGCGCCGGACGGCCACGTAGCCGCCGTCCGGCGCCTGTCGGGCGCCCGCCCGGCACCCGGCCGCGCTCGGTCGCGTGGGCCGCGTGAGGCCGTCTCACTCGTACTCGGTCCCGCCCCTCCGCGTCAGATAGGCGGGACTGACGGCCTTCGCGATGGCCCGCCCGCCGGTCACGGAGCTGTACCGCTCCACGCCCGGCCGGATCACGACCCCTTCCCGCACATGCAGGGCGTCCCCGGAGACGGTCTCCCGCCCGGAGGCGACCTCCAGCACGTGCCCGGCGTCGTACGGGCCCTCGTACAGCCGTGGTACGAGGGGCAGTTCACCCTCGAGCAGCGACTGCGCGTCGAGCCAGCGCACCGTGCCGTCGATCTCCGCGCTGACGTCGAACACGGCGTAGCCGAGGGTGTCCCTGCGCCCGTCGGCCCCGTAGGTGAGGTCCTGCACGCCCGCCCCGTACACCTCGCCGAAGACGCCGACCCGGCGGGCGCCGAGGCGGTCGGCGAGCCGGGCCGCCGCGGCGGCGACGCCGTGCCCGGTGACCGCGCGCCAGTACAGATTGCGCGCGTCCTCCTTCAGGGCGAGCCGCTTGGCGCCGAACCCCTTCGAGGAGACCTGCACCCGCCCGTCGTCCGCGAAGTAGGTGAGCAGACAGGCGGACCCGTGCAGCTTCTCGGTGAGCACGACGGGCTCACCGTCCTCGAAGATCTTCGGGTGCCGCTGGATGTTCTCGATGTCCACCCAGGGCAGCAGGTCGGGGGCGGCCTCGACGTCCCCGTCCATCATGGGCGGCACGGGCGGCACCCACTTGGTGACGCCGAGCAGTCCGGCGAAGTCGGTGCCCGCGGCGGCCGCGGCGGCCAGGTCCACGCCGGCGAGCGCGCGCGGCCGGCAGACGATGCCCTGCGACAGCTCACCGCGCAGCCGCACCGCCTTCACCCGGTTCCGGTTGCCGCCCGCGAGCCGCCCGGTGAGCCCCAGCTCCTCGATCAACTCGGCGGGCAGGACGGCCTGTTCGGGAATGTAGACGGCGCTCTCGCCGGTGCGGTAGGCGCCCTTCGCGACGACGGCCCGGTAGAGGCCGACCTGGGCCAGTTCGAGGGCGTCGGCGCCCGGGTGCTCGTGGACGGTCAGCACTTCGGCGGTGACGCGCAGCGTCGACATGGTTTCGGCTCCTGGTTCACGTGGCGTGTTTCATCACGCCCACTGTCCCCGCCGGGAATCGAGGTGGCCACCGAAAATGTGTCTGGTAGCGTCGCGCTCTTCGGCCGCCTCCGCCGCCGGAGTCACGTCAGGATCCACCGTGCTCGGTGCCTCCCTCGCCCGCATCCGCTCCGTCTTCGCCGGTCTCACCGCGGCCGCGCACGAGCGCGGCTGCACCCACTGCTACGGCGAGCAGGACATCGCCCTGCTCCGGGTCCCCGAAGTGGCCCTGCCCGAGGATCTGTTGGTCCAGTTCTTCCACGAGGTGCCCGACCACTTCGACGACCACGCGGCCGTGCTCCGCAGGCTGCTCCCGCAGTTCGCCGAGTTCCTCGCGGCCGGACGGTTCGAAGGGCTCGGCTACGGAGCCAACGGGCTGGGGCAGGTGGGGTGGCCGGACTGGCCGCCGCACCAGGCCGACGCGATACGGGAGTTCATCGACGCCTGGTGGGCGGCGTTCCTGGAGGACGACGCGTCCCCGTACGACATCGCCGACGTGTTCGCGGTCTGTGCCGACATGGGCGGCACCCTCACGCCCCTGCTGGAGCGCTGGGCGCGGCAGCCGGTCGGCGGGCGGGCCGACAGGCTGCTCCTGCGGGCGACCGGCGCGTGGATGGAGGACCTGCTCAGTGACGTGCCGGGCTTGACCCTTCCCTGGTGGTACTGGCCGGACCCGGACGCCCCGGAGTTCGCCTACCGGCCCGAGCCCGTCGCCGAGCTGCAGGCATGGCTGAGCGCGCACGGGCCGGACCGGTTGCGCGCCGTGGGCGCGGACGAGGGGCTGTGCACCCGGGTGCGGCTGCTCGGGCTGCCCTACGAGGAGCGGTGGGCCGATTCGTACTGGGAGAGTCCCGAGGCCACCAACTGAGCGTTGGATGGGGCGGGTTGCCCGTCCGGCAGGAGCAGGGTGTCCTCCAGACCGATCCGGGTGAGCAGGTCGAGGCGGGCGGCGAGGTCGAGCACCGGCCAGGCGCTGCCGTCCTGGCCGTGCAGCAGGACGGGCCGGCCCTCGGTCGGGCCGATCGCGGTGAGCAGCGCGCGGGCGGAGACCGTCGCCGTCTCGGGGTCGGGGTCCATCACCTCCGCGAGGACCCGCAACACCCGCCCGCGCAACGGCGATCGCGCGAAGAGCTCCGCCCCGTCCGTCCCGGACCACAGCCCCGCCTCCACCCCGACGCCCCGCTCGAGGAGCGCCCGTGCCACGGACTCCGCGCCCGGCTCGTGCCAGTTGACCGACGCGTGGTCGGGCAGGACGGTCCAGGAACGCACCCGTGCCACCCGCTCCTCGGGGTCCGCCTCGGCCCACGCGCCCGTCGTGACCCCGACCGGCACCGTGGTCACCGCCCGTACCGCTGCGAGCGTCTCCGCAACCGCACGCGGCGCCAACGTGTCTTGACCACAAGGGGACTTGGGGTGAACGTGCACATCACACGCGCCCGCCTCGACCGCCTCGGCCACGGACCGTCCGAGGTCACCGGGCGACAGGGGCACCGCCGCACCGTCCTCCGCACCGCGAGGGCCGTTCGCACAGAGCTGGATCCATCGCACCATGCGTACAGGAGAACACAGGGAACCCAACACCCGTCAGGGACTCAGGGGGACGCCGATGTCACTCGCCATCTGCTCACTGAAGTGGGAAGCCGCACGCACCGGACCGCAGAAGATCACCTACGACAGCGACGGGTACCACCTGGTCCGCTTCCCGTACGCCGCGGCCGAGGAGTCGTACGACCCGTGGAACATGCACGACCCGGCGCGCGGCGGCACGTCGCCGTCGAAGTTCCCGGACGCCCGCTCCGGTCTGATCTGGCCCAGCCACGACGGGTGGGGCACCCTGACGGCGCTGGTCTTCTGGGAGGCGGACAGCAGGCCCGCCGAGTACCGGTCGCGGTTCGTGCGTGATCCGCTGTCGCACTCCACCGGCTACGACTCGACGGCCACCACCGACATCGCGCCCACCCGGGGCGGTCAGTACCGCTCGTACGTGTGGCAGATGTTCGTGCATCCGCAGACGCCGGTCGGGCTCAAGATCTCGGCGCGCGGCGCGGGCGATGTGAGGATCGCCGCGCCGCTCATGCTGGCCGAGTTCAAACTGGCCATCCACACCGACGTCGCCACCCCATGACGTTCACGCGGAGACCAGCGGGCGCATCGGGCGCGCCCGCGCCCGGCTGACGGCCGCCGGGGTGAGCACCGGGTCCGGCACCACGATGCCGCAGTGCGTGCACACCGGGCCCTCGCTCGGCTCGTGCGCGAGCCCGTGCTTCCACACCAGGGAGCTGCTCGCGCAGACGGGGCAGGCCGCGCCCGGCTCCCGTTCCAGCGCCGTGATCAGTCGGCGCAGCACTTCGGCGAGGGGCTCGGCCGGGTGGACACCGGGGTCGTCGCACCAGGCGACCCCGAAACCTCCCCAGGTACAGCGGTGCCAGTCGTCGAAACTGCCCGGCCGCCGCAGGCCGTCGTGCTTCTCCTTGCGGCGCCGCTCCGCGAAGCTCTCCTCGTACGAGAGCCAGACCGCGCGCGCCGCCTCCAACTCGTCGAGCGCGGCCACCAGCCGCGTCGGATCGGGCGACCGGTCCTCGGGGTCGAACCCCGCGCGGGAGCTCAGATGGTCCCAGGTCGCCCGGTGGCCGTAGGGAGCGAACCGCTCGAGGCACTTGCGCAGCGAGTACCGCCGCAGCGCCAGGTCGCTCTGTGCGTCGCGCACCTGTCTCGCGAGACTCCGGAATCCGGCCATCGCCCTGCACCTCCGTCAACGAACTCAGACGTTGCCGAGTAGACGTATCGACACGCCAATCGGCTCCCGATCCGGCGTCGGATTTCGTGAGAGTTCCATGAGAAGTCCGAGACGGTGCCCGTCACCTGCGACGTTGTGGTGATTCGGAAAAGGCGACGCATGTTCATCTTTCGGCCTCGTCAACTCGCAAGTAACCTCCGCCGCATCGTCCTTCCACAGGATCCGCAGGAGCAGTCACAGGAGCAGTCATGCGACGACGCATCGTCAAGCTCAGAACCCTCACCGCGGCCGCGGCACTCACCCTCGGGGCCTCCCTTCTGACGCCTCAGCCCGGGGCGGGAGCGGCGGAACCGGAGCCGCCGGCGAACTCCGACTACTGCGCCGGACAGTGCGCCGACATCCTGCCGCCGGGCGCCAACGGCAGTGCGACGCTCGCCGAGATCCTCGCCCACAAGCTCCTCGGCACCCAGCCCGGCCACGCCGACGACCAGGTCGGCCCCTACGACGCGCTCTCCTCCGGCTATCCCTCCCTCACCGACGCCAAACTCACCGAGTTCTTCAACGACTCGTCCTTCGGCGTCCCCGAGGGCCAGGCCGCCTCCGTCACCAGGCCCCGCGACGACGTGACGATCACCCGCGACAAGAAGTACGGGATTCCGCACATCAAGGGCACGACGCGCTACGGCACCGAGTTCGGCGCGGGCTTCGCCGCCGGGCAGGACCGGATGTGGCTCATCGACCTGTTCCGGCACATCGGGCGCGGCGAGCTCACCTCGTTCGCGGGCGGCGCCCTCGCCAACCAGGGCCTGGAGCAGGAGTTCTGGCCGCAGGCCCCGTACACCGAGGAGGACCTGCAACGGCAGGTCGAGTACATCAAGTCGACCTCCGGCGAGCGCGGCAAGCAGGCCATGGAGGACGCCCAGGCATACGTCGACGGGCTCAACGCCTATCGCGTGAAGTCGAAGAACGGCCGCTACTTCCCCGGCGAGTACGTCCTCACCGGCAAGATCGACGCCGTCACCAACGCCGGCGAGATCCAGCCCTTCAAGGTCACCGACATGATCGCCCTGGCCTCCGTCGTCGGCGGCCTCTTCGGCAACGGCGGCGGGGGAGAGGTCGACAACGCGCTCTCGCTGCTCTCCGCCCAGCAGAAGTACGGCGTCGAGAAGGGCACCGAGGTCTGGGAGTCCTTCCGCGAGCGCAACGACCCCGAAGCCGTGCAGACCGTCCACGACGGCTCCAGCTTCCCGTACGCGGGCAGGCCCGAGAAGGCGCGCGGCACGGCCCTGCCCGACCCCGGCTCCGTCGAACGCGAACAGCTCGTCTACGACCGGGAGGGCGGCGCGAAGACGCCCGCCGCGAAGGACCCCGTGAAGGCGCCGGGGAAGCTCAAGCCGCTGCAGGGCATGTACGACAAGGGCGTGCTGCCCGGCGACCTGTTCCGCCAGGACGGCGCCAAGAAGGGCATGTCCAACGCCCTGCTCGTCTCCGGCAAGCACACGGCGAGCGGCCACCCCGTCGCCGTCTTCGGCCCGCAGACCGGCTACTTCGCGCCCCAGCTGCTGATGCAGCAGGAGCTCCAGGGGCCCGGGATCAGCGCGCGCGGCGTCTCCTTCGCGGGCGTCGGCATGTACGTCCAGCTCGGCCGCGGCCAGGACTACGCCTGGTCGGCCACCTCCGCCGGGCAGGACATCACCGACACCTACGCCCTGGAGCTGTGCGAACCGGGCGGCGGCACGCCCACGAAGCAGTCGACGAGCTATCTGTACCGCGGCACTTGCACCCCGATGGAGAAGCTGGAACGCAAGAACGCGTGGCAGCCGACGCTCGCCGACTCCACCGCCGCGGGCTCGTACCGGATGCAGGTCTTCCGCACCAAGTACGGCATCGTGACGCACCGCGCGACCGTCGGCGGCAAGCCCGTCGCCTATGTCTCGCTCCGCTCCACCTACCGCCACGAGGCCGACTCGATCATCGGCTTCCAGATGTTCAACGACCCCTCGTACGTGCAGGACGCCGCGTCGTTCCAGAAGGCCGCCCAGCACATCAGCTACGCCTTCAACTGGTTCTACGCCGACTCCCGTGACATCGCCTACTACAACAGCGGCGCCAACCCGCAGCGGGCCGCCGACGTCGACCCGACCTTCCCGGTCCAGGGCCAACAGGCGTACGAGTGGAAGGACTTCGACCCGAAGGACAACACCTCGGCGCAGACCCCGCCCGCCGAACACCCGCAGTCGATCGGCCAGGACTACTACATCTCCTGGAACAACAAGCAGGCGAACGACTACAGCACCTCCGGCTTCGGCCTCGGCTCCGTGCACCGCGGCGACCTCCTCGACGGCCGCGTCAAGAAGCTCACCCAGGAGGGCGGCGTCACCCGCGCCTCGCTGACCCGGGCCATGGCGGAGGCCGCGATCACCGACCTGCGCGGCGAACAAGTCCTGCCCGAGCTCCTGAAGGTGCTGCGCAGCAAGCCCGTCGACGACCCGCAACTCGCGCAGGCCGTCCGGCAGTTGGAGGCATGGCAGAAGGCGGGCGCCCCGCGCAACCAGACGGCCGCCGGCTCCAGGACCTACGCCCACGCCGACGCCGTGCGCATCATGGACGCCTGGTGGCCGCTGCTGATCGAGGCCGAGTTCAAGCCGGGCCTCGGCAAGGAGCTGTACGACGCGTTCGGCTCCCGGCTGCCCGTCGACGAGTCTCCCTCCGCCGCCCACGGGCCCACCGGCGCGCACGCCGGATCGGCCTTCCAGAACGGCTGGTGGAGCTACGCCGACAAGGACCTGCGGACCGTCCTCGGCGAGCCCGTCAAGGGCAAGCTCGCCGACGTCTACTGCGGCGGCGGCAAACTCGACGCCTGCCGCGACGGGCTTGCCGCCACGCTCGGCCGGGCCGCCGCCAAGCCCGCCACCGAGGTCTACCCCGGCGACGACAGCTGCAAGGCCGGTGACCAGTGGTGCGCGGACACGGTGATCCACCGCGCCCTCGGCGGCATCACGCACCGCGCGATCCAGTGGCAGAACCGGCCGACGTACCAGCAGGTGGTGGAGTTCCCGCAGCACCGCTGAGCAGGTCGATCGCCCCTGGACGAAGGTGAGTCACGCGAGAGGTATCCGCCCCCCGGCGAACACGACGCGCGCCAGCTCCGCATGGCAGACGTCGCTGTGCGCGCCGGCGGGCGGGCCTCCGCGCCGTACCGCCGACGAGACGTCCACGCTCACGCACCCCTCGCCCGGCACCGGATCGCCCAGCGTGATCCGGCGCGCCCCGTCGACCGCGCGGACCCCGTCGTAGCCGATGGCGCCCCAGCGCTCCCACAGGCCGAGGAAGCTGCTGGAGTCGCCGGCGAGCTTCGAGGCGAGGGGATAGAACTTGCCGAGGGCGTCGTCGTGGCGCGAGTGGCAGGAGACCAGCGGCCCGTCGATGCGGCCCTGCATGCCGTGCAGCGCGCCGTGCCGGGAGGGGGCGTGCGGCAGCCGTGCCGTGAACGCGTAGTGGGAGAAGGCCCCTTCGAGCAGCGTCACCGACTTCACGCAGCGGCAGTCGGCGGGCATCCCGCGCAGCGCGTACGACACCAGGCGGCCGCCGAAGCTGTGCCCGATCAGATGGACCCGCAGGGCCGTCGACTCGCGTGCGAGCAGTCCGATCGCCGGGCCGAGCCCCAACTCGCCGACGGCGCCCGCCCGTCGCTTCATCCCGTAGTAGCTCGCCTGCCGCAGCAGCTCCCGCGCCCCGTGCCACAGCCGCTTGCGGACCCCGCCGAGGAAGTTCGGCACGCCGGCGTCGATGAGTGAGGCGGTGAGCATCTCGCAGACCTCGACGACGTCGTCGGTGAGCATCGCGGGGTCGCCCGGGTCGGTGTCGTCCGCGAAGTGCGCGGCGGTGCTCGCCTCGTGCACGGCGATCAGGTCGCGCACCAGACGCCCGTACTCGTCGAAGCGGGACCGCACCTCGGAGCGCTCCGCCAACAGCTCGCCGATGCGCCGCAGTTCGGCCGAGCGGCCAGGGAAGGTGCGGTCGAGCAGGGCGCGCGTCGGCTCGTCGAGGACGGGGCCGCGGTCGTCGCGGGGCGGGGCGGCGGGGGCGGCGGTGGCCGAGTCGGGGAAGTCCGGGATCGGCTCGTCGGGGAAGCGGACCGCGGGCCACAGCACGCCCACGTACCCGAGGCGGACACCGCTGCCCGCAAGTCCCTGACAGGGCTCGAAGAAGCGCCGGTACAACGAGCGGGCGAGCTTCTGGTCGTTGTTCCAGCCGTGCGCGAGGACCAGCAGATCGGTCACGCGCTCATGGGAGACGCCGCTCAGGAGCCGGTCGCGCTGCGCGGTGTCGGCGTCCCCGTCGGCGTCGAAGGTCAGTTCCCAGTAGGGGTCCACGACCGCATGGTGCTACGCGCCGGGGCCGGTGCCCACCCCCCTGGGGCACCGACCCCGCCGTTCAGCGGAGCTTCTGCTGCTTCGCGTACCGGTTCACCGGCGGCAGCCAGCTCAGCACGATGGCGGCGAGCGCCGCGAACATGGCCACGCGGCTGCACCACATCACCGAATCGGGCTCGTAGTCGTCCAGAATGAGCAAATGCGGGATCAGCGCCACCACCGCGAAAATGGTGATGAGGACGCGCGACCAGGTCGCCGCCGCTTTCCGGGCGAGCAGCCCGAATATCAGCAGGCAAACAGCGGTGAATATGGCGAAACCGGCGCGGGCCGAGAGCGTGCCGGCGCGGTCGCTGACCAGTTCGTCCCACATCGGCCCGGTGAGGGCTTTGAGGTCCGCGGCGGACGTCCCCGAGGGCAGCCCGACGACGTCCGGGTGGTCCTGGATGACGTCCTTGATGTTGTCCTCGGCCATGCCGTTGCCGCCGGCGAAGACCATGACGGCGCCGATCGTGGCGGACACCGCCGAGAGCACCGAGGTCGCGACGAGGGCGGTGAGGGTGCCGGGCCGCCGGGCCGCGCGGCCCCTGGGGCGGGCGTCGGCGGGCGCGGGAGGAGCGGCCTGGTAGTGGCTCACGAGCGTGACTCTCCTTGCAGAGAAGTTGGGGTGATCGGGATTGGCTCGACCATTCCACGGGTACCTCGAACGCATCCAGCATTTTCTGGAAGAAATCCCCAGATAATTTGGGGTGTTCCCGGGATCACTTTCTCTCCGCCTTCCGCAAGTCTGCCGCCCGCGCGACGGCGGCTATGCTGCATTGCCGTAAAAGACAAAGGAGTCGGAGAGCGAGTCGCCCCGCATGGCCTTAACAGGTCCGCAGCAGTACCCCACGGAGCTGCTGGACACCACGATGGATCAGCTGCGCACCCTGCTGGCGGTGCACGAGACGGGCACCGCCCTGGCCGCCGCCCGGCTGCTCGGCCGTGAGCAGTCCAGCGTGCAGAAGCAACTGGACACGATGAACCGCACGTTCGGCGCGCTCTGCGGCGAGGCCCTCGTCCTCAAGCGGGGGCGCGGCAAGGACGTCCTGTTCACCCCCACCGGCGAGGCCCTCGTCGAGCTGGCCAGGCGCACCCTGGAGAACTGGAACGACGGCATCCACGACGCCCGCCGCAGACTGGGCCGCACCCTCTCGGTCGGCTCCACCCGCTACACCCTCGGCTTCCTGCTCGACGCGGTGGAGCGCGTCAGCGACGCCTACGAACGCCGGGGCGTCGACCTGAAGGTCACCCACGTCCGCACCGGCGACCTCTTCGCCCGCCTGCGCGCCAAGGAACTCGACCTGGTCTGCGGCTCGATCGTCGTGGTGGAGGGCGAGGAGGAGGCGGAGCTCGCGCCGTTCGACGTCATCGAGTGGCGCCGCAGCGGGCTCGCCCTCCTCACGAACCTCCCCGAGGAGGAGCTGCCGGGGCCCGCGGTCGGCGCGAGCGAGCTGAAGGGCATGCCCCTGGTGGTGTCGGCGGGCGGCCTCATCGGCAACTTCCTGACGTCCTGGTACGGCCCCGACTTCCGCCAGGACCTCACCATCGCCGCCGAGATAGAGGCCGCCCACTACGGCTTCGAGCTGCTGCGCTCGGGGGTGGTGAGCGGGGCGATGCTGGTGACCCAGGGCATCGGGGAGGCCGCCGAGAGCGGCAGCCTCCCGGAGGCGGGGGGCCTTCGGCGGCTCGACATCGTCGGGGACGTCGGGCCGCGCACGGAGGTCCTCGTCGGGGTGTTCGCCCGCCGCGGGGACCGCGACTCCTGCGACCCCGGACACCCCCTGAACCTGCTGTGGGACGCGCTGAAGAAGGAGAACGAGCGCTGGTGGCTGCGGAGTTGAGGCACCACTCCGAGGCGCCACTCTGAGGCACCGCCCCGCTACGTCAGCTCCCGCTCCCGCGTCTCCGGCAGCGCGAGCACGCACAGCAGCGCGACGACCGCCATCCCGCTCACGTACCAGCCCACCGACGACGAGCCGAACGCCGACTGCAGCCGGGTCGCCACCAGCGGCGCCACCGCGCCGCCGAGCACCCCGCCCAGGTTGTAGGCGAGCGAGGCGCCCGAGTAGCGCACCCGCGCGGCGAACAACTCCGGCAGATACGCGCCCATCGGCCCGTACACCACACCCATGCAGAACAGTGCCCCGCCCACCGCGAGGGCCATCAGGACGGGCTGTTCCGTGTCGAGCAGCGGGAAGAGGACAAGGCCCCACACCACCGCGAGCGCCGCGCCCGCGACGATGAGACGGCGCCGCCCCACGCCGTCCGAACGGGTCGCCGCCAGCCAGGTCCCCGCCGCGAGGAAGAGGCAGGCCACGAGGGAGACGCCGAGCATGGTGTCCCGGGAGACGCCGAGCGGCCCCGTCGCGTACGCCAGGCAGTACGTGGTGGCGGTGTAGAACAGGCCGTACGCGACGATCATCCCGCCCGCGCCGAGCAGGAGTTCACGCGGGAAGCGGCGGACGACGTCGAGCGTCGGGACCTTGCTGGCCTCCTGCGCGTCCCTCACCTTCGTGAAGACCGGCGTCTCACTGATCTTCAGCCGCACGAAGAGCCCGACCGCGACAAGGACGAACGAGAGCAGGAAGGGAACGCGCCAGCCCCACGACCTGAACGCCTCGTCGGACAGGCTCTCCGACAGCAGCCAGAACACCCCGGTCGCCGCGAAGAACCCGACGGAAGGCCCGAGTTGGGGGAAGGCCGCGTACAGGCCGCGCTTCCTGCTCGGCGCGTGCTCCACCGCGAGCAGCGCCGCCCCGCCCCACTCGCCGCCGAGCCCGATGCCCTGCACGAAGCGGAGCAGGATCAGCAGCAGCGGCGCCCAGATGCCCCATGTCCCGTAGCCCGGGAGGAGGCCGACGAACGCCGTGGACAGGCCCATCATCAGCAGCGACGCCACCAGGACCGACTTGCGGCCCACCCGGTCCCCGAAGTGCCCGAAGACCACCGAGCCGAGGGGCCGGGCCGCGAACGCCACCGCGTACGTCGAGAAGGACGCAAGCGTGGCGTTGGCCGAGCCGAGCGTCGGGAAGAAGGCGTCGTTGAGGACGAGCGCGGCCGCGGTTCCGTAGATGTAGAAGTCGTAGAACTCGATGGCCGTCCCGATGAACGAGGCCACCGCGACGCGGCGCAGGCTCTCCGGGCTCTCCGGGCTCGCCGACTCCCCGGCCCCTGCGGCCGCTTCGGTCTCTTCGGCTGTCTTCGCTGGTGTCGCATCCGTTCGCACGTGCGGAACTCTCACGGTGGATGTACATGCCAGTCAATACTTGATACGGCCAGTCTCGGTCATTGAGACTGGCGGTGGGCCGCAGTGACCCGGTGCAGATGGATCAGGACGTCGTGCGAGGGTGCGAGCCCGATCTTGTACGGGCCGTCCGGCCAGCCCGAGCCGATGCTGCGCGTCGTACGGGCCTTGCCGAGCCAGGCGCGGGCGGAGTTGGGGAGGGTGCGGGTGTCCACGAAGTAGTCGTCGTGGCGGACCTTGTCGAGCGTGTACTCGTTCATGCCGCGCGTGGCCGCCCCGACCGTGAAGCGCCGCCACGTCTCGCTGCCGGTGGGCTGCGCCATGAACGAGCCCCGGTCGAAGGTGAACCCCATGCTGACGTACCGCGTGCCGAGCGCGTCCCGCAGGAAGGCGCCCTGCATCCTCGGGTAGCGCGGATCGTAACTCTCGTACGCCACATGGGCGTTGTGCGCCGACAGCAGCACCTTGGTCCCGCTGTGCCGCTGCCACCACGCGGTGTTCCGGGCCATCGCGCGGTCCCGGTAGAGCATGGCGTCCCGCCGGCCCGCGTCGGTGTCGAGGGGGAAGGCGTACATGTCGCCGGTCTGGAGGACGGACCGGGCGTGCTGGAGCACGAAGTCGAACTGCCGCTCCTGCGCGGGCGATTGCCGGCCCTTCGGCCTGCGCTCCTTCAGGAGGTCGTACGCCGCCTGCGCCCGCCCGGCGAGCTTCTTGCGCTCGGCGAGCGGCAGGCCCATGTAGGTGTCGCCGTCCGTGAGCCGCCGCAGCGGCGCGTACAGGCTGCTGATCCGCGGGAGCAGGTCCGGCTCGTGGGCACGCACATAGTCGGTGATCCCGTCGAACAACTCCACGCCCTGCTCGGGGTAGTTGAGGTCGTCGCCCACGAACCGCACCTGCCGGCCGGGGTGCCGGTCGTTGTACGCGCGCATCCAGGTGAGCAGCTCCACGTACTCCTCGGTGTCCCAGGGCGTCTTCGCCAGCTCGTGGTGGACCAGCGCGCGCACGTCCCCCTTGCCGCCCCGCACGTACGCGTCGAAGCGCAGCCCCGTCGTCCAGCTCACCTCCTGCGCGAAGGTGGTGAAGCCCTTCTCCTCCACCAGGTAGCGGAACACCCGGTCCTTCATCGTGAAGAACTCGTGCGAGCCGTGGGTGGCCTCCCCGAGGCCCACCACCGAGGCGTCGCCCACCATCCGGCCGAGCGGCCGCAGGTCCCGGTCAAAGCCGCCGGGTCCGGTGGCGCGCAGGGGGTGGGCCGCGCGCTCGACGGCGGGCACCGGGTCCGTGCCGCGCGGCGCGGCCTGGGCCCGGGCCGGGTGCGGGGCGACGAGCACGCCCGCGCCCGCCGCCGCGACCAGAAGCAGCGGGAGGCCCCGCCGAGCCGTCCGTACCATGTCTGACTCTCCTCAACTCGCCGATGGAATCCGCGAGATGAGCTTCTCGGTCCGGACGGCCCCCGCGCCAACCAGCAGGCTCCCCGATCCCCGGTAGGGCCTGCCCCCTTGCGGACCTACCGGTCAGGTGTAGCTCAGATACCGCCGCCGCACCGCGCGGAACGCTGCGAGCTCGTCCGCCCACGCGCCCACCACCGCGTCGGTGTCCGCGCCCGCGTCGATCATCGTGCGCAACCGCGCCGAGCCCGTGAGCCTGTCGATCCAGTGGTCCGGCCGCCAGGCGAAGCCGCTCCAGACCCGCTTGGCCGTGACGAGCAGGGCGACGCCGGTGCGCACCGGGTCGTACGCGGCCCGGTCGTGCACATGGAGCTGCACGCCGCCGATGGTCTTCCCCTGGAACTTGGAGAACGTCGGCGCGAAGTACGCCTCCCTGAAGTGCACGCCGGGCAGGGCGAGGCGCTCCAGGGCGGCCGCCCACTTCCGGTCGATGCCCTCCGCTCCCAGGAGCTCGAAGGGCCGGGTCGTGCCGCGTCCCTCCGAGAGGTTGGTGCCCTCGAAGAGGCAGGTGCCGGAGTAGGCGAGCGCGGTGTCCGGGGCCGGCATGTTCGGGCTCGGCGGCACCCAGGGCAGCCCCGAGGCGTCGTGGAAGTCTGTCCGCCGCCACCCGGACATGCGCACCGTCTCCAGCTCCACCGGCCGCTTCAGGAACTCGCCGTTGAAGAGCCGGGCCAGCTCCGTGACCGTCATCCCGTGCGCCTGCGCGATGGGTTTGCGCCCCACGAACGACGCGAACTCCTCGTGCAGGACGGGGCCTTGGGCCGCGCGCCCGGTCACCGGGTTGGGCCGGTCGAGCACCACGAAGCGCTTGCCCGCGAGCGCGGCGGCCTCCATGCAGTCGTACAGCGTCCAGATGTACGTGTAGAAGCGGGCGCCGACGTCCTGGATGTCGAAGACGACGGTGTCGGCCCCGGACGCCGTGAAGATCTCCGCGAGCTCCTTGCCGCTCTTCTGGTACGTGTCGTAGACGGGAAGGCCGGTCGCCGGGTCGTCGTACTTCCCCTCGGAGCCGCCCGCCTGCGCGGTGCCCCGGAAGCCGTGCTCGGGCCCGAACACCGCGACCAGGCGCACCCGTTCGTCGGCGTGCAGCACGTCGACGATGTGGCGCAGGTCCCGGGTGACGCCCGTCGGGTTGGTGACGACGCCGACGCGGGCGCCGTGCAGCGGTGCGTAGCCGTCGGCGGCGAGCCGCTCGAATCCGGTGCGCAGGGGACGCTTGCCCCCGGGAGCGGGGGCCAGCGCCGAGGCCGTGGTGGCGGCGAGCAGGCCGCGTCGGGACAGGATCATGGGGTGACCTCCGGGAACGCGGTAGGTGGCCGGGTCACGCACGGTAGTACGCGACCCTCTTTCGTACCGGCATACCGACTGGTTAGTCTGCCGTCGAGTCACCGAGCCGCAGGCCGAAGGAGACCGAACGTGGAGAGCACGGAGAGCGTCCAGGACAGCTTCCGGGACAGCTTCCAGGGCAAGGGAGTTGTCGTCACGGGCGCCGGAGGCGGGATCGGGGCCGCCCTGGCCCGCCGCTTCGCCGCCGCCGGGGCGCGGGTCGTGGTGAACGACCTGGACGCCGGGCGGGCCGAGGCGGTCGCCGGGGAGATCGGCGGGACCGCGCTGCCGGGCGACGCGTCCGCGGTCGTGGCCGACGCGGTGGCCGCCCTCGACGGGCGGGTCGACGTGTACTGCGCCAACGCGGGCCTCGCCTCGGGCGGCACGGAAGCGGCCGACGCGGACGTGTGGGCCGCCGCGTGGGACGTGAACGTGATGGCGCACGTCCGGGCGGCGCACGCGCTGCTCCCCGCCTGGCTGGAGCGCGGCGAGGGCCGCTTCGTGTCGACGGTCTCGGCGGCCGGGCTGCTGTCCATGGTGGGCGCGGCCCCCTACAGCGTGACCAAGCACGGCGCGTACGCCTTCGCCGAGTGGCTCTCGCTCACCTACCGGCACCGCGGGCTCAAGGTCCACGCGATCTGCCCGCAGGGGGTGCGCACGGACATGCTCACGGCCGCCGGGTCCGCGGGCGAGCTGGTCCTCGCACCCACCGCGATCGAGCCGGCCGCCGTCGCCGACGCGCTCTTCGCGGGCATGGCCGAGGACCGCTTCCTGATCCTGCCGCACCCCGAGGTCGCCGCGTACTACCGGGCCCGGGCCGCGAAGCCGGACGACTGGCTGACCAACATGAACCACATCCAGCAGAAGTGGGAGGCGGCCGAGCGGTGACCGACGAGACCCTGCCCCCGCCCCCCGCCGCCTCCCTGTACGCGGCCAAGCCCTGGCTCGACCGCCTCAACGACGCCCAGCGCGCCCCCGTCACCCCCGCCCCCTCCCTGGTCCACGCCTTCGCGGGCGCCGTCGCCACGGCGCCCGAGCGGACCGCGCTCGCCTACTTCGACGGGCGGCTCAGCTACCGCGAGACCGACGCCCTGTCCGACTCGGTCGCAGGTCACCTGGCCGCCCGGGGCGTGGCCCGCGGCGACCGGGTCGCGATCCTCCTGCAGAACACCCCGCACTTCGTCATCGCGCTGCTCGGCGCCTGGAAGGCGGGCGCGACCGTGGTGCCCGTGAACCCGATGTACAAGGCGGGAGAGGTCGGACACGTCCTGGCCGACGCCGAGGTGGCCGCGCTGATCTGCGCGGACCGGGCCTGGGAGTCCTATCTGCGCGAGGCGGCCGCCACCAGTCCCGTACGCGTCGTCCTGACGGCCTGCCAGCTCGACCTGCAGAGCCGCGACGACCGGCGGGTCCTCGACTTCGCACGCCTGCCGCAGGCGGCCGACGCCGACGACCTGGTGGCCGTCGCCCGCGCGGGCCACAAGCCTCCGGCCGGCCGTGAACTGGGGCCGGACGACGTCGCGTTGATCAGCTACACCTCCGGCACCAGCGGCACCCCCAAGGGCGCCATGAACACCCACGGCAACATCGCCTACAACGCGGAGCGCCAGCGCACCGGCTCCGGCATACCCGAGGGCGCCTGCTACTTCGCGATGGCGCCGCTGTTCCACATCACCGGGATGGTCGCGCAGGTCGCCGGCTGCATCGCCAACGCGGGCACCCTCGCGCTCGCCTACCGCTTCGAGGCCGGGGTGGTCCTCGACGCCTTCGCCGAGCACCGGCCCGCCTACACCGTGGGCCCCTCCACCGCCTTCATGGCCCTGGCCGCGCACCCCGCCGCGACCCGCGACCACTTCGGCTCCTTCGTGATGATCTCCTCGGGCGGCGCCCCGCTGCCGCCCGCCCTGGTGGAGCGGTTCCGCGCCGCCTTCGGCCCCTACCTCCACAACGGCTACGGCCTCACCGAGTGCACCGCCCCCTGCGCCTCGGTGCCACCGGGCCTTCAGGCACCGGTCGACCCGGTCTCCGGGACCCTCGCGGTCGGCGTGCCGGGCCCCGAGACCGTCGTGCGCATCCTGGACGACCTCGGGCGCGAGGTGCCCTTCGGGGAACAGGGCGAGATCGTGGTGCGCGGTCCGCAGGTCGTGCCCGGCTACTGGCGGCGCCCCGACGCCACCGCCGAGGCGTTCCCCGAGGGTGAACTGCGCACCGGGGACATCGGGTTCATGGACACGGCGGGCTGGCTCTACGTCGTCGACCGCAAGAAGGACATGATCAACGCGTCCGGCTTCAAGGTCTGGCCGCGCGAGGTCGAGGACGTCCTCTACACCCACCCCGCCGTGCGCGAGGCCGCCGTCGTCGGCGTCCCCGACGCGTACCGGGGCGAGAGCGTCAAGGCGTACGTGAGTCTGCGGCCCGGCGCCGCGGCGACCGCGGACGAGCTGGCCGCGTACTGCAAGGAGCGGCTCGCGGCGTACAAATATCCGCGGGTCGTCGAGATCCTTCCGGAGCTGCCGAAGACGACGAGTGGGAAGATCCTCCGGCGGGAACTCCGTTCCCATGCGCACAAGACCACGTGAGCAACCGGATCACGTGTGCACAGAGTGACAGAAAGGCAGGTGGCGGCCGTGTCCACACCGACGTCCGCACCGGCGGAGGGCTCCGGCGGCGAGGGCACCCCGGTCCCGCAGCGGCTCCTGGCCGCCGCCACCCGGCTCTTCGCCGACCAGGGGTACGACCGCACCTCGGTGCAGGAGATCGTGGAGGCGGCCGGCGTCACCAAGGGGGCGCTGTACCACTACTTCGGCTCCAAGGACGACCTGCTGCACGAGGTGTACGCGCGGCTGCTCCGGCTCCAGCAGGAGCGGCTCGACGCATACGCCGACTCGGACGCCCCGGTCGAGCAGCGGCTGCGCGACGCCGCCGCCGACGTCGTCGTGACCACCATCGAGAACCTCGACGACGCGTCCATCTTCTTCCGCTCCATGCACCAGCTGAGCCCGGAGAAGAACAAGCAGGTCCGCGCCGAACGCCGCCGCTACCACGAGCGCTTCCGCGCCCTGGTCGAGGAGGGCCAGGAGGCGGGGGTCTTCTCCACCGCGACCCCCGCCGACCTGGTGGTGGACTACCACTTCGGCTCGATCCACCACCTGTCGACCTGGTACCGCCCGGACGGGCCGCTCACCCCGCAGCAGCTCGCCGACCACCTGGCCGACCTGCTGCTGCGGGCGCTGCGCCCGTGACGGCGGGCCCGGTCGGCGCCGTCGGTGCGGTCAGCCGAGCGGGAGCGCCTTGCGGCCCCACGTCTCGTTGGTGACGACGGCGAACGAGGTGTACCAGGCGGCGGCCGCGCAGAGCAGGCCGAGCCAGCCGCCGATGTGGCCGAGCGCGGTGGACTGCGCCAGGTCGCCGAGGGCCAGGAACAGGAACGTCAGCGACAGCGAGACGAAGACGACCTTGTGCGCGAGGTCGAGCTTCATCGCGGCCACGGTCATGTACAGGGTGAAGACGAACCAGGCGATCAGGAAGAGCCCGGTCGCCAGGTGCGCGTCGGCCGCGGGCAGCCCCGGCACGACGAACTTCACATAGCCCGCGAAGGCCATCCAGAACGCCCCGTAGGAGATGAACGCGGTCGTGGCGAAGGTGTTGCCGCGGCGGAACTCGAAGAGGCCCGCGACGAACTGCGCGAGACCGCCGTAGAACAGGGCGAGGGGCAGCACGACGGCGCTCAGCGCGGCGTTCGTGACCAGGCCGGAGTTGAACATGCTGAGCACGAAGGTGGTCAGCGCGAAGGCGGCGAGCCCGAGCGGGCCGGGGTTGGCGAGCTTCGGCGCCGGTGCGGCCGGGGTGACCGGGGTGACCGGAGCGGGGGCCACGGCTTCGGCGGCGGGGACGGGTGCTTCAAGCAGTGCGCTGGACATGGCAGAGGGGGGATCTTTCACTCGACGACCTGCCAACGTTACGCAGGCCGCCCGGCCGCCCCCGCACGGCGAAGGGCCCGACTCCCCGGACTTGAGTCGCCGGGGCGCCGGGCCCAAAGTCCCATCCGTCCCGTCAGAGGTACTGCTTCAGCTCCCGCCGCGCCAGCGACCGCTGGTGCACCTCGTCCGGACCGTCCGCGAGGCGCAGCGTCCGCGCCGCCGCCCAGAGCTCGGCCAGCGGGAAGTCCTGGCTCACCCCGCCCGCGCCGTGCAGCTGGACCGCCTTGTCGAGGATGTCGCAGACCGTGCGCGGCGTCGCGATCTTGATGGCCTGGATCTCCGTGTGCGCGCCCCGGTTGCCGACCGTGTCCATCAGCCAGGCCGTCTTCAGGACGAGGAGGCGCAGCTGCTCCACCGCGACCCGCGCGTCCGCGATCCACTCCCGCACCACGCCCTGCGCGGCCAGCGGCTTGCCGAACGCGGCGCGGGACACGGCCCGTCGGCACATCAGCTCGATGGCGCGCTCCGCCATGCCGATAAGGCGCATGCAGTGGTGGATGCGGCCGGGGCCGAGCCGGGCCTGCGCGATGGCGAAGCCGCCGTTCTCCTCGCCGATCAGGTTCTCCACCGGCACCCGCACCCGGTCGAACACGACCTCCGCGTGCCCGCCGTGGTAGTGGTCCTCGTACCCGAACACCTGCATGGCGCGCCGGACTTCGAGCCCCGGGGTGTCGCGCGGTACGAGCACCATGGACTGCTGGCGGCGCGGGTCGGGGGAGTCCGGGGCGGTCTTGCCCATGACGATGAAGATCTTGCAGTCCGGGTTCATCGCACCGGAGATGTACCACTTCCGCCCGGTGATGACGTACTCGGCGGGATTGTCGGGGGCCCGCTCGATGTGCGTGGTGATGTTCGTGGCATCGGAGGAGGCCACGTCCGGCTCGGTCATCGCGAAGGCCGAGCGGATCTCCCCGGCGAGCAGCGGCTCCAGCCACCGCTTCTTCTGCTCCGCGGTGCCGAACTGCGCCAGCACCTCCATGTTGCCGGTGTCGGGCGCCGCGCAGTTGAGGGCGGTCGGCGCCAACTGCGGGCTGCGGCCGGTGAGTTCGGCGAGCGGGGCGTACTGGAGGTTGGTGAGTCCGGCGCCGTGCTCGGCGTCCGGAAGGAAGAGGTTCCACAGGCCGAGCCCGCGCGCCCGCGCCTTCAACTCCTCGACCACGGGCGGCGTGTCCCACGGCGAGGCGAGCCGTGCGCGCTGCTCGTGTGCGACGGCCTCGGCCGGGTACACGTACTCGTCCATGAAGGACCGGAGCGTGGCCCGCAGCTCCTCGGTGCGCGCGTCGTACGCGAAGTCCATGGTGGCTCAGCCTTCCTGAAGGGTCGTCAGTCCGTGTTCGATGAAGACCGGGACCAGCTCCCCGATCCGGTCGAAGCCCGCGCCGACCGTCTGCCCGAGCGTGTAGCGGTAGTGGATGCCCTCCAGGATCACGGCGAGCTTGAACCAGGCGAACGCCGTGTACCAGGAGACGGCGGACACATCGCGCCCCGACCGCGCCGCGTACCGCTCGATCAGCTCGGCCGGATCCGGGTGCCCGGGGGCCGAAGCCGTCGTGGAGATGGGGGAGCCGGGCAGATCCAGCTTCGCGCTGTACATCACCAGGAGGCCCAGATCGGTGAGCGGGTCGCCGAGCGTGGACATCTCCCAGTCGAGGACCGCCCTGATCCGGTCGGCGCCCGTCGCCGGATCCGGGCCGATCAGGACGTTGTCCAGGCGGTAGTCGCCGTGCACGACGGTGGCCGCGGGCGAGTCGGGCAGGCTGCGCCCGAGCGCCGCGTGCAGCTCCTCGATGCCGGGCAGCTCCCGGCCCCGGGAGGCGGCGAGCTGCTTGCCCCAGCGGCGCAGCTGCCGGTCGAGGAAGCCCTCGGGCCGGCCGAAGTCCCCGAGCCCGACGGCCTCCGGGGCGACGGCGTGCAGGTCGACGAGGGTGTCGACGAGGCCGAGCACCGCGCCCCGGGTCCGCTCCGGGCCGAGCGGCGCGAGCTCCTCGGCGGTGCGGTACGGGGTGCCGTCCACGAACTCCATGACGTAGAAGGGCGCCCCGAGCGCCCCGTTGTCCTCGGCGGCCTCGCACAGCAGCACCGGCTTCGGCACCGGCACGTCCGTCGGGTGCAGCGCGCTGATCACCCGGTGCTCGCGCTTCATGTCGTGCGCGGTGGCCAGGACGTGGCCGAGCGGGGGCCGCCGCAGCACCCAGCGGCCGGTGCCGTCGGTCAGGGCGTACGTGAGGTTCGACCGGCCGCCCTCGATGAGCCGGGCGGTGAGCGGGCCGGCCACCAGACCTGGCCGTGCGCGGTCGATCGCGGCGCGCAACTGGTCGAGGTCGAGCCCGGGCGCCTTGCCTGCACTCATCTTCGCTCCTGATCGGAAGAGGCGGTGCCGTCACGACAGAGGCGAGGTCGTCACGGCGTACGGACCCTCATGATGCCGACCAGTCGGTATGCCGTCCAGAGCGGGCCGGAAACGTGATCAGTATCGCGCCCCCGGCCCGCACGGCCGGGGCTGGGCCCAGCGGTGGCTCAGTGGTCGTCCCAGTGTCCGTCGTGCGCGGCGTGCCGGTGCCCGTCGTGGGCGTAGTCCACGTGATCGCCGTGGGCCACGGCCGCGTGTCCGCAGCCTTCGCCGTGCGTGTGGTCGTGCGCGTCGTGCCGGACGTGGCCGCTCGGCTCGCACTCGTCCCAGTGGTCGGTGTGCAGCCGGTGCATGTGGCCGTCGTGGGCGTAGTCGACGTGGTCGCCGTGCGGGACCTCCGGGTGTCCGCAGGCGGGGCCGTGGATGTGCTCGTGGACGGGGTGTTCGTGGTGCCGTGCGGTCATGACGTGCTCACTTCCGGACGTGCGGGAGGGGGTGGATTGACCCTCCCAGGCTAGCCCTGAATGCCCCCTTATCTCCCTTATGCAACCCTTGTTGATATTTGCACCACCTACTCCGAGACTCCTCAAAGAAGGCCAGCCCATGAAGGCGATCAGCTACCGCCAGTACGGCGGACCCGACGTCCTCGAGTACGGCGAGGTGCGCGACCCCAAGGTCGGACCGGACAGCGTCCTGGTGAAGGTCAGGGCCGCGGCCGTCAACCCCGTCGACTGGAAGTGCCGCGAGGGTCACCTCGACGGCATCCTGGACCCCGTCTTCCCCGTGATCCCCGGCTGGGACGTCGCGGGCGTCGTCGTCCAACCGGGCGCCGCCGTCACGGAGTTCGCCGTCGGCGACGAGGTGATCGGATACGTGCGCGAGGACTTCCTCTGCCGCGGCACCTTCGCCGAGTACGTCGCGGCACCCGTGCGCACCCTCGCCCGCAAGCCGCGCAACCTCAGCTTCGAGGAGGCCGCGGGGCTGCCGCTGGCCGGGCTCACCGCGTACCAGGTGATCGAGGACGCGCTGCGGGTCACCGAGGGCGACGTGGTGCTGGTGCACGCGGCGGCGGGCGGCGTCGGCTCCCTCGCGGTCCAGCTGGCCCGGCACAAGGGCGCCCGCGTCATCGGCACGGCGAGCGAGCGCAACCACGACTACCTGCGGGAGCTGGGCGCCGAACCGGTCGCGTACGGGGACGGGCTTGTCGGGCGGGTGCGCGAGCTGGTGCCCGAGGGGGTGGACGCGGCCTTCGACACCGTGGGCGGCGACACCCTCAAGGCGTCCGCCGAACTCCTCGCGCCCGGCGGCCGGCTGGCGTCCATCGCCGACGGCTCCGTGATCGGGCTCGGCGGCCGCTACTGCTTCGTCCGCCCCGACGCGGCCGACCTGCGCCGCCTCTCGGAGCTCGCGGAGGCGGACGTGGTCACGGTGCACGTCTCCGACACGTTCCCGCTGGAGCGTGCGGCCGAGGCCCACCGGCTGAACGCGGAGGGCCGCACCCGCGGCAAGATCGTGGTCACGGTGGACTGGGAGGCGGAGCGGGACGACGAGGCGACGGCGGCGGCGCCGACGGACTGAAGCCGTCCGCGGCCGCCGTGAGTTCACTGTGCCCGTGAGTTCACTGTGCCCGTGTGCCCGTGTGCCCGTGTGCCCGTGTGCCCGTGTGCCCGTGTGCCCGTGTGCCCGTGTGCCCGTGGCGGCTGTGGCCGTCAGACGACCAGGGCCACCGCGCAGAGGGCGAGGGCGACGGCGCACAGCGCGGCCGCCGTCGCTGCCCGGGGCGCGAGCGGGGCGGGGCGGGCGGCGGCGAGGGCGAGCATCCTGCGGTGCGCCACCGTGAGGAAGCCGAGCCACAGCAGCAGACAGAGGGCGCAGCCGAGGGCGCCGACGACGGACACCCCGCCGCTCAGCAGGGTCTTCACGGCGAGCACGGCCGCGACGGTGCCCGACAGGGTCGTGCGCCGCCACGCGAGCCGGGTCCGCTCGGGCTGGAGCCCCGGGTCCCGGTCCTGGGTCACGGGGTCCGCCCCGCTCACCCCTCCCACCCGAAGAGCACCACCACGACCATGGCCACCGCGACGACGGCGACGGTCAGGCCGAGCAGGGCCGGGAAGCGCGAGGCGGGCAGGTCCTCGCCGCGCCGCATGGCCCGCTCGCAGCGCACCCAGTGGTTGACGGCGCGCAGGGAGCACAGCACGCCCGCCGCGAGCAGCGCGAGGGCGAGCCCGACGCGCCACCCCCAGCGCAGGTCGGGCAGGAACTGATCGACCGCGAAACCCCCGCCGATCAGCGCCATGGCGGTGCGCAGCCAGGCGAGGAAGGTGCGTTCGTTGGCGAGCGAGAAGCGGTAGTCGGGGGTGGCGCCCTCGTCGCGGATCCGCGCGGGCGCGAACCACAGCCGGAGGTTGTCTGCAAAGTTGCTCACGCCCGCACCCTACGGAATCCGCCCGTCAGGCCATCAGGCCGACCGGAACGCCCGCAGCCGCCGGTACGCGTCGAGCCCGTCCGGCACCCACTCCCACTCGCCGAGCCGCCGCTCCAGCTCCTCGTCCGTCAGGAACGCGTGCCAGGCGACCTCCTCGACCTGCGGCCGCACCGGCAGCTCGCAGCGCACCTCGTACAGATACGAGAACCAGGTCTTCCCGGCGCCGTCGTCGTAGAGGAACTTGAACAGCGGCGTGGGGAGCGGCAGTCCGCGCACCCCCAGCTCCTCCTCGGCCTCCCGCAGCGCCGCACGGTCATAGGACTCGCCCGCCCCGACCACGCCCCCCACGAACATGTCGTACATCGAGGGGAAGACCAGCTTGGTGGCCGTGCGGCGGTGCACGAAGACACGCCCCTCGGCGTCCCGGGCCTGGACGAAGACACAGCGGTGGCGCAGGCCCCGTGCGTACGCCTCGCCGCGCGGGACCTCGTCGACGACGTTGTCGTCCTCGTCGACGACGGTGATGACTTCGCGTGCGGGATCCTCGGGCCCCGTGGGCGGGGTGGCGGCGGCTTCGTCAGTCATGCCACCCATCCAACATCACGGCCCGACATCACGGCCCGACCTCACTGCCCCATGACGTACTTGACGGTGGGCCCGGCGGTCCAGCCGCCGTCGACGGCGAGCTCGGCGCCGGTCACGTACGAGGCGGCGTCCGAGAGCAGGAAGACCACGGCGCCCGCGATCTCCTCCGGCTCGCCGACCCGGCCCATCGGGGTGTTGGGGTACTTGCCCTCGCCCTGCTCGATGCCGACCTGGGCGGTCATCGGGGTGTACGTCATGCCCGGGTGGACCGAGTTGACGCGGATCCTGGCCGTGCCCAGCTCCACCGCCCCGATCTTGGTGAGTCCGCGCACGCCCCACTTGGAGGCCCCGTACCCGGCGGTGAGCCCGAGCCCCATCAGCCCGGCGGCGGACGAGATGTTGACGATGGAGCCGCCCCCGGCCTCCTTCATGGCCGGAATGACGCTCTTCATCCCGGCGAAGACCCCGGTGAGGTTGATGTCGAGGACCTTGCGGAAGTGCTCGACGGACTCCGACTCGAGGAACTGGCCGGTGGATATCCCGGCGTTGTTCACGAGCCCGTGGACCGCGCCGAACTCGGCGATGGCGAACGCGGCGACGCGCTGCCACTCCTCCTCGGAGGTCACGTCGTGCCGCACGAACCGCGCCCGCTCACCGAGCGCGGCCGCGGTGGCCTTCCCCTCCTCCTCGAGGACATCGGTGAGGACGACGTTCGCTCCGGCCTCGACGGCCTGCCGCGCGGCCTCGGCGCCGAGCCCGCGGGCGGCACCGGTGACGATGACGGTCTTGCCGGTCAGGTCATGCGTGTTCACTGCTCGCTCCTGATGGTGGGTTCCGGGGCCCCGAGCAGGGCCGCGGTGGTCTGGACGAGATCGGCGAGAAAGAGCTCCTCGCCGGTGAGGGGCGCGGCGCCGTCCAGGTACTGGCGGGCCCGGTCGCTCAGGGCGGCGCCGACGAGGGTGAGCGCGAGGTCGATCCGTTCGAGCCGCACGGCCTCGGGCAGCCCGAGCCGGGTGAGGCACTCCTCGACGCACTCGATGAGCCGCCAGTAGACGGTGCCTTCGAGGGTGGGGTGCGGGGTCCTGGCCCGGACGCCGCTCTCGTGGCTGAGCTGCGCGGAGACGAGGAGGCAGCGGCGGCCGCGGAGGGTGCGGAGCTCGGTGGCCTCGGCGGCGACGAGGGCGCCGAGCAGCGCGTGCAGATCGCTCTCGTCGGCGTCCCCGAGCGCGTCGGCGAGCACCTGCTCCGTCCGCTCCTGGCGCCCCGCCATCACGGCGTCGAGCAGCCCCTGGCGGGAGCCGAAGTGGTACTGGACGGCGGACGGATTGCTCTGCCCCGCGAGCCGCACGACGTCCCGGAGCTGGGCTCCGTGAACCCCCTGAGCGGCGAAGACCTCTTCGCCTGCCTGGATCAGCTTCTCGCGGGTGGCGGGACCGGATGTACGGGGCATGGGCCCATGGTAATGCTCACCATTAATATGTCGCGGGACGCGGCTACGGCCGGGGGAATTTCAGCCCGTCCGGCGTTTGAGGACGAGGCGCGAAGCGCCGATGGGGGCAAGGGGCGAAGCCCCAGGACGAGGGCGCCCCACCCACCGGGGCACCAACAGCGCTAAGGGCGCCCCACCCCAACCGGTTCCCGCCCCCCTTGCCGGGAGGCATCCGGCATGGCGGGATGCAGCCCCAGCAGCACCACCCCCACCACCACCCCCGCCAACCCCACGACCTCCCACGCCAACGCCCCCGCGTCGGTCCGCAGCCGGTCCCCGAGGAACCCCACCCCACAAGCGATTCCCGCCAACGGCTGCGCCGCGGTGAGCGCGGGCAGCGACATCCGCAGCGGCCCCGTCTCGAAAGCGCTCTGCACCAGCACGAGCCCGGTCACACCGAGGGCGAGCACCCCGTACGGCTGCCACCCCGTGAGGAGCGTGACCCAGCCGCCGTCCGAAAGCCGCTGCCCGCTGACCCGGGTGAGCGCGTCCTGCAGCCCGTACAGCAGCCCCGCCGCCACCGCGAGCAGCACCGGCGCCGCGCTCAGCCGGGACTTCTTCGCGTACGCCGTGAGCAGCAGCGCACCGCCGGCCATCACCCCGACGATCACCCAGTGCCGTACCGGATCGGAGACCGCCGTGCCGCCCTTCGGCTCACCCGCGACGATGAACGCCGTGACCCCGCCCGCGAGCAGCGCGAGCCCCGCCCAGCCCTGCCGGCCCAGCGGCTGCTTCGTCTGGCGCCGCGACAGGACGAGCGCGAACAGCAGGTTCGTCGCGAGCAGCGGCTCGACCAGCGACACCTCGCCCTGCCCGAGCGCGATCGCGCCGAGCACCATCCCGGCCACCATCAGCCCGATCCCGCCGAGCCAGCGCGGCACCCGCACCAGGTCGAGCAGCAGCCGCGGCGAGAGGAAGTCGCCCAGCGGGGCCCGCTCGGCGGCGTTCTGCTGGAGCACGAATCCGACGCCCAGACAGCAGGCCGCGCCGACGGCGAGGGTGAGAACCAGAACCGACACGTCGGGTACCTCAAGACTCAAGGCGGGCCAGCAGAGGGGTACTTGGGTGGGTACCCGGCCGACGATAGCGCCCTGAGGGCCACCTCGCCGCGCGAGTGCCCCGAACGAGCCGGTTGACGTCCGCCCCTCCGGTACCCAGGATCTGACCCACCAGTAACCATTCCGTCTGACCAGCAACCGGAGGCGCGGACCCCATGGCGTACGACGCAGATGTGATCGTGATCGGGGCGGGGCTCGCCGGGCTCGCGGCGACCGCGGAGCTGGTCGACGCGGGCCGGCGCGTGATCCTCCTGGACCAGGAACCGGAACAGTGCATCGGCGGCCAGGCGCACTGGTCGTTCGGCGGTCTCTTCTTCGTCGACTCGCCCGAGCAGCGCCGCCTGCGCATCAAGGACAGCCACGCCCTGGCCCTCCAGGACTGGCTGGGCACGGCCGCCTTCGACCGGCCCGAGGACCACTGGCCGCGCAAGTGGGCGGAGGCGTACGTGGACTTCGCGGCGGGCGAGAAGCGGTCCTGGCTGCACGGCCAGGGCGTGCGCTTCTTCCCGGTCGTCGGCTGGGCGGAGCGCGGGGGCTACGACGCGCAGGGCCACGGCAACTCGGTGCCGCGCTTCCACATCACCTGGGGGACCGGACCCGGCCTGCTCGAACCCTTTGTGCGGCGGGTGCGGGAAGGGGTGGCGCGCGGCCTCGTCCAGCTCAGGTTCCGGCACCGCGTCACCGGCCTCGGGCGCAGCGCGGGCGCCGTCGACACCGTGAGCGGCGACGTCCTGGAGCCCTCGGACGTGGAGCGGGGCAAGGCCAGCAGCCGTGAGGTGACGGGCTCCTTCGCGTTCACGGCCCAGGCCGTGATCGTCACGTCCGGCGGCATCGGCGGCAACCACGACCTCGTCCGCGCCAACTGGCCGGAGCGGCTCGGCACCCCGCCGGAGCGGATGGTCTCCGGGGTGCCCGCGCACGTCGACGGCAAGATGCTCGGCATCGCCGAGGGCGCCGGGGCGCACCTCATCAACCGCGACCGCATGTGGCACTACACCGAGGGCATCCAGAACTGGAACCCCATCTGGGACAACCACGGCATCCGCATCCTGCCCGGCCCCTCCTCGCTCTGGCTGGACGCGCGCGGCAACCGCCTCCCGGTGCCGCTCTTCCCCGGCTTCGACACGCTCGGCACCCTCGAACACATCATGCGCACCGGGTACGAGTACACGTGGTTCGTGCTCAACCAGCGCATCATCGGCAAGGAGTTCACGCTCAGCGGCAGCGAGCAGAACCCCGATCTGACCGGCAAGTCGGTGCGCGGCGTCATCGACCGGGCGCGCGCCGACGTCCCGGGCCCCGTCAAGGCGTTCATGGACAACGGCGTCGACTTCGTCGTGGAGAAGGACCTGGCCTCCCTGGTGCGCGGCATGAACGCGCTCACCAAGGAGCCGCTCATCGAGGAGGCCGGACTGCGCCGCACGCTCGCCGCGCGCGACCGCGAGATCGCCCACCCCTTCACCAAGGACCTCCAGGTCACGGCCATCCGAGGCGCCCGCAAGTTCCTCGGCGATCGCCTCATCAGGGCCGCGGCCCCGCACCGCATCCTGGACCCGAAGGCGGGCCCGCTCATCGCCGTACGCCTGAACATCCTCACCCGCAAGACCCTCGGCGGCCTCGAGACCGACCTGTCCTCACGGGTGTTGACCGAGGGCGGCGACCTGCTGGAGGGCGTGTACGCGGCAGGGGAGGCGGCCGGGTTCGGCGGCGGCGGAGTGCACGGCTACCGCTCCCTGGAGGGCACGTTCCTCGGCGGCTGCCTGTTCTCCGGCCGTACGGCGGGCAGGGCGGCGGCCAAGGCGGTGGGCTGAGGCGGCAGTTGTGACGGAACGCTGACGCGAGGGCGCCGTCCCTGGCCGTGCGGGCGGCGGGGTGCTCCAATCGGAGCGTGACCACGGAACAACCGGACGGCGGCGGCGCCCCCGCCGGCCGCCGCCTCGTCCTCGGCATGCTCGGCCTCGGCGCCCTGGGCGTCGCGGCCGCGCCCCCGCTCCAGCGCGGCCTGGAGTCCTTCCTCGGCGCCGCCTCCGACAAGGACCCCACGGGCCTCACCGACCTGCTGCCCAACGGCGGCGGCTTCCGCTACTACTCGGTGGCGGCGTCGGTCCCGCGCAAGAGCGAGACGTCGTACAGATTGAAGATCGACGGCCTGGTGGAGCACCCCACCGCCTACACCCTCGCCGACCTCCGCTCCCTGCCCCGGACCCGCCTGGTACGGGACGTCCAGTGCGTGACGGGCTGGCGGGTCCCGCACACCCCCTTCGAGGGCGTGCGCCTCTCCCGCCTCCTGGACACGGCGGGCGTGCGTCCCGACGCCCGGGCCGTCCGCTTCACCTGCTTCGACGGCACGTACAGCGAGAGCCTCACGCTCCCGCAGGCCCGCCGCGCCGACGTGTTGGTGGCCCTGCGGATGCAGGACAAGGACCTGCCCCACTCGCACGGCGGCCCGGTCCGCCTCTACGTCGCCCCCATGTACTTCTACAAATCCGCGAAGTGGCTCTCCGGCATCACGCTCACCGACGAGGTGGAAGAGGGCTACTGGGAGCGCCGCGGCTACGACGTGGACGCCTGGGTGGGCCGGTCGAACGGACGCGACGATGCCCCTACGCAGTGACGTGAGCACACAACTGCCGCACCGGGTGCGGAGGTTCACCCGCGCCGAGCGCTGGGTGCACCGCGCGACGGCCGCGCTCATGGCGGTCTGCGTGGCGAGCGCGGCCTGCCTCTACCTGCCCCAGCTCGCCCAACTGGTGGGCCGCAGAGCCCTGGTGGTGACCGTCCACGAGTGGTCGGGCCTCCTCCTGCCCGCCCCCTTCCTCCTGGGCCTGGCCTCCCGCGCCTTCCGCGGCGACCTCCGCCTCCTCAACCGCTACGGCCCCCACGACTGGCAGTGGCTGCGCCGCAGGGGCCGGGGCCGGGCGGGCAAGTTCAACGCGGGCCAGAAGCTGTACGCGGCGTGGCTGGCGGGCGCGGTCCTGGTGATGCTCGGCACGGGCCTGCTGATGTGGTTCACCCACCTCGCCCCGCTGGTGTGGCGCACGAGCAGCACCTTCGTCCACGACTGGCTGGCCCTGACCCTGGGGGTGGTGATCGCGGGCCATGTGGGGATGGCGGTGCGGGACCCGGAGGCGAGGAGGGGGATGCGGACGGGGAGGGTCGACCGCGAATGGGCTGCGCGGGAACACGAGTTGTGGGTGCGATCAGCACGCTCCGGGGGCCCTTCAGCCCGTCCGGCGTTTGAGGACGAGGCCGTTCAGGCCGACCGGGGGCCCAGGGGCGAAGCCCCAGGAAGGGTGCCCCAGGGCGACGGAGTCGCGGTACTCGGGAAGGGGCGGGACCGGGGAAAGGAAACCCCGCCCCCACCCGCCGCTAGATGACCAACGACAGCAACAGCACCAGCCCGCCCGCCACCACCGAGATGATCGTCTCCATCACGGACCACGTCTTCACGGTCTGCCCGACGCTCAGCCCGAAGTACTCCTTCACGAGCCAGAACCCCGCGTCGTTGACGTGGCTGAAGAACAGCGACCCGGCCCCGATAGCCAGTACCAGCAGGGCGAGGTGCGTGTCGGTCATCCCGGCGGCCAGCGGCGCGACGAGCCCCGCCGCCGACACGGTGGCGACCGTCGCCGACCCCGTGGCGAGCCGGATCACGACAGCGATCAGCCACGCGAGCAGCAGCGTGGGGATCGACCAGTCCTTGGAGATGTCCAGGACCATCTGCCCCACACCGGAGTCGATCAGCGTCTGCTTGAACCCGCCGCCGGCACCGACGATCAGCAGCACGCCCGCGATCGGCGCGAGCGACTTCTCGACGGTCGACTGCAGCCGCCCCTTCGTGAACCCGGCGGCCCGCCCCAGCGTGAACATGCCCACCACGACCGCCGCGAGCAGCGCGATCAGCGGCGACCCGACGACGTCGAAGACCCGCTGCACGGTGTCCTCGGGATCGTCGACGACGATGTCGACCAGCGCCTTGGAGAGCATCATGACGACCGGCAGCAGAATGGTCGCCACCGAGGCTCCGAAGCTCGGCCGCTTCTCCAGCTCCTCCGAGGCCCGCGCTGGAATCATCCGGTCAGGAGCGGGCACGTCCACCCACCGCGCGGCGAACTTCGAGAAGACCGGCCCGGCGATGACCACCGTGGGGACGGCGACCAGCACACCGAGCGCCAGCGTGATCCCCAGGTTGGCGTGGACCGCGTCGATCGCGACGAGCGGCCCGGGGTGCGGCGGGATGAGGCCGTGCATCACGGACAGACCGGCGAGCGCCGGGATGCCGATCCGCATCAGCGAGTAGTTGCCGCGCCGGGCGACCATCAGGACGACCGGGATCAGCAGCACGATGCCGACCTCGAAGAAGAGCGGAAGCCCGATGACGCTGGCGATCAGGACCATCGCCCACGGCATGGCCCGCCCGCCGGCCCGCGCCAGGATCGTGTCGACGATCTGGTCCGCGCCGCCCGAGTCCGCGAGCAGCTTGCCGAGGATCGCGCCGAGCGCGATGAGCACGCCCACGCCGGCGACGGTCGAACCGAGCCCGGTCGTGAAGCTGGCGATGGCCTTGTCGAGCGGGGCGCCCGCGAACGCGCCGAGCGCGAGGGAGCCGATGGTCAGCGCCAGAAAGGCGTGGACCTTGAACTTCGTGATGAGCAGGACGATGACGGCGATGCCCGCGAGGACGGCGATTCCGAGCTGGGCATGGCCCGCGGAGGTGATCGGCTCGACGGCGTCCGCTGCCAGCATCTCGACGCTGAGATGGGTCACGGTCTTTTCCTTGTACGAGGGGGTGGGTTACTGCGTGGAGGGGAGGGGGCTCAGCCGAGCCGAGCGAGAGCCGCGACGGCCCGGTCCGCGATCTCGTCGGGGCCGCCCGCCACATCGACGTCGACACCCGCCTCGTCCGCACCGAGCGGCTCGAGCGTCGCGAACTGCGAATCGAGGAGCGCCGCAGGCATGAAGTGCCCCTGTCGGTGCGCCATCCGGTCCTCGATGAGCTTCCGGTCACCGGTGAGGTGGACGAAGACGAGGCTGCCGGGCGCGGCCGCCCGCAGCCGGTCGCGGTAGCCGCGCTTCAGCGCCGAGCTGCTCACGACCCCGCCGAGCCCGGCGGCGGCACGGCCGTGCGCCCAGGCGCCGATGGCGTCGAGCCAGGGCCGGCGGTCCTCGTCGGTCAGCGGTGTCCCGGCCGACATCTTGGCGATGTTCGCCGGGGGGTGGAAGTCGTCGCCCTCGGCGTACGGAACGCCGAGCCGGGCCGCGAGCAGGGGGCCGATCGTGGTCTTGCCGGTTCCTGCCACGCCCATCACCACGACGACGTGGGGGGTGCTCATCGCTGCTGCCTCGCTGTCTTCATCGACATCGCTGTTCGCCTCAGGGAAACCCATTAGGTCAGACGAATTCAAGCCTCTGTGACGTAAAAGTCTGACTTATTGCTGAGGGGCCTCTCCTCGTAGGCTGACTCCATGACCGCTCAGGCCCGTGGCCTCCACGCCCGCGTACTGGAATCGCTCGGGCCCGCCATCACCGCGGGCGAGTATCCGCCCGGCAGCGTGCTGCGCACCGACGAGCTGGCCCAGCGCTTCGAGGTCTCGCGCTCGGTCATGCGCGAGGCGGTACGGGTCCTGGAGTCCATGCGCCTGGTCGAGTCGCGGCGCCGGGTCGGCGTCACCGTACGGCCGCTCGCGCAGTGGAACGTGTACGACCCGCAGGTCATCCGGTGGCGTCTCGCGGGCGTCGACCGGCCGCGCCAGCTGCGCTCGCTGACCGTCCTGCGCTCGGCCATCGAACCGGTCGCCGCCGGACTCGCCGCCGTCAACGCCACCGCCGAGCAGTGCGCCGAGCTCACCGAGTGCGCCCTCGGCATGGTCGCCCACTCCCGCGGCCACCAGCTGGAGGGCTACCTGAAGCACGACGTCGCCTTCCACCGGGTCATCCTCAACGCCTCCGGCAACGAGATGTTCGCGCGCCTCGGGGACGTCGTCGCCGAGGTCCTCACCGGCCGCACCGAGCACCAGGTGATGTTCGAGGACCCGGACCCGCCGGCCGTGACCCTGCACGTCCGGGTCGCCGAGGCGGTGCGCGAGCGGGACGCCGCGCGGGCGGAGGCGCTGACGCGGGAGATCGCGGTGGGCGCGCTCCAGGAGCTGGACGTGCTCGCGCCGTAGCCGTGGACGTGGACGTGGACGTGGCCGTGGCCGTGGCCATCGGCCGAAGGCGCTTCGGGGACAATGTCCGCATGGCCCGACGCAGCACCAGCAGCCCCCGCACCGCCCGCCCCGCCACCTGCCCGTGCGGCGCCCCCGCCCCGTACGAGAAGTGCTGCGGCCCCCTGCACCGGGGCGAGACCGCGGCCGCCACCCCCGAGCAGCTCATGCGCTCCCGCTACAGCGCCTTCGCGCGGCGCGACGAGGCGTATCTGCTGCGCACCTGGCACCCCGGGACCCGCCCGCCCCGCATCGACTTCGACCCGGCGATGTGCTGGGTCGGCCTGGAGATCCTGGACACCACCGAAGGCACCGCCTTCCACGCCACGGGCACCGTGACCTTCCGGGCCCGCTACACCGACGGCGGCCGCCCGGACGCGCTGCACGAGCGGAGCACCTTCGAGCGGGTCGACGGCGCCTGGGTGTACGTGGACGGCACCTTCATCGACTGACTCGAGCAAGGCCGCGGTCCGGGATGTCGCTCCGTCAACCAGCAGCTACGCGTGGTGAGTTGGCCGATGCAACCCGGCCAACCGGCGACGGGCGCTCCTGGGGCTGCTGAGCAGCCGAGGGCCGTACGGGTCGAACACCGGATCACCGCCCCGGGCCCGCCCGTGCCCGAGGCCCCGCCGACGGGCCCAAATGCCGCCGTACGCAGGTGAGTCGAGGTCCGGGGCGCCGGTGGACACATAGGCGGGAACCGTCGCTGCGGGGGCCCCGCGGGCGCCAGTAGCGTCGCTGCCCCGTCCCGTACGCATCCGTACGAAGGAAGCGCCCGATGGCCGACACCGAGCAGACCCCGCAGACCGCGCAGAACGAACAGACCCACGAGCGCTACGTGGGCGGCAGCCCGGAAACGGAGCGGAAGATCTTCCTGCGCCTGGCGCGGGAGCTGATGAAGGTCCAGGCGAAGAACCGCAGCGGCAAGACGCACCTGGCCCGCACCTTCCACGCCAAGTCCGCCCTCGGCGTGGAGAACGCGCGCCTGCGCTTCCACGACGAGCTGCCCGACGCCCTGCGCACCGGCTACGCCCAGCCCGGCGCCGAGTACCAGGCCACCGTGCGGCTCTCCAACGCGAGCGGCATCGCGCAGCCCGACGGCACCCCCGACCTGCGCGGCGCCGCCGTCCGCGTCGCCGTCTCGGCCGAGGAGAGCCACGACCTGCTCGCCACCAACCACCCGGTCTCGCACGCCCGCGACGCCCGCGAGTTCGTGGCCTTCGCCAAGGCCATGGCGGGCGCCCGCACCCCCGTACAGAAGGCGTTCGGGCTCTTCGTGAAGCTGCCGCTCGCCGTCGGCCTCACCGCCGCGACCCGGATGCGCCGCAACGTGCAGGCCGCCGCCCGGCACACCGTGAGCAGCCTCGCGGGGGAGACGTACTACAGCCGGGGCGCGGTGCTGTGGGGCGAGGCCGGGCCCGTGCGCTTCCTGCTGCGCCCGGCCGCCGGGGCCGCCGCGGCCAAGGCGGGCGACGCCGACCGGCACGACCCGGACTTCCTCCGCCGCGACCTGGCCCGCCGCCTCGCCACCACCGACGTCGGCTTCGAGCTGTGCCTGCAGCGCTACGTCGACGACCGGCGCACCCCCGTCGAGAACGGCGCCGTCGAGTGGAAGGAGGCCGTCACCCCGCCGGTGCCCGTCGCCCGGCTCACCATCCCGAGCCAGGACCTGACCACCGCCGAGGCCCGCGCGGCCGCCCAGCGGGTGGAGGAGCTGAGCTTCAACCCCTGGTACACCACCGACGACTTCCGCCCCCTCGGCAACCTCAACCGGGCCCGGAAGATCGCGTACGAGGCGAGCGCCGCGCACCGCAAGGGCCTGCGCTTCCTCACCCCCGAACCGCTGCGCAACCGGATCCTCGGCCCCCCGGTGGGCGCCGCCTTCGACGCCCTCAACCGCGTCGTCCCGTGGCACAAACTGCCCCTGGACGCCGCCCTGTTGAACCTGGTCTTCCTGCGCAAGGCGCTGCGCCGCCTCAACCTCATCGACACCGACCTGCACGAGGCGCCCCCGAAGGCGGGCCCCGTCCCGGCCCCCGTCGCCGAGGAACTGCGCACGGCACGGTCGTACGACGGCACGTACAACGACCTGTCCGAGCCGCGCATGGGCTCCGTCGGCGCGGCCTTCGGGCGCAACCTGAAGCCCGACTACCGGCCCGAGCTCTTCGACACCCCGAACCCGGTCACCGTCAGCCGCAGGCTGCTGTACCGCGACACCTTCGTGCCCGCCACCAGCCTCAACATCCTGGCCGCCGCCTGGATCCAGTTCCAGGTCCACGACTGGGTCAACCACCGCCGCTTCAAGACCGGTGAGCGCGCCGTCGAGGTCCCCATGCCGTCCGGCTCCACCTGGCACAACACCCCGGGCGGCCCCGAGGAGACCGTGATGCGGTTCGCCGAGAACGAGGGCATCCCGCTCCCGGCCGGGCGGCCGCCGATCCTCTTCGGCAACTCCGCCTCGCACTGGTGGGACGGCTCCGAGGTGTACGGGGCCGACGAGCACACCGCGCGCTTCCTGCGGGAGCCGGACGGCGGCGCCAAACTCCGCCTGGACGAGGGGTACTTGCCCGGCGGCCCCGGCGGTATCCCGCTCACCGGCTTCAACGAGAGCTGGTGGCTCGGGCTCGGCGCCATGCACACCCTCTTCGCCCGCGAGCACAACGCGGTCTGCGACGCGCTGCACCACGAGTACCCGACGATGAGCCAGGAGCGGATCTACCACACGGCGCGCCTCGTGGTCTCCGCCCTCATCGCCAAGATCCACACGGTGGAGTGGACCCCCGCGATCCTCGCCACCGAGGCCCTCGACGTCGGCATGCACACCAACTGGCAGGGCCCGCCCGACAAATGGCTGTCCAAGCTCGGCCTCTGGCTCCTGGAGGCGCACTCCCTCACCGGCATCCCGAAGACGCTGCCCGAGCACCACGGAACGCCGTACTCGCTCACCGAGGACTTCGTCACCGTCTACCGCATGCACCCGCTGATCCCCGACGACTTCGAGATGCGCGAGCACCACTTCGGGCAGCGCCTGGAGACCCTCGGGTTCATGGACATCCAGGGCGCCGCGGCCGAGGCCGCGATCCGCAAGACGGGCCTCGCCGACACGCTCTACTCCTTCGGCATCGCCCACCCCGGCGCGATCACGCTGCACAACTTCCCGCGCGCACTGCAGCAGTTCGAGCGCGACGGCGAGATCATCGACCTCTCGGTCGTGGACCTGGTACGCACCCGGCGCCGCGGCGTGCCCCGCTACAACGACTTCCGGGCCGGCCTGCACAAGCAGCGCCTGCGCAGCTTCGAGGACCTCACCCGGGAACCGGAGACCCTCGCCCGTCTGAAGGACGTCTACCGCTCGGTCGACGAGATCGACACGGTGGTGGGCCTGTTCGCGGAGAACCCGCCCACCGGCTTCGGCTTCAGCGACACCGCGTTCCGCATCTTCATCCTCATGGCGACCCGGCGCCTGCAGAGCGACCGCTTCCTGACCGTCGACTACCGCCCGGAGATCTACACCCCGCTCGGCATGGACTGGGTCGAGAAGGGCGGCATGAACTCGGTGATCGCGCGCCACTGCCCGGACCTCGCGGGGCTGCTGCCGCGCGGTGCGACCGCGTTCGCTCCCTGGCGCCAGGTACCGCCGACGAAGGACACCGGAGCGGACCGTGGCACCGGCTGACGGCCTCTTCGCACCCCACGAGGGGGCGGGTCTCGACGACCTCCTGACCCGCCCCCTGGTTCCGGCGGTCTGGCGCCGCCGCACCCACCGGGTGAGCCGCGGCGCCAACGTCCCCGCGGGCTCGATGAGTTACCGCTCGCCGCACGAGCCGAAGCCGCTGAGCGATCTCGAAGAGGCCGTCCTGATCGCCCTCACCGGCTGCACCGGCCTGACCATGCCCGACCGCCCCTTCGAGGACCCGCGCGACGGCAAGCCCATCATGGCCAAGCCCAACCTGACGATGTACGGGCGCACGGCGGGCAGCCCCGACAACGCGCAGGGCACCCACTTCTTCATGATCAACGACACGGGCACGTACTACCTGCGCAAGCTCCCGCCCGCTCCCGGCGAACCCTTCACGCCGGCCACCCTCGTGGCCCGCGCGGCCGAGTCCAAGGTCCGCGTCCTGGACCACCGCCTCGACGTCGCGGAGGGCATGCGCGACTTCCCGGCCTACCTGGACTCGAACCGCTTCCTGTCCAACCTCCCCGGAACCACCGTCTTCTTCCCGGTGGTCGACCTCTCCCACCAGTACATCAACGCCCTGATGTACCTCCTCACACAGCCCGACGGCGCCCGCCCCGCCTTCGTGGACGACCGCAACCTCTACCGCCCGGCGGGCGTGAAGAAGTGGCTCCGCAACGGCTTCCTCAACCCCGCCCTGAAGCTCCCGCTCGGCGCCCTCGGCCCCATGCGCACCCAGATCGAGGCGGACCTCCTCCTGCAGAACCTCATGCTGGTGGCGGACGCCATGGGCCTCGGCGCCTGGATCCACGCGAGCCTCAACCCCCAAGTCGCCCTGGGCGACCCGAAGTTCTCGCGCGCCTACGGGCGCATGCTCGGCTTCACCTTCGTCACCCCGCGCTGGCGCCTGGCCGACCTGTGGCGCTGGCACGTCCCGCTGCCCAAGTACGCGACGCTGCGCTCCCACCCGGTGGGCCTCACCTCCCGCGACGGCGAGCCGCTCATCACGGCGGCCTGCCCGCCCGCGTACAAGACCATGGCGGACGCCGTGGACGCCGTCGTCCGCGCCAAGTTCGGCCCCGGCGGCACCTACGGCGACAAGGACGTCTTCGCCCGCATCTACAGGGAGGACTACGGCCAGCGCTACCTCGCCGAGGCCAGCGAGTACGACGAGCGGGTGGTGGAGTGCGCGCGCGACGTCTGCGCCTACATCCACGCCACCCACGGCCGCTTCCCCGCCCACACGGACGCGATCCACGTCCCCGGCGTCTGGCTCCAGGCCCACCACGTGGAGGAGGAGTACTACGGCCGCTTCTTCACGGCGGGCCTGACGGAAGCACACCGCGGACACGCGTCACGGTGGCACTCCGGCAACGCGTAGCGGGCCCGCCTCACGCGAGCGCGGGCACCACACAGTCCACGAGGAACGGCCCCGGCTCCGCGAGCCCCCGCTCCAGGAGCCGGGCGAACTCCTCGGCCGTCGTGGCCCGTTCGGCGGGCACGCCCATCCCGCGCGCGAGGGCGACGAAGTCCAGCTCGGGCCGGGACAGGTCGAGCAGCTCCCGCGCCCGGGCCCCGCCGACGCCCGCGCCCACCATCTGCAACTCCAGGTTCAGGACCGCGTACGACCGGTTGTCGAAGACCACCGTCGTCACGTTCAGCCCCTCCCGCGCCTGCGTCCACAGCGCCTGCACCGTGTACATCGCGGCCCCGTCCGCGACCAGCGCCACCACCGGCCGCTCCGGACAGGCCACCGCCGCCCCCGTCGCACAGGGCAGCCCCTGCCCCATCGACCCACCGGTCAGCGTCAGCCAGTCGTGCGGCGGCGCCCCCGCCGTGGCGCCGGGCAGCCACAGCCCTGAGGTGTTGGCCTCGTCCACGACGACGGCGCCCTCGGGCAGCAGCGCCCCGATGGCCGCGGCGGCGGACTCCCCGGTGAGCTCACCGGACGGCAGCTCCGGCCGAACCCCCTTCGCAGGCACGGAGGTTGCGTCCCCTGTCACGTCCACGGCCTCGGCGAGCGCGCCGAGCGCACCCGCGACGTCCTCCGCCCCCGCGGCCAGCGCGTGCACCGCACACCCCTCCGGCACGAGCTCCCCGCTCTGCCCCGGATACGCGAAGAAGGCCACCGGCGCCGCGGCCCCGGCGAGGACCAGGTGCCGGACCCCGCCGAGCTGCCCCACCGCGTCCGCGGCCCGGTACCCGAGCCGCTCCACGGCGGGCACCCCCGCGCCCCGCTCCAGACGCGCGGGAAAGGTCTCGCACAGCAGCCGCGCCCCCGTGGCCGCCGCGATCCGCCCGGCGGCCCGCAGCGCGGGACCCCGCGTGGCCGCACCGCCGAGCAGCAGCGCCGCGGACTCCCCGCCGCGCAGCGCGTCGGCCGCCTCGGCGACGGCGTCGGCGGAGACGAGACCGCCCCGCCCCGCGGCCGGAACCCGCACGGGCGTCCCGGACTTGCCCGCGTCCGACCAGGAGACGTCGGCAGGCACCACGAGCGTCGCGATGGCCCCCGGCGGCCCGGCCGCGGCGCCCACGGCCTGCGCGACGTCCCCGGCCAGATCGCCCGCCTGGTACGTCCGCCGCGTCCACCCCGAGACCGTGCGGGCCAGCGCCGTGATGTCGGACTCCAGCGGGGCGTCGAGCCGCTTGTGCGACAGCGCGTGGTCCCCGACGACGACCACCACGGGCGTACCGGCCCGCCGCGCGTTGTGCAGATTGGCGAGCCCGCCCGAGAGCCCGGGCCCGAGGTGCAGCAGCGCACACGCGGGCCACCCGGTCATCCGCCCGTACCCGTCGGCGGCCCCGGTGGCGACCCCCTCGAAGAGGCACAGCACGGCCCGCATCCGCGGCACGTCGTCGAGCGCGGCGACGAAGTGCATCTCGGAGGTCCCGGGATTGGCGAAGCACACGTCGACGCCGCCGTCCACCAGTGCGTTGATGAGGTGCTGCGCTCCGTTCGGCATGGCGATCCGCCTCTGCTCGACGTACGGGCTGCCAGTGTCGGGGCGCGGGAAGCTCCGGGGCAGCCCACGATCCGGCCACGGGCGGGCGCTCGCACCAGGCGCCACGGCAGTGGGCCGAGGAGAGTCTGAGGAGTTGTTCTGTGTGAACCATGACTGGCCGGAAAGCGACGTTACGGTGATCGCTCATTCACCATCAACGAGGGAATCCATGAAACTCAACTTGCGTCGCATATCGCCTCTTTCCCGCTCGTCCGCGGGCAAGAAGGCCGTGTCGGTCGCGCTCGTGGGCGCCGCCGTCGCCGGCGCGTCGGTGCTGACCGCCGCTCCGGCGTCGGCGCTGAGCTGGAAGTGCAACAGCAGCTCCCGCACCATCGACGACGCGGGCTACTCCGGCCCGTGGGGCGACAACTGGGACTTCACGGTCAAGAACTGCGTGGCCCGGTCGGGCGGTTACATCTACTCGAAGGCCACCGTGAGCTGGGACGCTCCGCCGTGGTACTCCGGCACCGACCTGTCCAACACCTTCGACGCCGCGTACTTCCGGCTGTACGTGAAGCACGCCGACGGCGGCGCCGACTCCGTCCTGGCCCACAAGACGTTTTACATCCAGGACAACCTGGCGGCCATGAACGGCAGCGGCAACGGCTCCTGGTCCACCGGCACGGCCAAGAAGTACGTGGGCAGCAAGAGCGCGTACGCCGACGGCGCCCTGAAGCTCAACTGGAACAACGACGGCAGGGACCTGGTCCACTACGGCTTCAAGGGCTCCGGCTCGCGCTGAGTCACGCGGGCACGCGCAGCGCGCCGTGAAAGCCGTGAGAACCGGGTAAACGCAGACGGTGCCGGCCGAGATTCGGCCAGCACCGTCTGGTGTTGCTGGTGTCCGAGGGGGGACTTGAACCCCCACGCCCGATAAAGGGCACTAGCACCTCAAGCTAGCGCGTCTGCCATTCCGCCACCCGGACCGGTGGTCTGTCGCGGTTTCCCGCGGCGACGTGGAAAACCATAGCAAACATTCAGGGGTCCCTGATCACACGGGCATCTGTCGTCCCAGCTGCGTGAACGACGCATGTCAGCAGTTGCCCGGCCTTGGGTGGGGAGGGGTGCGCGCGGGAGGATGAGGGGGACCACCAGCAGCGACAGCGGAAGGAACAAGAGTGAGCGAGTCCAGCGCGGCCAGGACTGTCACCGGCGAGGACGAGGTAGTCGATCTCTGTCGCGACCTGATCCGCATCGACACCAGCAACTACGGCGACCACTCGGGCCCCGGCGAGCGCAAGGCGGCCGAGTACGTGGCCGAGAAGCTCGCCGAGGTGGGCCTGGAGCCGCGGATCTTCGAGTCCCACCCGGGGCGCGCCTCCACGGTCGCCCGCATCGAGGGCGAGGACCGCTCGCGGCCCGCCCTGCTGATCCACGGCCACACCGACGTCGTGCCGGCCAACGCGGCGGACTGGACGCACCACCCCTTCTCCGGGGAGATCGCGGACGGCTGCCTCTGGGGCCGGGGCGCCGTCGACATGAAGGACATGGACGCGATGACCCTCGCGGTCGTCCGTGACCGGCTGCGCAGCGGCCGCAAGCCCCCGCGCGACATCGTCCTCGCCTTCCTCGCGGACGAGGAGGCGGGCGGGACGTACGGGGCCAGGCACCTCGTCGACAAGCACCCGGACCTCTTCGAGGGCTGCACGGAGGCCATCAGCGAGGTCGGCGGCTTCTCGTTCACGGTCAACGAGCAGCTGCGGCTCTACCTCGTCGAGACGGCGCAGAAGGGCATGCACTGGATGAAGCTGACCGTGGACGGCACCGCCGGTCACGGTTCGATGATCCACAAGGACAACGCCATCACCGAACTCTCCGAGGCGGTCGGGCGGTTGGGCCGGCACAAGTTCCCGGTGCGCGTCACCAAGACGCTGCGGCACTTCCTGGACGAGCTCGGGGACGCCCTCGGCACCGAGCTGGACCCCGAGGACATGGACGAGACGCTCGCCAAGCTCGGCGGCATCGCCAAGCTCATCGGCGCCACGCTCTCCAACACCGCCAACCCCACGCAGCTGGGCGCCGGTTACAAGGTCAACGTGATCCCGGGGCAGGCGACCGCGCACGTCGACGGGCGCTTCCTGCCCGGCTACGAGGAGGAGTTCCTCGCCGACCTCGACCGCATCCTCGGACCGAACGTGAAGCGCGAGGACGTGCACGCGGACAAGGCCCTGGAGACGAGCTTCGACGGCTCGCTCGTCGACGCCATGCAGTCGGCGCTGCAGGCCGAGGACCCGATCGCGCGCGCCGTGCCGTACATGCTCTCCGGCGGCACCGACGCCAAGTCCTTCGACGACCTGGGCATCCGGGGCTTCGGCTTCGCGCCGCTGAAGCTGCCGCCGGAGCTGGACTTCGCGGGCATGTTCCACGGTGTCGACGAGCGGGTCCCGGTGGACGGCCTGAAGTTCGGGGTCCGGGTGCTCGACCGGTTCATCGACGCTTCCTGACGGCAATCGCCCGCTTCGGTCGGTTCGGACGCTGAAACGACACTCCAATAATCGTCAGCGCGTGCGTACTTGACTGAAAAGAGTGAAAGGAACCATAGGCTCGTAGCCCCATAACTTCCCCCTCGTTACAGGTGGTGCGGTCCGCGGCTGGGACCGCATTGCCAACAAGGAGGAATAATGATCAAGAAGGTCGTCGCCGCTGCGGCTGCCACTGGTGGTCTCGTGCTCGCGGGTGCGGGCATCGCCGCTGCCGACGCCGGTGCCCAGGGTGCCGCCGTGAAGTCTCCCGGCGTGCTCTCGGGCAACGTTGTTCAGGCGCCCGTGCACGTCCCGGTGAACGTCTGCGGCAACACCATCTCCGTGGTCGGGCTGCTGAACCCCACTTTCGGCAACACCTGCACCAACAGCTGACGTTGTTGTGCCTCACCCCATGAGGGTCTGAGTCCTTCGGCCCCGGAGTGCGAGCCATGCACTCCGGGGCCGTCGGGCATTCCGCGCACACGTCAGCAGGCGCGTGCGCTTTCCGGAAGGTATAAGGCAGGGAAAAGCTATGCGACAGGTCACGCGCAAGGGCCTGATCACCGTGGCGGCCGCGACCGGCGTGCTCGCCGTGACGGGTGGCTACGCGCACGCCGACTCCGGCGCCAAGGGCGGCAGTTCGGACTCCCCGGGCGTGCTCTCGGGCAACTCGGTTCAGCTCCCCGTTGACGCTCCGGTCAACGTGTGCGGCAACACCGTGAACGTCATCGGGGTTCTCAACCCCGCCATGGGCAACAACTGCGAGAACACCTCCGGCAAGGGAGGCGGCTCGCACAAGCCCACCGGCGGCGGGGCCACGGCCTCGGGGCACACCAGTGACTCACCCGGCGTCGCCTCGGGCAACGACGTTCAACTGCCGGTCAACGCACCGGTGAACGTCTGCGGCAACAGCGTCACCATCGGCGGGCTCGGCAACGCGGCCATGGGCAACGAATGCGCCAACCACGAGGCCAAGCCGCCGAGCAACGGGAAGCCGCCGTCGAAGCCGCACCACCCCGGCAAGCCCGACCACCCCGGCAAGCCCCATCACCCGGGCAAGCCGGACCAACCTGGTAAGCCGGACCACCCGGGCAAGCCCGACCACCCGGGCAAGCCGGAGCAGCCCACGAAGCCGGGCGGGCACACCCCGCAGCACCCGGCCAAGCCGAACCAGCCGTCGACGCAGGTCGTCGCGCCGCCGGCGGACCGGTCGATGCTCGCCGAGACGGGCAGCTCGCTGCCGCTCGGGGTGGCGCTGCCGGTGGGCGCGAGCGCGCTGCTCGCGGGCACGGTGCTGTACCGCAGGTCCAGGGCGGGCGTCTGAGCCGGACAGTGGCGCTGAGCCGCGCGTAGAACGGAGCGGGCCCCGCCGGTGCGGGGCCCGCTCCGTCGCGCGTCGGTCAGGTGCGCGTCACCAGGTGGCGCGCACCTGGCGGATGATCCGTCGGCGCAGCCGCACCCTGCGGCTGCCGTCCGGGTGCAGACTCAGGCGGTCCAACTCCCAGTGTCCGTACTCTGCGTGGTCCGTCAGCAGACGCGTGGTTTCCTTGCGGGAGACCCCGCGCGGCACATACACGTCGACAAATTCGTATTCCGGCATCGCATCTATTGTGCGGGCACGGGCCCGGTACGGATAGCGTCTGCACTATGTCTGATGCTGCGCAGCCCACCGCTGCCGAGGTACGCGCCGCCGCCGAGGCGATCAAGACCGCGCTCGACCGCCATCTCGCGGCGGTCGAACGCAGGTCGGGGGAGGACGACCCGGCCGTCTACGAGGCGTTCAACGAGCTGGCCGTCGCGGCCGAGGAGTACGACGAGCTCCTCTACGACCGCTACGACGAGGTCACCCCGTTCGAGATCCCCGGCTCCGACGAGACGCTGCCGCCGTACCAGGGCCCCGCGGAGCCGAACGCGCTCAGCGTGCTGATCCGTCGCGACTACGCGGTGGTGGACCAGCAGCGGCTCCTCGCCCAGGCCCAGCGGGTCGCGGACCTGGACGCGGAGACGGAGGAGGGGGTCGAGGGCGCGGCGGGCAGCAACGCGCACGCGGCGCTCGGGGTGCTCTTCGGCGAGTTCGAGCCGGACGAAATCGCCTCCCGGCACAAGGAGTTCGGCCTGGAGGAGGGCGACTCCACGCTCTGGGTGACCGCGGCGGACGAGCCCGCGGATCCGGGCGAGTGGCTCGACGCCCCCTTCGAGCAGGCCGACCCGGCCCGCGTCGTGTGCCGCTTCGACGTCAGTGCGGTCTTCGACGACGACCTGGACGACGGCGTCGGCTTCGCGCCCGGGCCGCTCGACGACCTCGACGACGTGGAAGACATCGACGAGGCCGACGAAGCCGACGAGTCCGATGTGGCCGACGTGGCGGACGACGGGGTCGAAGTGGTCGCGCTCGACGACCTGGACGAGCCCGACGGAGCGCGGGGCCGGGGCGCGGCCCACCCTTAGGAGAGACGTTCCCTTGGATCCCTCAGGGCGCCTGGATCTTGGCGCATCCAGGCCGGGACGCCCTGAGGGATCAGGGACCTAGGAGGACGCCGTCACCGGGATCTGCGGGCGCAGCAGCGTCTGCAGGCGCGTGGTGCGGGGCTTCGGGAGGACCTCCGCCACCGCGCGCGGCAGCGCCTGCTCCGCGCCCTGGACGACGGACAGATGGCGCTCGCCGCGGCTGAACGCCGTATAGACCCAGGGGCGGTTCAGCGACCGCGCCGCGTCGCCGGGCAGCACCACGACCGCCGCCGGCCAGCGCAGCCCCGCCGCCTGGTGCGCGGTGAGCGCCCACGCGTGCCGGACGGTGCGCTCCACCAGCTCCTTGCGGACGACGACGGGGGCGCCGTCGCACTCCAGGTGCAGCCCCTCCGCGTCGGCGCGGACCACGTGCCCGAGCGTCGTGCGGCCAGCCGCCGGGGTGTGGGCGACGCGGTCCCCGGGGTCGAAGCCGCCGAAGCGGCCGGGGCCGGGGTTGAGCCGCTCCTTCAGCGCCGCGTTCAGCACGCGGGTGCCCGCGGCGCCGCCGTGGCCGGGGGTGATGACCTGGGTGTCCCGCGCGGGCACGCCGATGGCCCGGGGCACCGAGTCCGCGACGAGCTGCACCGTGCGGTGCACCGCCTCGCCCGCGTCCCGCACCGGGACGATCACGATCTCCTTGCCGGGCGCCTCGACCTCGGCCAGTTCGCCGACGCCGATCCCGGACACCAGCTCACCGAGGGGGCCCGGGTCCGGGGTGCGCGAGACCACCTGCGGGCAGCAGCGGGCGGCGAGCAGGTCCGCGAAGACCCGGCCGGGCCCGACCGAGCCCAGCACGCCCGGGTCGCCGCTGAGCACCAGGCGGGCGCCGTCGGGCAGCGACTCCACGAGCATCGCCGCGCTCTCCACGTCCAGCTGCGGGGCGTCCAGGACGACCAGGACGTCCACGGCGAGGGCGCCGTCCGCGTCCCGGCCCGGGCCCCGTGCGCCCGAGAGCAGGTCGCGCACCGTCACGGCGGCCGCGGCGTGCTCCTCGCCCAGGGCCTCGGCGAGACGGCGGCGCCCCTCGGGGGCGTGCACGGCGGCGCAGACGCGCAGGCCGAGGCCGAGCGCGGCGGCGGCCAGGGCGGCGGGCTCCGCGCGCGCGGCCTCGCCGCCGGAGTGCAGCACGAGGGCGTGACCGCCAGCGGCGCGGATCAGCTCGGCGGCCGACCCGGAGGTCTGCTCGGCGGCGGCCTGCCACTCGGCGGCGCCGGGGCCCGAACCCTCCTCCTTGGGAAGGGAGTTGACCAGCCGGGCCAGGCCGTCCGCCAGGCTCTCCTCGGCCAGCGCGTACCGCTCGAGGCCGAACAGGACGCGGACCGGCGCCGCTTCGGCCTCGCCGTCGCCCTCCTCCGCCGCGTCCTCGACGGGGGCGGCCGGGGCGGGCACCCCGGGGGTCTCGATCGCGTCCTGGAACACGAGGACGTCGGCCTCCGCGATGGCGCTCTGCACCGCCGCGTCCGGGTCCGGCACCCCGCGCTGCCCGAGCGCCTCGGTGAGCGCCGCCGCGTCCAGGGCGGTGTGCCCCGCGAGGGCGGCCTGCTCCAGGAGCCATACGGTGAGGGCGCACCCTCTGCGCTCGTCGTCCGGGCCGCACTCGGGGCCGAGGAGCGCGCGGGCGAAGCCGTCGGCCTGCTCGGGGCGGACCCCGCTCACGCGCAGCAACTGCCAGGGGTCCGCGCGCAGTTGCCCGTCGGCGCCCTCGCCGAGCGCCTCCGCCACGCGGGGGGCGAGCGCGGCGGGCGCCCCGCCCTCACCGAGGACCGCCTCGACGGTCGCGACGGTCTCGGGGGCGGGCGCCGCGGGTCCGGCAGGGGCGGGCAGCAGGGGCTGGGGGCGGCGCTCCGGCTCGGGGGCGGGCCTGCGCGGGGCGGGCTCGGCCGAGGGCCGGTCGAAGACTCCGGTGGCGGGCTTCTCGCCGCTCTCCACGGCACGCACGGCCGCCAGCAGGTCGGCGGCGGTCCCGCTCAGCTTGGCACCGCTGTCGATGGGCTCCTCCCGATCGGCCTTGCGCCGCTCGATCCGCTCCCGCAGCTCCCGCTGAGCGGCCAACTCGGCTTCGGCCTCGGACGGCTGAGCGGCACCGTCCGCGCCGTCGGCGCCCGGCTGCGCGCTTCCGGCGGCCTCGTCCGCGCCGTCTCCGTCCGACTCCGTACGCCCGGGGGCGCCCTCCGCGCCGTCGGCCGTCGCCTCCGCGCCTTCGGCGCCCGGCCGCGCGCTCTCGTCGGTCCCGTCCGCACCCTCGGCGTCCAACCCCGCACGCTCGGCGGCAGCCTCCGCATCCTCCGCGGCCACGTCCGTGCTCCCGGCATCTGGCCCCGCGCTGTCTGCAGTGGCCTCCGCGCCGTCCCCGTCCGACGACTCCGCCCCCTCGTCCGCCCTGCCCGTCTCGGTGTCCGGGGCGGCAGCCGTCGGCCCGGCCTCCGGCGTCCCCGGCTCGGTTTCCTCCGCGGCAGCGGGCTCCGTGCTCACAGCGTGCTCCAGTCGTGATCGGGATAGCGGTGCACGGGCGCCGACACATCGTCGAGCGCCTGGCAGATCTCGTCAGGAAGACTAAGGGTCTCCACTGACAATGCAGCCGTGAGCTGCTGCGCGTTGCGCGAGCCGACGATGGGGGCGGTCACTCCGGGGCGGTCGCGGACCCACGCGAGAGCGACCTGCAGCGGGGTCGCCGCCAGGCCGTCGGCCGCTATCGCGACGGCGTCGACGATGCGGCTCGCGGCGTCGTCGAGATAGGGCGCGACGAACGGGGCCAAGTGGTCACAGGCGCCCCGGGAGTCGGCCGGGGTGGCGTCGCCCCGGTACTTGCCCGTCAGGACGCCCCGGCCGAGCGGCGACGACGGCAGCAGCCCGATGCCCAGGTCGAGCGCGGCGGGCAGCACCTCGCGCTCGACGCCGCGCTGGAGCAGGGAGTACTCCATCTGCGTACTGGCAAGGCGGGTGCGCGTCCCGGGCGCGGCCAGCTGCCAGGTGGCCGCCTTCCCCAGCTGCCAGCCGCAGAAGTTGGAGACCCCGGCGTAGCGGGCCCGGCCGCTGCTGACCGCGAGGTCGAGGGCCTGCAGCGTCTCGTCCAGGGGCGTGTCCGGGTCGAAGGCGTGCACCTGCCACAGGTCCACGTAGTCCGTGCCGAGGCGGGCCAGGGAGGCGTCGAGGGCGGCGAGCAGATGTCCGCGCGAGCCGTCGAAGCGGCGCTCCGGGTCGGGCACGCTTCCCGCCTTCGTGGAGATGACCAGGTCGCGGCGGGGCACGAGGCGCTCGACGAGACGGCCGAGGAGGTACTCCGCCTCCCCGTCGCCGTACACATCGGCCGTGTCGACGAGGGTGCCGCCCGCTTCCCAGAAGACCTTCACCAGGTCCGCGGCGTCGTTCTCGTCGATGTCGCGGCCCCACGTGAGGGTGCCGAGCCCGATCCGGGACACGCGCAGGCCGGTCCGGCCGAGATGCCTCTGCTCCATGGGCGCTGAGATTACTGGCCGTACCCCCGTGGCGCGTGGGCCTGTGGACAAACCCATGGTGGGAGGGCGAGGATCGGCGACACCGGCACGTTACTGATGGGTAAGGGGATCTGGCCATGCAGCTCGGGATCAACCTCGGCTACTGGGGCGCGGGAATGGACGCGGACAATCTCGCCGTCGCGAAGGAGGCCGACCGGCTCGGGTACGCGGTCTGCTGGGCCGCCGAGGCGTACGGCTCGGACGCGGCCACCGTGCTGTCCTGGGTCGCGGCCCAGACCGAGCGGATCGACATCGGCTCGGCCATCTTCCAGATCCCGGCCCGCCAGCCCGCGATGACCGCGATGACCGCCGCCACCCTGGACTCGCTGTCGGGCGGCCGCTTCCGGCTCGGCCTCGGAGTCTCCGGACCGCAGGTCTCCGAGGGCTGGTACGGCGTGAAGTTCGACAAGCCGCTCGCCCGCACCCGCGAGTACGTCGAGATCGTGCGCAAGGCCATGACCCGTGAGCGCCTCTCGTACGAGGGCGCGCACTGGACCCTGCCGCTGCCGGACGGCCCCGGCAAGCCCCTCAAGCTCACCGTGCACCCGCAGCGCGAGCACATCCCGCTGTACATCGCCGCGATCGGCCCCAAGAACCTGGAGCAGACCGGTGAGATCGCCGACGGCGCCCTGCTGATCTTCCCCGCGGCCGAGCACCTGGAGGAGACCGCGGTCCGCCACCTGCGCGCGGGCCGCGAGAAGGCGGGCAAGTCGATGGACGGCTTCGACATCGTGCCGACCCTCCCGCTCGCCGTCGGCGACGACGTGAACGCCCTCGCCGACATGTTCCGGCCGTACACCGCCCTCTATGTGGGCGGCATGGGCAGCCGCAAGCAGAACTTCTACAACCAGCTGGCCCAGCGCATGGGCTACGAGAAGGAGGCCGCCGAGATCCAGGACAAGTACCTGGCCGGCGACAAGGAGGGCGCGGCCGCGGCGATCCCGACCCGGCTCATCGACTCCACCACGCTGCTCGGTTCCGTGGAGCGCATCGCCGACCGCATGCGGGCCTATGCCGACGCCGGGGTCACGACCCTCACCCTCGCCCCCGCGGGCTTCACGCTCGACGAGCGGATCACCGCGCTGCGGGCGGGCACCGAGGCGCTGGAGCACGCCGGACTGGCGTAACGCGGGGGAGGGAAGTTCTGCGGCCGTGGTGGGGGCTCGGGGGTCTTCCCCGCCACGGCCGTCACGAGGAACAACGCGTCAGCACGCCCGCGGTTACGGCCCCGATCGGGCGCCGGAGTCCTCCGTTCGGCCGAGCTGTCCTGTACACCTGTTGCCGCTTGTCGCAGCCCGCATTTGACTCGGTCTCGGTGGGACCACGCGCGGAGGCCACGGAGGTGCCAGCGATGCTTTCGGCCAGGAGTCTTTTCGAAGAGATCCTCGACCACGACGAGTCCTTCCGGCTCTTCTGCTCCATCGCCGCGGGCGGCGAGGCCCAGGGCGGCTGGGAGAACGGCCGGATCGCGGCCCTCGTACCGGCGAGCGAGCGCGCCCTCGCGCCCAAGGTGGCACGGCACGGCGCGGACGAGGACAAGCACGGGCGGATCTTCAACGCCCTGCTGCGCAAGCGCGGCCTCACCCCCGTCGAGGTGCCGCGCGAGACCGACTACACGATGCTCCTGGAGAAGCGCGGCATCGGCCTCGCGCACGAGCAGCTGAAGTCCGACGAGCCGCTCACCGTCGCGGACCTCGTCACCTACCTCGCGCACAGCCGCGTCACCGAACAGCGCGCCTCCGAGCAGATGCGGCTGCTGCGCAAGCACTTCGCCGACCACCCCGACATCGGCCGCGCGGTCAAGATGATCTCGAACGACGAGGACAACCATCTCGCCTACTGCCACGAGGAGTTGCTGCGCTTCGCGTACGCCGGGCACGGCCGCGCCATCCAGCGGGCGCTGCGCGAGTGCGCGCTCGCCGAGATCCGCGTCTACCGGGACGTCAGCCTCGCCGTGATGGACCACATGGGCCGCATCCTCGGCTGGCCGGCCGCCAAGGCAAGAGTGCTCGCGGCGGGGATCCACGCCGTCCACGCGTACGAACGGGCCGTGGGCTGGCGGCGGATGGTGACCCTGGAGATGCCCGAGCGGCGCGACGCGCTGGGCGGACCGGCGGTCACGGCGCCCGAATTCGCGTAGTCCTGAAGGGAGTTCGTGCCGTCCCGGAGGGCTCAGAGCCAGCCGCGGTGCTTGAAGAGGCGGTACAGGAGGAACTCCAGGGCCACCATCAGGACGATCACGCCCGGGTACGTCCAGACCCAGTGGAGCTCGGGCATGTGGTCGAAGTTCATGCCGTAGATGCCCGCGATCATCGTGGGCACGGCGGCCATCGCGGCCCACGCGGAGATCTTCCGCATGTCGTCGTTCTGCCGCACGCTCGTCTGCGCCAGATCCGCCGAGAGGATGTCCGACACCAGCCGGTCCAGGCCCTCCACCGACTCGTTGACCCGCGTCAGGTGGTCGCTGACGTCGCGGAAGAACGGCTGTGCCGAGGCTTCCACGAAGGGCACCTTCGGGGCGAACGGGCCCGCACCCGCGAGCCGGGCGATCGGCATCGCCAACGGCCAGGTGGCACGCCGGAATTCGAGGACCTGCCGCTTGAAGGTGTAGATGCGGGCTGCGGTGTCGCGGGAGCCGCGCGGCGTGAAGACCTGCGCCTCCAGCTCCTCCAAGTCGGTCTGCAGCTCGTCGGCGACCTCCAGGTAGTGGTCGACGACGGCGTCCGAGATCGCGTACAGGACGGCCGTCGGGCCGTGCTTGAGCATCTCCGGCTCCGCCTCCATGCGCAGGCGCACGTCGTGCAGCGGGGCGCCCTCGCCGTGCCGGACCGTCACCACGAACGAGTCCCCGATGAAGACCATGACCTCGCCGGACGACACCACGTCGTGCTCCGGCTCGTACACCACTGGCTTCAGGACCACGAACAGCGAGTCGTCGAAGACCTCCAGCTTCGGCCGCTGATGGGCCTTCAGGGCGTCCTCCACGGCCAGCCGGTGCAGCCCGAACTCGGCGGCGACCTGGTCGAACTCCTGCATGGTCGGCTCGTGCAGCCCGATCCAGACGAACGCGTCGCCCGCGGCACGCGCCTCATCGAGGGCGTCGGACAGGTCCGCCGGACCTTCCGTACGACGCCCCTCGCGGTAGATGGCGCAGTCGACGATCACGTGCCGCATTCTCCCGAACCCGAGCCGTGAGCGCACCCGCACCGACGGCCTCTTCTGTGACCCCTTCCGCGACCCGGGTGCCCTTGACGCCAACACTTAGGCTGACCCGCATGCCCACGCTGATCCTCGTCCGGCACGGACGCTCCACGGCCAACACCGCGGGACTGCTCGCCGGGTGGACCCCCGGCGTGGCCCTCGACGAGCGGGGGGCCGAGCAGGCCGCCGCGCTGCCGGGGCGGCTCGCCGGGCTGCCGCTGTCCGAGGTCGTCACCAGCCCGCTGCAGCGCTGCCAGGAGACCCTCGCCCCGCTGCTCGCCGCCCGCCCCGGGCTCACCGCGCACGCCGAGGCGCGCATCGGCGAGTGCGACTACGGCGACTGGTCGGGCCGCAAGCTCGCCGAGCTCACCGAGGAGCCACTGATGGAGGTCGTGCAGCGGCACCCCTCCGCGGCGGCCTTCCCCGGCGGCGAGTCCATGCGGGCCATGCAGACCCGCGCCGCCGAGGCGGTACGGGAGTGGAACGCGCGCGTGGCGGAGCAGCACGGCCCCGACGCCGTGTACCTGATGTGCTCGCACGGCGACATCATCAAGTCCCTTGTCGCGGACGCCCTCGGGCTCCATCTGGACCTGTTCCAGCGCATCTCCGTGGAGCCCTGCTCCGTGACCGCCATCCGGTACACGCGGCTGCGCCCCTTCCTCGTACGCCTGGGAGACACCGGCGACTTCGGCTCCCTCGCGCCCCGGCCCGAAGCCACCGACGGCGACGCGACCGTGGGTGGTGGCGCGGGCGCACCGTGATCGTCGGCCGCAGTAGGGTGAAGCGGCCGCGTCAAGCGGTGGCCGCCCAGGCGGCAGCAGTTGAACAGTTGCAGTCGATCCCAAGGGAGACAGGACGTGTCCCGTCAGGTGTTCCTCTACGACCCGCCGGAACGCTTCGTGGCCGGAACCGTCGGGCTCCCCGGGCGGCGTACCTTCTTCCTCCAGGCGTCCGCCGGCGTGCGCGTGACCAGCGTCGCCCTGGAGAAGACCCAGGTGGCCGCCCTCGCCGAGCGCATGGACGAGCTCCTCGACGAAGTCGTGCGGCGCAGCGGCGGCAGCGCCGCCGTCCCGGCCGTGGCGCCCGCGGAGAACGACGACAGCGCCCCCCTGGACTCGCCCGTCGAGGAGGAGTTCCGCGTCGGCACCATGGCATTGGCCTGGGACGGCGACGAGGAGCGGATGATCGTCGAGGCGCAGGCCCTGGTGGAGCTGGACGCCGAGTCCGAGGAGGACCTCGCCGAAGCAGAGGAAAGGCTCCTGCAGGACGAGGAGAACGGCCCGCCGATGCTCCGCGTCCGGCTCACCGGCGCCCAGGCCCGCGCCTTCGCCAAGCGCGCCCTCGACGTGGTGAACGCGGGGCGGCCGCCGTGCCCGCTGTGCAGCCTGCCGCTCGACCCGGAAGGACACGTATGCCCGCGCCAGAACGGATACCGGCGAGGAGCGTGAGCACCGCAGCCGCCGGGCCCGCCGACACGGAGCTCCTCACCCGGGGCGAGCTCACCGCGCGCGGGCGCATCCGGGAGGCTTCGAACGCGGTCCTCTACTGCACCGTGGCGTACGGGGGCAGGGAGGCGGCCTGCGTCTACAAGCCGGTCGCGGGGGAGCGCCCGCTGTGGGACTTCCCCGACGGGACGCTCGCCCAGCGCGAGGTCGCGGCCTACGAGGTCTCCGAGGCGATGGGCTGGGGCCTGGTGCCGCCGACGGTGCTGCGGGACGGGCCGTACGGCGAAGGCATGGTGCAGCTCTGGATCGAGGGCTCCCAGGAGGACGCGGACGGGCTGCTCGCCGTCGTGGCGGGGGAGGAGCCGGGGGAGGGCTGGAAGGCCATCGGGTTCGTGGACGCGGAGGAGGGCGATCCGGCCCTCCTGGTGCACGCCGACGACCCCCGGCTGCGGCGCCTCGCCGTCCTCGACGCCGTGATCAACAACGCGGACCGCAAGGGCGGCCATCTGCTCCCGGCCGGTGACCGCCTCTACGGCATCGACCACGGCGTCACCTTCAACACCGAGGACAAGCTGCGGACGCTGCTGTGGGGGTGGGCGGGGGAGCCGCTCACCGAGGAGGCGGTGGCCGTGCTGGGGTCCCTGCGGGACGGGCTGAAGGACGGGGCGCCGCTGGCCGAGCGGCTCGGGGCCCTGATCACCCCTGCCGAGGTGGGGGCCACGCGCGCGCGGGTGCTGGCCCTTCTGGAGTCCGGGGTGCATCCCGTGCCCGGTGGGGAGTGGCCCGCGATTCCGTGGCCGCCGGTCTGAACCCCGGCCCGCCTGTCCGGATCGCGCCGTCGATGGCCCCTGCATGTTTCACCGTGATCCGCAAGAGTGCCTCCCCGGCCAGTTCACGGCCGTTCCAACGGAATCCGGTTCGTCTACGGAACCTACGTCCGGTTAGGCTCAAGACATGCATGCCTGGCCCGCTTCTGAGGTCCCCGCCCTTCCCGGCAAGGGCCGCGACCTCCGGATCCACGACACCGCGACCGGTGGCCTCGTCACCCTCGACCCCGGTCCCGTCGCCCGTATCTACGTCTGCGGCATCACCCCGTACGACGCGACCCACATGGGTCACGCGGCGACCTACAACGCGTTCGACCTCGTTCAGCGCGTGTGGCTCGACACCAAGCGGCAGGTTCACTATGTCCAGAACGTGACCGACGTGGACGACCCGCTCCTGGAGCGCGCCAACCGCGACGGCAAGGACTGGGTCGCCCTCGCCGAGGGAGAGACCGCGCTGTTCCGCGAGGACATGACGGCGCTGCGCCTGCTGCCTCCGCAGCACTACGTGGGAGCCGTCGAGTCGATACCCGGCATCGTGCCGCTCGTCGAGCGCCTGCGGGACATGGGCGCCGCCTATGAACTCGACGGCGACATCTACTTCTCCGTCGAGTCCGACACCCACTTCGGGTCGGTCTCGAACCTGGACCGCGCCGCCATGAAGCTGCTCTCCGCAGAGCGCGGCGGCGACCCGGACCGCCCCGGCAAGAAGGACCCGCTCGACCCGATGCTGTGGATGGCCGCCCGCGAGGGCGAGCCCAGCTGGGACGGCGCCTCCCTCGGCCGCGGCCGCCCCGGCTGGCACATCGAGTGCGTGGCCATCGCCCTGGACCACCTGGGCATGGGCTTCGACGTGCAGGGCGGCGGCTCCGACCTCGCCTTCCCGCACCACGAGATGGGCGCCTCGCACGCCCAGGCGCTCACCGGCGAGTTCCCCTTCGCCAAGGCGTACGTGCACGCGGGCATGGTCGCCCTGGACGGCGAGAAGATGTCGAAGTCCAAGGGCAACCTCGTCTTCGTCTCCAAGCTGCGGCGGGACGGCGTGGACCCGGCGGCCATCCGGCTCGCGCTCCTCGCCCACCACTACCGCGCCGACTGGGAGTGGACCGACGACGTCCTGCGCGAGGCCGTCGAGCGCCTCGGCCGCTGGCGCGCCGCCGTCTCCCGCCCGGACGGACCGGCAGCCGAAGCCCTGGTCGAAGAGGTCCGCGAGGCCCTCGCGAACGACCTGGACGCCCCGGCCGCGCTCGCCGCGGTGGACGCCTGGGCCGCCCGCCAGGACGCCGAGGGCGGGACCGACGAGGGTGCGCCCGGTGTCGTGTCGCGTGCCGTGGACGCCCTTCTCGGCGTAGCCCTGTAGACGACCGCCGCACCGAATGGGCCGCTCCGGAAATCCAGGAGCGGCCCATCAAAGTCCATGGCCCCGGCGGCGGTTGGCGCGCTAGACACCGGCCATGAGATCTCCCACGCGCCTCAGATCTGCGGTCGTCGCCGCACTCCTGGGCCTCCTCGCGGCCTTCGCCGGGCCCGGCGGCGGCGCCGCGCACGCCGCCGATGACCCCGCGACCACGGTCGGGGACGTGACCGGCTTCCGGGCCGACGGCCCCGTCTACCACCTGACCGCGGGCAAGGCCGAGGCCCGCGTCAGCTTCGTCTCCGGCGAGACCTTCCGGCTCGAACTCGCCCCGGACGGAAAGTTCACCGACCCGGCGGGCGGCGACCTCGTCCTGCCGCAGGGCGCGCCCCCGAAGACCACCTGGGCGGACAAGGGCGACCGTTACGAGCTCAGCACCGCCCAGGTGACGCTGCGCGCCTACAAGTCGCCGCTGCGCTTCGCCCTCCACCGCGCCGACGGCAGCCAGGTCTGGGCCGAGTCCAAGGGGCTCTCCTGGACCAAGGACGCCACCACACAGTCCCTCGCGCGCGGCGGCAGCGAGCAGTTCTACGGCGCCGGGATGCAGAACGGGCGCGGCAACACCTCGCACCGCGGCAAGAAGGTCGAGGTGAGCGTCGACTACAACTGGGACGACGGCGGCCACCCCAACTCCGTCCCGTTCTACCTCTCTTCGGCGGGCTACGGCGTCTTCCGCAACACGTACGCCCCGAACACCTATGACTTCGCGGAGCCGGTGACGGCCACCGCCAAGGAACAGCGCTTCGACGCCTACTACTTCGCGGGCAGCGGCTCCGACAGCGCGAAGGACGTCATCGGCCAGTACACGAAACTCACCGGCAAGCCCTTCATGCCGCCCGTGTACGGCATGGAGATCGGCGACGCCGACTGCTACCTGCACAACGCCAACCGCGGCGAGCGCCACACCCTGGACTCGCTCAAGGTTGCCGACGACTACCTGAAGAACGACATGCCGCTCGGCTGGATGCTCGTCAACGACGGCTACGGCTGCGGCTACGAGAACCTCGCCGAGACCGGCAAGGGGCTCAACGACCGCAAGGCCGAAATGGGGCTGTGGACCGAGGACGGCATCGACAAGATCGCCGAGCAGGTGAAGGCGGGCCAGCGCGTCGCCAAGCTCGACGTGGCCTGGGTCGGAGACGGCTACAAGAAGGCGCTCGACGGCTGCAAGGACGCCTACAAGGGCATCGAGGACAACAGTGATGCGCGGGGCTTCACCTGGGCACCGGAGAGCTGGTCGGGCGCGCAGCGCTGCGGCGTGCAGTGGTCCGGCGACCAGAGCGGCAGCTGGGAGTACATCCGCTGGCAGATCCCTACGTACGCGGGTGCGACGATGTCCGGACTCGCCTATACGACAGGTGACGTGGACGGCATCTTCGGCGGCAGCCCCAAGACGTACGCGCGGGACCTGCAGTGGAAGTCCTTCCTGCCCGTCACGATGACGATGGACGGCTGGGCCGCCAGTGACAAGCAGCCCTTCCGCTACGGGGAGCCCTACACCTCCATCAACAGGAAGTACCTCAAGCTCCACGAGTCACTGCTGCCGTACCTCTACTCGTACGCGCACGAGGCGACGAAGACCGGCGTGGGCGCCGTGCGGCCGCTGGCCCTGGAGTACCCGGACGACCCGAAGGCCGCCACGGACGCCGCCAAGTACGAGTTCCTGACCGGCGAGGACTTCCTCGTCGCGCCCGTGTACAAGGACACGACGACCCGCGACGGCATCTATCTGCCCAAGGGGACGTGGACCGACTACTGGACCGGGCGCACCTACCAGGGGCCGACCACGATCGACGGCTACAGCGCGCCCCTCGACACGCTGCCGCTGTTCGTGAAGGGCGGGGCGAGCGTGCCCATGTGGCCCGGGATCCGCTCCTACAAGGACCGGACCGCCGACTCGCCGCTGGCCTGGGACGTCTACCCGCAGGGGAAGAGCTCCTTCCAGCTGTACGAGGACGACGGCGTGACCCGCCGGCACCGCGACGGCAAGTACGCCACGCAGCGCGCCGACGTCTCGGCGCCCCGCTCCGGCGCCGGTGACGTGCGCGTCCAGGTCGGCCCGTCCAAGGGCGAGTTCGCGGGCAAGCAGACCGAGCGCCCGTACGCCTTCACCGTGCACACCGGGGACGCGCCGAGCCGCGTGCGCCTCGACGGGGGCACGCTGCCGCGGCTGACCTCGAAGGACGCGTACGAGAAGGCCGCCACGGGCTGGTTCTACGACCGGGACGACCGGGGCGGCGTCATCAAGGTCAAGACGCCGGCCATCCGCACCGACCGGGGGTTCGCGCTCGCGCTCGACGACACCAGCGCGGTCGGCGGGGCCCGGCCGGACGCGGCCGCAGCGGTGGGCGCGCCCGCCGGGCAGGAGCTCGGCGCCGGGACCGAGGGCAAGGTCGCCGTCGACGTCACGGCGGGGAGCCGGGACGCCACCGGGGGCGAGGTGGCGGTGGACGCGCCGGAGGGCTGGACGGCCGAGGCGGCGAAGGTCGACAGGATCGCGGCGGGGCAGACCCGGCGCGTCGAGCTCGCCGTCACCCCGGCCAGGGGCGCGGACCCGGGGGAGCGGTCCCTGACCGCCCGCGCCCGCTACCGGTCCGCGGGCCAGGAGCGCACCGCCACCGCCCGGCTCGCGGTCGGCGTCATGCCGCCCGCGCCCACGGCCGACACCTGGGCGAGCGATCTGGTCTGGCTCACCGCCACCAATGGGTACGGCCCGGCCGAACACGACCGCAGCAACGGGGAGTCGGCGGCCGGCGACGGCCATCCGCTCACCCTCGCGGGGAAGACCTACGAGAAGGGCATCGGCACCCACGCCGACTCCACGGTCGAGGTCTACACCGGCGGGCGCTGCTCGAAGTTCACCGCCGACGCGGGCATCGACGACGAGATCAACGGCTACGGGGAGGTGGCCTTCTCCGTCGAGGCGGACGGGAAGGTCCTGTGGACCTCGCCGAAGGTGACGGGCGCCTCGGCGACCGTGCCGGTGGACGTCGACGTCAGCGGGGCGCGGCACGTGCGCCTGAAGGTGACCGACACCAACGCGTCCAAGAGCGGTGACCACGGGGACTGGGCGGCTGCCAGGTTCACCTGCTCATAGGCGAGTTGGTCCGGACGCACGGGAGCGGCGCCGGGCGGGGAGTGGTCTCCGCCCGGCGCCGCCGTCTCACTTCAGGTGCGGGTCACGCTCACTTGGTGACCACGATGGCCAGCAGGATGCTCGGGTTGTTGGAGTCGAAGTAGCCGATCACCTTCTGCCCGAACGCGAACGCTTCCTGGACCTCGTCGTGGGTGCTGGGGTACGGGTTCACGTACGCGCGCCACGAGTTGTCGATGAGCAGGTACAGGATCGGGGCCTGGCCCGGCAGGGGCTGCACGAGGTCCCAGAACGCCGTCGCGACGCCCGCCTGGACCGCCTGGGTGGAGATCTCGGGGGCCTGGGCGGCGGGGACCTGCTCGCGGCCCATCTGCTGCAGCAGCTGCTGGAACGGCTGCTGCTGGCCGAGCTGCTGGAGCTGCTGCTGCAGGTGCTGCGGGATCTGCTGCTGGCCCATGAGGCCCTGGCCGCCCTGCTGCCCGAACTGCTGCTGCGACTGCGGCGGCGCGGTGCTCGGGCCCTGCTGCCCGAACTGCTGCGGAGAGAACTGCTGCTGGCCGAACGGCTGCTGCTGCCCGAACTGCTGCGGGCTGAAGGGCTGCTGCTGCCCGAACGGCTGCTGCTGGCCGTACTGCTGGCCTTGCTGCTGAAGCGGACTCATTTGCGGGGTGGTGCTCATGCGGGTGCCACCTTCCCTCAATGGTTGTGGTGTTTCAGCCCGTGACGACCAGGCCCACGACCTCGTCGTCCGAGAACCAGACTCGTACGTCGGGCTGTCCCCCCGCGAAGGCGGAGTGCACCGCCTGGCGGATGTCGGGGGACGGGTTGCTCAGGTTGCGCCACTCTCCGGCGACGAACAGCCGGAGCCTGGGCGGGAGTTCGGGCGGATACGGGAGCAGCTCGTCCCAGTACCGCTCCGCCCGCCCCGAACCCACTGCCGACGGCAGCAGGTTCGTCACCGCACCCTTGATGTCGGGGCGGTTGCCTATGCGCTGCGACGCGGGCCGGCCCGGAGCGTCCTGCTGCGGTGAGCCGGTGGACCGCAGCACGGCCCGGGCCCGCTGCGAGGTCATCAGCTCCTGGCCCGCGGCCTTCAGCATGCCCTGGAGCGCCGCGAGGGCGCCGACCACGATCGGGGAGGCCGAGGAGGTGCCGGAGAACGTGTCCGTGTACCAGGCGATCTCCTCGGCGCCGCCCTGCAGATCGCCCGGCTGGTTCCAGAAGCCACCGGTCGTGGTGGTCTCCCGGCCCCAGCCCTGCGCGTCCACGCGGGCCCCGTAGTTGGAGAACGCCAGGCGCGAGCGGTCCGGCCCGTGGTCGCGTCCGTGGCTGCCGGGCGGCGGGGCGCCCGCGCCCACCAGGACGGCGCCCGTGGACGGGTTGGTCGGGTTGAAGGGGTTGCGCCACCAGGAGGGGAACTCGTGCGGGCGGCGCTCGTAGACCGCGTCGTCCAGGGACTCCGCGCCGTTGCCCGCGGCGCCCACCACGATGATGCCCTTCGCGGTGGCGCAGCGGATCGCGGCGAAGTCGTCCGGCCACCACTCCAGGGCGATGTAGCCCTTCTGGTCGTCGCGCGGCTCGAAGTCGAACCGCGGTCCGGGGCGGTGCAGTTCGATGAGGATGATGTCGCCGTGGCTGAGCCGCTCGGCCGCCGCGTAGATGGCCGCGGCCGTGCCGATGCCCTGGAAGGACGCCGCCGCGGTGACGGCCTCAGGGACGATGCCGGTGATCCCGAACTCGTTGCGGTCGCCGCCGATCACGCCGAGCACCGACGTGCCGTGGTTGCGCCAGGCCACGTCCTGGATCGGGGTGCCCGCGACGATCCCGGCGAGCTTGCCGGTGAGGTCCTCGTGGCTCAGCTGCCAGGCGCCCTCGACGTCGATCACGGTGATGTTCTCGCCGGAGCCGCCGAGCCGCTGCCAGGCCCAGACGGCGTCGACGCCTTCGGGCGCGGGCCTCAAGTAGCCCTGGCGGCTGGTGAAGTCGGGGGTGACGGGCATGCCTTCCTTGCGCCGCCGGGTCTCCTCGCGCTCCCCGAAGCTCTCCGGCGGCGGGGGCTGCCCGATGGGGCCGAGCGAGGCCGGTACGGCGCCCGGCTTCACGTACGCCGAGTCGATGCCCGGCAGCGCGGCGAGCCGGGCGCGCAGCTCCTCGGCGCGGCCCGCGCCGCCGCGCACCCGGTAGAACTGCGCGAGGTCGGGCACGGGCTCGCCGCCGTCCGCGGGCGGGGCGGCGCCCTGCACCCGCTCCTCGTTGCCGAACAGCGGCTCCAGGGCGAGCTGTTCGTCGGAGAGGAACATGTTCAGGGCCGAGAGGTCGGAGCCCGCCGCCGAGCGGACGCCCTCGGTGCCGGCCCGCAGGCGGGCCTCGGGCCGGGCGACGACGATGAGCTCCTGCTCGGCTCCTCGGTAGGTGAATCCCGCTCCGTCGGGCCCGGGGCCGCTGCCTCCGGGGCCGTGCGCCGGCGGTACTTGCTCGGTCATCGCTCCACCGCTCCCTTCGAATGCATGCTTCGGCAGTGCTTCGAGCGTCGATCGCAGTGCTTCGATCCGTGGGCCGGGCCTACTCGGCACACCCTGCTACGGCCGCGATGGTTCGTCCAGCCCCCCTCAACCCACTTGGGTTTGAAGAGAAGTTGAACGGGGAACCCTGCCGATCCACGTGCATTTCGGCGCGAAGTTGATGTCACGCCCCAATCAGGCCAAACGCGCAAGCGAGAGGGGCGGCACCCGGAACCGGGTGCCGCCCCTCTCGTCTGTTCTCTCCTCAGTCCTCCGAGGAATCACTTGTCCCGGTTGGGCCGGAATCGTCGCCGTCCTCGCGGCCGGGCTCACGGTCGGACTCGCGGTCGGGCTCGGGGTCCGGCTCACGGTCGGGCTCGCGGTCCGGGCGCGGCTTCGGCTTCGGGGGACGGGTGCGGTCGCTCGGGGTGTCGCGCAGATACGCCGCCCCGTCGCCGTCCGTCGCATGACCCCCGGCCTGGGCCGGGCCACCCCCGTCGCGCCGCCGCAGATACCGCTCGAACTCGCGGGCGATGGCCTCGCCCGACGCCTCCGGGAGCTCGGCCGTGTCCCGCGCCTCCTCCAGCGACTGCACGTACTCCGCGACCTCGCTGTCCTCCGCGGCCAGCTGGTCCACGCCGAGCTGCCAGGCGCGCGCGTCCTCGGGCAGCTCGCCCAGCGGGATGCGCAGGTCGATCAGGTCCTCCAGGCGGTTCAGGAGGGCCAGCGTGGCCTTCGGGTTGGGTGGCTGCGAGACGTAGTGCGGCACGGCCGCCCAGAGCGAGACCGCAGGGACGCCCGCGTGCGTGCACGCCTCCTGGAGGATGCCGACGATGCCCGTCGGTCCCTCGTACTTGGTCTCCTCCAGGTCCATGGTGCGGGCCAGGTCCGGGTCCGAGGTGACGCCGCTGACCGGGACCGGCCGGGTGTGCGGGGTGTCACCGAGCAGCGCGCCCATGATCACGACGAGTTCGACGCCCAGCTCGTGCGCGAAGCCGAGCAGCTCGTTGCAGAACGACCGCCAGCGCATGGACGGCTCGATGCCCCGGACAAGGACCAGGTCGCGCGGCTTGTCGCCGCCGACGCGGACCACCGAGAGCCGGGTCGTCGGCCACGTGATCTTTCGCACCCCGCCGTCCAGCCAGACCGTGGGGCGGTTGACCTGGAAGTCGTAGTAGTCCTCGGCGTCGAGCGCCGCGAACACCTCGCCCTTCCACTCCTTGTCGAGATGCGCGACCGCGGTGGAGGCGGCGTCACCGGCGTCGTTCCAGCCCTCGAACGCGGCCACCATGACCGGGTCGATCAGCTCGGGTACCCCCTCGAGCTCGATCACCCAGGGCTCCTTCCGACGTTGCCTTGCGTACGCCCCAACCTTACGGCGTCAGCCGGGGCTCTCCGCAGCCCCCTTGCAGGGCCGAGTGAACGGATCACTGCCCAGGTCAACTGCCTGTCACGCCTGGCTCACAGGGGGGAACGAACGTGCTTCACGGGCGGGGGCGACGTGCCTCACAGCGTGGAGCGCAGCCACTGTTCCACGCTCGCGATGTGCACCGTCGCCCAGGAGCGGGCCGCCTCCGCGTCCCGGTCGCGCAGCGCGGTGAGGATGGCCCGGTGTTCGTGCAGGGTGCGGCTGACGGCGTCCTCCTGGGTCAGTCCGCGCCAGACACGCGCGCGCGTGGTGGGCCCGGAGAGGCCGTCGAGCAGCGAACACAGCACGGAGTTGCCGGTCGCCGCCACGATGCCCCGGTGGAACTCCAGGTCCCCGGCGACCAGCTCCTCCACCGAGGGGGCCGGGCCGAGGGCGTCCAACTGGGCGGACAGGGCGTCCAGTTCGGCGTCGGTGATGCGGAAGCTGGCCATCGCGGTGGCGGCGGGCTCCAGGATGCGGCGCACCGCGAGGAACTCCAGGACCGTGTCGTCGCGGTGGAAGTCGACGACGAAGCTCAGCGCCTCCAGGAGCAGCTGCGGGTCCAGGCTCGTCACATAGGTGCCGTCGCCCTGGCGCACGTCCAGGATGCGGATCAGGGAGAGGGCGCGCACGGCCTCGCGCAGCGAATTGCGGGACAGGCCGAGCTCGGCGGCGAGTTCGCTCTCCTTGGGCAGCCGGTCGCCCGGTCGCAGCGCCCCGGAGACGATCATGCCCTTGATCTTTTCGATGGCCTCGTCGGTGACAGCCATGGGACCTCGCCTCAGCAGATTCAGACATCCGATGTGTCGGCTCATTATGGGGGCCGGACTCCGCCGCGGTCCCCGGCTTCAGCCGAAGCGCTCGATCCTGATCCGGTCCACCGGCTGGCCGCCGTCCACCAGGAGCCGCGAGGCGTGCTCGGCGAAGCCGTTCGAGCCGCAGACGTACGCCTCCCAGCCGCCGCCCTCGGGCTGTCCCGCGCCGAGCCAGGGCGCCAAGTGCCCTGCGCGCAGGCGCCCTTCGGAGCGGGTGAGGACGACGGTGGTCTCGTCCCCGTACTCCTCGGCGTAGATCAGGTCCTCGCGGGTGCGGGCCGAGACGATCAGGCGCAGCGGCAGGGTGAGCCCGGCCCTGCGGTGGTGGCGGATCATCGACATCAGCGGGACCACGCCGGAGCCCGCGCCGAGCAGCAGCGCGGGCCGGTCGCCCGGCCACGCGAAGAACCCGGAGAGCGGGCCGCGCACCTCGACGGTGTCACCGACCCGGGCGACGCCGTGCAGATGCCCGGAGACCTCCCCGCCCGGGACGTGGTCCAGGGTCAGCTCGATCTCGCCGCTCCCGTCCGGCGCCGAGGCGAGCGAGTAGTGGCGCTGGGCGACGTAGCCGTCCTCGGCGGTGAGCCGCAGCATCAGATGCTGCCCGGGGAGGTGGCCCGGCCAGTCGGGGACCTTGAGCCGGAAGGTCGAGGCCGCCGGGGTCTCGCGCCGGATCCCGGTGATCAGGGCGGGCTGCCAGCGGGCGGCGGCGCGGTTGCTCACGGCGATCCGGCCGGGGACCGCGAAGGCGGTCGGCGGGACGAAGGGCTCAGGCATCGGGGCCTCCCGGGCCTTCTCGGTCTCCGTCTCCGATTCCGTCTCCCTCTCCGTCGCCCGCGTAGCGCTGCTCCCGCCACGGGTCGCCCCGGTGGTGGTAGCCGTTCTGTTCCCAGAACCCCGGCTCGTCGTGGTCGAGCAGGCGCAGGCCCGCGATCCACTTGGCGCTCTTCCAGAAGTAGAGGTGGGGGACGATCAGCCGGGCGGGGCCGCCGTGTTCGGGGGGCAGCGGCGCCCCGTCGTACTCCCAGGCGAGCCACGCCCGGCCGCCCGTCACATCGGCCAGCGGCAGGTTCGTCGTGTAGCCGGTGTGGGAGTACGCGACGACGTGCGTGGCCGAGGGCAGCGGCCCGGCGGCGTCCAGGAAGGCGTCCAGGCTCACCCCGCCGAAGCGCACCCCGAACTTGGACCAGCTCGTCACGCAGTGGATGTCGCCCCGGTACTCGGAGGCGGGCAGCGCGTGCGCCTCGTCCCAGCCCCAGGTGCGCTCCTCGGCCACCAGGCCGTCGACGCGGAACGTCCAGTCGGCGGCGGCCAGTTGGGGCGTCACCTCGGCGGACAGGACGGGCCAGCCGTCGCGGGCGTCGTACTGTCCTGGCGGCAGCCGCGGGTCGCGGTCGGCGGCGCGGGCGCGCCCGGTGAAGCCGCGGGTGGCCTCGACGGTCATGCCCGCACCTCCTGGTGGGCGGCAGCGGTCTCCTGGAGCGCGCGCACGGCCTGGCGTTCGTCGACGGTGGTGAGCACCCGGTCGCGCATCAGGACCCGGCCGTCCACGACGGTGTCCCGCACGTCGGCGGCCGCGGCGGAGTACGCGAGCGTCGCGTACGGGTCGTGGCGGGGCGCCAGGTGCGGCCGGTCCAGATCGAGCACGATCAGGTCGGCCCGCTTGCCCGCCTCCAGGGAGCCGAGCGACGCTTCCAGGCCGAGGGCGCGCGCCGACTCGATGGTGGCCATGCGCACCGCCTGCTCGGCGCCGACCGCCGTGGGGTCGCCGCCCGCCTTGTGCACCAGCGCGGCGAGCCGCACGGCGCCGAGTACGTCGAGTGTGTTGGAGCTCACGGCCCCGTCCGTGCCGAGGCCCACGGTGACGCCCGCCGCGAGCAGCTCGGGCACGCGGGCGATGCCGCAGCCCAGCTTGAGGTTGGACCCCGGGCAGTGGGCGACCGCCGTGCCGGTGGCGGCGAGCAGGGCGATCTCCTCGTCGGTGAGGTCGACGGCGTGGGCGAGGAGCGTGTCCGGTCCGAGCACGCCGAGCGAGCCGAGCAGCTCCACGGGCCGCATGCCGTGCCGCTCGGTGACCGTCGCCACCTCCGTGGAGTTCTCGGCGGCGTGCAGGTGGAGCAGCGCGTCGTGCGCGCGGGCCAGGGCGGTGATCTCCGCGAGCTGCTCGGGCGCCAGGGTGTACGCGGAGTGCGCGAACAGGACGGGGCGGGTGCCGGGCGCGGGCGTGCGGGCCGCGAGGTGGGCGCCCGCCCAGCCGATCCGCTCGGCGTAGGGGCGGCCGTCCGGCGGGCCCGGCACGTCCATGAACGTCGGCCCGGTCAGCAGCCGCCACCCGGCCTCGCGGGCCACCTCCTCGGCCGCCTCGTGGAACCAGTACATGTCGAGCGCCGTGGTGACGCCCGCGCGCACGGACTCCGCGATCGCCGCCCGCATGCCGACGGCGACCGTCCCCGGCGTGAGCAGCTCGGCCTCGCGCGGCACCACCCGCTCCAGGAAGCCCTGCAGCGTGACGTCGTCGGCGAGGCCGCGCAGCAGCGTCATCGCGAGGTGGGTGTGGGTGTTGACGAGGCCCGGCAGGACCAGACAGCCGCGCGCGTCGATCTCCTCGGCGGGCGCGTACCGCTCGCGCAGCCGCCGTGCCGGGCCGACCTCGACGATCTCGCCCGCGCGCACGGCGACCGCTCCGTCGGTGACGACGGTCCCGGAGGCGTCCGTCGTCAGGACGTCGCCGCCGTGGACCAGGAGGTCAAGGGGGTGGTGCATGAATTCCGTTCCCTACAGGCCGTGTCGCGGAAGATGGTCAGCGAGGCTCGGCGGCGAGCAGTCGCAACGCGTCCAAGGTTATCCGGGCCGCGCGGGCGACCCCGTCGGCCACCACGTCGCGGTGCGGGTCGTAGCCGCCGGTGGCCGCCTCGTCCACGAGGTCGTCCGCGTTCGCCCCGTCCACGACGAGCGCGCCGCCCGCCGTCAGCCGGCGCGTCGAGGCGAGCACGAACAGGGCCGACAGTTCCATCTCGATGGCGGCGACCCCGGCCCGCTCGTACGCCTCGCCGGGCAGCGGCAGGAAGCCCGGCTGGAACGCGGCGCGCGTCCACACCACGCCCCGGTGGTACGGGGCCGCCGCCGAGCGCGCCGCCCGCTGCAGCGCGAGCACCGCCTCGGGCGTCGCGACCGCCGGGTACTCGGCCGGGATCAGCTGCTGCGTCACGCCGTCGTCGCGCACCGCCGCGTCCGCGATGACGAGGTCCCCGTCGCGGATCCCGGACCTGATCGCACCCGCCGTGCCGAGCCGGACGAAGGTCCGCACCCCCGCGTCGGCGAGCTCCTGGAAGAGCAGCACCGCGCCCGGCGCACCCACGCCGTGCGAGGCGACGACGACCGGAACTCCCTGCCAGCCGCCCGTGAACACGCGGTACTCGCGGTGGTACGAGACCTCCTTCGCGTCGTCCAGGAGGTCCGCGACCGTCTCGGCGCGCGCCGGGTCGCCCACGACGACGGCGTGCGGGGGCAGACCGGTGCGCGGGACGCGGGTGACGGGGAACACATCGGTGGCGGTCATGAGGCGACTCCCAGGGGGTGCTTGCGGCGGCGCCGGCGCGCCGTGGACAGGAAGAGGGCGACGAGGGTCACCACGTACGGAGCGGCGTCGGCGGCCTGCTGCGGCAGGCCCTTGCCCTGGAGCCGGAAGCCCACGGCCTCCGCGACCCCGAAGAGCAGCCCGGCGAGCAGCACCCCGAGCGGCGCGGCGCGCCCCAGCATCACGGCGACCACGGCGATCCAGCCGCGTCCCGCCGTCATGTTCTCCGAGAACAACGTGACGTTGCCGAGGGCGAGTTGAGCGCCCGCGAGCCCGCACAGGGCCCCGGACGCGAGCACCGCAGCGTACCGGTACTTCGCCGGGCTCACCCCCAGCGTCGCCGCCGCGTCCGGCGCCTCGCCGACCCCGCGGAGCCGCAGCCCCCACGGGTGCCGGGCCAGGAACACGGCGGCGACGGCGACGGCCGCCCACGACACGTACACGAGGGCGGAGTGTCCGGAGAGGACGGGGCCAAGGTGGAGGCCGACCGGGTCGAGGCCCGCCAGCTCCGGGTCGGAGAAGGTGCCCTGGACCCCGAAGACCGTGCGCAGCAGGAACCCCGTGAGGCCGACGGCGAGCAGGTTCAGGGCGACGCCGAGGACGACGGCGTCCCCGCGCAGGGTGATCGAGCCGACCGCGAGGACCAGCGAGTACGCCGCCGAGGCGAGGGCCGCGAGGAGGACGCCGAGCCAGGCGCTCCCGGTGAACCAGCTGCCCGTGACGGCGCCGAAGCAGCCGATGAGCATCATGCCTTCGAGGCCGATGTTGAAGACGCCCGCCCGTTCGCAGACGGCACCGCCGAGCGCGGCGAGCAGGATCGGGGTGAGCGCGAGGAGCGCCGAGTGGAACAGCGCGGAGTCGAGCGGCATCAGACGCTCCCTTCCTGCGGAGCCGGAGCTGTCGGCTCCGCCACCGGCTTGGGCGCGGCCCGCCGCCAGGTGAGGCGGAGCCGCGCGGCGAGGAAGACGATGACGACGGCCTGCAGCACCTGCGTGAGCTCGCGCGGCACGTCGGTGGCCCGCTCCATCGCCAGCCCGCCGACCTCGAGCGCGGCGAAGAACACGGCGGCGAGCGCCGTGCCGAGCGGCGCGGCCGACGCCAGGAGCGCGGCCGTCAGGCCCGTCCAGGTGTGCCCGGGGGCGGTCAGCGAGCCGTCGATGAAGCGGTACGGGAAGCTGAGCACCCCGATCGCGCCGACCAGCCCGGCCACGGCCCCGGACAGCGCCATCAGCCGCAGCGTGAGCCGGGGCCCGTCCACGCCCGCGTACGCCGTGAAGCGCGGGTTGAGGCCGGTCATCCGGATCTCGTACCCGGTGGCGGTGCGGGCGTCCGTGACCACGAACACCGCGGCCGCCGCGACCACGAGCAGCAGCCCGACCGTCACCGTCGAGGAGCCGAAGGCGGGCAGGTGCACGCCGTCCGGCAGGCGCCGGGTCTGCGGCAGGCTCGACCCCGGCTCCTTCAGCGGGAACCGCGCCAGGTAGGAGGCGAACGACATCGCCGGGTAGCCCAGCAGCAGGCTGCTGATGAGGAGCGGCACGCCGAAGCGGTTCTGGCAGAACGCGGCGAGCGCCGCGTAGGCCGCCCCGGCCAGCATCCCCGCGAGCAGCGCGGCCACCACGGCGAGCGGTGCGGGCAGCGGCACGTACAGGCCGGTGGCGGCCGCCGCGATCCCGCCGAGCACCAACTGCCCGTCCCCGCCCAGGTTGAGCAGCCCCGCGCGCAGCGGCAGGGCGAGCGCGACGGCGAGGCCGAGCACGCTGGTGGCGGTGGTCAGGGTCGCCCCGATCCCGTCGGGCCCGAGCGCACCCGTGACCACGGACCGGTACGCCCCGAGGGGGTCGGCCCCGTTGCCCACGAGGAAGACCGTGCCCACGACGAGGGCGGCGGCGAGGGAGTGCAGGGCGGGGGAGCGCAGTGCCCGCGCGAGGGGGGATCCCCCGGCTCCCCGGGCAAGCCCCTCGGCGAGTCGTTGAACGGCCATGTCAGGGGGCCTCCTTCGCGGGCGTGGCGGGCGTGGCGGACGCCGTGGCCGCATCGGGTGCCCCGGGCACATCGGGTGCCGCGCCCGCCATCGCGAGGCCCAGGCTCCGCTCGTCCGCCTCCGCCCGCGCGTACTCCGCGGCCACCCGGCCCTCGTACATCACCAGGACCCGGTCCGCGAGGCCGCGTATCTCGCTCAGTTCGGCGGAGACGAGGAGGACCGCGTGGCCCGCGTCGCGGTGGGCGACCAGCTGTTCGTGGATGGTCTGGACGGCTCCGATGTCGACGCCCCGCGTGGGCTGCTCGACGATCAACAGGGGTGCGTCGTGGGCGAGTTCGCGGCCGATGACCAGCTTCTGGAGGTTGCCGCCGGAGAGCGAGGCGGCGGGCTGGCCGGGGGAGGCCGCCTTGATGCCGAAGCGCTCGGTCAGGGCCCGCGCGTGCGCGCGCAGCCAGGAGGGGCGCAGCAGGCCGTGGCCCCGGTGGTGGCCCATCGCCAGGTTCTCCGCGACGCTCGCCGCGGGCGCCGTGCCCACCGCCGCACGGTCCTCCGGGACGTACGCGAGCCCGGCCGCGCGCCGCGCCGCCGCCGTCGCGTGGGTGACGTCCGCGCCGCCCACGACGACCCGGCCCGCCGCGACGGGCCGCAACCCCGCGACGGCCTCGACGAGTTCGGACTGACCGTTGCCCGCCACCCCCGCGACGCCGACGATCTCCCCTGCGCGCACGGACAGCGAGACGTCGCGCACCCCGTCCGCGCTCAGCCCCGACACGGACAGCGCCGCACCGCCGGGCGTGCCCGCCGGGTACACCCGGTCGAGCTCCACGGCGCGCCCCGTCATGGCCGCCGCGATCTCGTCCGCGCTGGTCTCCGAGGTCCGCATCCGGGCCGCGACGCGCCCGTCCCGCAGGACCGTCACCGCGTCGCTGCCCTCCATCACCTCGCGCAGCTTGTGCGTGACGAGGAGCACCGTGCGGCCGTCCGCAGCGAGGGAGCGGAGCACCCCGAAGAGTGCGTCGGCCTCGGCCGGGGTGAGCACGGCGGTCGGCTCGTCGAGGATGAGCGTACGGGCGCCCCGGTAGAGGAGCTTGAGGATCTCCACGCGCTGGCGCACCCCCACCGGCAGGTCCCCGACGCGCGCGGCCGCATCGACGGCGAGCCCGTGCTCCTCGGCGAGCGCGGCGACCCGGCGCACCGCCTCGGCCCGGTCCAGCAGGCCGCGCCGGCGCGGCTCGGCGGCGTACACCACGTTCTCGGCGACGGTGAACGACGGGAACAGCCTGAAGCTCTGGTGCACCATGCCGAGCCCCGCCGCGATCGCCTCGCCGGGGCGCGCGAACGACACCTCGCGCCCGTCGAGCAGGATCCGCCCGGCGTCCGGCCGCACCATCCCGTACAGGACGGAGACCAGCGTGGACTTGCCCGCGCCGTTCTCGCCCATCAGCGCGTGGATCTCGCCCCGGCGCACGGAGAGGTCCACGCGGTCGTTGGCGAGCGTGCCGGGGAACTCCTTGGTGATGCCGCGCAGTTCGACGGCGGGAGCGGCGAGGGGGGAGCCGGGGGAGCCGGGGGAGTCGGGGGAGCCGGCTCCCGCCTCAGGCCGCGGGGTCATCGACCTTCAGCTTCCCCGCGACGATGTCCTCGCGCAGCGCCTGCACGCGCTTCAGCACGTCCGCGTTGCCGGCCTTCGCGATCAGGCACTGGGAGTCGGCGAGTCCGGGCTCCAGGCCCGTCAGCGACATCCCGCCCTCCTTCAGGCCGTACGACACGGTGGTGCCGCCCTTGCCGCCGAGGATCTGCGCGACGCCCTTCTCCAGGGCGACGTCCGTCTTCTTCAGGACGTTGTCGACGACGACGCCACCACTGCCCGGACACTGGTTGGCGTCCACGCCGTACGCCTGGAACGCGGCCGCCTTCGCCGCCTGGAAGATCCCGGTGTTGCCGCCCGCGGCCGCCGCCATCACCTGGTCGGTGCGGGACGAACCGAGCGTCGCCGCCTGCTCCTTGGCACGTGCCGGGTCGTTGAACGGCGACTGCCCGCCCACATACAGGGTCTCGGCCCTGACCTTCGGGTTCACCTTCTTCGCGCCGGCCGCGAACGGCTCGCTGTAGCGCCGGAACTGCGAGGTGTCGAGCACGTCCACCGCGCCCACCTTGTCGCTCTTCGTCAGCAGCCCGGCCTCGGCGCCCGCGAGATAGACGGCCTCGTGTTCCCGGAAGACGGCACACGTCACGTTCGCGTACGCCTTCTTGGTGCACGCGTCGACGAGCAGGAACTGCTGTTTGGGGTGGGCCTCGGCCTGCTGCGCGACGATGTCGGCGAACTCGAAGCCGACGAGCGCGATGACGTCCGGCCCCGCGTCCACGGCCGACTGGACGTTCTGGAGGCGCGAGTTGGTGTCCCGGCTCTGGAACACCTTCGGCGTCCGGCCGCCGTGCTCCTTCGCCGCCGACCGCACTCCGTCGACGGCCAGCTTGAGGAACTCGTTCTGCGCCACCGGGTCGGGCGTGACGAGCGTGAACGCCTTGCCGTCGCCCTTGCCCCCGCCGCCACCTCCGTCACTCTCGCTCGCGGACTTGCAGCCGCCCGCCAGGAGCACGGCGACGGCTGTGGCGGTGAGGACTCTCAGGGAGGCGCGGGCACGCGCGGAGGTGCTGGGAGACATGGCGGAAAGCCTTCTCGGAAGGTGCACGGGAGGAGAGACCCGGGCAGCGGCGGGGAAGTGCAGGAGGGCGGGCGGTGCGGGACGCGAAAGGCGGGGCGTCAGACCTGCGGCACGGTGGGGCGACAACACGCGGCGGGACAGTGACACATGATGTTCATGGCTGGCTGTCCTCCTCGCACCGTGGAATGGTCCATCCTGGCTGGTGGCGAGGGTAACACCGGGTTTCGGACAGCCGCGCGGGCGTCTCGAGATGTGGTTCGACCCCCAAACGCCCCACCCTTCCCCGGAGTTGAACACATGAGCAGCAGCACCGAACTGCGCGCCGTGACGTGGACGGCCGCCCTCGCGTCGACGGACACACCGGCGCTGTCCCTGATCGACCAGACGGCCCTGCCGCACTCCCTGGAGCGCCTCGACGCGCGCACCGTCGACCAACTCGTGGACGCCATCGTGCGGTTGGTCGTCCGCGGCGCCCCTGCGATCGGCGCTGCCGGGGCGTACGGGGTGGCGCTCGCGATGGCGCAGGGCGAACGCGAGGGCTGGGACCGGGCCCGCCTGGACACGGAGATAGCCCGCATACGCGCCGCCCGCCCCACGGCGGTCAACCTCATGGTGTGCGTGGACCGCGTGGCCCCGTTCGTCGACAAGGGCCTGCCCGCCGTCCTCGCGGAGGCGGACGCCGTCGTGCGCGAGGACCTGGCGGCCAACCACGCCATGGGCGCGCACGGCGCCGGCTGGCTCCTCGACCGCACCGGCCCCGACCGCCCCCTGCGCGTCCTCACCCACTGCAACACGGGCGCCCTCGCCACCGCGGGCTGGGGCACGGCACTCGGCGTCATCCGCGAACTGCACCGCCGCGGCCGCCTGGAGACGGTGTACGCCGACGAGACCCGCCCGCTCCTCCAGGGCGCCCGCCTGACGGCCTGGGAGCTGGCCCAGGAGGGCATCCCGCACTACGTCCAGGCGGACGGCGCGGCGGCGGGCACCATCCTGCGCGGCGAGGTGGACGCGGCCGTCGTCGGCGCGGACCGCATCGCGGCCAACGGCGACACCGCGAACAAGGTGGGCACCGTCGGCATCGCCCTCGCCTGTGCCCATGCGGGCATCCCCTTCATGGTCGCGGCCCCCACGACGACGGTCGACCTCGCGACTCCCACGGGCGACGACATTCACATCGAACTCCGGGGCGAGGACGAGGTGTTGGAGTGGGCGGGCATCCGCACTGCCCCGGCGGCCTCGCGCGGCCACAACCCTGCGTTCGACGTGACGCCGGGGACACTGGTGACGGCCTTGGTGACGGAGAAGGGCGTCCTGGAGGTGTCGGCGGGCCAAACCCCGTCCGGCGTTTGAGGACGAGGCCGTCCGGCGTTCGAAGGCGAGGCCGTCCGGCGTTTGAGGGCGAGGCCGCTCGGACCGAACGGGGGTCCGAGGGTGAAGCCCCCGAAGGCTCGTCCCTACCCCCGCGCCAGCTCCAACTCCAGCAGCCACTCCACCACTTCGGTCCGATGCCGAGCCTCCTGGGGCTCGGCGCCCCACACATAGAGACCGTGCCCCGCCACGACGACCGCGGGCATCCCCTTCTCCCGGGCCGCCTCGAGCCGGTCCCCCAGCTCCACCATGTCCTGGCTGTTGGCGATCACCGGCAACGTCACCGAGACCTCATGCGTGGGGTGCCCCAGCCCCTTCAGCATCTCCACGCCGCTGAAGGCGATCCCCCCGGGCTTGCGCACCCCCATGGCGACCGAGGCCACCGTGTGCACATGCACCACGGCCCCCGCCCCCGTGAGCGCGGCGACCCGCGCGTGCAGCGCCGCCTCCGCGGAGGGCCGCCCGGCACCGAGAGCGGCGCCCTCGGCGTCGACCAACACCACGTCCTGGGGCGTCAGTTCACCCTTGTCGCGCCCGCTCGCCGTCACCGCGAGCCGCAGCGGATCGCGCGAGACGACCACCGACAGGTTCCCGGACGTGCCCCGCATCCAGCCGAAGGAGGCGAACCGCGCCGCCTCGGCCGCGAGCACGGCGCCCGCCTCCTCCAGGTTCAGGTCGAGCGGCCCGGCCCCACTCGTCCGACGCGTCTCACTCATGCACCCGCACTCCTCACCAGCGTGATCTCGTCGAAGGCCGCAGCCTCCGGATGGTCACCGACCCCGGCGGCGAAGTACGGCTCCCCGGCCCGCCGCACCCCCACGGTCAGCCAGCCCGCCTCCCGGGCGGCGTCCAGCTCCCCGGGCCGGTCGGAAAGGAACAGCAGCCGCTCCGCCGGGACGCCCACCGACTCGGCGATGACCCGGTACGACCCGGCCTCCTGCTTGGGCCCCGCGTTCTCGGTGTCGAACAACCCGCCCACCAGGCCGAGGAGTTCACCCTCGGGGGAGTGCGCGAACCAGGCGCGCTGCGCGGCGACGGAGCCGGACGAGTACACGTACAGGCGCAGCCCGTCCGCCTGCCAGCGGCGCAGCACCGGAATGACGTCCGGGTAGAAGTGCGAGACGAGGTCGCCGCGTGCGAAGCCCTCCGCCCACAGAATCCCCTGCAGGGTCTTCAGGGGCGTCGCCTTGCGGTCCTCGGCCACCCAGCCGAGCAGCGCCTTCTCCACCCGGGCCGCGTCCGCGTCGGGCTCGCCGAGCTCCGCGCGCACCTGCGCCACGGCCCGTGCGACCTCCGGCTCCTCGCCCCGCTCGGCGAGCAGCGCGCCGAACCGCTCGGCGGCGTACGGGTAGAGGACGTCCACCACGAATCCGGTGGCGCTGGTGGTGCCCTCGATGTCGAGCACGACGGCGTCCACGGCGTCGAAACGAACCGTCACGCCGTGACCCCTGCGTCTCCCGCGTTCCCCGCGTTCCCCGCGTCTCCCGCGTATCCCGCGTGGATCGTGTCGAAGTCGGGGAAGCGCTCCGCGATCGGGCTGCCGGTGAAGGTGCCGATCCAGCCGTCCTCCTCGTGGAAGAACCGGATCGCCGTGAAGGCAGGGGCCGTGCCCATGTCGAACCAGTGCGTCGTGCCGCGCGGCACTCCGAGCAGGTCGCCCTTCTCGCAGTACACGGCGTGCACCTCACCGCTCACGTGCAGGTAGAAGATGCCCGCGCCGGCGACGAAGAAGCGGACCTCGTCATCGTCGTCGTGGGTGTGCTCGGCGAGGAACTTCTGCCGGGCGGCCCTGGCCTTCTCCTGCCACGCGGGGTCGGCGGCGTCCTCGGGGGGATGCAGGGCCACCACGTCGACGGTGCGGAAGCCCTCTTCGGCGTTGAGCTTCTCGATCTCGGGTCCGTACGCGGCGAAGACGGTGTCGCTGTCCGCGTCGGGCGCCACGTCCTCGCGGACGGGCCACTGCTCGTAGCGGACCCCGAGCGGGGCGAGGGCCGCGGCGATCTCCGCAGGGTCCGACGTGCGGCGCACCTGGGTCTCGGGACCGGACTCCGGCCAGGTCGTGAGGAGGGTCATGACTCTCTCCAAGAAGGGGGGCAAGTCGGCACGGTGGTACGGGGGTTCGGACGCCGATTCGGATCGTAACGCGAGGTCAACCGGTGCCTCTACGCGTCCCACAGCATCCGGCAACCGCCTATCGAACGCCTATCGGCAGCCCATCGCCTCCCTTATCCCGGCTCACCCTGCCCCTCCCACAGGGTGGACGGCGCCTCCCTGCGCACGACCGGTGCGATCTCCTCCGCGAACCGCTGGAGCGTCTCGACCTGCTCGCCGCGCGCGAGCCCGAAGCCGTCCACGGTCACCGACTGGAGGTCGTGCCGGTACACCGCGTGGTAGCCGAGGATCTTGTCGATGATCTGCTGCGGGGAGCCGATGAGCTGGGGGCCGTCGGCGATGGCGTCCTCGATGGTGCGGAAGGGCGTGTTGTATCCCGCCCTGCCCGCCAGGTGCGGCTTGAAGGTCTGCCGGACCTTCGCCTCGTACAGGTCCCGGTAGCGCGCCACGGCCTGTTCGGCGCTGTCCGCGATGAGCAGCCCGCCCGAGCCCGCCGCGACATGGGCACGGGCCGGGTCGTGCCCGTGCGCCTCGAACCGCTCCCGGTAGTGGTCGATCAGCTTCGCGTACGCGGCGCGCGGCTGAACGGCGTTGGCGGTGAACAGCGGATCGCCGTGCAGGGCGGCGAGTTCGGGGGAGTTGAGCGACGTGGCGGAGCCGTGCCAGACGCGCGGCGGGCCGTCGTAGGGGCGGGGCACGGTCGTCACGTTCTTGAGGGCGGGCCTGAACTCGCCCTCCCAGTCGACGTTCTCCTCGCTCCACAGCCGCCGCAGCAGCTCGTACTTCTCCTTCTGCAGCTCCCACTGCCGCTCCTCGTCGAGCCCGAAGAGGTCGAAGTGCCCGGCCTCCGCGCCCTTGCCGACGACGAGTTCGACGCGGCCGTGCGAGAGCTGGTCGAGCGTCGCGTAGTCCTCGGCGACCCGCACCGGGTCGAGGATCGCGACGACGGTCACCCCGGTCAGGAGCCTGATGCGGGTGGTACGGGCCGCGAGCGCGCCGAGCACGACGGTGGGGCTCGACGACAGGAAGGGCCCGGCGTGCCGCTCGCCGACGGCGTACGCGTCGTAGCCGAGCTCCTCGGCGGCGACGCCCACCTCGACGACGTCCGCCAACCGCGCAGCGGCGGAGGGGAGTTCACCCGTGAGCGGATGCGGGGCATGGCCGATGATCGAAAGCACCTGGAACTTCATGCTTCAACTCTGCGCGCCGAACATTGCGGCGCTGTGGCGGCGGCATGGCACGCTCCGGGGAGGCGCTCCCGGGCACGCGTAAGGGGCGGTCGCCATGGCGGCCGCCCCTTACGCAAACACTCACTAGCCGTGGGCTCAACAGCTGTGGGCTCAGCAGCTGTGGGCTCAGCAGCTCTGTGCTCAACAGCTGTGGGCTCAGCCCTTCTTGCCCAGCAGGTCCTCGACCTTCGCGCGGACGTCGTCCGTGGCCAGGCCGCGGATCGTCAGCGTCGTGCGGCGGCGCAGCACGTCGTCCGCCGTCTCGGCCCACTCGTTGTCGCGGGCGTAGACGACCTGGGCCCAGATCTCCGGGGCGTCGGGGTGGACGCGCTCGGCGAGCTCCGGGTTCTCGTTGGCCAGGCGCGCGATGTCGAAGGACAGCGAACCGTAGTGCGTGGCCAGGTGCTTGGCGGTGTCGGCGGCCATGCGCGGGCCGGGCGCCGGGCCGTCCACCAGGAGGCGGTGGGCGACCGCGCGCGGGTTGGCGATGCCGGGCAGCGGCAGCTTCTTCGGCAGCTCGGAGATCGGCTCGTAGTCGTCGCCGAGCGGGTGGCCCGGCAGCGCCTCCAGCTTCTTCATGACCGTACGGCCGATGTGGCGGAACGTCGTCCACTTGCCGCCCGCGACCGACAGCATGCCGCCGCGGCCCTCGGTGACGACCGTCTCGCGCTTGGCCTTCGAGGTGTCGCCGGGGCCGCCCGGCAGGACGCGCAGACCGGCGAAGGAGTACGTGATCAGGTCGCGCGACAGCTGCTGGTCGCGGATCGAGAACGCGGCCTCGTCGAGGATCTGCGCGGTGTCCGCCTCGGTGACGCGGACATCGGCCGGGTCGCCCTCGAACTCCTCGTCCGTCGTGCCGAGCAGGAGCATGTCCTCCCACGGCAGCGCGAACGTGATGCGGTACTTGTCGATCGGCGTGGCCAGGGCGGCCTTCCAGGGGGCGGTGCGCTTGAGGACGAGGTGCGCGCCCTTGGAGAGGCGGATGGACGGAGCCGCGTTCGGGTCCTCCAGCTTGCGGAGGTGGTCGACCCACGGACCGGTCGCGTTGAGCACGAGGCGGGCGTCGACCCCGAACTCGTCGCCGGACTGGCGGTCCTTGAGCTCGGCGCCGGTGACCCGGCCCTTGGTGAAGCGGAGCCCGGTGACCTCGGCGTGGTTGAGGACGACGGCGCCCGCCTCGACGGCCGCGCGGACCGTCATCAGGGCCATGCGCGCGTCGTTCATCTGGTCGTCGCCGTACACGGCCACGGCCTTGAGGTTGTCGGTGCGCAGCTCCGGCACGTCCTGCGCCGCCTTGGCGGGGGAGAGCAGGTGCCCGACGCCGTCGCCGAAGGCGGACAGCGCGCTGTAGGCGAAGACGCCCGCGCCCAGCTTGGCGGCGCCGTGCGGGCCGCCCTTGTAGACGGGCAGGTAGAAGGTGAGCGGGTTGGCGAGGTGCGGTGCCACCTGACGCGACACCGCACGCCGCTCGAAGTGGTTCTCCGCGACCAGCTTCACCGCGCCGGTCTGCAGGTAGCGCAGACCGCCGTGGAGCAGCTTGGAGGAGGCGGAGGAGGTGGCGCCGGCGAAGTCACCGGCGTCCACCAGAGCCACCCTGAGGCCCGACTGCGCGGCATGCCAGGCGGTGGAGATGCCCAGGATCCCGCCGCCGATCACCAGGAGGTCGTACGTCGCCTTGGACAGCTGCTCCCGGGTCTCGGCGCGGCTCGGGTTGGAACCGGAAGCCGGACGCAGCCCGAGTGCCGGGTAGGCGGGGCCGCTCTGCAGGGTGGTCATGGTTCTTACTCCTCGTCCTCGATCCAGCCCATGGTCCGCTCCACGGCCTTGAGCCAGCTCTTGTACTCACGGTCGCGGGTGTCCGCGTCCATGTGGGGGGTCCACTCCGCGGCCCGCCGCCAGTTGGCGCGCAGCTCGTCGGTGGAGGACCAGAAGCCGACGGCGAGACCGGCGGCGTAGGCGGCGCCGAGGCAGGTCGTCTCGGCCACCATCGGGCGCACCACGGGTGCGTCGAGGAAGTCCGAGAGGGTCTGCATCAGCAGGTTGTTGGAGGTCATGCCGCCGTCGACCTTGAGGGCCGCGAGCTCGACGCCGGAGTCCTTCGTCATGGCGTCGGTGATCTCACGGGTCTGCCAGGCCGTGGCCTCCAGGACGGCGCGCGCGATGTGCGCCTTGGTGACGTACCGGGTCAGACCGGCGATCACACCGCGGGCGTCGGAGCGCCAGTACGGGGCGAACAGACCGGAGAAGGCCGGTACGAAGTAGGCGCCGCCGTTGTCCTCGACCGACGACGCGAGCGTCTCGATCTCGGCGGCGGAGTTGATCAGGCCCATCTGGTCGCGCATCCACTGCACCAGCGAACCGGTGACGGCGATGGAACCCTCCAGGGCGTAGACCGGCTTCTGGTCGCCGATCTGGTAGCCGACCGTGGTCAGCAGGCCCGAGTAGGAGTTGATGGCCTTGTCACCGGTGTTCATCAGCATGAACGTGCCGGTGCCGTAGGTGGACTTGGCCTCGCCCTCGTCGAAACAGGTCTGGCCGAACAGGGCCGCCTGCTGGTCGCCGAGCGCCGAGGCGACCGGGATGCCGCCGAGCAGGTCGCCGAGCTTGCCGCCGGTGACCTCGCCGTAGACCTCGGCGGAGGAGCGGATCTCGGGGAGCATCTGCATGGGCACCCCGATGGAGTGGCAGATGCGCTCGTCCCACGCCATCTCGTGCAGGTTCATCAGCATCGTGCGCGAGGCGTTGGTGACGTCGGTGACGTGCTTGCCGCCGTTGACGCCGCCGGTCAGGTTCCAGATGACCCAGGAGTCCATGGTGCCGAAGAGGATGTCGCCGTTCTCGGCGCGCTCCTGGAGGCCCTCGACGTTGTCGAGCAGCCAGCGGGCCTTGGGCCCGGCGAAGTAGGAGGCCAGCGGCAGACCGGTCTCGCGGCGGAAGCGGTCCTGGCCGACGTTGCGGCCGAGCTCCTTGCACAGGGCGTCGGTGCGGGTGTCCTGCCAGACGATGGCGTTGTGGACCGGCTCGCCCGTGTTCTTGTCCCAGAGCAGCGTGGTCTCACGCTGGTTGGTGATGCCGATGGCCTTGATGTCGTCGCGGGTGATGCCGGCCTTGGTGATGGCCCCGGCGACGACCTCCTGGACGTTGGTCCAGATCTCGGTCGCGTCGTGCTCGACCCAGCCCGGCTTCGGGAAGATCTGCTCGTGCTCCTTCTGGTCGACGGAGACGATCCGGCCGTCCTTGTCGAAGACGATGCAGCGGCTCGAGGTGGTGCCCTGGTCGATGGCCGCGATGAAGGGGCCCGCGGTGTGTGCGTCGGTCACGGTGTGCTCCAGAAGTTCTTGCGTGGCGGTCTCAGTCGGTGATCGGTATCCGGCGTCGGTCTACTTGAACGCGAGGTTGTAGAGACCGCCGGCGATGGCACCGCCGATGAGCGGGCCCGCGACCGGGATCCAGGCGTACGACCAGTCCGAGCCGCCCTTGTTCGGCAGCGGCAGCACCGAGTGCACGATGCGCGGGCCGAGGTCGCGGACCGGGTTGATCGCGTAGCCCGTGGGGCCACCGAGCGAGAGGCCGATGCCGACCACGACGAGGGCCGTGATCAGGGCGCCCAGGATGCCGAGGCCGTTGCCGCCGTCGTTCAGGCCCTGCGTGAGGATCGCGAGGACCAGGACGACCGTGGCGATGATCTCCGTCGCCATGTTCTGCGCGACGTTCCGAATCTCCGGGCCCGTCGAGAAGATGCCGAGCACCGGACCGGCCTCGGGCTCGGCCGCCTTGTCGACCATGCCGTCGGGCGCCGACTTCGAGTTCACGATCTCCGGGTCCGTCAGGTGCGCCTGGAACTGTCCGTAGTACGTGATCCAGACCAGCACGGCACCGATCATGGCGCCGAGGAGCTGAGAGGCCAGGTAGAGCGGTACGTCGCTCCACTTGGTGCCGCCCTCGATGGCGAGGCCGACGGTGACGGCCGGGTTGAGGTGCGCACCGGAGACGCCGCCGGCCAGGTAGGCACCGGTCAGCACGGCGAAGCCCCACCCGAAGGTGATGGCGAGCCAGCCGGCGTCCTTGGCCTTCGAGCGCTTGAGCGTGACGGCGGCGCTGACACCGCCGCCGAGCAGGATGAGCACGGCGGTACCGATGGTCTCGCCGATGAAGATGTCGGAGCTGGACACCCGCGACTCCTTTGTCCTTCGTCCAGGGGAAGTTTCCGGCCCTTGGCGTCGCCCCACTCTAGCGCGTAATGCCGGTAGGTGTTCGACAATGCCGACCGATGGACGCGAGTCTCGCCTCGGCGTTACTTGCACGTCAAGAGTTCTGTTATTGAAAACACGATCGTTATTGATCGTTTCCCGTGATCAGCGCGGCGTCCGTCGATCGTGCCCCATGACGAAGCCCCCTGCATGCCGAAGCGGCAGGGGGCAGAAAGGCGGGCGCCGTACGGGGATCGGCGGCGTCCCGGGCGCGGGGCTCAGAACCGTCCGGCGCCCAGATCCCGGGAGACGGCCCGCGCGCAGTCCCGTACCGCGGCGATCAGATCGGGGCGCAGCTCGCCCTCCTTGTCGCGCACGCGCTCCACGGCACCGGTGATGCCGACCGCACCGACCGGCATCCGGCGCCGGTCGTGGATGGGGGCGGCCACCGAGGCGATGCCCTCCCAGGTCTCCTCGACGTCGGAGGCGTACCCCCGCGCGCGGGTCAGGTCGAGGACGCCCTCGAAGCCGTCCTTGTCGCACACCGTGAGATCGGTGAAGGCCCGCCGCTCGGCCTCGACGGCCTCGCTGTGCGCTACCGGGTCGTACGCGGAGAGGACCTTGCCGAGGGCGGTGGAGTGCAGCGGCTGCATGGCTCCGACCTCCAGGACCTGGCGGCTGTCGTCGGGCCGGAAGACGTGGTGCACGATCAGCACGCCCTGCTGGTGCAGGACGCCGAGATAGACGCTCTCGCCGCTGGAGCGGGCCAGGTCGTCGGTCCACACCAGGGCGCGGGCGCGCAGCTCGTGCACGTCCAGGTAGCTGTTGCCGAGCCGCAGCAGTTCGGCGCCGAGCTGGTAGCGGCCCGAGGCGGTCTCCTGCTCCACGAAGCCCTCTTGCTGGAGGGTGCGGAGGATGCCGTGGGCCGTGCCCTTGGCGAGTCCGAGCGCCGAGGCGATCTCGGAGAGGCCGAGCCGCCGCTCGCCGCCCGCGAGGAGCCGCAGCATCGCGGCGGCCCGTTCCAGCGACTGGATGTTCTTGGCCATCGCAGCCCCTTCCTCCGTCCCCTTGGCCCTGACCCAATGATTGATCAACCACGTTCGACAATGACGAACACTATCGGTGGTTGTCGACCTCCCGCTAATGCTCTGACAGTCGTGTTTCCGTCCGATTCGGGGTCAACGCAGCGAATCGGCCGACCGTCCGCACCCTGGACGCCGCTTCGGCCGGGACCTTCGTCCCGGCTACCCTGACCGAGTGCGCCTTCCACCGGAAGCCGCAAAGCCGACAGCCGTCGCACCTATGGGAGCTCTTTCATGGCCTCGTTGCCGACCCCTTCCGCCGACTCCGTCAGCCGGACTCGCGCCGCCGCACTCCGCGAAGCGCTCGCCACCCGCGTGGTGGTGGCCGATGGCGCGATGGGCACCATGCTGCAGGCCCAGGACCCGAGCCTGGAGGACTTCCAGCAGCTCGAGGGCTGCAACGAGATCCTGAACGTCACGCGCCCCGACATCGTGCGCTCCGTGCACGAGGAGTACTTCGCGGTCGGCGTCGACTGCGTGGAGACCAACACGTTCGGCGCCAACCACACGGCCGCCAGTGAGTACGAGATCGCGGACCGCATCGTCGAGCTGTCCGAGGCGGGCGCCCGGATCGCCCGCGAGGTCGCCGACGAGTTCACGGAGAAGACCGGGCAGCAGCGGTGGGTGCTGGGCTCGATCGGGCCGGGCACCAAGCTGCCCTCCCTCGGCCACATCGACTACGCCACGATCCGGGACGGCTACCAGCAGAACGCCGAGGGCCTGCTCGCCGGCGGCGCGGACGCGCTGATCGTGGAGACGACGCAGGACCTGCTGCAGACCAAGTCCAGCCTGATCGGCGCCCGGCGGGCGATGGACGCGCTCGGCGTGCAGGTGCCGCTGGTGTGTTCGCTGGCCTTCGAGACGACCGGTGTGATGCTGCTGGGTTCGGAGATCGGCGCGGCGCTGACGGCGCTGGAGCCGCTGGGCATCGATCTGATCGGCCTGAACTGCTCGACCGGTCCGGCCGAGATGAGCGAGCACTTGCGCTATCTGGCGCGGCACTCGACGACGCCGCTGATGTGCATGCCGAACGCGGGCCTGCCCATCCTGACCAAGGACGGCGCGCACTTCCCGCTGACCCCGCCGGAGATGGCCGACGCGCATGAGACGTTCGTGCGCGACTTCGGCCTCCAGCTGATCGGCGGCTGCTGCGGCTCGACGCCCGAGCACCTGCGCCAGGTGGTGGAGCGGGTGCGGGGCACGGTGCCGCCCACGCGCACCCCGCAGCCGGAGCCCGGCGCCGCCTCGCTGTATCAGACGGTGCCGTTCCGTCAGGACACCTCGTATCTGGCGATCGGTGAGCGGACGAACGCCAACGGCAGCAAGAAGTTCCGTGAGGCGATGCTGGAGGGCCGCTGGGACGACTGCGTGGAGATGGCCCGCGACCAGATCCGCGAGGGCGCGCACATGCTCGACCTGTGCGTCGACTACGTGGGCCGTGACGGGGTGGCGGACATGGCGGAGCTGGCGGGCCGGTTCGCCACCGCCTCCACGCTGCCGATCGTGCTGGACTCCACCGAAGTCCCGGTCATCCAGGCCGGGTTGGAGAAGCTCGGTGGCCGCGCGGTCATCAACTCCGTGAACTATGAGGACGGCGACGGCCCCGAGTCGCGCTTCGCGAAGGTCACCGCGCTGGCCCAGGAGCACGGCGCCGCGCTGATCGCGCTGACCATCGACGAGGAGGGCCAGGCCCGCACCCCCGAGAAGAAGGTGGAGATCGCCGAGCGGCTGATCGACGACCTGACCGGGAACTGGGGCATCCGCGAGTCGGACATCCTCATCGACACCCTGACCTTCACCATCTGCACCGGCCAGGAAGAGTCGCGCAAGGACGGCATCGCCACCATCGAGGCGATCCGGGAGCTGAAGCGCCGCCACCCCGATGTGCAGACCACACTCGGCCTGTCGAACATCTCCTTCGGCCTCAACCCGGCCGCCCGCATCGTCCTCAACTCGGTCTTCCTGGACGAGTGCGTGAAGGCGGGCCTGGACTCGGCGATCGTGCACGCCTCCAAGATCCTGCCGATCGCCCGGTTCGACGAGGAGCAGGTCACCACCGCCCTCGACCTGATCTACGACCGGCGCCGCGAGGGCTACGACCCGCTGCAGAAGCTGATGGAGCTCTTCGAGGGCGCCACCGCCAAGTCGCTGAAGGCGGGCAAGGCCGAGGAACTCCTCGCGCTGCCGCTGGAGGAGCGGCTGCAGCGGCGCATCATCGACGGCGAGAAGAACGGCCTGGAGGCCGACCTGGAGGAGGCGCTGCAGGACCGGCCCGCCCTGGACATCGTCAACGACACCCTGCTGGAGGGCATGAAGGTCGTCGGTGAGCTCTTCGGCTCCGGGCAGATGCAGTTGCCGTTCGTGCTCCAGTCCGCCGAGGTCATGAAGAACGCGGTGGCCTACCTGGAGCCGCACATGGAGAAGTCGGACGCCGAGGGCAAGGGCACCATCGTGCTGGCCACCGTGCGCGGCGACGTCCATGACATCGGCAAGAACCTCGTCGACATCATCCTGTCCAACAACGGCTACAACGTGGTCAACCTGGGCATCAAGCAGCCCGTCGCCGCGATCCTGGAGGCCGCCGAGGAGCACCGGGCCGACGTGATCGGCATGTCCGGTCTCCTGGTGAAGTCGACCGTGATCATGAAGGAGAACCTGGAAGAGCTCAACCAGCGCAAGATGGCGGCCGACTTCCCGGTCATCCTCGGTGGCGCCGCCCTCACCCGCGCCTACGTGGAGCAGGACCTGCACGAGATCTACGAGGGCGAAGTCCGCTACGCCCGCGACGCGTTCGAGGGCCTGCGCCTCATGGACGCCCTCATCGCGGTCAAGCGCGGCGTCCCCGGCGCCACCCTCCCCGAGCTCAAGCAGCGCCGTGTGCCCACCAAGGCGACCACCGCGGTCCTGGAGGCCGAGGAGGACAAGGGCCCGGTCCGCTCGGACGTCGCCGTCGACAACCCCGTGCCCACCCCGCCGTTCTGGGGCACCCGCGTCATCAAGGGCATCCAGCTCAAGGAGTACGCCTCCTGGCTCGACGAGGGCGCGCTGTTCAAGGGCCAGTGGGGCCTCAAGCAGGCGCGCGCCGGGGACGGACCCTCGTACGAGGAACTCGTCGAGACGGAGGGGCGCCCGCGGCTGCGCGGCTGGCTGGACGAGCTGCACACCAAGAACATGCTCGAAGCTGCCGTCGTGCACGGCTACTTCCCCTGCGTGTCCAAGGGCGACGACCTGGTCATCCTGAACGAGGACGGCACCGAGCGCACCCGCTTCACCTTCCCGCGCCAGCGCCGCGGCCGCCGTCTGTGCCTGGCGGACTTCTTCCGCCCGGAGGAGTCCGGCGAGACCGACGTCGTGGGCCTCCAGGTCGTCACCGTCGGCTCGAAGATCGGTGAGGCCACGGCCGAGCTCTTCGAGGCCAACTCCTACCGCGACTACCTCGAACTGCACGGCCTGTCCGTGCAGTTGGCCGAGGCCCTCGCCGAGTACTGGCACGCGCGCGTGCGCGCCGAGCTGGGCTTCGGCGGCGAGGACCCCTCGGACGTCGAGGACATGTTCGCCCTCAAGTACCGCGGCGCCCGCTTCTCGCTCGGCTACGGCGCCTGCCCCGACCTGGAGGACCGCGCGAAGATCGCCGAACTCCTGCGGCCGGAGCGGATCGGCGTCCAGCTCTCCGAGGAGTTCCAGCTCCACCCCGAGCAGTCCACGGACGCCATCGTCATCCACCACCCGGAGGCCAAGTACTTCAACGCCCGCTGACGGCGCCCGCCAGGGCTCCGTGCGCCAGGGCTCCGTTTAACTGAAGCGCGTCTTCAGCGGACGAGTCGTACACTGGTCGGTCCAGCTCAGGCCGGTTCCCCTCGGGGAACCGGCCTTCTCGTCCCTCATGGAGGTGTGACGGATGACCAGTACGGTCCCCGCGCTCGGTACCCGAACGGCCGAGGGCTCCGCCCTGCAGGGCGTGCTCCTCGACATGGACGGCACCCTGGTGGACACCGAGGGCTTCTGGTGGGACGCCGAGGTCGAGGTCTTCGCCCGGCTCGGCCACGCCCTCGACGAGTCCTGGCGCGACGTGGTGGTGGGCGGCCCGATGTCCCGCAGCGCGGGCTTCCTCATCGAGTCGACCGGCGCCGACATCACGCTCGACGAACTGACCGTGCTGCTCAACGACGGCTTCGAGAACCGCATCAGCCGCACCCTGCCGCTGATGCCGGGCGCCGCGCGACTGCTCGCCGAACTCGCCGCGCAGCACGTGCCGATGGCCCTCGTCTCCGCCTCCCACCGGCGCATCATCGACCGGGTCCTGGAGTCCATCGGGGCCCACCACTTCGCCCTGACCGTCGCCGGCGACGAGGTCTCACGGACGAAGCCGCACCCCGACCCCTACCTCCTCGCGGCCTCCGGTCTCGGCGCGGAGCCGGCCAGATGCGCCGTCATCGAGGACACCGCGACCGGCGTCGCCGCCGCCGAGGCCGCGGGCTGCCGGGTCGTCGCCGTGCCCTCGGTCGCGCCCATCGCCCCGGCCGCCGGACGCACCGTCGTGCCCTCCCTCGAACACGTCAACCTGCCTTTCCTGCAGGGCCTGATGTACCTCTGACGCAGGGCCGCGCCCGCACGGCCGAACGTGTGAGGTTCACCACTTCACAGGGGGTCGACAGTCGGCCCCGGCCATGCACTGCCCGGAATGTCCGGGGGTGTGGGCGTGGTGTTGTGTCCCGATTGGTGGGACCGTGCACGAAACCTTCCGGTGTTGGGTTATCAGTGCGTCCACGCCCGGTTTCACTCCGTGATGGGCCCTCAACTCCGGCCCCCTCCAGCGCTCCTGCGGTGCGGACTAATCTCGTCGCGAGAACATCGCCCCACCCCCCCTCGTGCCCTCAACCCACACCCCGTCGTTGCCGGACACCCGGGATCAAGAGCTCTGGAGAACGTCGAGCATGAACCGTAAGACTTTGGTGCTCCCGGCCGTCGTGGGGCTGCTCGCCCCCGTGCTCGCCGCGTGCGGCGGTTCGGGCGACGGCGGCAGCGGCGGCGGGGCGATAGCCGTCGGCACCACGGACCGGTTCGCGATCTCCAAGGAGGTCCGGGCCCCCTTCGACCCGGCCTACGCCTACGACGCGGGCTCCTGGAACGTGCTGCGGCAGACCGTCCAGACGCTGATGGCGATGCCTCGCGGCGACGGCGAGCCGGAGCCCGAGGCCGCGGAGAAGTGCGGCTTCACCGACACCGGCAACGAGCGCTTCGCCTGCACCCTGCGCAAGGGCCTCACGTTCGCCGACGGTTCGGAACTCACCGCCGCCGACGTGAAGTTCTCCATCGAGCGCGTCCGCGACATGAAGACCAAGAACGCGAGCGGTGTCGCGGGCCTCGTCTCGAACGTCGACACGATCGAGACCCAGGGCAAGCGCGGCGTCGTCTTCCACCTGAAGACCCCGGACGCGACGTTCCCGTACAAGCTGGCCACCCCCGCCGCCGGCATCATCAGCAAGGACCACTACGCGAAGAAGGCCCTGCGCGACGGCTTCGCGGTGGACGGCTCCGGCCCGTACACCGTCAAGCAGGAGACCGAGGGCGACCGGCTCGTGAAGGCCGTGTTCTCCAAGAACCCCCACTACAAGGGGAACTTCACGCCCAAGAGCGACAAGGTCGAGCTGCGCTTCTACGACACCGACAAGGGCATGGGCGACGCCCTGAAGAAGAACGACATCGACATGATGACGCGCACCATGTCGCCGGAGCAGATCAAGCAGTACGACCGGGACACCGACAAGCACATCGACCTGGTCGAGATGCCCGGCCTGGAGACCCGCTACCTCGGCTTCGACACGAGCGCCCCCAGCGTCAAGAACAAGGCCGTACGGCAGGCCATGGCGCAGGTCATCGACCGCGGTCAGCTCACCTCCCAGGTGTACGGACCGGCCGCGGACCCGCTCTACTCGCTGGTCCCCGCCACCATCACGGGCCACACCAACGCGTTCTTCAACAAGTACGGCAAGCCCGACCCGGCCAAGGCCCGCACGATCCTCGCCAAGGCCCACATCGACACCCCGGTCAAGCTGACCCTGCACTACACCACCGACCACTACGGCGCGGGCACGAAGAAGGAGTTCCAGCTGCTGCAGAAGCAGCTGAACGCCAACGGCCTGTTCGACGTGGAGATCAAGGGCGACCCGTGGAACACGTTCCGCGCCGCCGAGCTGAACGGAAAGTACGACGTCTACGGGATGGGCTGGTTCCCCGACTTCCCCGACGCCGACAACTTCCTGGCGCCCTTCCTCGCGAAGGACAACTTCCTCCACTCGCCGTACGCCAACAGCACCATCAACGACGAGCTGATCCCCGCCTCCCGCCGAGAGGCCGACCGGCTCGCCGCCGCCAAGAGCGTCCAGAAGATCCAGGACATCGTCGCCGACGAGGTCCCGGTGCTCCCCCTGTGGCAGGGCAAGCAGTATGTGGCCGCCCGCGATGACATCACCGGTGTCGAGTGGGCCCTCAACTCCTCGTCGAACCTGCAGCTGTGGGAGCTCGGCCGCGGTGTGAGCGGCTGACCTCCGCCGCACCGACGACACAACAACAAAAGGCACACGTACGTGAACATGCGCAACCAGTGGCTGGCCCTGCCCCTCACGGGAGGGCTGGCCGCCGCCCTGCTGACCGGCTGCGGCACGGAGGCGGGTGACTCCGCGGACGCGGAGGACTCCGTGGTGATCGGGATGTCGGACGACGTCCTGGCCACCGACCCGGGGTCCGGCTACGACCCGGGCTCGTGGCTGTTGTTCAACAACGTCTTCCAGTCCCTGCTGAGCTTCCCCAAGGGGGAGACCGAGCCACAGCCGGAGGCCGCCGAGAAGTGCGGCTTCACGGACAAGGCGACCAAGGTCTACGAGTGCACCCTGCGCGACGGCCTGAAGTTCAGCAACGGCAACGACCTCACCTCGAAGGACGTCAAGTACTCCTTCGACCGCATGCGGGCCATCAAGGACGCGGCGGGCCCCGCACCGATGTTCCCCATGCTCGACCGGGTGGAGACCCCGAACGCCAGGACCGTGGTCTTCAAGCTGAAGAAGCCCGACGCCACCTTCCCCAGCAAGATCGCCTCCGGCGCCGGTTCGATCGTCGACCACAGCGCCTACGACAAGGGCGCCCTGCGCGAGGACGGCGAGGCCGTCGGCTCGGGCCCCTACAAGCTCGACTCCTTCAGCGAGGACAAGGCGGTCTTCTCCGTCAACCCCGACTACAAGGGGACCGCCAAGGTCAAGAACAAGGGCATCACCCTCAAGTTCTTCCACGGCGACCAGAAGGGCCTGAAGAAGGCGCTCCTCGACCACGACGTCGACGTGGCCTACCGAGGGCTCGCCGCCGGGGACATCGCCGACATCGAGAAGACGGCGTCCAAGGGATCCCAGGGCAAGGACATCAACATCGTCGAGGGCAGCAGCGCCGAGGTGCAGCACCTGGTCTTCAACATGAAGGACCCGGTCGCTGGCAAGCGCGGCGTCCGCAGGGCCATGGCCTACCTCATCGACCGGGACGCCCTGGTGGGCGAGGTCTACCAGGACACGGCGACCCCGCTGTACTCGATCGTCCCGGCCGGGATAGGCACCCACACCACGCCGTTCTTCGACACCTACGGCGCCCGCCCGCAGCGCGCCAAGGCCGCCGAGGCCCTGCGCGCCGACGGCGTCAAGGGCAAGGTCAAGCTCACCCTCTGGTCCACGCCGACCCGCTACGGCCCGGCCACCGACCAGGAGCTGAAGGCCGTCGCCGGGCAGCTCAACGACAGCGGGCTGTTCGACGCCCAGGTGAAGTCCGTGGCCTTCGGCCAGTACGAGAAGGACATCAAGGCCGGCAAGTACGGCGTGTACGTGAAGGGCTGGGTGCCGGACTACCCGGACCCCGACAACTTCACGCAGCCGTTCTTCGGCGCGGGCAACGTCCTCGACAACCACTACGAGAACTCCGCGATCACCGGCCGGATCATCCCCGGCACGGCGGCCCAGCGCGACCGCACCAAGGTCGGCAAGCAGTACGCCGACCTCCAGCACATCGTGGCCGACGAGCTCCCGGTCCTGCCGGTGTGGCAGGCCAAGCAGTACGCGGTGACCAACGGAGACGTGTACGGACTGGAGTCCTGCCTGGACGCCTCGACGGTGTTCCGCTTCTGGGAGATCAGCAAGGCGTGACCTGACGCGCCCCGCGGACGACGAAGGGTGGCCGCTCCTGACTCGGAGCGGCCACCCTTTCTGCTGGTGTCAGCTGTGGCTACTGCGCACCGGGGCGGACGAGCCCGCTCTCGTACGCGTACACCGCCGCCTGGACGCGGTCGCGCAGCCCCAACTTCGTCAGGACGTGGCCCACATGGGTCTTCACCGTCGTCTCGCTCACGAAGAGGTCGGCGGCGATCTCCGCGTTCGACAGGCCGCGGGCCACCAGCTTCAGCACCTCGACCTCGCGCTCGGTGAGGGTGTGCAGCGTGTCCGGGACCGGCTCGTCACCGGAGGGCAGGTGCCCCGCGTACTTGTCGAGGAGGCGGCGTGTGATGCTCGGCGCCAGCATCGCCTCGCCCGCGGCGACCACCCGAATCGCCTGGACCAGCTCATTGGCCGGGGCGTCCTTGAGCAGGAAGCCGCTGGCGCCCGCGCGCAGCGCCTCCACCACGTACTCGTCGAGGTCGAAGGTGGTCAGGACGAGGACCTTCGCCGGTCCGTCCCGGCCGGGGCCGGTGATCTGGCGGGTCGCCTCGACGCCGTCCATCCGCGGCATGCGGATGTCCATGAGCACCACATCGGGCTGCAGCGCCCGCACCTGATCCAGAGCCTGCAGGCCGTCTCCGGCCTCGCCGACGACCGCGATGTCCTGCTCGGCCTCCAGAATCATCCGGAAACCCGTGCGCAGCAGCGGCTGGTCGTCGACCAGTAGGACGCGGATGGCCACGTAACTCTCCTTCGCTAGCCCGCGCCCATTCTGCCCTGCTCGGCAGCGCGCGACTCGGGCGGCCTCACCGGAAGCGGATACGGCGGGGGAGTGCCCCCGAATTCCGGACAAACGGCCTGGTGGTCGCACCAGCCGCAGAGCTTGGTCGGCCGCGGCCGCCAGTCACCCGTCTCCGTGGCCTCCTCGATCGCCGCCCAGAGCGCGAGCAGCTTGCGCTCGACCCGCTCCAGGTCCGCGATCACCGGGTCGTACGTGATCACATCGCCGCTGCCCAGGTAGACGAGCTGGAGCCGACGCGGCACGACGCCCTTCAGGCGCCACACCACGAGGGCGTAGAACTTCATCTGGAAGAGCGCGCCCTCCGCGTACTCCGGACGCGGGGCCTTGCCGGTCTTGTAGTCGACGATCCGGACCTCGCCCGTCGGCGCCACGTCGACGCGGTCGATGATGCCGCGCAGCTTCAGGCCCGACTCCAGCTCGGCCTGCACGAACAACTCCCGCTCGGCGGGCTCGAGCCGGGTGGGGTCCTCCAGGGTGAACCAGCGCTCCACGAGCCGCTCGGCGTCCGCGAGCCAGCGGGCCAGCCGCTCGGCCGTGGCCTCGCCGCCCTCGGCTTCCGCGCCCTCGACCTCGGCGAACAGCTCTGACAGCTCCGGCTTGGCCTCGCGCAGCCGGTCCCACTGGCCGGGGATCAGTGACTTCGCGTGCGGCGCCGTGCGCTCGGCCGCCGGGGCGTCGAACAGGCGCTCAAGCACGGCATGCACCAGGGTGCCGCGGGTCGCCGCCTCGCTCGGCTTCTCGGGCAGCTTGTCGATCACCCGGAAGCGATACAGCAGCGGACACTGCATGAAGTCGCTGGCCCGCGAGGGGGACAGGGACGCCGGGCGCGCGGCCGCCACGGCACCGTCGGTGCTGTTCTCCATGAGGACAGACCCTACGACCCGCCACTGACAACGGCCGCATACCATCGACGGCAGACCCTCCCGCCCTGCATGATCGTGTGTGGACCACGCACCACTCGGGAGCGGGGGACGCTTCGAACGAGGGGACATCGTGGACGAAAGCGGCGGGAGCGGCAGGCCGCGGTCCGAGAGCACGGACGGCGCCGTGGAGCCCACACGGCCGGCGGCGGACCGGGCCGGGGGGAACGTCCCGGACGAGCCGAGCGCCCAGGACGAGCCGAAGCCCCAGGACGAGCCGAGCGACGCCGCACCGAAGCAGGAGCCGAAGCCGCAGGCGGAGCCCGAACCGGAGCCCGAGCCGACGGCGGAGCCGAAGCCGCAACCGGCGACGGAAGCAGACCCCGCCCCCCGCGCCTCCCAAGCGGACGACTCCACCCCCCGCGCCTCCCAAGCGGATGACCCCGCCCCCCGCGTCTCCATCGACAAGCCGACCGACGAACAGGTCGCCCGGGAAGTCGCCCAGCAGGTCGAGCAGCACGCGGCCGCCGCCCGCACCCGCGCCACCCACGGCCCGCACCACGACCCCAAGAGCCCCCCGAAGAAGAGCCCCGGCGGCGGCCTCCTCATGGGCCGCCCCTTCGGCGTGCCCGTCTACGTGGCACCGAGCTGGTTCCTCGTCGCCGCCCTCATCACCTGGGTCTTCGGCGGCCAGCTCGACCGCGTCCTGCCCGAACTGGGCAGCGCCCGCTACCTGGTGTCCCTCTTCTTCGCCGTCGCCTTCTACGCGTCGGTGCTCGTCCACGAGCTCGCCCACACCGTCGCCGCCCTCCGCTTCAAGCTCCCGGTGCGCCGCATCCAGCTCCAGTTCTTCGGCGGCGTCTCCGAGATCGAGAAGGAGAGCGAGACCCCCGGCCGCGAGTTCGTCCTCGCCTTCGTCGGACCGCTGCTCTCCCTCGTGCTCGCGGGCGTCTTCTACGCGGGCATGCGGGCCGTCGAGCCCGGCACCGTCCCCGGCGTCCTGCTCGCGGGCCTGATGATCTCGAACCTGATCGTCGCCGCCTTCAACCTGCTGCCGGGCCTCCCGCTCGACGGCGGCCGCATGCTCCGGGCCGTCGTCTGGAAGATCACCGGCAAGCCCATGAGCGGCACCGTCGCCGCCGCCTGGGTCGGCCGCGCCCTCGCCATCTCCGTCCTCATCGGCCTCCCGCTGCTCAACCAGTCCGGCGCCCTCGGCGGCGAGACCCAGGACATCGGCGGCATGGACACCGTCATGGACGCCCTGCTCGCCGCGATCCTCGCCGCCATCATCTGGACCGGCGCCGGCAACAGCCTCCGCATGGCACGCCTGCGCGAGCACCTCCCCGAACTGCGCGCCCGCACGCTGACCCGCCGCGCCGTCCCCGTCGAGACCGACACCCCGCTCTCCGAGGCCCTGCGCCGCGCCAACGCCGCCGGAGCCCGCGCCCTCGTCGTGGTCGACGCCGACGGCGACCCCCTGGCCGTGGTCCGCGAGACCGCCATCGTCGGCGTCCCCGAGCACCGCCGCCCCTGGGTCACCGTCAGCGGCCTCGCCCAGGACCTCACCGAGGGCATGCGCGTCTCCGCCGAGCTCGCGGGCGAGGAGCTGCTCGACTTCCTGCGGGCCACCCCCGCGACCGAGTACCTGGTCGTCGAGGACTCCGGCGAGATCTACGGGGTCCTGTCCGCCGCCGACGTCGAGCGCGCCTTCGTCAAGGCCATGGCACGCCCCAGCTGACCGGGCCCCGGCCCCGGCCCACCCTGCGTACCCGCGTGGTCTGCGGGCTCCGCCACGGCCGGTAGGCTGGTCACATGTCCGAACCGACCGGTGCCGCCCGCCGTCGCGGGCCCTTCAAGGTCGGGGACCAGGTACAGCTGACCGACCCCAAGGGCCGCCACTACACGTTCACGCTCGAAGAGGGAAAGAACTTCCACACCCACAAGGGTTCCTTTCCTCACGACGAGCTGATCGGCGCTCCCGAGGGCAGCGTTGTCCGCACGACGGGCAATGTCGCCTACCTCGCGCTGCGCCCCCTGCTCCCCGACTACGTCCTGTCCATGCCCCGCGGCGCCGCCGTGGTCTACCCCAAGGACGCGGGGCAGATCCTGGCCTTCGCCGACATCTTCCCCGGCGCGCGCGTCGTGGAGGCGGGCGTGGGCTCCGGTTCGCTCAGCAGCTTCCTGCTGCGGGCCATCGGCGACGACGGCATGCTGCACTCGTACGAGCGCCGCGAGGACTTCGCCGAGATCGCCAAGGGCAACGTGGAGCGCTACTTCGGCGGCCCCCACCCCGCCTGGCAGCTCACCGTCGGCGACCTCCAGGACAACCTGTCCGACACCGACGTCGACCGCGTCATCCTCGACATGCTCGCCCCCTGGGAGTGCCTGGAGGCCGTCTCCAAGGCCCTCGTCCCCGGCGGCATCCTCTGCTGCTACGTGGCCACCACCACCCAGCTCGCCCGGACTGTCGAGTCCATCCGCGAGATCGGCGGCTTCAACGAGCCGACGGCCTGGGAGTCGATGATCCGCAACTGGCACATCGAGGGCCTCGCCGTCCGCCCGGACCACCGCATGATCGGCCACACCGGCTTCCTGCTCACCGCCCGGCGCCTCGCCGACGGAGTGGAGCCCCCCATGCGCCGCCGCCGCCCCGCTAAGGGCGCCTACGGCGAGGACTACTCGGGCCCGAACGCCGACGGCGGCAGCCCCCGCTGACCCGGTCCGCACAACACCACGGCGCCGCCGCCGAGTTCCCCGCACGCCGCGGGAACTCGGCGGCGGCGCCCGTTCGTTGACGTACCGGCAGCAACACACCAGACCCACCGGACCCAGGTGTTCCACCTCAGTGTGAGGTATGGCACGATGCTGGCCACCCCCACCGGCACAGCATCCACAGGAGACACTCCTCGTGCAGCACCCGGCCGTCCCGGAACTGGCACACACGCACACGCGCCCCATCCACTGGCTGGCCACCGCGGCCGCCATCGCCGCCGTCGTGGCGGGCTCCTCCTTCCTGCAGCCCGACTCCGCGACCGCCGCCCAGTCGGGCCCCGAGCCAAGCAACAAGAGCGCCGCGGCCCCGGCCCCCGCTCCCGACCCGGCCACCGTCCGCTTCCGCCTGGACTGCGGCACGGCCAAATCCGTCGTCAAGAAGAAGGCCACCGGCGACCTCGACGGGGACGGCGGGGCCGAGACCGTCGCCGTCGTCCACTGCGCCGCCGGCTCCGGCACCCCGCCCGACGGCGTCTACGTACTGACGAGCCCGAAGGGCGGCGGCAAGCCCCGCGTCGTCGCCACCCTCGTCGACCCCAAGGACCGGCAGACCGTCACGGACTTCGCCGTCCGTGACGGAGCCGTCACCGCCACCCTCCTCGGCTACTCCTCACCCGACGTCCCCCGCTGCTGCCCCGACAAGAAGGACGCCGCCAAGTGGCAATGGGACAACGGCACGTTCACGCGCAGCACCCCCGCCGGGGCCCGCTCCGTCTGAGCGCCGACCGGCGGACCGTGTGAGAAGTCAGACATGAAGTAGGCGCGAAGGAAAAGGAATAAGGGCCCGTGCCCGCCGGAGACCGGCGGGCACGGGCCCTTCTCTCATCAACTGCGCGGTGGACGGTTGAACAGATTCCGCGGCGGACCCGAAGGCCGACCGCTCAGTCCGCGTCGGGCCCGTACACCTCGACCCTGTCCGAAACACGGCGCACGTGAATGCAGTCGCCGGGGCAGTCCTTCGCGGACTCCTTGACGTCCCTCAGGAGCGGCAGCGGTACGGGCGTTGCCGCCCCGGGGGCCTGCAGCAGCTCGTCGTCCGCGCTCTTCACATAGGCGAGGCCGTCGATGTCCAGCTCGAAGACTTCGGGCGCGTACTGGGCGCAGATGCCGTCGCCGGTGCAGAGGTCCTGGTCGATCCAGACCTCCAGCAGATCATGGCCTTCACTGCTGGTCTCGGCCTCGTGCCGCACGGTCATCTCTCCTGCCGTTTGCTGCGTCGAGCGTGCCGACTCTGCAGCAAGTCGGGCCAGCCCTGACGGGTGTTGAACGCTTCGACGATACAACCGCCCGCTTTCCGATGTTGTTGGGTGGGTATTCCCCTGGCGTGAGGGAGAGCGCAAGGGTGAAGATCGGACACACCCCTATCGTCTTTGTGATCTAGGGGTTTCAATCGACACCCACCCAGGTAGGGTCTGGAAGCGTCCAGCTCCCCTTGGAGGAGGTGAGGACCGTGGCAGCCCACGACGACGACATCAACCGCGGCATCCGGCCCGGGCGAGGGTCTGAAGACCCTGCCGGTCAGGTTGCCTATCTCGAGCAGGAAATCGCCGTCCTGCGACGCAAGCTCGCCGACTCTCCGCGGCACACGAGGATTCTCGAAGAGCGGATCGTCGAGCTGCAGACCAACCTGGCCGGCGTGTCCGCACAGAACGAGCGGCTCGCCAACACACTCCGCGAGGCCCGCGACCAAATCGTGGCCCTCAAGGAGGAAGTCGACCGGCTCGCACAGCCGCCGGCCGGCTTCGGAGTCTTCCTCACGGCGAACGAGGACGGCACGGCCGACATCTTCACCGGAGGACGCAAACTCCGGGTGAACGTCAGCCCCAGCGTCGAGCTCGAAGAGCTCAGGCGCGGCCAAGAAGTGATGCTCAACGAAGCGCTCAACGTGGTCGAGGCCATGGAGTACGAGAGCGTCGGCGACATCGTCACCCTCAAGGAGATCCTCGAGGACGGCGAACGGGCGCTGGTAGTGGGGCACACCGACGAGGAACGGGTGGTGCGGCTCGCCGAGCCCCTGCTGGACATCACCATCCGCCCCGGCGACGCCCTCCTGCTCGAACCCCGCTCCGGATACGTCTACGAGGTCGTACCCAAGAGCGAGGTCGAAGAGCTCGTCCTCGAAGAAGTGCCGGACATCAGCTACGACAAGATCGGCGGCCTCGGCGGCCAGATCGAGATGATCCGGGACGCCGTCGAGCTCCCGTACCTGTACCCCGACCTCTTCAAGGAGCACGAACTGCGGCCGCCCAAGGGCGTGCTGCTGTACGGGCCTCCCGGCTGCGGCAAGACGCTGATCGCGAAGGCCGTCGCCAACTCCCTTGCCAAGAAGGTCGCCGAGGTGACCGGGCAGCCCGCGGGGAAGAGCTACTTCCTCAACATCAAGGGCCCCGAGCTCCTCAACAAGTACGTCGGTGAGACCGAGCGCCACATCCGCCTGGTCTTCCAGCGTGCCCGGGAGAAGGCGAGCGAGGGCACCCCCGTCATCGTCTTCTTCGACGAGATGGAATCCCTCTTCCGCACCCGCGGATCCGGTGTCAGCTCGGACGTGGAGAACACCATCGTCCCGCAGCTGCTCGCCGAGATCGACGGCGTGGAAGGGCTGGAGAACGTCATCGTCATCGGCGCCTCCAACCGCGAGGACATGATCGACCCCGCGATCCTGCGCCCCGGACGACTCGATGTGAAGATCAAGATCGAGCGCCCGGACGCCGAGGCGGCCAAGGACATCTTCGCCAAGTACCTCACCGAGCGCCTCCCGCTGCACTCGGACGACCTGGCCGAGCACAGCGCCGACCGGCGCGCCACCGTGGTCGGCATGATCCAGTCGGTCGTCGAGCAGATGTACGCGGAGTCCGAGGAGAACCGCTTCCTCGAGGTCACGTACGCCAATGGCGACAAGGAAGTCCTGTACTTCAAGGACTTCAACTCCGGCGCCATGATCGAGAACATCGTCGGCCGCGCCAAGAAGATGGCCATCAAGGCATTCCTCGAACAGAACCAGAAGGGCCTCCGGGTCTCCCACCTCCTCCAGGCTTGCGTGGACGAGTTCAAGGAGAACGAGGACCTGCCGAACACCACCAACCCGGACGACTGGGCCAGGATCTCCGGCAAGAAGGGCGAGCGGATCGTGTACATCCGCACCCTTGTCACCGGAAAGCAGGGCGCAGACACCGGACGCTCCATCGACACAGTGGCCAACACCGGTCAGTACCTGTAAAAGACAGGGCGGCTGCGGGTGCCCTTCACGGGTACCCGCAGCCGACTGTTTTTCAGGCCACGAACAGAGCAGAGCAATGACGGAATTGATCTCCCCACCAGCGCAAAGGCGTTCTAGGCTCTTCGGTACCGCCGAGTCGCGCAGTGCGGGGACGGGCACCGCACACGCACCGGAGAACCAGCGGTACTTGAGCGCCGCCCCCACCCGGGGGCGCCGCCGGGCAAGGAGGGCCGCATGACCGTACGGCGAGTAATGGGCATCGAGACGGAGTACGGCATCTCCGTCCCCGGCCACCCCAACGCCAATGCCATGCTCACCTCGTCCCAGATCGTCAACGCCTACGCCGCGGCGATGCACCGGGCGCGACGCGCCCGCTGGGACTTCGAGGAGGAGAACCCGCTGCGGGACGCGCGGGGTTTCGACCTCGCCCGCGAGGCCGCCGACGCCAGCCAGCTCACCGACGAGGACATCGGCCTGGCCAACGTCATCCTCACCAACGGGGCACGCCTGTACGTCGACCACGCACACCCCGAATACAGCGCCCCGGAGGTCACCAACCCCCGTGACGCCGTCCTGTGGGACAAGGCAGGCGAGCGCATCATGGCGGAGGCCGCCGAGCGTGCCGCCCAGCTGCCCGGCGCACAGCCGATCCACCTGTACAAGAACAACACCGACAACAAGGGCGCGTCCTACGGCACGCACGAGAACTATCTGATGAAGCGGGAGACCCCCTTCTCGGACATCGTGCGCCACCTGACGCCGTTCTTCATCTCCCGCCAGGTCGTCACCGGCGCCGGCCGCGTCGGCATCGGCCAGGACGGGCACGAGCACGGCTTCCAGCTCAGCCAGCGCGCCGACTACTTCGAGGTCGAGGTGGGCCTCGAGACCACCCTCAAGCGCCCCATCATCAACACCCGCGACGAGCCGCACGCCGACGCGGAGAAGTACCGCCGCCTGCACGTCATCATCGGCGACGCCAACCTCTCCGAGATCTCGACGTATCTGAAGCTCGGCACCACCTCGCTGGTCCTCGCCATGATCGAGGACGGCTTCATCGCCGTCGACCTGGCCGTCGACCAGCCGGTGCGCACCCTGCACCAGATCTCGCACGACCCGACGCTCAAGCGGCTGGTCACGCTCCGTAGTGGCCGGACACTCTCCGCGGTCCAGCTCCAGATGGAGTACTTCGAGCTGGCCCGCAAGTACGTGGAGGAGCGCTTCGGCGCGGACGCGGACGAGCAGACCAAGGACGTCCTGGCCCGCTGGGAGGACGTCCTGGGCCGCCTGGAGTCGGACCCCATGAGCCTCTCCGGGGAGCTCGACTGGGTCGCCAAGCGGGAGCTCATGGAGGGCTACCGCCGCCGCGACAGCCTCGACTGGGACGCCGCCAGGCTCCACCTCGTCGACCTCCAGTACGCCGATGTACGGGCCGAGAAGGGCCTGTACAACCGTCTGGTGGCCCGGGGCAAGATGAAGCGCCTCCTGGACGAGACAGAGGTCGAGAAGGCCCGTACGAAGCCGCCGGAGGACACCCGTGCGTACTTCCGCGGACGCTGCCTGGAGCAGTACGCGGACGACGTGGCGGCGGCTTCCTGGGACTCGGTGATCTTCGACCTGCCGGGCCGTGACTCGCTCCAGCGGGTCCCGACCCTCGAACCCCTTCGCGGAACGCGTAACCACGTGAAGGAGCTCCTCGACCGGTGCCGTACGGCCGAGGATCTGGTCAGGGTCCTGTCCGGAGGCTGAGTCACGGCTGAAAGGCCGACGGCCGGGGAATCACATGGGTGGCCCCCGCACGTTGAAAGAAGTGCGGGGCCGATGTCGGACCCGGCTTGTAGGGTCTGATCAAGAACGTCGAACCGAGCGGGGTGAGGTAGATGGCGACCAAGGACACCGGCGGCGGACAGCAGAAGGCGACGCGCTCCACCGAGGAGGTCGAGGAGCAGGCGCAGGACGCGCAGGCTTCTGAGGATCTCAAGGAGCGCCAGGAGAAGTTGAGCGACGACGTGGACTCGGTTCTGGACGAAATTGACGATGTCCTCGAGGAGAACGCAGAGGACTTCGTTCGAAGCTTCGTCCAGAAGGGCGGAGAGTGACCTCACCTTCGATACGAAGGTGAGTGTGGGAGCTGTTGTCGGCTTGTCCGACGCAAGCGGGCTTCGGATGGCCCTGTCCCGCTCCGCGAGCCGTGTGAGACGGCCGAGGGGCGGGCGGGCCGTCCGAAGCGCGCTTGCGCGAATGTCTCCGGGCTCTTGCCATTCATGTGGATCAATGCCACGCGGCGGGTAGGGTCCGAGGCGTACGTTGCTTCAACTGCAATTCGGCCATGGGCAAGTTGGGAGACGATCCCGACGTCATGAGTCGGGCCATCGCTTACGTGGAGGGAACCTCGTGGAAGCCAAACCCTTGAGCACCGGGCGACTGCCAGCTGCCTTCCTGACGCCTGGGTCGTCGTCCTTCGTGGACTTCCTCTCGAACCACCAGCCCGAAATTCTTCCCGGCAACCGGCAGTTGCCGGTGCAGGGCGCGATCGAGGCGCCGCACGGCACGACCATCGTTTCCGTGACCTATCCCGGCGGCGTGGTGCTCGCCGGTGACCGGCGGGCGACGATGGGCAATGTGATCGCGCAGCGCGACATCGAGAAGGTCTTCCCGGCCGACGAGTACTCGGCGGTGGGCATCGCCGGTACGGCCGGTCTGGCCGTCGAGATGGTCAAGCTCTTCCAGTTGGAGCTGGAGCACTTCGAGAAGGTCGAGGGGGCGACGCTCTCGCTGGAGGGCAAGGCCAACCGGCTCTCCACGATGATCCGTTCCAACCTCGGCATGGCCATGCAGGGGCTCGCCGTGGTCCCGCTCTTCGCGGGCTACGACGTGGACCGCGAGAAGGGCCGCATCTTCTCGTACGACGTCACGGGCGGCCGGAGCGAGGAGCACGGCTTCGCGGCGACCGGTTCCGGTTCGGTCTTCGCGCGCGGAGCGATGAAGAAGCTCTTCCGGGACGACCTGTCGGAGCAGGAGGCGACGACGCTCGTCGTGCAGGCTCTGTACGACGCCGCCGACGACGACTCGGCGACGGGCGGTCCCGACATGGCCCGGCGGATCTTCCCGATCGTCACCGTGATCTCCGACGAGGGGTTCCGGCGGCTCTCCGACGATGAGTCGTCGGAGATCGCCCGGTCGATCCTTGAGCGGCGTCTTGAGCAGCCCGATGGCCCGCGGGCCTCGCTGCTCTAGTCGATCCGAACGATCCGTATTCGCCACTGACTTGAGTTTTGTCGACTTGAGTGTCTTTGAAGGAAGGGACGGATAGCCGGTGTCGACGCCGTTCTATGTCTCACCCCAGCAGGCCATGGCCGACCGGGCCGAGTATGCCCGTAAGGGGATCGCTCGCGGTCGCAGCCTGGTCGTGATGCAGTACGCCGATGGCATCGTGTTCGTCGGCGAGAACCCGTCCCGTGCGCTGCACAAGTTCAGCGAGATCTATGACCGGATCGGCTTCGCGGCCGCCGGCAAGTACAACGAGTACGAGAATTTGCGCATCGGCGGCGTCCGTTATGCGGATCTGCGCGGTTACACGTACGACCGTGACGATGTGACGGCGCGTGGCCTGGCGAATGTGTACGCGCAGACGCTGGGCACGATTTTCTCCAGCAATGCCGAGAAGCCGTACGAGGTGGAGCTGGTCGTCGCCGAGGTCGGTGTGACGCCGGACGGCGATCAGATCTACCGGCTTCCGCATGATGGATCGATCGTTGATGAGCACGGTTCGGTCGCCGTGGGCGGCAATGCCGAGCAGATCAGCACCTACCTCGATCAGCGGCACCAGGACGGGATGACGCTGGCGGAGGCGCTGAAGCTGGCGGTGACGTCGCTGTCCCGGGACACCAACGGCAGCGAGCGGGAGATCCCCGCGGAGCGGCTGGAGGTGGCGGTCCTCGACCGGACGCGTCCGCAGCAGCGCAAGTTCAAGCGCATCGTCGGGCGGCAGCTGGAGCGTCTGCTGTCGGCCGAGGAGGGCGCGGCGGGTGGCGTCGGCGCCGACAGCGAGGGCGGCGAGCAGTCGGACGACGCCGCGCCGGAGTAGTTCCCCACGTGATGGACGCCCCGCGCCCCGGCCGCAACGGCCGGGGCGCGGGGCTCTGTCGTGTGCGGAGGGCGGCGCGGGGTCAACTGCGGCTGGGGGCCGGGCCGGTGGAGCCGCGGGGGACCAGGTGGACGGGGAGGGTCTCGGTCGCGGGGATGTGGCCGTCGAGGACGGCCAGCAGGGAGGTCATGCCGCGCTCGCCGAACTCCTCGGCGGGCAGCTGCACGGTGGTGAGTTCGGGTTCGACGGCGGTGGCCAGGGTGAGGTCGTCGAAGCCGGTGACGGAGAGGTCCTCGGGGACGCGCAGGCCGAGGCGGCGGGCGGCCTTGCAGGCCCCGGCGGCCAGGAAGTCGTCGTCGCAGACGATCGCCGTGGGGCGGGGGCCCGGCGCGGTGAGGGCGGTTTCGGCCACGGTGCGGGCGCTCTCGACGGACAGCGGTGCGGCGACGGTGCGCACCGAGGTGCCGGTGCCGTCGAGGGCGGCGGCGAGGGCCCGGGCGCGGACGACGAAGGTCCAGGAGTCGACGTCGGCGGCGAGGTGCAGGACGCGGCGGTGGCCGAGGCCGAGGAGGTGCTCGGTGACCTGGCGGATGCCGTCGGCGATGTCGAGGTTGACGGTGGCGGCGCCGCGGCTGCCCGCGGGGTCGCTGTCGAGCATGACGAGGGGCAGTTCGTCGCCGCGGATGGTGGCGAGGGCTTCGGAGGCCATGGAGGAGGCGAGGACGCCGTCCAGTGAGGCGCGGGCGGAGTCGAAGGGGTCGCGGGCGGGGCCGACGCCCTCGGGGGAGGGGTAGAGGACGACGCCGAAGCCGTGCCGGGCGGCGACGCGGGCGGCGCCGGTGTAGACGCGGGCGAAGAACTCGTTGGTGAGGGCCGGGACGACCAGGAGGGCCGTCCTGGTGCGGCCGAGGCGGAGGTTGCGGGCGGCGATGTTGGGCCGGTAGCCGAGTTCGCGGGCGGCGGCGCGGACGCGTTCGGCGGTGGGCTCGGCGACGCGGCCGCGCCACTTGTCGCCGAGGACGAGCGAGACGGTGGCCTGGGAGACCCCGGCGACGCGTGCGACGTCGCGGCTGGTGGGGCGCGGCCCCGCCGCTTCCTGCTGTGGCCCGGCCACGGACACCTCCTGGTCGTTGCCGCGAGGGTGGACTCACGGACAGCGCACATGGTACGTATGACGCTCGACGTTATACGTAAAACCTGGGGCGCTGCGGCGCGGGGGAGAGGCGCGAACATGGCTGCCGGACTGAGGGGTTACGCGGCGATCCTGCGCACGCGGTACGCGACGCGGCTGCTCGTCGGCACGCTCGTGGGGCGGCTGCCGAACGCCACCGCGGCCATCGCCATCGTGCTGTTCATCCGCGCGGAGGGCGGCACCTACAGCCTCGCGGGCGGGCTCGCCGCCGTGTACGGGGTGGCCACCGCCGTGGGTCAGCCGCTGCTCGGCCGGCTGGTGGACCTGCACGGGCAGCCGCGGGTGCAGCTGCCCGCCGCGGTCGTCTCCGCCCTGGGCATGGCCGCGTTCGCCTTCACCGGGCCCGACGCGCTGGCCGCCGCGTACGTGGCGGTGGCCGTGGCGGGCGTGGCCACACCGCCGCTGGAGGGCGGCCTGCGGGCGCTGTGGCCGAGCGTGCTCGGCAAGGAGGAGGAGGTCCACACCGCGTACGCGATGGACGCGGTGGCCCAGGAAGTCATGTTCACCGTCGGGCCGTTGCTCGTCACGGCCTGCGTCTCCCTGTGGTCGGCCCAGGCCGCGCTGCTCGTCGTCAACGTGATCGGTGTGCTGGGTGCCCTTTCGGTCGTCGTCTCCGAGCCCTCGCGCGCGTGGCGGTCCGCGCCCCGTGAGGCGCACTGGCTGGGCGCGCTGCGCTCGCCCGGACTCCTCGCGCTCCTCGGCGCGTTCCTCTTCGTCGGCACCGCGCTCGGCTCCATCACGGTGGCCGGAGTGGCGTACGCCGACGAGCACGGTGGCGACGCGGTGTACGGCTGGATGATGGCGGCCCTCGGCCTCGGCGCCCTCATCGGCGGCGCCGTGTACGGGGCGCGGCAGTGGAGCGGGGCGCCGGAGAGGCGGCTGCGGGTCCTGGTGGCGCTGCTCGCGCTCGGCTACGTGCCGCTGCTCCTGACGCCGGGAGCGGTGGGCATGGTGGCGCTCACGGGGCTCGCGGGGGTCTTCCTGGCGCCCGCGCTCGCGTGCGCGTTCATCGTGGTGGACCGGCACGCCCCCAAGGGCACGGTCACGGAGGCGTTTTCGTGGCTCGTGACGACCTTCACGGTGGGCGCCTCGGTCGGAACGGCCGCCGGGGGACCGGCCGTCGAGTGGGGCGGGATCGGGTGGGGCTTCGCGGTGCCGGGGCTCGCGGGCGGGGCCGCGCTGCTTGTGCTGCTTGCCACGGGGCGGGTCCTCGCAGCTACCGGCGATGGTGAGGTCGTTGCGGGTTCATCGGAAAATGATCGAACTGAGGCTGTCGAACCCGGTTTCAGTACCGGGCATCAGGCGTAATGTTCAGTCATGGACCGCCGCATTTTCGGGCTGGAGAACGAGTACGGCGTCACATGTACGTTCAGGGGACAGCGCCGCCTGTCTCCTGACGAGGTGGCGCGGTACCTCTTCCGCCGTGTCGTGTCATGGGGCCGCAGCAGCAATGTCTTTCTGCGGAACGGCGCCCGCCTCTATCTCGACGTGGGTTCACATCCGGAGTACGCAACTCCCGAATGTGACAACGTGACCGAGCTGGTCACCCACGACAAGGCAGGCGAGCGCATTCTGGAAGGCCTGCTCGTCGACGCCGAACGCCGCCTGCACGAGGAGGGAATCGCGGGCGACGTCTACCTCTTCAAGAACAACACCGACTCGGCGGGAAACTCGTACGGCTGCCACGAGAACTATCTGGTGGCCCGGCACGGGGAGTTCTCGCGGCTCGCGGACATTCTCATCCCGTTCCTCGTCACCCGGCAGCTGCTGTGCGGCGCGGGCAAGGTGCTGCAGACTCCGCGCGGCGCCGTGTACTGCGTGAGCCAGCGGGCCGAGCACATCTGGGAGGGGGTCTCCTCCGCGACCACGCGTTCGAGGCCCATCATCAACACCCGGGACGAGCCGCACGCCGACGCCGAGCGCTACCGCCGCCTGCACGTCATCGTGGGCGACTCGAACATGTCCGAGACGACCATGCTCCTCAAGGTCGGAGCCACCGACCTCGTCCTGCGCATGATCGAGGCGGGCACGGTCATGCGTGACCTGACCCTGGAGAACCCGATCCGGGCCATCCGCGAGGTCAGCCACGACATCACCGGGCGCCGCAAGGTGCGCCTGGCCAGTGGCCGGGAGGCATCCGCCCTCGAGGTGCAGCGCGAGTACTACGAGAAGGCCGTGGACTTCGTGGACCGCCGCGGCATCCGCACCGGCACCGTCGAGCAGGTCCTTGAGCTGTGGGGCCGCACGCTCGACGCGATCGAGACGGAGGACCTGGACCGCATCGGCACCGAGATCGACTGGGTCATGAAGTACAAGCTCATCGAGCGGTACCGCGCCAAGAACAACATGACGATGTCGCACCCCCGGGTCGCGCAGATAGACCTCGCGTACCACGACATCCACCGACGTCGTGGCCTCTACTACCTCCTGGAGAAGAAGGGGCAAGCCGCCCGGATCTGCAACGACTTGAAGATCTTCGAGGGCAAGTCCGTGCCGCCGCAGACCACCCGGGCGCGGCTGCGCGGCGACTTCATCCGCCGGGCCCAGGAGCAGCGCCGGGACTTCACGGTGGACTGGGTGCACCTGAAGCTCAACGACCAGGCGCAGCGCACCGTGCTGTGCAAGGACCCGTTCCGGTCGGTGGACGACCGGGTGGAGAAGCTCATCGCCGGCATGTGACAAGCGATATGAGCACTTTGTGAGGTGGCCCTGAGGGCCGCGTGACCAGAGTGGCGTTGCGGGAACGCAACGCGGGGCGCCGTACGTTCCTCGTGCGGCGCCCTTCTCCATGCGTAGAGTTGCGCGCACGCCAACCCACAAGTTCGATCGATACGAGGCCCCCACCGTGCGCCGACGTTCACTGCTCCTTGCCGTTCCGGCCGGCCTGCTCACGCTCGCCGGCTGTGGCGACGACAAGGGCGACAAGGCCAAGTCCAAAGACAGCGCGACCCCTTCGAACTCGTCGTCGGGCGAGCCGACCGCGAAGATCGTGAGCGGTCCGGTCCCCGAGATCACCAAGGGCACCAAGTTCGGCGAGAAGCCGACCGTCGCCAAGGGCTCGGGCAAGCCGTCGTCCGACCTCGCCGTGAAGACCGTGATCCAGGGCAAGGGCGGCGAGGTCGCCAAGGGCGACTATCTGCAGGCCAATTACCTCGGTCAGATCTGGGACACGGCCAAGGTCTTCGACAACTCCTACGATCGCGGCGCCCCCACGGTCTTCCCGATCGGTGTCGGCCAGGTCATCCCCGGCTGGGACCAGGGCCTGGTCGGCAAGAGGATCGGCAGCCGCGTCGAGCTGGCCATCCCGCCGGCGATGGGCTACGGCAAGGAGGGCAACAAGCAGGCGGGCATCAAGGGCACCGACACCCTGGTCTTCGTCGTCGACATCGTCGGCACGTTCAACGCGAAGAGCTCCGCCAAGGGCAAGGACGTCGCGCAGGACAACAAGGACCTGCCCAAGGTCGGCACCAACACCGACGGCAAGGCCCCGTCCATCGACGTGCCGAAGGCGGACGCCCCCAAGAAGCTCGTCTCCTCCTACATCATCGAGGGCGACGGCCCCGAGGTGAAGGAGACCAACACCCTCCTGTGCCAGTACAAGGGCGTCATCTGGGACACCGGCAAGGAGTTCGACGAGTCGTACAAGCGCGGCCAGCTCGCCCAGTTCCAGCTGGCGCAGGTCGTCAAGGGCTGGGCGCAGGGCCTGACCGGCAAGAAGGTCGGCAGCCGCGTCCTCATCGTCATCCCGCCGGAGCTGGGCTACGGGGACAAGCCGCCGCAGGGCAGCGGCATCAAGAAGGACTCCACGCTGGTCTTCTCCGTGGACATCCTCGCCGCGATGTGATCCCGCGGGGGATGCAAGACTGTCCGCGTTGACGATTTCGTATCAAGCAGGAGCATTCACGTGAGCATCGACAAGCCCGAGGTCGACTTCCCCGGTGGCGAGCCCCCGGCGGACCTGGAGATCAAGGACATCTGGGAGGGCGACGGCGCCGAGGCCAAGGCCGGCGACTTCGTCAAGGTCCACTACGTGGGCGTCGCCTTCAGCACGGGCGAGGAGTTCGACGCGAGCTGGAACCGCGGCACGCCGCTGGAGTTCCAGCTCGGTGCCGGCCAGGTCATCAGCGGCTGGGACAAGGGCGTGCAGGGCATGAAGGTCGGCGGCCGCCGCCAGCTGGTCATCCCCGCCCACCTCGCGTACGGCGACCGCGGCGCCGGTGGCGGCCGCATCGCCCCCGGCGAGACGCTGATCTTCGTCTGCGACCTGGTCTCCGTCTGAGACACCGTGTGTGACGGGTCCTGACCGGACCTGTCCGCCCGCGTTCGCGCACGGGCCCATGCCTGAACGGGCATGGGCCCTTGGCGTCTCTGGCAAGAGCCCTCGGCTTTTGCCACGACACCCCGTAGCGGTACGGTCATCGGTCGGAAGCACTTGTTACGGAAGCACTTGTCACACGTGCACAGGGGACGGGCCGAGAAAGGGCGTCGATGGCCATTGCCAAGGCCGAGCGGCTGATGAATCTTGCGCTGTGTCTGCTCGGGACGCGACGGCCGCTCAGCAAGCGCGAGCTGCGGGGCTCCATCGAGGCATACCTGGAAGCGGGTTCGGACGACTCCTTCAACCGCATGTTCGAGCGGGACAAGGACGATCTGCGGGAACTCGGCCTGGTCATCGAGACGGTGGAGAACCTCGACGGCGACGTCGGCTATCTCGCCCGCCGCGACAGCAACCGACTGCCGCCCATCACCCTGGACGCCGAGGAGGCCGCGGCCCTCGGGCTCGCCGCCAAGGTCTGGCAGCAGGCCCGCCTCGCCGGGGCCGCCAGCGGCGCCCTGCAGAAGCTGCGCGCCGCGGGCCTGCCGGAGGACGTCGACCCGTACGAGGCGCACGGCGCCCTGGAGCCCCGCATCCCCGTGCACGAGGCGGCCTTCGAGCCGCTGATGCTGGCCTGCCGGGACCGGCGCCCCGTCGTCTTCGACTACCGCAAGGCCACCGCCGCCCGCCCCGAGCCCCGCCATGTGGAGCCGTGGGCCCTGGAGTGCTGGCGCGGTCACTGGTACCTCGCGGGCTGGGACCGGGACCGGGAGGCCGAGCGGGTCTTCCGGCTCTCCCGGATCACCGGCAAGGTCCGCTCCCGCGCCGGGCAGTTCAAGGCCGCCGTACCGGACGTGGTCACCGTGCGCGAGACCGTCGCGAGCTGGGCGGGGGAGACCGCCGACCGCAGCGCCCTGATCCGGCTGCGCGCGGGCGCGGGCTACCCGCTGCGGGCCAGGGCGACGGGCCCGGTGCGCGACCTGGGCGACGGCTGGGAGGAGCTGGAGATCCCGTACGGGCACGGCCTGGACGCCTGGCTCGTGGAGTTCGGGCCGGATGTGGTGGTCATGGAGCCCGCGGAGCTGCGGGCGGACGTCGTGGACCGGCTGCGTGCCGTGGCCAAGGGCTGAGGGGGACACGGACAACCATGGCCGCGAACGCCATCGACCAGACCAGGCGGATGCTCTCCCTGGTCACGTATCTCAGGGAGCGCCCCGGCGCGCGCGTCAGCGACGTTGCCCGCGCCTTCGGGATCACCCCGGACGAACTGATCTCCGACCTGGACGTGCTGCCGCTGTGCGGGACGAGCTTCCGCGGCGGCGACCTCCTCGACATCGACACCGACGGCGACCGCATCTGGTGGCACAACCCGGCCGCCCTCGGGGCGGAGGCGGCCGAGCCGCTGCGGCTCGCCGCCGACGAGGCGACCGCGCTCCTGGTGGCCGCCCGCGCGGTGGCCACGCTCCCCGGCCTGCGCGAGGGCGACCGGCAGGCGCTGCTGCGGGCCACCGCGAAGCTGGAGACGGCGGCGGGCGAGGCGGCGGGCGCCAGCTCGCGCCTTTCGGTGACCTTCGAGTCGGAGGGCGGCGTCTTCGCCGATGTCGACCGCGCCATCTCCGAGCGGCGGCGGCTGTGGATCCGCTACTACTCGCCCGCGCGCGACGAGGTCACCGAGCGCGAGATCGACCCGATCCGCCTGGTGAGCGTCGGGCACACGTACGTGGAGGCGTGGTGCCGCCGCTCCGAGGCGCGGCGCACCTTCCGGCTCGACCGGGTCGCCGAGATCAAGATCCTCGACGAGCCGTCGGCGCCGCCCGAGGTGGAGCTGCGCGACCTCTCCGAGAGCCTGGTGCAGCCCGCCGCGGAGGACCCCGAGGTGGTCGTCGAGGTGGGCCCCGGCGGGCGCTGGGTCGCCGAGTACTACCCGCACGACAGCGCGGAGGAGCTGCCCGACGGGGGGCTGCGGATCACGCTGCGCACCCCGGACCCGGCCTCGCTGCGCAGGCTCGCGCTGCGGCTCGGCCGGGACGGGCACATCGTCTCCCCGGCCCAGCTCGCGGACAGCGCGCGGCAGAAGGCCCGCGACGCGCTCGCGGCGTACGAAGAGCAGAGCTGAGAAGAGTGCGAGGTATGGCTGTGATGTCTGTGAAGCCCGTTCTGCCGGAACCGGTACGTGCCGTGCTCTTCAAGGCGGCCTGCCCGGACTGCCGCGCCCGCTTCGAACTGGCCGCCGGGGCGCTCCGGTTGGCGATCGGCGCCAGTCACCGCACCACCTTCTACTCCTTCACCTGCCCCGAGTGCCACGCCGCGGTGCGCAAGCCCGCGGGCGAGCGCATCGTCGAACTCCTCACCGGCGGCGGGGTGCGGACGCTGCGTCTGCACTCGACCGTCTAGGCTCGGCGCATGGCTTGGGCGATGGCGGCGGTGGCGCTGGGGTTCTGTGGGATCGCCGTGCTCGGCGTCCTGGCGATCAAGGTCTTCGTGGAGGCGCAGCGCCTGGGGCGTCAAGTGACCGAGGCCACAGAGAAGATCGGAGCTGCGGCCGAGGATCTCGAGCGGGCGGCGGCCCACGTGGCCCGCACCGGCGGCGACGTCCTTTAGTGCCTCTTGGTCGCCCCCGGAAGCCCCTTTGCCCCGGCGGCCTGTCAACTGCCCATGTCCGGCAGGTACGCTGCTGAAGTGGCCCGAAGGGCGAGGCGCGGGTCGCAACTGGGAGTACGCACGGGGATTGCCCTGCGTTTACTCCTGGGGGTTACGATCGCTGCCAAGCCCGGTGGTCGGACGACTGTCCCGACAGAAGCTGCCCCCGGATCCCCTGACGCCTCGGTGAAGAAGGTAGACAGCTATGGGTAGGCTCGGCCCCACCGAGATCATCCTCATCCTCGTCATCCTCGTCCTGCTCTTCGGTGCGAAGAAGCTTCCGGACATGGCCCGTTCGCTCGGCAAGTCCGCGCGCATCCTCAAGAGCGAGGCCAAGGCGATGAAGTCGGACGGCAAGAAGGACGAGGCCGCCCCGGCCGACCCGCCGCAGCCCGACGCCGCGCAGCCGAAGACCATCCAGGCCGCTCCCGGTGACGTGACCAGCTCGCGCCCCGTCACCGAGCCGACCGACCGTACGACGCAGCGCTGATCCAAGGCCGGCCCCGACCGCCGGCCTGCCGCACGAGATGAGGACGTGGGTTGCTTAAGTCTGCCCGCAAGAAGGAGCGGGATCCGGAGGGGCGGATGCCCCTCGCGGAGCACCTGCGCGAGCTCCGCAACCGGCTCGCCAAGGGTCTCCTCGCGATCACGGTCGCATCGATCATCGCAGCGTTCTACAACCGGCAGCTGATGAAGTTCCTCAGCGACCCGGTGCCGAAGTGCCCCAAGGGCGAGGTGGGCAGCGGCGGCAACTGCGCGACCGTCACCTTCAACGACCTGCTGTCCCCCTTCACCACCACGGTGAAGGTCAGCTTCATGGCCGGAATCATCATCTCCAGCCCGATCTGGCTCTACCAGCTCTGGGCCTTCGTCGCTCCCGGCCTGCACAAGCACGAGCGGAAGTACACGTACGCGTTCGTCTCCGCCGCGGTGCCGCTGTTCTTCGGCGGTGCCTGGCTCGCGTACGCGATCATGCCGATCAGCATGCGCGTGCTCCTCGGCATCACCCCGGACGGCACGGCGAACTTCCTGCCGATGGACAAGATCCTCGACTTCATCGTCCGGATGATCCTGGTCTTCGGTGCCGCCTTCGAGCTGCCGTTGTTGCTGGTCATGCTCAATTTCACGGGCATGGTCACCGGGCGCAGGATGCTCGGCTGGTGGCGGGGCGTCGTCATGGGCGTCTTCGTCTTCGGCGCCGTCGCGACCCCCACGACCGACCCCTTCGGGATGATCGCGCTCGCCGGTCCGATCGTGGTGCTCTACTTCATGGCGGTCGGCGTCTCGATCCTCAACGACAAGAGGAAGCGGAGGAACGACCCGGACGCGGAGCTCGACGACGACGAGGCGTCCGACCTCGACCTCACCCCCGAGGACATCGGCGGCAACGAGCCCGTCACCGCACGTCGCGCCCTCCCCGAGCAGGCGGGTTCCGACCACCGGGACCGGGTCAACGGTTTCGACGATGTGACCTGACCTTGTAGGGTCCGGCCGTGACCAGCGAGATCACCCTCTTCGTCAACCCCACCGCGGGCCGCGGCCGGGGCGCCCACGCGGCGCAGCCGGCCGCTTCGGCGTTGCGGCAGGCCGGATTCTCCGTGCGCACCGTCATCGGCGAGGACGCCGCGGACGCGCTGCGCCGGGCCCAGGAGGCCGTCGAGAGCGGCACCGGAGCGCTGATAGCCGTCGGCGGGGACGGCATGGCCAACCTCGCGCTGCAGGCCGTCGCCGGGACCGGGACGCCGCTCGGGGTGATCGCCGTCGGCACCGGCAACGACTTCGCGCGGGCCCTCGGGCTGCCGGTGCGGGACCCGGGCGCCGCGGGCACAGCGGTGGCCGACGCGCTCACGGCGGGCCGCTCGCGCGCCGTCGACCTGGGGCAGGTGGGCAAGACCTGGTTCGGGACCGTGCTCGCCTCCGGCTTCGACTCGCGGGTCAACGACCGGGGCAACCGCATGCGCTGGCCCACCGGGCGGTTCAAGTACGACCTCGCGATGGTCGCCGAACTCGCCGCCTTCAAGCCCGTCCCGTACCGCATCACGCTCGACGACGGGGACGTCCACGAGGTGGACGCGACGCTCGTCGCGGTGGGCAACGGATCCTCGTACGGCGGCGGCATGCGGATCTGCGCCGGGGCGGATCTGAGTGACGGGCTCTTCGACATCACGGTCGTCGGCGACTGCAGCCGCACGACCCTCCTGAAGGTCTTCCCGCGGGTTTACAAGGGGACGCACCTCGACCACCCCAAGGTCACCGTGCACCGGGCCGCGAAGGTGGAGCTGGCGGCCGCCGGGACCACCGCGTACGCGGACGGGGAGAAGCTCGGGGAGCTGCCGCTGACCGCCCGGTGCGTGCCGGGGGCGGTGCGGGTGCTCGCGCCCTGAGATCCCTCGGGCAGGCGTTCCCGCCGATTCGGGGCGTCCGGGCGCCTGCCGATAATGATCGTCCTGTTGTCAGTGGTGGCCGGTAGTCTCGAAAGCACGATGACAGAGGACCTCTCACCGGCCGAGCGGTATGCGGCAGCGCGGCAGCGCGCTGCCGAGCAGGCCACCGCGCTCGCCTCCTTCCGCGAGATGTACGAATTCGGCCTCGACCCCTTCCAGATCGAGGCATGTGAGGCGCTCGAAGCGGGCAAGGGCGTCCTGGTGGCCGCGCCCACCGGCTCGGGCAAGACGATCGTCGGCGAGTTCGCCGTCCATCTCGCCCTCCTCCAGGGCAGGAAGTGCTTCTACACGACACCGATCAAGGCGCTGTCGAACCAGAAGTACACCGACCTCGCCAAGCGCTACGGGGCCGACAAGGTCGGCCTGCTCACCGGCGACAACAGCGTCAACTCCGATGCCCCGGTGGTCGTCATGACCACCGAGGTCCTGCGGAACATGCTGTACGCGGGCTCGCAGTCCCTCCTGAACCTCGGCTATGTCGTGATGGACGAGGTGCACTATCTCTCCGACCGCTTCCGCGGCGCCGTCTGGGAGGAAGTGATCATCCACCTCCAGGAGTCGGTCACCCTGGTCTCCTTGTCGGCCACGGTGTCGAACGCGGAGGAGTTCGGCGACTGGCTCGACACCGTCCGCGGCGACACCGAGGTGATCGTCTCCGAGCACCGGCCCGTGCCCCTGTTCCAGCACGTCCTCGCCGGGCGGCGGATGTACGACCTCTTCGAGGAGGGCGAGGGCAGCAAGAAGGCGGTCAACCCCGACCTGACGCGCATGGCCCGCATGGAGGCGTCCCGCTCGTACAACCCGCGCGACCGCCGCAAGGGCAAGATGGTCCGCGAGGCCGACCGCGAGCGCGAGCGCCGGCAGAGATCGCGGATCTGGACGCCGGGGCGGCCCGAGGTCATCGAGCGCCTCGACGCCGAAGGGCTGCTGCCCGCCATCACGTTCATCTTCAGCCGCGCCGGCTGCGAGTCCGCCGTCCAGCAGTGCCTGTACGCGGGCCTGCGGCTCAACGACGAGGAGGCGCGCGCCGAGGTCCGCCGCGTCGTCGAGGACCGCACGGCGGCGATCCCGGACGAGGACCTCCATGTCCTCGGCTACTACGAGTGGTTGGAGGGACTGGAGCGCGGCATCGCGGCCCACCACGCGGGCATGCTGCCGACGTTCAAGGAGGTCGTCGAGGAGCTCTTCGTGCGGGGCCTGGTGAAGGCCGTGTTCGCCACGGAGACCCTCGCGCTCGGCATCAACATGCCCGCCCGCTCGGTGGTGCTGGAGAAGCTCGTCAAGTGGAACGGGGAGCAGCACGCCGACATCACCCCCGGCGAGTACACCCAGCTCACCGGCCGCGCCGGGCGCCGCGGCATCGACGTCGAGGGCCACGCCGTCGTCCTGTGGCAGCGCGCCATGAGCCCCGAGCACCTCGCGGGCCTGGCCGGTACGCGCACGTATCCGCTGCGGTCCAGCTTCAAGCCCTCGTACAACATGGCGGTGAACCTGGTCGAGCAGTTCGGCCGCCACCGCTCCCGCGAGCTGCTCGAAACGTCCTTCGCGCAGTTCCAGGCGGACAAGTCCGTCGTCGGCATCTCGCGGCAGGTGCAGCGCAACGAGGAGGGACTTGAGGGCTACCAAGCCTCCATGACCTGCCACTTGGGCGACTTCGAGGAGTACGCGCGGCTGCGCCGCGAGCTCAAGGACCGCGAGACGGAGCTGGCCAAGCACGGCGCCGCGCAGCGCCGGGCGGCCGCGGCGGCGTCCCTGGAGAAGCTGAAGCCCGGCGACGTCATCCACGTCCCGACGGGCAAGTACGCGGGTCTGGCACTGGTGTTGGACCCCGGACTGCCGGCGGGGCGGGCCAACGGACACCGCGGGTTCGATCATGTCGACGGCCCGCGGCCGCTGGTCCTCACCGCCGAGCGGCAGGTCAAGCGGCTCGCCTCGATGGACTTCCCGGTGCCCGTCGAGGCCCTGGAGCGGATGCGCATCCCGAAGTCGTTCAACGCGCGCTCGCCGCAGTCCCGCCGCGACCTCGCCTCCGCGCTGCGCACGAAGGCCGGGCACATCGTCCCCGAGCGGCACCGCAGGGGCCGGGCGCCCGCCGCCGACGACCGTGAGATCGCGCGGCTGCGGGCGGAGTTGAGGGCGCATCCGTGCCACGGGTGCGACGAGCGCGAGGACCACGCGCGCTGGGCCGAGCGCTACCACCGGCTGCTGCGCGACACCAAGCAGCTGGAGCGTCGCATCGAGGGGCGCACGAACACCATCGCCCGCACCTTCGACCGCATCGTCGCCCTGCTCACCGAGCTCGACTACCTGCGGGGCAACGAGGTCACGGAGCACGGCAAGCGGCTCGCCCGGCTCTACGGCGAGCTGGACCTGCTCGCGAGCGAGTGCCTGCGGGCCGGGGTCTGGGAAGGGCTCGGCCCGGCCGAACTGGCCGCGTGCGTCTCGGCGTTGGTGTACGAGGCGCGGGTCAGCGACGACGCGCTCGCGCCCAAGCTGCCGTCGGGCGGCGCCAAGGCCGCGCTCGGCGAGATGGTGCGGATCTGGGGGCGCCTCGACGCCCTGGAGGAAGAGTTCAAGATCAATCAGGCCGAGGGGGTCGGCCAGCGCGAGCCGGATCTCGGCTTCGCCTGGGCGGCGTACATGTGGGCGTCCGGGAAGGGCCTCGACGAGGTGCTGCGCGAGGCGGAGATGCCCGCGGGGGACTTCGTGCGCTGGTGCAAGCAGGTGATCGACGTGCTGGGGCAGATCTCCGCGGCGGCGCCGCGGGAGGGCAGCACGGTCGCGAAGAACGCGCGGCGGGCCGTCGACCAGCTGTTGCGGGGTGTTGTCGCGTACAGCTCGGTGGGCTGAGCGAGCGGGTCCAGGGGCCTCAGCCCCTGGACCCGTTCACTACGCCGCGGCGTCCCGCTTCGCGACCTCCTCGCGCACGAGCGGGATCACGTGGCGGCCGAAGTCGATCGCGTCGTCCAGGAGGTCGTAGCCGCGGGCCGAGAGGATCTCCACGCCCAGGTCGTAGTAGTCCAGGAGGGCCTCGGCCACGGTCTCCGGAGTGCCCACCAGGGCCGTGGAGTTGCCCGCCCCGCCGGTCTCCGCCGCCGTCGGGGTCCACAGGGCGCGGTCGTGGCGGTCGCCGGACGCGGCCACTTCGAGGAGGCGCTGCGAGCCCGAGTTCTCGGGGTTCTTGAGAGGGTGGCGGCGGGACGGGGGAGCGCCTGCCTTGCGGGCCTTGATGCGGTCCAGGGTCGCGTACGCCTTCTCCCAGGCCAGTTCCTCGGTGGGTGCGATGATCGGGCGGAAGGCCACCTGGATCCTGGGGACGTCCGTGCGGCCCGCCGCCCTCGCCGCCGCCCTGACCGACTCGATCTGCTCCGCGGTCCGGTCCAGCGGCTCGCCCCACAGGCAGTAGATGTCCGCCTCGGCGCCCCCGGCCGCGTACGCCGCCGGTGAGGAACCCCCGAACGAGACCTTCGGGTGCGGCTGTTGGACGGGGAAGGTGTCGCTGACGAAGTCGTCGAAGCGGTAGTGCGTGCCCTCGTGGTCGAACGGTTCGTGCGAGGTCCACGCCTTCTTGATGATCTGGATGGCCTCGCGGGTGCGGGCGTACCGCTCGTCCTTGGTGAGGAAGTCGCCCTCGCGCTGCTGCTCGTGGTCGTTGCCGCCGGTGATGAAGTGCACGGCCAGGCGGCCGTCACTGATGTGGTCGAGGGTCGCGAAGGTCTTCGCCGCGAAGGTGGGGTACGAGACGTTCGGGCGGTGTGCCACCAGGATCTGGAGCTTCTCCGTGCGGGCGGCGACGTACGCGGCGGCGGGGGAGGGGTCGGGCGAGCCCGAGCCGTAGGCGAACAGGACCCGGTCCCAGCCGTGGTCCTCGTGCGCGCGGGCGAGCCGGAGGGTGTAGTCCTTGTCGAAGGACGTGCCCGAACGGGCGGTGACTTCGGAGCCTTCGTTGGTGGCGGCGATGCCGAGGAACTCTACGGGCATGGTGAAGCGGCCTCGTCTCAACAGGGGTGAACTGGAGTGAAAATGCGCTGACTTGGGACGGTCAGCGGCAACACGAGGCCGACCACACCCGACCGAGGTCGATGTGGTCGCGAGTGACCAGCGGCGCTTGCGGCCGCAAGCGCGCCGGGGAACAGGCGTCCATGAAACGTCCCAACACCGGGTGTGGCGTGGGTATTTCCGCCGCCGCGGCATCGCCGTGCCAGCGATGCGCCGTCGGCGTTCGACGAGTCACGCATTGTGTTCGATTGATAGCCCGGCGTGTAAATGGGGCAGAGTTTATGCCCGTCGGACGGGTGGCTGCAGAGGGTTGCCGAATATGACTCGGCGTTGTTCCGGGCGGACTAAGCTCGCCCGGAGCGCGGCGAGTTGAAGCGAGTTGCGACGGATTCGCACGCTTGTCCCCAAACTCCCTTGAAGCGCCGCCTGTCCCCCCGGACTTCGGACTTCCCCGTCATTCCCCCGACCGTTCCCCCCATCCCCCAAGCCAAGCGTTCAGAGGGCATACATGGTGAGTGTTCAATCGCCTCCCGGTGGCCGAGACATCCCTTACGCACGCGTGCTGTTGCTGCCCGCCATGGTGATGGCGGCCGCGACCGGCGCCGCTGTCGCCGCCGTGACCGAACCGGCCCGATACGCCGTCGCCCTGTGCGGCGGCATCGCGACCCTGCTGGTGATCGCCGCCTGTGCGGAGGCGGTGCGCCGCGGCCGCACCCTGCGCGAGCTGCGCACCCAGTACACGCAGCGGCTCGCCCACCTCGAGCGCCGGGTGGCGCTCCACGACGAACAGAGCCTGCGCCTGGGCCGGCAGGTCCTGCCCGTGGCGCTGTTCCGCCTCCGGCAGGGCGAGGCGCCCTCGGAGGTCGTGCGCAACGTCCTCGACAGCGACGACGGACTGCGCGAGATCCCCGACTCGCAGCGCCGCTTGCTGCGCGACGTGCTCGAGACCCTGGACCGTGAAGAGGCGATGCGCGAGTCCGCCCAGCGGGCCTTCGTCAACATCGCGCGGCGCGTCCAGTCGATCGTGCACCAACAGGCCGCTGAGCTCCGCGACATGGAGGAGTTCCACGGCCGCAACCCCGAGGTCTTCGACGACCTGCTCCGCATCGACCACGGCACCGCGCTGATCGGCCGTCTCGCCGACTCCATCGCGGTGCTCGGCGGTGCCCGCCCCGGCCGCCAGTGGCCCAAGCCCGTACCGCTGTTCAGCGTGTTGCGCGGCGCGATGTCGCGGATCCTCGACTACCAGCGGGTGGACCTGCACTCCATCGCCAAGGTCAACATCAACGGCGTCTCCGTCGAGCCGCTCATCCACGCCTGTGCCGAGCTCCTCGACAACGCCACCCGCTACTCGCCCCCGCAGACCCGCGTCCACGTCACCGCCGTCGAGGTGCAGACCGGCATCGCCGTGGAGATCGAGGACGGCGGCGTCAGCCTCAGCGAGGAGGCACGCGCCCGGGCCGAGCGGATGCTGGCCCAGGCGCAGGCCGGGATCGACCTCAACGACCTGGGCGAGACCCCGCGGCTCGGCATGGCCGTCGTCGGCCGCCTCTCGCAGATGTACAACATGCAGGTCTCGCTGCGGCAGTCCGCCTACGGCGGCGTACGGGCCGTGCTCATCGTCCCGCACGACATGCTCACCACCGAAGCGGCACCGGGGCTCGCCCACGGCATCGGCGCCTCCGCGGTGCCGCGCGTCAACAACGAGGGCCAGATCATCGAGGAGGCCCGCGACATCCGCCGCAAGAAGCCGCGCAAGATCACCGCGGCCTCCCGGCACGCCATGCCGCTCACCGCGTCCATGGAGGACGACGTCCCCGAGGTCACCGAGTGGACCTCCAACGGCCTGCCGCAGCGCCGCTCCCGGGTGAAGATCCCGCTGAGCCAGCGCTATGCGCAGGAGGCCGAGGCCGAGCGGAAGGCCCAGGCGTCCCCCTGGCCGGCCGCCCCCGCGCCCGAGCCGGTCAAGAAGAAGGAGGAGCCCGAACCCGGGCTCTGGATCGAGGCGTTCATGAAGGGCGTCAACGGTGCCGAGCCGGGCCACTCCGGCGGCACCGACCAGGCCGACCCGAACGGCCCGGCACAGCAGCAGTCTTCATCGCAGAACCACACACCGGATCATCTGTCCCCGCAGATCCGCGCCGAGAACACCGACAACGGCAACTTCGCCGACGACGCTGACGAGGGGGGCTGGAAGTGATCCAGCAGCGGGCCAATTTCGACTGGATGCTCAAGGAACTCGCCGACGGGGTGCCGCAGACCCGGCAGATCGTCGTGCTCTCCGCCGACGGGCTGCGCATCGCGCGCTACGGCGGCGACCCGGACGCCGCCGACCGGCTGGCCGCCGCCTGTGCCGGGCTGCAGAGCCTGGCGGCCGCGGTGGCCACCGAGATCCCGGACAGCGACGGGCAGATGCGCATGGTCATCATCGAGATCAGCGGCGGCTACTTCTACCTGATGGCCGCGGGCGCAGGCGCCTACCTGGCCGTGCTCGCCGACGAGACCGTCGACGCGGGCCTCATCGGCACCCGCATGCGGGACCTCGTCGTACGCATCGGCGCCCATCTGACCAGCCCGCCGCGGCGTGACGGGCAGGCCGTATGACTCCTGAGCACGGCGAACTTCCGCCCCCCCGAGAGTCACCCGCGCCGCTGGCCCCGCCGCCCCAGCGCCAGCGGCGCAGCCCCGACAACCCGGACAACCCGGAGCGGCTCTACATCCTCACGGGCGAGGACTCGGAACGGGCACCGCTCGACCTCGTCACCCTCATCGTCGCGCAGGGCTCGGCGACCCCGACCACGCAGCCCGAGCAGTCGGCGCTGCTGAGGCTCTGTCAGACCCCGTTGTCCGTCGCCGAGTTGTCCGCCTACCTGGCACTGCCGTTCAGCGTCGTGACGGTCCTGCTCACCGAGCTGCTCGCCGCCGACCTGGTGCAGGCGCGCGCTCCCCTCGTCCGCTCCGCGCTCCCCGACCGTTCCCTTCTCGAAGCGGTGATGCATGGACTTCAAAAGCTCTGACACCATCCCCGGCCCACGCCGCGAGGACGTTCTGCCGCACACGGCGGCGGCCGCCGTGAAGGTGGTCATCGTGGGCGGCTTCGGTGTCGGAAAGACAACGATGGTCGGCTCCGTCAGCGAGATCAGACCGCTGACCACCGAGGAGACGATGACGCAGGCCGGGATCGGCGTCGACGACAACTACGGCTCCGAGACCAAGACGGCCACCACGGTCGCCATGGACTTCGGCCGGATCAGCGTCTCCGACGAGCTGGTCCTGTATCTGTTCGGCACCCCCGGCCAGGAGCGCTTCTGGTTCCTCTGGAACGGGCTCTTCGAGGGCGCGCTCGGCGCCGTCGTCCTGATCGACACCCGCCGCCTGGAGGTCAGCTTCGACGTGATCGGGCGCCTGGAGGAGCGGGGCGTCCCCTTCGTTGTGGCTGTCAACGACTTCCCGGACGCGCCGCACTACCCGCCGGAGGTGCTGCGCACCGCGCTCGACCTGGAGGCGGAGGTGCCCATGGTGACGTGCGACGTGCGCCGCCGGGCCGAGAGCCGCGACGTCCTGATGACCTTGATGCGCTATCTGCACTCGCTGTCCGTGTCCCGCGCCCGCGTCTGACGACCGACCCCTCCCGCACGAATCCGCCCCCTCTCCCTCGACCCGCCGAAGCCGACCTGTCGATCCCGACCTGTCGAACCAGCGCCCCAGCAACCCCTCCGGAGCGATCACCGTGACGACTCCCTCCCAACCCGGCCCCGGATACGGCGACCTGACCTCGCCCCCGCCCGGCTGCCCCGCCCACGGCCTCGACGGGACCGGCCTGCGCCGCCTGTACGGCCCCGAGGCGGAGACCGACCTGGCGGGCCTCTACGAGAAGGTCCGCGCCGAGCACGGCGCCGTGGCCCCGGTCCTGCTCCACAACGACGTGCCGATCTGGGCGGTCCTCGGCCACAGCGAGAACCTCCACATGGTGCGCACGCCCTCGCAGTTCTGCCGTGACTCGCGGATCTGGCGGGCCGTCCGGGACGGCACCGCGGGCCCCGAGCACCCGCTCGCCCCCGTCTTCACCTGGCAGCCGATGGCGACCTTCGCCGAGGGCGCCGAGCACCAGCGGCTGCGCGGCGCGGTCACCGGCGCCATGGGCAGCCTCGACCACCGGGGCATCCGCCGCTACATCAACCGCTACACCAACACCCTGCTCAACAAGATCTGCCAGGACGGCCGCGCGGAGCTGGTCAGCCAGTTCGCCGAGCATCTGCCGATGATGGTGATGTGCCATGTCCTCGGCATGCCGGAGCAGTACAACGAGCGGATGGTGCAGGCCGCCCGCGACATGATCCGCGGCACCGAGACGGCCATCGCCAGCAACGCGTACATCATGGAGGTCCTCACGGACCTGTGCACGCGCCGCCGGGCCCAGCCGGAGGAGGACTTCACCAGCGCCCTGATCGCGCAGCCCGCCCAGCTCACCGACGACGAGGTCACGGCGCACCTGCGGCTCGTCCTCATCGCCGCGTACGAGGCGACGGCCAACCTCATCGCCAACGTGCTGCGGATGGTCCTCACCGACCCCCGCTTCCGCGCCCAGCTCAGCGGCGGTCAGATGACCGTGCCCGAGGCGGTCGAGCAGTCCCTGTGGGACGAGCCGCCGTTCAGCGCGATGGTCGGGTACTTCGCCAAGCAGGACACCCACCTCGGCGGCAAGCGGATCAAGGCGGGCGACGGACTGATCTTCGGCATCGCGCCGGGCAACGTCGACCCCGTCGTCCGCCCCGACCTGGCCGCCAACATGCAGGGCAACCGCTCGCACCTCGCCTTCGGCAGCGGTCCGCACGAGTGCCCGGGCCAGGACATCGGGCGCGCCATCGCGGACACCGGAGTCGACGCGCTCCTGATGCGCCTCCCGGACGTCGAACTGTCCGTCCCCGAGACCGACTTGCGCTGGACGTCGTCGATCCTGTCCCGGCACCTGGTGGCGCTGCCCGTGCAGTTCGCGCCGAAGCCGCAGCAGGACGTCACGGCGCACCCGATGGCGACGATGCCGGCGCAGCGCCAGGAGTGGCAGGTGTCCTCGCCCATGCCGCAGGCCGTACCGCAGCCGCAGGCGGCCCCGCCCGCGCAGCCCGCGGCCCCGGCGTCCGCCCCGGTGCCCCGGCAGGGCGCCTGGCGCCGCTTCGTCACCTGGTGGCGCGGCTACTGAGCCGGTGGCGCGGGGGCGTCCCGCCAGTTCTCGTACGAGGTCCAGGCGGCGAGCTCGCGGCCGCTGACGAAGCGGTGGGCGACGCCCGTCACCGGATCGGTGAACTCCAGGACGCGGGCGAGGAGTTGGAGCGGGCGCCGGAAGTCGTCCGGCGCCACCGGATCCGCCACCACCGGGTACACGGGGTCGCCGAGGAGCGGCAGTCCGAGGGCGTTCATGTGGACCCGGAGCTGATGGGTGCGTCCGGTGTGCGGCACCAGGCGGTAGCGCCCCCACGCGCCCTTGTGCTCGACGAGTTCGACGCGGCTCTCGCTGTTCGGCTCGGCGCCCGGGATCTCGTAGGCGGCGATGATCCCGCGGTCCTTCCGGATGTGGCTGCGCACCGTGCGCGGGAGGGCGAGCGACGGGTCGTGGGCGGCCACCGCCTCGTACTCCTTGTACACCTGCCGGTCCCCGAACAGCCGCTGGTAGGCGCCGCGTTCCTCGGGCCGGACGGTGAAGAGCACGAGCCCGGCGGTGAGCCGGTCGAGCCGGTGCGCGGCGCCGAGCGTCGGCAGCCCGAGCTCGGTGCGCAGCCGGGCGAGCGCGGTCTGGGTGATGTGGCTGCCGCGCGGCGTCGTCGCGAGGAAGTGCGGCTTGTCCGCGACGACGATGTGCGCGTCCCGGTAGACGATGTCGATGCGGTACGGAACCGTGGGCTCGTCCGCCAGTTCGCGGTGGAACCAGACATAGGCGCCCGGCGTGAAGGGGGCGTCCGGCGCGAGGGGCACCCCGTCCGCGCCGACGATCCGCCCCTCGCCCAGCATTCCGTCGATGACGTCGGCCCCGGCGCCGCTGAGCCGCTCGATCAGATAGTCGCGGACGCTGTCCCAGGGCCCGGTCTGCGGGAGCCGGACGCGCCGGGGGTCGATGCCGCTCCGCTGGGGGAGCGGGGGCGGCGGCACGTTGGGCTTGCGTCTCATGGTCGCTTCAGCGTACGGGGGCGGGCCGATCGGTGCGGGGTGCGGCGTCGTCGCGCACGCGGGCGTGCAGATGCATGTCGTGCCAGCCGTCCTCGTGGAGCAGGGCGCTCTGCTTGGTGCCCTCGGTGACGAAGCCGGTCTTGTGGGCCACGCGGCACGACGCCTCGTTGCCCGTCGCGTGCGTCAACTCCAGCCTGTGCAGGCCGATTTCATGGAAGGACCAGTGTGTCAGGGCGGTGACCGCGCGCGGGGCGATGCCGCGGCCGCGGGCGGGCGGCACGGTCCAGTACGCCACTTCGGCGCGGCCGTCGCTCAGCGAGATCTGACGCAGGGCGACCCGGCCGAGCAGCGCGTCCGAGCCGGCGTCGGCGATCGCCCAGTACGCGTCCCGCTCCTCGGTCCACTCCGCGCGCCAGCCCTCGATGAGCCCGACGACCTCGTCCGCGGACGTCGACGCGTAGCCGTGCCAGTACTGGAGGGTCCGGTCCTGGAACGCCTCGTGGACGGCGGGCGCGTCCGCCGTCGACCAGGGGCGCAGGACCATGCCGCCGGGGGCGGGGATCGTCGGCTGCTGCCGGGCGGCGAAGGTGCCGGGGGCGACCACGTCGGGGATCTTGAAGGGCATGGGCTCATCGTGGCAGCGGTGGCCGCCGGCGTGGAAGGCAATTTCGTATTCGCGATACATCGCGGATTGACCCGCGCCCGCACTCGCAATATATTCGTCTACGGATATTCGAATGCGAGGTGAACCTGATGGCCCTCCAGCGGCGCAAGCTCAACAACCCGCTGGCGCTCGCGGTGATGGTGCTCCTGATGGAGAAGCCCATGCATCCGTACGAGATCGCCCAGACGCTCCGCAGCCGTGGCAAGGACGCCAGCACGAAGATCAACTACGGCTCCCTGTACACGGTCGTCCAGAACCTGGAGAAGCACGGCTTCGTCGAGGTCAAGGACGTGGAGCGGCAGGGCAACCGCCCCGAGCGCACCCGCTACGGCATCACGGAGGCGGGGCGCGAGGAGGCCATCGAGTGGCTCTCGGACCTGCTGGCCGTACCGGCCCGGGAGTATCCGATCTTCGAGACGGCGCTCTCGCTCGTCGGGATCATCCACCCCGACGAGGTGGTGCGGCTCCTCGAGGAGCGGCTCGCCTCGCTCGACGTCCAGGCGGCGAGCGGGCGCGGCGTGCTGCAGAAGCTCTACGAGACGCTGCCGCGCGTCTTCCTCGTGGAGAACGAGTATCAGCTGCACATGGCCGAGGCCCAGGCCGAGTGGATCCGCGGGTTCCTGAGGGAGCTCAGGAGCGGTGAGCTCGACGGCGTCGCGGCCTGGCGGCGGTTCCATGAGTCGGGCCTCGTGCCCGGGGAGTGGGAGCGGCTCGAGAGCGAGTGAAGCAGTGAAGCAGTGAAGCGCTGAAGCAGTGAAGCAGTGAAGCGCTGAACGAGAAAGACCCCGGCGGTGCTGTTGCAGCAGCCCCGCCAGGGTCTCGAACCCCGGACCGGACCCACCGTGCGGCGGGCCGGGCGATCGAGGTGCGGCACACCAAGGATAGCCCGGCGCTCAGCACGTGATCCGGCTCGGCGTACCCACGTACCCGAGACCTCGGGTACGCACGTACCCAAATACGGAGAACAGCCGTCATGACCACCGCTGTCCACACACAGCAACTGACCAAGACCTATCCGGGTGGTGGCACCGCGCTGAGCGGCATGGACATCACCGTCCAGGAAGGCACCGTCTTCGGGCTCCTCGGCCCGAACGGCGCGGGCAAGTCCACCACCGTCAAGATCCTCACCACCCTCGCCCGCCCCGACTCCGGCACCGCCACCGTCGCGGGCCACGACGTGCTGCGCCACCCCGACCGGGTGCGCCGCGCGATCGGCGTCGTGGCGCAGCGGTCCGGCGCCGACCCGGTGGCCACCGGGCGTGAGAACCTCCAACTCCAGGGCAGGCTCTACGGGTTGAAGGGGCAGCAGCTGAACCGGAGGGTGGCCGAACTCCTCGACCGCTTCAGCCTCGCCGACGCCGCCGGGCGGCCCGTGAAGGGGTACTCGGGCGGCATGCAGCGCCGCCTCGACGTCGCCCTCGGTCTCGTGCACCGGCCCGCCGTGCTCTTCCTCGACGAGCCCACGACCGGACTCGACCCGGAGGCACGCGCCGCGATGTGGGACGAGATCGGGCGGCTCGCGGGGGACGAGGGGCTCACCATCGTCCTCACCACGCACTACCTCGAAGAGGCCGACCGGCTCGCGGAGCGCATCGCCATCGTCGACCGGGGGCACGTCGTCGTCACCGGCACGCCCGACGAGCTGAAGGGCGAACTGCGCGGTGACGCGGTGCACTTGGAGCTGGCCGAGCCGGTCGGGGAGGCGGGCCGCACGCTGCTGACCGGTGCGCTCCGCGGGCTCTCCGGCGTGCACGAGGTGCTCGTCGACGGGCGGCGGGTCAGCGTGCGCGCCGAGGACGGGGCCGCCGCGGTGCCCGTCCTGCTCGCCACGCTGGAGCGGAGCGGGGTCGGGGTCGCCGCGGCCACCGTCGCCCGGCCCTCGCTCGACGACGTCTATCTGCGGTACGCGGGGCGGCGGTACGCCGAGGCCGAGGCGGATGCCGCGGCCGGCGCCGCGCCCGAGGCCGCCCTGGCCGCCGCGGGAGGTGCGCGATGAGCAACTCCCTCACCCAGACCTGGTACATGACGCAGCGTCAACTGATGGCGGTGGCGCGGCAGCCCGCCTACCTGCTGATCACCCTGATCCAGCCGGTCGTCTGGCTCTTCCTCTTCGGCAACCTCTTCAAGAAGGTCGTCGAGCTCGGCGGCTTCGGCACCTCCTCCTACCTCGACTACCTGGTTCCGGGCGTCGTCGTGATGAGCGCGCTCAGCTCCAGCATGTGGGCGGGCATGGGGACGCTCGAGGAGATCGAACGCGGCACGCTCAACCGCTTCCTGACCACCCCGGTCAGCCGGGGCGCGCTCATGAACGCCAACGTCGTGCACAACGGCATCAGCACCGCCGTGCAGTCCGTGATCATCGTGCTGCTCGGACTGCTCGGGGGCGCCGAGTACCCCGGCGGCGTGGGCGGGATCCTCGTCCTCGTGGTCGCGGCGGTGCTGCTCGGCGCCGTCTTCGGGGCCTTCTCCAACGCGGTGGGCATGCTGGTGCGGCAGCGGGAGTCGATCATCGGGATCAACACGTTCCTGCTGCTGCCGCTGACGTTCCTGTCGTCGGCGTTCATGGCGCCGGCCCAGATGCCCGGGTGGATGCGGCATCTCGCGGACTTCAATCCGCTGAACTGGGCGATGGTCGCTGGTCGTTCGGCGATGTCCTCGCAGCCGGACTGGGGAACCGTTGCCGGCCGAGGTGGTGCGCTGCTTGCCCTCGCGGTGGGGGCTGTGTGGCTCTCCACGCGCACGTTCAGGTCGTATCAGCGCTCCGTCTAGCTGCCGCAGGTTCGTGGGGAACTGGCGGTCCGCTGTGGTTGGTCGCGCAGTTCCCCGCGCCCCTTCGGGCGCTCTCCTACGCCGCGGCCTCCTGCTCCGCCTCCACCTGCGCGTTCCACTCCCGCTTCGACGCCTGCCAGCCGTCCTCGTTGTGGCCGAGGCGCCAGTAGCCGGAGATGGAGAGCTGCTCGCGCGGGATCTCGCGCTCCATGCGGAGGTAGCGGCGCAGCTCCTTCACGAACCCGGCCTCGCCGTGCACGAACGCCTGCGGCGTGCCCGCGGGGAAGTCGAGGGCGCGCACCGCCTCGACGAGGGCCTCGCCGACGGGGCGCCCGCCCCGGTGCAGCCAGACGACCTCGGCGTCCGTCGTGATCTTCTGCTCCTCCTCGGGGCCCTCGACCTCGATGAACGCATGTGCCCGCGCACCCCGGGGGAGCGCTTCGAGGGCGGCGGCGATCGCGGGCAGGGCGCTCTCGTCGCCGGCGAGCAGGTGCCAGTCGGCCTCGGCCGCCGGGGCGTAGCCGCCGCCGGGGCCGAGGAAGCGGATCGTGGCACCCGGCTCGACGTCGCGCGCCCACGGTCCGGCGAGACCCGCGTCCCCGTGGATCACGAAGTCGAGGGCGAGCTCGCGGGTCTCGGCGTCCCAGGAGCGGACCGTGTAGGTGCGGGTCACCGGCCACTGGTCGCGCGGGAACTCCTCGCGGATCCGCTGGATGTCGAAGGGCTCGGGGTAGGTGACGCCCTCGACCGGGAACAGCAGCTTCACGTAGTGGTCGGTGCAGTCGCCCGCCGTGAAGGCCGCGAGCCCGTCGCCGGTGAGGGTCACGCGCTGCATGTGCGGGGTGAGCCGCTCGGTGCGCACGACCTGCGCCTCGTGGGCCTTCGGTGCCTTGCGTGCCGGACGTTCTGCCATGGCGGCCTCCCCTGATCCATGATACTTAGGCTTGCCTAAGTTAACACCTCAGTCCGTGAGAGTGGAGAGGAGGCGCTGCAGTGCGCCCCCGAGTCCCCACTGCGCCGCGAGCTCGTCCAGGGCCGCCGGGTCGCGGGGTTCGCGGGGAAGTGCCTGGTCGGCGTCGGGCAGCGGGACGTCGCTCGCGACCCGCACGACCTTCGGTGCGACGGCGACGTAGGGCCGGGATTCGTCCAGGCGCTTGCGCTGCGAGGGGGTCAGCTTCGACTTCGGGTCGTCGACCGCGGCCATGATCCCGGCCAGGTCCCCGAACGCGTCCAGGAGCTTGGCCGCCGTCTTCTCGCCGATGCCGGGGACGCCGGGCAGGCCGTCGCTGGGGTCGCCGCGCAGCAGGGCCAGGTCGACATAGCCGGGGCCGTCCACGCCGTACTTCTCGCGCAGCCAGCTCTCGTCGGTGGTCTGGAGCGTGCCGACGCCCTTGAGCGGATAGAGGACGCGGACGCCGCGCTCGTCGTCGACCAGCTGGTAGAGGTCGCGGTCGCCGGTGACGATGTCGACCGGGCCGGTGGCGCGGGCGGTGTAGGTGCCGATGACGTCGTCCGCCTCGTAGCCCTCGACGCCGACGCGGGCGATGCCGAGGGCGTCCAGGACGTCCTCGATCACCGGGACCTGGGGGGAGAGGGTGTCCGGGGTCTCCTCCGCGTCCGGGCCCTGCTCGACCTCCTCCGCCACTCGGTGTGCCTTGTACGAGGGGATCAGCTCGACGCGCCAGTGGGGGCGCCAGTCCGCGTCCATGCAGGCCACGAGGTCGTCGGGGCGGTGGTCCTGGACGAGGCGGGCGATGAAGTCGAGGAGGCCGCGAACGGCGTTGACCGGCGTGCCGTCCGGTGCCTTCACGGATTCGGGGACTCCGAAGTACGCCCGGTAATAGAGGGAGGCGGTGTCGAGGAGCATGAGCCGTCGCGTTTGCTGAGTCACGTTCGGCATCATGCCGCACCCCGCTGACAGTCCGGGGCGCCCGGCCGGGGGCGGGCGTGACCGCCTGGGAGGCTGCCCACGGGTACCGGTATCGCCCAGGAGGTTGCCCACGGGACCCGTTGCGCATCGCGAAACACCCTTCCGGATGTGCAACAAATGTGAGCTGGGGCACTTCTGGGTTTGGCCTGTGTAAGCGAGGGCAGGCGCGCACGCGGAGCGGACCCGGTCGAGATTCAACTATTTGACAGGGCAAGCGGGCAGACCCCGTGCCGCTCCACGGCCCGCCGGCGGGGGAGGCGGGCCGTCTTCGTTCGACCCGAGAGGTGTATGTGTCCAGGCTGCAGGCCGAGCACTTGTACAAAGTGTTCGGCAGACGACCCGACGACGCTGTGGAGAAGCTCCGTAACGGAGCGGACCGGGAGGAATTGCGCGCGGCCGGCACGACCGCGGCGGTGATCGACGCGTCCTTCTCCGTGAAGCCGGGCCAGATCTTCGTCGTCATGGGTCTGTCGGGATCCGGTAAGTCCACGTTGCTGCGCATGCTCAACGGACTGTCCGAGCCGACCGCCGGGCACGTGCTCTTCGACGGTCAGGACCTGACCGAGCTGAGCCCGCGCGAGCTGCGCGAGGTGCGCTCCAAGAAGATCAGCATGGTCTTCCAGCACTTCGCGCTCTTCCCGCACCGCAGCGTCCTCGAGAACGCCGGCTACGGCCTCGAGGTCCAGGGCGTCCCGCGCGCCGAGCGCGAGAAGCGCGCCACCGAGGCGCTCGAGCTCGCCGGCCTCAAGGGCTGGGAGAAGTCCTGGCCCGACGAGCTGTCCGGCGGCATGCAGCAGCGCGTCGGCCTGGCCCGCGCGCTCGCCACCGACGCCGAACTGCTCCTCATGGACGAGTCGTTCAGCGCGCTCGACCCGCTGATCCGGCGCGACATGCAGGACCAGCTCCTCGAGCTGCAGAAGACGCTGAAGAAGACCATCGTCTTCATCACGCACGACCTGAACGAGGCCATGCGCCTGGGCGACCAGATCGCCGTCATGCGCGACGGCCGCATCGTCCAGACCGGCAGTGCCGAGGACATCCTGGTCACCCCGGCCAACGAGTACGTGGCCTCCTTCACTCAGGACGTCGACCGCGCCCGGGTGCTGACCGCGGGCGCGATCATGGCCGAGCCGGAGACGGCGTTCGGCACGAAGACCGCCAAGGGCGCCGAGCTGCGCACGGCCGACGACGTACTGGCCGCCGCCCCCGCGGCCGTGTCCGCCGACACGCCGATCATCGAGCTGTTCACGCCCTGCTCCACCAGCACCGTGCCGGTCGCCGTGACCGACGCCTCCGGTGCCCTCGTCGGCGTCGTGCCGAGCTCCCGGCTGCTCGCCGTGCTCGGTGAGCCGATGGCGCCGGAGAGCGAGCCGCAGGACGTCGACCCGGCCGTCCTGCCGGCCCAGAGCGGCGCCGACAAGGCGGACAGCGACGGCGGCAGCGAAGTGAGCAAGGTGATCGCCGATGCCTAGGATCCACATAGGCGACTGGGTCGCGCGCGGCGTCGACTGGCTGCGCGACAACTGCGAGTGGCTCTTCGACTTCATCAAGTGGGTCGTCGGGAACGCCTACGACGGCGTCAACGCGGTCCTCACCTCGCCCGAGCCGTTGCTGCTCATGGGCATCTTCGCCGTGCTGGCCTTCTGGCTGCGCGGTCTGCTCGCCGGTGTCCTCGCCTTCGCGGGCTTCGCGCTGATCGACTCGATCGAGCAGTGGGACCCGGCGATGAACACGCTGTCGCTGGTGCTCGTCTCCTGCGTGATCATCTTTGTGTTCGCCCTGCCGATCGGTATCTGGGCGGCCAAGAGCCGCACCGTCAGCGGTCTGATCCGCCCGGTGCTCGACTTCATGCAGACCATGCCCGCCATGGTCTATCTGATCCCGGGCATCTTCTTCTTCGGCGTCGGCCCGGTGCCCGGCATGGTCGCGACCATCGTGTTCGCCATGCCCCCGGCCGTCCGCCTGACCGAGCTCGGCATCCGCCAGGTCGACGAGGAACTCGTCGAGGCCGCCGAGGCGTTCGGCACCCACCCGCGCAGCACCCTGTGGCGCGTCCAGCTCCCGCTGGCGCTGCCCACGATCATGGCGGGCGTCAACCAGGCGATCATGCTGGCCCTGTCGATGGTCGTCGTCGCGGGCATGGTCGGCGGTGGCGGCCTCGGCTCCACCGTGTACGACGGCATCAGCTCCGTCGACGTCGCGCTCGGCTTCGAGGGCGGCATCGCTGTGGTCATCCTCGCGATGTACCTGGACCGCATGACCGGCGCCCTCAACCAGCGGGTCTCGCCGCTCGGCCGGCGCGCGCTCGCCAAGGCCAACGCCGCGCTCGGCGGCCTGAAGATCATGCAGTGGAAGCCGGCCACGCCGGTCGCCATGGTCGGTGTCCTGGTCCTCGCGCTCGTCGCGGGCGGCATGAACGTCTTCGGCAAGGACGACGAGGGCACCAAGGTGTCCGCGGACGTCGGCCACGGCCGCACCGTCAAGTTCGGCTACATCGACTGGCCCGAGGGCACCGCCTCCACCTACCTGTGGAAGAACATCCTCGAGCAGCGCGGCTTCAAGCCCGACGTGAAGGCCCTCGAAGTGGGCGCCCTCTACAACGGCCAGGCGCAGGGCAGCATCGACGTGCAGACCAACTCCTGGCTGCCGGCCACACACGCCCCGTACTGGAAGAAGTACAAGGACAAGCTCGAGGACTACGGCAGCTGGTACGGCCCGACCTCCCTGGAGATCGCCGTCCCGTCGTACGTCAAGGGCGTCAAGACGCTCGACGACCTCAAGGGCAAGAGCGACCTCTTCAAGGGCAAGGTCTACGGCATCGAGCCCGGTGCCGGTGAGATGAAGCTCTACGAGGACAAGGTCCAGAACGAGTACGGCCTCAAGGGCAAGTACGAGCTGGTCAAGTCCAACACCTCGGCGATGCTGGCCCAGCTGGACCGCGCGTACAAGAAGAAGGAGCCCATCGCGGTCACCCTGTGGTCGCCGCACTGGGCGTACGACAAGTACAAGCTGACCAAGCTGGAGGACCCCAAGGGCGCCTTCGGTTCGGGCGACGGCATCCACACCCTCGCGCGCAAGGGCTTCGCCAAGCAGGAGCCGCAGGTCGCGAAGTGGCTGAAGGACTTCAAGCTCAGCGAGGCGCAGCTCACCTCCCTCGAAGGCGCCATCCAGGACGCCGGCAAGGGCAACCAGGACCAGGGCGTCAAGAACTGGCTGAAGAAGAACCCGGGCATCGTCGACAAGTTCGCCCCGGTCGCCAAGGACAGCTACGCGCCGGGCAAGCAGGCCGGTGCCGCGCCGAACATCGGCTACCCCGCGTGGGACGAGGGCATCGCCGCCACGTACCTGTGGAAGAACGTCCTGGAGAAGCGCGGCTACAAGCCGAAGACCACCAAGCTCGACGTGGGCCCGCTGTTCACGGGCCTGTCCACCGGGCAGGTCGACTTCGAGCTCGACGGCTGGCTGCCGGTGGCGCAGAAGCAGTACTGGGACAAGTACAAGAAGAACCTCGTCGACGTCGGGGCCTGGTACGACAAGACCACGCTGGAAGTCTCGGTCCCGTCGTACGTCAAGGGCGTCAAGACGATGGACGACCTGCGCAAGAACAAGGACAAGTTCAAGGGCAGGATCGTCGGCATCGAGCCGGGCACGGGGCAGATGATGCGCCTCAAGGACAAGGTCCTGCCCGCCTACGGCCTCGACGACTTCGAGGTGACGAGCTCGGGCTCCAGCTCGATGCTCGCCGAACTGGAGCGCGCCTACTCCAAGAAGGAGCCGATCGCGGTCGTGCTCTGGTCGCCGCACTGGGCTTACAAGAAGTACGACCTCCAGCGGCTCGAGGACCCCAAGAAGACCTGGGGTGCCAACAACCAGATCAAGACGCTGGCCCACAAGAGCTTCCCGAAGAAGTACTCGGAGCTCAACGGCTGGCTGAAGAACTGGCACATGAGCCCGGACGACCTGATGAGCCTCGAGCAGGCCGTGCAGAAGGCCGGCACGGGTCATGAGGAAGAAGGCGTCGCGACCTGGGTGGACGCCCACCCGGACATCGTCGACAAGATGGCGCCGGTGAAGTAGCCCTCGTAGCGGGGGAGTTCACCGCACACACGGCAGAGCCCCGCCACCGGATGGATTCCGGCGGCGGGGCTCCGTCGCGTCCGCCGCCGCGGACGCGCGTTCGTGAGACCGCCTGACGCTACGTCAGAACTTCTTGCACAGAAGGTGCTTCTTCTGTACGAAGGCGTTCTTCACCTTCTTGGTGTCCTTCGCGATGATCTTGTACGTGATCGCCCGCTTGCCGGTCGGCGTGTAGCGGACCGTGAACAGCCAGCCCTGGGTGCCGCCGAAGTCGTGGGTGTAGACGTGGTGGCCCTTGCCCGGGGTCTTGAACTTGTGGATGACGTGGCCGCCGGCGAAGGACGAGATGATCACCTGCTGGCCCTTGCCGCAGCGCTTGGTGCCGCTCTCGGACTCGGTGGCGTGGGCCGCCGAGCCGGGGATCAGGGCGGCGGCCGCGCAGGCGGCGAGCAGGACGGTGGTGAGCTGCTTCTTCATGTCCGGATCACAGTCCCGTCTTGCTGCAGTAGGCGTACACCTTCACGAGGGCCTTGGTGTTCTTGCCCGGCAGCGACGTCACCTTCCAGTACACGTCCTTGCGCCAGGTCGGCATCTTGCGGATGCCGATGGTGCCGTCGCTCGCGTTCCAGTAGTGCTGGGAGTGCAGCTTGCCGCCGGGGCTCTTCCACGTGAAGCGGTACTTGAGGGCCGCCTTGATGGAGACGAAGACCGTCTCACCGCGCTTCGCGCAGGACTTGACGCCCTTCTTGGAGTGGAACCCCTTGACCTTGGCGGCCTGCATCTCCTTGGCGGCCTTGGCCGTCTTGGCCTCGGCCGTCACGGCGGCGGGCTTCGCGCCCTCCGGGGCGGCGGACGCGCTGCCGATGGCCATCGGGGTGAGCGCCGCGCCGGCCACGGCGGCGGCGCATACGCCGAGGCGTATGCGGTGCTTGCGAGTGAGCATGATTCCTTCCTGGAGCTCTTCCCGGAGCTGTTCCCGGGTCTGTTCCTGGACCTGTTCCTGGAGCTGCGGCGGTCGTGCGCGGTCGCGCCGGCGCCGGGATCTCAGGGGCAGAGCGATCTCAGGGGCAGATCTTCTTCGCCCTGGAGGTCTTGGCGAACTCGTAGACCAGCTTGTGCTTCTTGTTGAAGGCGAGCGTCCAGACCTTGAGCTTCCACTTCTGGCAGTGCTTGCCCGACATCTGCGCCGACGTCTGCGCGTCCGCGTAGCGCTTGCCCTTGGGGCCGTTCACGTTGAGGTGGTCGACCACCTTGCCGTTGCGGTACAGGGTCAGGATGTTCTTGACCTTGGTGACCTTGGACGCCTTCGAGCAGCGCACCGAGACGTTGCCGACCACCACGGTGGTGCGCACCGGGTGGTAGAGGTGCCGCTTCAGCTTGCACTTCTTGGCCTTGGCGGTCGCGGTCACGCCCTGTGTCGACGGGTTCCCCGCCGCCTCGGCCTGGGCGACGCCGCCGGCGAGGACGGCGAGGGAGGAGAGGGCGGCGACGGCCGTCATCCGCCCATGGTTTCCGGCCACTTGGGGATCCCCAATCTCGCGAGAAATGAACGACCGCCGCAAGGTATTACGTGTAACGGGCGCTCGGTATTGGCCGAAGGGGCAATGCCTCAAAGGGAAGTGGGGGCGGACCGGTGGCGGGGGAGCTCATGAGAGCTTCGCTGTGTGCGCGTCGTAATAGCAAATCCGGTGCTTTGGCCGGAGTTTGCGCTCTTTGTCCCGACTGGTGACCGTCGCCGGAGGTGCTCGCGGGCGCCTCCGGCCGCTATCTCAAATCTACCTCAAATGCCTGCGTTGGTTGGCCCACAGCCAGTCAACATGCCTGGCAGCGGGCCTCAGATGGCCACTAATCGCGACATTGTGGAGTTGTTGATTCCGGGGATTTCCGGGGCCCGTCCTGATGGCGTAACGAGTTTCATGCGGCTCTCATCTCACGTGGTCGACGAGGCCCGCCGATCCGCCGACGCGGCGATCGTCGCTGCCCAGGAGGGGTCGACTCCCGCCTTCCTGGCCGCGTCCTTCAGTCGTCGCCACAGGTGAACCTCGGTCCACGCGGCGTAGCGGCGGTGTGCGGTGGCGGCCGGGACGCCGAACAGGGAGGGGAGCTGCCGCCAGGCGCAGTCGCTGGTCAGCACGTACACCACCGCTGTCAAGACGGCGCGCTCATCGCGCGGAGCCGTGCCGCCGCCCTGGGGGCGCGCGGCGAACGGAGGCAGCAACGGACGTGCCAAATCCCATAGTTGGTCGGATACGAGGCGTCGGGAAAGCTCACTGGTCACACCGGACATGATGCCGTAACCGAGTGCCACGTGAGACGGAATTGTGGGCTCACTAGTGCGAACTCCCTGCCATACAGTGCTTGTTGCAGCACATACAACGGGGAACGGGGAACGGGGAAAGGTGACAATCGCTGTGACAATTCAGGACACGGAGCAAGGGCACCTCTGCAACGAGTCTCTGGACGGGCTGGACGCGCTGGAAGCGCACTGTCCGTGCCGGTCCGCACTCCACTCGACCGTGGCACCCCCGGCCGTCAGCGATCTGACGGTCCGTGAACGGGAGGTGCTGCTGCTTCTGGGAGCGGGGCTGCCGAACCCCGTGCTCGCCCGGCGGCTCGGGATAGCGGAGCGGACCGTGAAGGCTCATGTCGCGCGCATCATCGGCAAGTTGGGGCTGCACACCCGCCTCGACGCCGTCGTCGTCGCCGTGGTCCACCACGACCTGCTGTGCCCGGACGCGGGGGCCACGGCCTAGAGAACGGAGCGGGCACTGCCCTTTGGGGCAGTGCCCAAAGATCCACTACCCCCCGGTGACCGCTCGTTCATACGCTCGATGCGCCCTCATCAGAGGCACATCGAAGAACGGGGATCACCACATGCTCACTACGCGCATCACCGTCGCGTCGCTCGCCGCGGCGGGCGTCCTGGCCACGGGCTCGGGCGCGGTCGCCACGGCGGCGGCGCCGGAGTCCGGCCACACGGTGACGGCGTCGGCCGCGGCGGCCAAGGCACCCAGCCCGGCCAAGATGAAGCGCCTGTACGCCCTGACGCGCTCTTCCAACAAGAGCCTCAAGGACTGGCGCCAGACGCGGAAGCTCGCCAAGGCCGGGGTCGACCGGTGGAACTTCCGCTGGGACACCGACTGGTGCACGCGCCTCGCGGACAAGCCCGGCGGCTTCGACTTCCGGCTCCCCTGCGCGCGCCACGACTTCGGCTACCGCAACTACAAGGCGCTCATCGGCAAGAAGAAGTTCGCCGGCTCGACCCACGAGCGGCGCGTCGACAAGGCGTTCTACTTCGACATGAAGCGGCAGTGCGCCGTCGAGCCGCACAAGACCTCGGCGGAGCGCGAGAAGTGCCTCGTGACCGCGAAGAAGTACTACAAGAGGGTCAGCTGAGCGAGCGGGGCACGGATGGCCGGGCGGGTGGCGCCGGTGCGGCCGCCCCTGTCGGCGCGGCCCCCGCGCCCGCGGGCGGGTCGACGACCGCGTACCGCTGAGAGCTGATCCGCGCATCGTGCCGTGCGGGGTGGGCCTCGCCATGTTCCATGTGGCGAAGCCCACCCCGCACGGCGTTCCGGTGGGCCGTCGTCACTCCTTACGCTCGACAGCGCCCGCCACCGGAAAGTCGCCCCCGCTCCATGCCCCGCCCCCACCTGCTCTCCCGGCCCGGCCGTCAGCCTGGCCGTCAGCCCGGTCTGCCGGAGCCGGCGCCCGCCGCGCCCCTCGTCGCCCTGGTGCTCACGCTCGCCGTCGCCCTGGTCCTGTGCCAGATACCGAACGCCGGGGCCGCCCCCGCCTCCCCGGCCACCGCCCGCCTGGCCGCGCTCGCCGGGGACGTACGGGACGCCGACGGGGTCCGCTACGACGCCCGCGACGACACCGGCCGCACCATGGACGCCGCGCAGGTGGCCCAGGCCCCCGACGGCAGCTACCTCGCCGTCTACCACACCCTCCTCGACGACGGCCGTTTCCACGCGGCGGTCGCCACCTCCACCGACCTGCGCCACTGGCAGCGCCGCCACGACTTCGGCCCCGGCACGCACCAGGCGTCGCTCGCGCACGACGGCCGGGGCGGCTACGTCCTCGCGTACGAGAAGGACCCCCGCAACCACATCGCGGTCCGCGGCTACGAGGATCTGGCGGCCCTCCTCGCCGGGCGGGCCCGCGACGCCTACGACGCGCCCCGCACCCTCTCGCGCTGCGCCGAGGGCACCCCCGCGATCACCGCCGTGCGCGGCGACACCGTCGAGCTGACCGGCCACTACCGCGCGAACTGCGACACCGACCGGCAGCTGCGCGCCACCCTCACCGGCTTCCGCACCTGGCACGCCGCCCCGGACCACCGCCTCGACCGGGCCCTGGAAGCCTGGGGCAACAGCGGCAACATCGGGGACCGGTCCGGCGTCGAGCTGGACGGGCGGCCCGTCGTGTTCATCGAGGGGCAGGGCTGGCGCGGCGACTTCGGCAGCTGGCGCACGTACGCGTACGACCCCGCGGGCGGCCGGGCCGACCGGATCGGCATTCGCACCCACGGGGGCAGCGACGCCTTCGCCAACCCCTCCGCCACCCTGCTCACCGCCCCGGGCGGCCAACCGGCGCTGCTGGTCAGCGTGTTCGTACCGGGGGAGGGATCGGCCCCCGGGGAGGCCGGTCAGCTGCTCTACTGGCGTGAGCTCTAGTACGCCTCGGGCGAAAGCTCTAGTACCTGGCGAGTGAAACCAGGCAAAACCGTTTGGCGAACATGCGTAGGGTGCATTGAACCCATCAGGGCCGAGCGACGGACCACGGTGGCCGGGACCGGTGGACCGAAGCGCAGAAGGGAGCCGCAGCGATGGACGAGAACAAGGAGACCCCCAGGGTCGGCTCTGCCGTCCGGCGGCGCCGCCGCGAGCTGGAGCTCACCCTCGCCGTCGTCGCCGAGCGAAGCGGCCTCTCCGTACCCTTCCTCAGCCAGGTGGAGAACGAGCGGGCGCGGCCCAGCATGCGCTCCCTCCAGGCCGTCGCCGACGCGCTGCGCACCACCGCGGTGGAGCTGCTCGCCGCCGCCGACCCGGCCTGCTCCGTCGACGTCGTCCGGGCCGGCGAGGCGGGGGACGGCGGCGGTCCGGCCCACTTCTCGCCCGACGCGAAGCTGCGCGGACTGATCCGCGGACACCACCAGATGCAGGCCCTGGAGTTCACCGGCGACCACGACGAGGGCCGCGAATTCCAGCACCGCAACGACGAGTTGATGTACGTCGTCGAGGGCGGCGTCGAGGTGGAGGCGGAGGGCCGGGCCTATCACCTGGGTCCCGGCGACTGCCTCTATCTGACCGGTGGGGTGCGACACCGCTGGCGGGCCGCGAGCGCGGACACCCGGGTCCTGGTGGTGGCCGTCGGCGACCACATCGAGGCCGTGGACGACAGTCGCCGCTGAGGAGGAGCCCCGCCGTGCCAGGCCCGCGCGTGGTCTCCCTCGTCCCTTCCTTGACCGAGGCGGTCGCGGTGAGCGCGCCGGGCGTCCTGGTCGGGGCCACGGAGTGGTGCAGCCACCCGGCCGGCCTTGACGTCGTGCGGGTGGGCGGCACGAAGAACCCGGACGTGCCGGGCATCGTGCGCCTCGCACCGGACCTGGTGATAGCCAACGAGGAGGAGAACCGCGCCCCCGACCTGGCGGCCCTGCGCGCGGCGGGCCTCGACGTCCTGGTGACCGAGATCCGCACGCTCGACCAGGCACTCGACGAACTGTCCCGGGTGCTCACGGCCTGCGGCGCGGCCCGCCCGGAGTGGCTGGACCGGGCGGCGGCGACCTGGTCCCAACTCCCCGCGCCCGCACACCGCTTGCGGGCGGCGATCCCCATCTGGCGCCGCCCCTGGATGGTCCTGGGCCGCGACACCTTCGCCGGTGACCTTCTGCACCGCCTGGGCATCGACAACGTCTACGCGACCCACGCCGAGCGCTACCCCCGCATCCCCCTGGACCAACTCCACTCCGGGCAGCTCGACTTGGTGATCCTCCCCGACGAGCCGTACCGCTTCACGCGGGACGACGGCCCGGAGGCGTTCCCCGCCGGACTGCCGGTCGCGCTGGTCAGCGGGCGCCATCTCACCTGGTACGGGCCGTCGTTGGCGGAGGCTGCGGGGGTGCTCAGCGGGGCGCTGCGAGCAGCTTTCCGTTGAGGAGGCCGCGGGTTGTCTGGATGAGGGCCGTGGCTGCTGCGAGGACCAGGAAGGCGTACAGGCCGACCGCGAGCCAGTTGTAGGCCGTCAGGCCGGTGTGCTTGCCGAGGCCCTCGGCGCCGGTGACGCAGGTGCCGACAGGGAAGGTGAAGGCCCACCAGGTCATCGCGAAGCCCATGCCCTGGCGGCGGGCGCGCACCACCATGGCGAGCGCGAGGGCCAGCCACATCAGGGCGAAGCCCATCACCGGCACGCCGTACAGGACGGCGAAGACGGTGAAGCCCTGGTCGAGCGGGGCGGGTACCACGCCGGGGGCGAGGTCGGCGAACTTGTTGGTGGCGGTGGTGGACTGGCCGAGCGGGCCGAGGACCAGGAACAGGGTCGGGGTGAGGGCGAGCGGCAGGGCGGGGCCGGTGACCAGGCGGGCGAAGATGATCGGCAGCATCACCAGGGTGGCGAGCAGGCTGAGCCCGAACATCGCCACGCAGGCGTACAGCATCGTCTGCTGTGCCTGGCCGGCCGGGAGGTGCGGGATCAGCAGCGGGCCGAGGGCGGCCGAGACCATGGGGGCCACGACGGGGAGCAGCCAGACCGGCGACGCCTGGTCTGCGGCGATCTTGTGCCGGGCCACCATCAGATACGGGATCGCCACGGCGGCCGCGAGCCCGATGAGGGTGCCCGCGACGAACAGGACGGTGTCGAGGGCGACCGCGGCGGTCGTGCCGATCCAGTCGACGCCCACCATCATGGTGCCGCCGCCGACCGCGAGCAGGGCCATCGACAGACAGCCGTAGAAGGGCGCCATCGTCGGGTCGAGGAGGTGGGCGCGGGCCTGGTCGCGGTGGTGGCGCCAGTGCAGGGCGCGGGCGCCGAGCAGGGTGGTCAGCATCAGCAGGGACAGGGCCCACACCACCGTGCACGCCGTGCGCAGGCCCGGTACGTGCACCGGGAGGGCGGCGCCGGCGTTGGCGATGATCGCGGTGCCCATGACGGAGGCGTACCAGTTGGGGCCGAGGTGGCGGACGGCGGGGGCGCGGGTGCCGACGCGGGTGCGGGCGGTGGCGCCGAGGGGCTGGGATGCTGCGGTGACCATGACTCCACGGTGATCCCCTTCGGGGCGGCCCGCCAGGGACCACTCGTCTATGAGGTCATAAAGTGGCCTTATGGGTGAGGTGAAGCGGGAGAGCAGTGATGGGACGCCGGATGCGACCGCGGTTGCGGCCGCGGTGGTGATGCCGGTGTCGGGTCCGGTGTCGTCGCTGTCCCATCGGGTGCCGGACCTCGGCGCGCTGGAGCTGCTGCTCGCCGTGGCGCGCCTGGGCAGTCTGGGGCGGGCCGCGCGGGAGCTCGGCATCACCCAGCCCGCGGCCAGCAGCCGCGTCCGGTCCATGGAGCGCCAGCTCGGCGTGGCCCTCGTCGAGCGTTCCCCGCGCGGCTCGCGGCTGACCGACGCGGGTGCCCTGGTCACGGACTGGGCGCGGCGGGTCGTGGAGGCGGCGGAGGCGTTCGACGCGGGGGCGCAGGCGTTGCGCGACCGGAGGGACTCGCGGCTGCGGGTCGCGGCGAGCATGACCATCGCGGAGTACCTGCTGCCGGGCTGGCTCATCGCGCTGCGCGGGCAGCGCCCCGACACGGCGGTGTCCCTGCTCGCCGGGAACTCGGCCGTGGTCGCGGAGCGGGTGCTCGGCGGCGAGGCCGACCTGGGCTTCGTCGAGGGCCTGACCCTGCCGACGGGCCTCGACTCGGCGGTGATCGCGCACGACCGGCTGATCGTGGTGACGGCGCCGGACCACAGGTGGGCGCGGCGCCGAAAGCCGCTGGGTGCGGGGGAGCTGGCGGACACGCCGCTGATTCTCCGGGAGCAGGGTTCGGGCACCCGGCAGGTCCTGGACGCGGCGCTCGGCGGTCTCGCCCGTCCGCTGATGGAGCTCTCCTCCACGACGGCGGTCAAGGCGGCGGCGGTCAGTGGGGCGGGTCCCGCGGTTCTGAGCGAGCTGGCGGTGGGGGAGGAGCTGTCGGCTCGCCGGCTTGTGGAGGTGCCCCTGGACGGCGTACGGCTGGGGAGGGCGTTGCGGGCTGTGTGGCCGACGGGGCAGCGGCCGGTGGGGCCTGCGCGGGATCTGCTGGGGCTGACGCGGGGGGTGGGGTGAGGCGCTGCCCTGCCGGGGGCCTCTTCCCCGACCCCGCCCCTTCCCGAATCCGCGACTCCGTCGCCCCTGAGGCGCCCTCCTGGGGGCTGTGCCCCCAGACCCCCCATCGGCCTGAACAGCCTCGTCCTCAAACGCCGGACGGGCTGAAATGGGCACCCGTAAACGCCGGACGGGCTGAAATGGCCACCCGCCGACCCGCAGACAGGCGACGGCGGGAGGGGTGGGGACGCGGCGGTATGTCCGCCCGCAGTACAGCAAGCCACCCGAGCCAGTACTCGTGAAATCGTCCGGCGCCCGAGGCGTTTCGAGGACGGACATACCGCCGCGTCCCCACCCCGCCCCCACCGGCTCAGCGCCCGGCCGCCTCCGCCACCAGCGCCGCCATCACCCGCGTGTCCGTCCCCATCTCGGGGTGCCACTGCACGCCCACCACCCAGCCGTCGCCGGGGAGTTCGACCGCCTCCACGGTTCCGTCCGCCGCGTGTGCCGAGACCACGAGGCCCTCACCGAGGCGGTCCACCGCCTGGTGGTGGTACGTGGGGACGTCCGCCGAAGCGTCCGGGACGATCGTGGCGTAGCGCGTGCCCGGTACAGAGGTCACGGGGTGCGAGCCGAAGACGCCCACCCCACCCGTGTGGCCCTCCATGTGCTGCACCAGCGTGCCGCCCAGCGCCACGTTGAGGAGCTGCATGCCGCGGCAGATGCCCAGCAGCGGAGTGCCCGATGCCAACGCCGCGTCGATCAGGGCCAGTTCCCACGCGTCGCGCTCTCGTGCGGGTGGGCCCGTGCGGTCTTCCGGCTCGGCTCCGTACCGCGTCGGCTCGACGTCCTCGCCGCCCGCGATCACGACGGCGTCGAGCCGGGCGACGACCGAGGCGGCGTGCTCCGGGTCGTCCGGCGGCACCATCGCGGCGAGGCCGCCCGCCGCCTGGACGAGCCGGGGGTACCCGGCGGGCAGGAGCGCCGCGGGCAGCTCCCACACGCGGTAGCTCGCCTTCGCCTCCAGGTAGGTGCTGACCCCGATCAACGGCCTGTTCACTGTGCTGAACTCCCTTTCCGTAAGCCCCGGTTGCATCAGTCCGGTTGCCTCAGTCGCGCTCAAGCTCCGCCTCCGCCGCCGCCAGCGCCGCGAACTCCTCCTCCGGCGCCGACGCCACCAGGTGCCTCCGGCTGTAGAGCCCGAAGTAGGCGATCGCCACCACGTATACCCCGAGCGCGATGAGCGCCGCCGTCACGTCCACCAGGAAGGTGGCGACCAGCGCCGCGCAGGCGAGGACCAGCGCCACCGAGGACGTCAGCACGCCGCCAGGGGTGCGGTAGGGCCGCTCGAGCTCCGGTTCGCGGCGGCGCAGCACGATGTGGGAGAGCGACATCAGGGCGTACGAGATGGTGGCGCCGAACACGGCGACGTTCAGCATCCGCGCCCCGTCCCCGGTCGCCGCGGCCAGGCCGAAGCCGATCGCGCCGGGCACGAGGAGCCCGAGGTAGGGGGCCTTGCGGCTGCTGGTGAGGGAGAGGAAGCGGGGCAGGTAGCCCGCGCGGGACAGGGCGAAGAGCTGGCGCGAGCCCGCGTAGATGAGGGAGAAGAAGGAGGCCACCAGGCCGGCGAGGCCCGCGTAGTTGATGATCCGGCTCAGCGTCGTCGCCTTGCCGTCCGGCTGCAGCGCCTCGACCAGCGGATTGCCGGACGACTGGATGGCGGCCGAGCCCCGCGTTCCCGCCGAGGCGAAGAACGTGACGACGGCGAGGACCACGAGGATGCACAGCGACCAGCGGATGGCGCGCGGCAGCGTGCGCGCCGGGTCCTTGGTCTCCTCGGCCGCCAGCGGCACCCCCTCCACGCCGAGGAAGAACCACATGCCGAAGGGGAAGGCCGCCCAGATCCCCAGCAGGCCGAGCGGCAGCCAGGAGTTGGCGCCGAACGCGCTGTGGTCCACGGCCACGTCGTTGAGCTTCGAGGCGTCGAAGTCCGTGAACGCGGCGACGGCGAAGACGACGAGGGCGACCACCGCGATGCCGGTCACCACGAAGGAGAACCGCAGCGCCTCGCCCACGCCCCACAGGTGGATGCCGATGAAGATCGCGAAACAGGCGAGGTAGACCGGCCAGCCGGAGGTCAGCCCGAACAGGCCGAGGGACTCCACGTAGTCGCCGATGAAGAGGGAGATGGCGGCGGGCGCGAGCACGTACTCGATGAGGATCGCCGTGCCGGTGAGGAAGCCGCCCCAGGGGCCGAGCGCCCGGCGCGCGAAGCCGTAGCCGCCGCCCGCCGTGGGCAGGACCGAGGAGAGTTCCGCCAGCGAGAACACCATGCACGCGTACATGACGCCCATCAGCGCCATCGCGATGCCGAGCCCGCCGAAGCCGCCCTCGGCGAGCCCCGAGTTCCAGCCGGAGAAGTCCCCCGAGACGACGTAGGCGACGCCGAGACCGGTGAGCAACACCCAGCCCGCGTTGCCTCGTTGGAGGGTTCTGCGCTCCAGATAGTCGTCCGCCTCCTGGCCGGCGGACGGCTTGGTGGACTCCAGGGTCATGGCAGGGCTCCCATGCGACGGCGGCACTGAGGATCAGCTCGACGGACTCAACTGAGGTTCAGCTGGATGGACTCAATGGAACGGATCCATACCTTTGCGGTGCCGTACCGAAGAAATCAAGACCCTTGCGTTACCCGGTGGTTAACCGTTGCTCACGCCGCCCCCGGCGTCGGCCCCCTCACGTCAGGAAACCCCGCAGCAGGGCAGCCGTCCCCCCGCAGTGCTCCCGCATCATCTCCCGGGCTCCGTCCGCGTCCCCGTCGAGCACCGCCTCGACGAGCGCGGTGTGCTGGCGCTGGGAATGCTCCAGGTTCCGCACCAACAGCGGGATGCAGTCGAGGAGGTCGTTGACCGTGGCGCGCACCGCCGCGTACTGCGCGGTGAGGCTGGCCGAGCCGCAGAGCTCGGCCAGGGTGAGGTGCAGGAGGGTGTCCTGGCGGCGGTAGTCGGCGAGCGGCGCGTCATGGGTGTCGGCCAGGGCGGCGCGCAGCCGCTCCACCTGGGCGCCGTCCAGGCCGTGCGCGGCGCAGAGCCCGGCCGCGCCCACCTCCAGGACCTCGCGGAAGCGCAGCACGTCCTCGACGTCGACGTCCCTGATGCGGCGGCGCAGCTCGTCCTCGCCGGCCGCCTCGGGGCGCGGCAGCACGAACGTGCCGCCGTACCGGCCGCGCCGCGACTCCACCAGGCCCTGGTCCTGCAGCACCTTCAGGACCTCGCGCAGCGTGACCCGGCTGATGCCGAGCCGGTCCGCCAACTCCCGCTCGGACGGCAGCCGTTCACCGCCCGGCACCAGACCGAGCCGGACGACCTGGAGGATCTGCTCCAGCGCCTCCTCGAAGCCGTTGCCCGCGCGCACCGGCCGCAGCACCGTCGCGAGGCCGCCGTCACCGTCCGCGTGCGACATCTGGCCCAACCCCCTTCCCAAGCAATGGTTCTCCGCAATACCTTATGGCCCTCGGCTGACCCAAGGAGGCTTTTCCCGTGGCAGACCGCACACCCCCGCTCGGGATCGAGGAGCTCAAGGCCCTCGTCGCGAGCGGCGAGATCGACACTGTCGTCCTGGCCTTCCCCGATATGCAAGGGCGGCTCCAGGGCAAGCGGTTCGCCGCCCGCTTCTTCCTCGACGAGGTCCTGGAACACGGCACGGAGGGCTGCAACTACCTCCTGGCCGTGGACGCGGACATGAACACCGTCGACGGCTACGCGATGTCCTCCTGGGACCGCGGCTACGGCGACTTCGCCATGCACGCCGACCCGGCGACCCTGCGCCGCGTGCCCTGGAACGAGGGCACGGCCCTGCTCATCGCCGACCTGGCCTGGAACGACGGCTCGCCCGTCGTCGCCGCGCCCCGGCAGATCCTGCGCCGCCAGCTGGACCGGCTCGCCGAGCTCGGTCTGAGCGCCCACGTCGGCACGGAACTCGAATTCATCGTCTTCAAGGACACCTACGAGCAGGCGTGGGACGCGGGCTACAAGGAGCTCACCCCGGCCAACCAGTACAACATCGACTACTCGGTCCTCGGGACCGGCAGGATCGAGCCGCTGCTGCGCCGCATCCGCAACGACATGGCGGCCGCGGGCCTGGTCGTCGAGTCGGCGAAGGGCGAGTGCAACCCCGGCCAGCACGAGATCGTGTTCCGCTACGACGAGGCCCTCGTCACCTGCGACCAGCACGCCATCTACAAGACCGGCGCCAAGGAGATCGCGGCCCAGGAGGGCGTCTCGCTCACCTTCATGGCCAAGTACAACGAGCGCGAGGGCAACTCCTGCCACATCCACCTCTCGCTCCAGGACGCCGACGGCAACAACGCCATGGCGGGCTCTTCCGGCGACCCAGGGGGGATGTCGGAGACGATGCGGCACTTCCTCGCCGGACAGCTGGCCGCCCTGCGGGACTTCAGCCTTCTGTACGCGCCCAACATCAACTCGTACAAGCGGTTCCGCCCCGGCTCGTTCGCGCCCACCGCCGTCGCCTGGGGCTACGACAACCGCACCTGCGCGCTGCGCGTCGTCGGCCACGGCCGCTCCCTGCGCTTCGAGAACCGGCTGCCCGGCGGCGACGTCAACCCGCACCTCGCGGTCGCCGGACTCGTGGCCGCCGGTCTGTACGGCATAGAGCAGCGGCTCGAACTGCCCGAGGAGTGCGCGGGGAACGCGTACACGGCCGACTACGAGCACGTGCCCACCACCCTGCGCGAGGCCGCCGAGCTCTGGGAGAACAGCCCCATCGCCAAGGCCGCCTTCGGCGACGAGGTGGTCGCGCACTACCGGAACATGGCCCGGGTCGAGCTGGACGCCTTCGACTCCGCGGTGACCGACTGGGAGCTCCGCCGCTCCTTCGAACGCATGTGAGGAACACCCTTGCAACAGGACGTACTTGACGTACTCGAGGTACTGAACCCGGCGACGGAAGAGGTCGTCGCGACCGTCCCCGCCGCCACCGCGCAGGACGTCGACGCGGCCGTCACCCGCGCCGCCGCCGCGCAGATCCGCTGGGCCGCCGTGGCCCCCGCCGACCGTGCCCGCCTCCTGCGCCGCTTCGCCGCCGTCGTCGACGACCACCGCGAGGAACTGGCCCAGCTGGAGGTCCGCGAGGCCGGGCACGTCATCGGCAACGCGCGCTGGGAGGCGGGCAACGTCCGCGACCTCCTGGAGTTCGCGGCCGGGGGAGTGGAGCGGCTCAGCGGACGGCAGATCCCCGTCCCCGGCGGTCTGAACGTCACGATCCTCGAACCGCTCGGCGTCATCGGCGTGATCGCGCCGTGGAACTTCCCGATGCCGATCGCTGCCTGGGGCACGGCCCCCGCGCTCGCCGCGGGCAACGCCGTCATCCTCAAGCCCGCCGAGACGACGCCGCTCACCGCGCTTCGCCTCGCCGAACTCGCCCTGGAGGCCGGGCTTCCCGAGCACCTCTTCCAGGTCCTGCCCGGCGTCGGCGCCGTCGCGGGGGACGCGCTCGTCGAGCACCCGGGCGTCGCGAAGATCGTGTTCACCGGCTCCACGGGCGTCGGCAAGCGGATCATGGCCAAGTGCGCCGACCGCGTGAAGCGCGTGACCCTCGAACTCGGCGGCAAGAGCCCGAACATCGTCTTCGCGGACGCGGACGTGGAGGCGGCCGCGCTCGCCACGCCCATGTCGTACCTCGACAACTCCGGGCAGGACTGCTGCGCCCGCACCCGCGTCCTGGTGCAGCGTTCCGTGTACGACCGGTTCCTGGAGCTGGTGGCGCCCGCGGTCGAGTCCGTCGTGGTCGGCGACCCGGCCGACGAGAAGACCCAGATGGGGCCGCTGATCTCCAAGTCCCAGCTGGAGCGCGTCCGTTCGTACGTGACGCCGGGCGCCGGAATCCACGGCACCGCCCCCGAGGGCCCCGGCTTCTGGTTCCCGCCGACCCTCCTCACGGACGTCCCGGCCGACGCGCCGGCCGCCGTCGAGGAGGTCTTCGGGCCCGTCGCCGTCGTCCTGCCCTTCGAGGACGAGGCCGACGCGATCCGGCTCGCCAACGCCACCGAGTACGGCCTGTCCGGCTCGATCTGGACCCGCGACGTCGGCCGGGCGCTGCGCGTCTCGCAGGCCGTCCAGGCGGGCAACCTGTCCGTCAACTCGCACTCCAGCGTGCGCTATTGGACCCCCTTCGGCGGCTACAAGCAGTCCGGGCTCGGCCGTGAACTCGGCCCCGACGCCCTTGCCGCCTTCACCGAAACGAAGAACGTCTTCATCAGCACGGAAGGGCCCGCCCAGTGACCGAAGAGATTGTCTGCCGCCGCCTCGTCGGCCGTACCGCCGTCATCACCGGCGCCGGCAGCGGCATCGGCCTCGCCGCCGCACGCCGCCTCGCCTCCGAGGGCGCGCACGTCGTCTGCGGCGACATCGACGAGACCGCGGGCAAGAAGGCCGCAGAGGAGGTCGGCGGCACCTTCGTGAAGGTCGACGTCACCGACGCCGAGCAGGTCGAGGCGCTCTTCAAGACCGCGTACGACACCTACGGCTCCGTCGACATCGCCTTCAACAACGCGGGCATCTCGCCGCCCGACGACGACTCCATCCTGGACACCGGCCTGGAGGCGTGGAAGCGGGTCCAGGAGGTCAACCTCACCTCCGTCTACCTGTGCTGCAAGGCCGCGATCCCCTACATGCGCCGCCAGGGCAAGGGTTCGATCATCAACACCGCGTCGTTCGTGGCGCGGATGGGCGCCGCCACCTCGCAGATCTCGTACACGGCGTCCAAGGGCGGTGTCCTTGCCATGTCCCGCGAGCTGGGCGTGCAGTTCGCCCGGGAAGGCATCCGCGTCAACGCGCTGTGCCCGGGCCCCGTCAACACCCCGCTGCTCCAGGAACTGTTCGCCAAGGACCCGGAGCGGGCCGCGCGCCGCCTCGTGCACATTCCCGTGGGCCGTTTCGCGGAGGCCGAGGAGATGGCCGCCGCCGTCGCGTTCCTCGCGAGCGACGACTCCTCGTTCGTGAACGCCACCGACTTCCTCGTCGACGGCGGGCTCACCGGGGCGTACGTCACGCCCCTGTAGTTCATCTCGCATCCAGCATCCCGACAGCCGGGCGTCGCACGACGCCCGGCTGTCCTGCGTAGACAAGGAGCGTGTTCATGAAGATCAAGCACCGCTGGTACGCGGCCGCCGCCGCCCTCGCCGTGGCCGGGACCGGGCTCGCCACCGCCCAGGCCACCCAGACGGCCCCCGCCCACGCCCACAAGTGCCCCGCCCTGCACGTCTCCAAGGGCTGGTACGGCGCCAACAAGGCGAAGCTCCAGCGGATGCTGGACACCTACGGCCGCTGCGGCGACGCGTACGACAAGAAGGCGAAGCCCCTCGCGGTCTTCGACTGGGACAACACGGTCATCAAGAACGACGTGGGCGACGCCACCATGTTCTGGATGCTGCGCAACAGCAAGGTACGCACCCCCAAGGGCGGCGACTGGCACACCACCAGCCGCTACCTCACCGACCCGGCCGCCACCGCCCTCGCCACGGCCTGCCCCGCCACCGGCCGCACGCTCCCCACGGCGAAGAACACGGCCTGTGCCGACGAGATCGCCGCCGTCTACGGCGAGGGCACCACCACCGGCGGCAAGACCGCCTTCGACGGCTTCGACCACCGCCGCATGGAGCCCCAGTACGCCTGGCTCGCCCAGCTCACCCAGGGCTGGACGGGCCGCCAGGTCAAGGGCTTCGCGGCCGCCGCCCGCAAGGAGAACCTCGCCGCCCCCGTCGGCACCGAACAGACCGTCGGCACCGGCAAGGTCACCGGCTGGGCGCGCTACTACGAGCAGCAGCGCGACCTGATCCGCACGCTCAAGAAGGCCGGGTTCGACGTCTACATCGTCTCCGCCTCGCCCGAGCCCGTCGCCGAGGTCTGGGCCGCAGGAAAGGGCGGCGTGGGCCTCGACGCGCGCCACGTCATCGGCATCCGCAACGTCGTCGCGCACGGCAGGCAGACCGCCCACCTCAAGGGCTGCGGCTCCGTCAGGGACGGCGCCGACTCGATGATCACGTACATCGACGGCAAGCGCTGCGCCATCAACGAGCGGATCCTCAAGGTCAGGGGCGCGGCCGCCGAGAAGGTCCAACCGGCCGCGAAGCGCCAGGTGTTCGCGGCGGGCGACTCCGACACCGACGTCTCGTTCCTGCGCGACGCGACGGGCCTGCGCCTCGTCCTGAACCGCAACAAGACCGAGCTGATGTGCCGCGCCTACGACAACGGCGACCGCCGCTGGCTGGTCAACCCCATGTTCATCGAGCCCAAGGGCAAGCAGGCCGGCCCCTACCCCTGCGCCACCACCGGCTACACCGGACGCGACGGTTCCGAGGGCCCGGTACGCCGTACGGACGGCTCGGTCATCCCCGATCAGAACGACTCCGTGTACCGGGCCTCAACGGCGAACTGACCCTGATGTACGGTCCACTCACATGGGTAACCGACATGTATTGGCGCTGACTCTGGCCACGGCCGCCACCTCGCTGGCAGCCGTGGCCGCGTCGCTCCCCGCGGCCGCCGCCACGGCCGCACCCACCGCGAAGCGCGCGCACTGCCCGCAGCTCTCCACGAAACTCCCCTGGTACGGGGAGAACCGCGCCCGCCTCCAGAAGGTCATCGACGAGCGCGGCACCTGCTCCAACCCGCGCCTGGCGCACGGCGGTTCGGCCGCGAAGCACCGGCCCGTCGCCGCCTTCGACTGGGACAACACCGTCTCCAAGAACGACGTCACGGACGCGACCATCGCCTGGTCGCTGCGGCACGACAAGATCCTGCGCCCCGCGAGCTGGAAGAAGTCCAGCAAGTGGATGACGGACGAGGCCGACAAGGCGCTCACCACGGCCTGCGGCACCGACGTGCCCGTGGGCGCCCCGCTGCCGACCTCCACCGACACCGCCTGCGCGGACGAGATCTTCAACATCCGCGAGTCCGGCAAGACGATGAGCGGCGCCGCCGCCTTCGCGGGCGAGTGGAACCACCGCCGCACCGTTCCCCAGTACGCCTGGGTGCCGCAGCTGTTCGCCGGGCACACGGTCAAGGAGCTGGAGTCGTACGCCCGCAAGGCCCGCAAGGAGGCACTCGCCGCGCCCGTCGGGTCCACCCAGACCGTGGGCACGCACGTCATCCCCGGCTACGTCCGCTACTACGAGCAGCAGCGCGACCTGATCCGGACGCTCAAGAAGGCCGGGTTCGACGTCTACATCGTCTCGGCGGGCTCCGAGCCGGTCACCGAGGTCTGGTCGGGCGGCAAGGGCGGCGTCGGCATCGACCGGAAGCACACCATCGCGATCCGCTCGGTCCTCGACAAGAAGGGCCGCATCACCACCTGGAACCAGGGCTGCGGCGGCGTCGGCGTGAACAAGGGCGAGGCCATCCCGTACATCGACGGCAAGCGCTGCTGGATCAACCAGGAGATCTACGGCGTCAAGGGCAAGTCGGCCTGGGAGAAGCAGGACTGGCGCCACCGCATCGCGCTCGGCGGCGGCGACGCCGACACGGACGTGACCTTCGTCGGCGACGCGACGGGCGCGCACCTCGTGCTCAACCGCAACAAGAACGAGGTCATGTGCCGGGCGTACGACAACGCCGACGGCCGTTGGGTCGTGAACCCCATGTTCATCGAGCCCCTGCCGCGGAAGGCGGACCCGTACCCGTGCGCCACGGCCGCGTACAACAAGCCGGAGGGCGGCTTCGGCCCGCTCCTGCGGGACGACGGCTCGGTGGTGCCCGACCAGAAGGACACGATCCACGGCTGAGGCGCGCGGCAGTGCCCGTTGCGGCGCCCATTAGAGTGCCGGGATGAGCATGACGCCCGCGCCCGGCTGGTACCCGGACCCGTCCTCACCCGCCGTCGAGCGGTGGTGGGACGGGTCCTCGTGGACCGAGCACCGGCGCACGCCGCAGGCTCCCCAACAGGCCCCGGCGCAGCCGGGGTTCGGCCCGTCGACGGGAGGATTCGGCTCGGCCGCGGGCGGGTTCGGACCCGCGACGGGGGAGCAGGGGCAGATGCCCGCCACGACGGCGGTCGCACCGCTGCCGGGCGGGCCTCGCGGGAGCCGGGCCAAGGCCGTCGCGCTGTCGGCCGCCGCGGTCGTCCTGCTCGCGTCGATCGTCACCGGCGTCGTCGTGCTCGGCAGGGACGACGGCGTCGACCCCCAGGGCGGCGGCCCCGGACCGACCGCACCCCCGCAGCCGACGGACGAGTCGTCGGACTCCTCCTCGCCGACCCCCACCACCTCGGCGCCCGACCCGTCCCCGGACACCCTGACCGACGACATCAACGCCATCACGATCCCCGTACCGGACGGCTGGGAGAAGGCCGAGGACTCCCTCGACGGCGACCCCACCATCCAGACCCCGGAGATCTACGACTGCCCCGGCGAGGGCAGCCTCTGCCGCCACGGCACGGTCTACTCGCGCACGGTCACGGCCACGGACGAACGCTCGCCCGAGAAGGTGGCGAAGCGCGACATCGAGGACGCGGCGGACCGCGCGTACGACCGCGACAAGCTCGACCGGCGCCCCTTCGACGGCCTCACGTCGCACACCGTGGTCAAGCAGGGCAACGTCGCCGTGGCGGGCCGCAGCGGCTATGTGGTCCGCTGGCGCGTGCGGACGGCGACCGGCCCCGGCGGCTATGTGCAGTCGCTGGTGTTCCCGTCGGCGTCGCGCGCGGACACGCTGGTCCTGATCCGCTTCGTCATCGACGCCCCCGGCGGTACGGGCGAGGCCGGCGCGAAGACCCCGCCGCCGGTCACCGACATGGACGAGATCACCAAGGGCGTCCGGGCCATCGGGGATTCGGGCTCGGGCGGCGTGGGCAGCAGCGTGGGCCCTTCACCCACGCAGTAGCGCGACCCGGCCCCTCACGAAGCCGCCCGCCCCCTCACAGGAACGTGTGGCCTTCGCCCCGATACGTCGGCACCGTCCCCACCACCCGGTCGCCCTCGACCAGGTGCAGCACCTCGAACCGCTCGCACAGCTCCCCGGCCTTCGCGTGCCGGAACCACACCGTGTCGCCGATCAGCAGGTCGTCCGCGGGCGCCCCCACCAAGGGCGTCTGCACTTCCCCGGCCCCCTCCTGGGGGTCGTACCCAAGCCCTTCCGGCAGATACGGGACGGGGGACCGGTCGGCCCCCGCGGCCCCCGACGCGGGATAGCCGCCGCCGAGCACGGTCACCACCCCCACCCCGGGCCGCCGCACCACCGGCACCCCGAACAGCGCGGCCGGACGCCCGCTGAACGACGTGTAGTTGTCGAAGAGCCGCGGTACATAGAGCCCCGACCCGGCCGCGATCTCCGTCACCGCGCCCTCCGCCGCCGTGTGCTGCACGCTCCCCGTGCCGCCGCCGTTGACGAACTCCAGGTCCGGCGCGACAGCCCGTACCGCCCGGATCGTCTCGGCCCGCCGCGCCGCCAGCTCCCTGCGCGCGGCGGCCTGCATGAGGCGGATCGCCCGCGACCGCACCGGCCGCCCCGCGATCGCGTCCCCGACACCGGCCACATGTCCCTCGTACGCCATCACGCCGACGAGCCGGAACCCGGGCCGCCGGGCCACCGCGCGGGCCAGGGCTGCGACCTGGGAGGGGGAGTGCAGCGGCGAGCGCAGCGCACCGATCCGCACCCGGCCGCCGAGCACCCGGTACGCGGTGTCCAACTCCAGGCAGACCCGCACCTCTTCGCCGCCCCCGCCCGCGCGCCGCGCCTCCTCGATGAGCCGCAGCTGCGCCGGGTCGTCGACCATCACGGTCACGGCCGCCGCGAGCTTGGGGTCGGCGGTCAGCTCCGCGAAGGCGGCGCGGTCGGCCGAGGGGTAGGCGAGCAGGACGTCGTCGAAGCCGGAGCGGGCGAGCCAGAGGGACTCGGCGAGCGTGAACGACATGATCCCGGCGAAGCCGTCGCGGGCGAGGACCCGCTCGAGCAGGGCACGGCAGCGCACCGACTTGCTGGCGACGCGGATCGGCTTGCCGCCGGCCCGGCGCACGAGATCGTCGGCGTTGGCGTCGAACGCGTCGAGATCGACGATCGCGAGCGGGGCGTCGAGGTGCGCGGTGGCCCGGTCGTAGCGGGCCCGATCTGCAGAAGGACCTGTCATGGGCGAAGCCTGCCAGACGCGATTACCCGAGGGTAGGGGGACGTTCGGGACAGATCACCCGGGGGTGCGGACTGGGTTCCCGCGCGACCTGCGCCAGCCCGTAGAGTGACGCGCACGCAGGAGCTCCGGCGGGACCGAGTGCGAGGAAACGGGGGGGTGCATGAGCACGGAAGCGCAGCGGCGCGCCCCCGTACCCCCGAGGCCCGCCGAGCCGCCCCGGCCCACCGAGCCGCCGCCCCCGGTCCCGACGCCGCCCCCGGCTCCGACGACGCCACCGCCCCCGGCCGCCTCGTCCCGCTTCCCCGAGGCCCGCCCGCCGCTGGACCCGCCCGTCGCCCCGCCTCGTGCCGAGCCGCCCGCCGAGTCGCCGGCCGAGCGGCGTGGCCGGATGTTCGGCGAACTGCTGTCGTCGATCGACGAGTCGAGGGGCGAGTCCAGGGCCGAGCCGAGAGCCGAGTCGAGGGACGCGTTCGGTGCGGCGGCGCCCGAGCCGATGACCGCTCAGGCTGACCGCCCGGCCGACCGGCCGCCCCAGGACCCGCCGCCGAGGCGCCCCCTGTCCCCGCCGACGGAGCGCCCCGTCGCAGGCGAACCGTTCCACCGCGACGCCACCCCGCCGACCGGAGCCACTCCGCCGAACCCGGCCACCCCGCCGACAACCGAAGCCACTCCGCCGAGCCCGAGCGCCCCGCCACCCCCCGCCGCCTCGGCCCGCTTCCCCGACGGCCCGCCCACCGGACAGGTGCCCCTGCCGCCGCGGCGCCCGAGCGCTTCCGCCGTACCCTCGCAGCCGTCGGTTCCTCCGGAAGCCCTCCCTGACGAGCCCCTTGAAGCACCCGCTCCGGAGCCCGACTTCGAGCTGCCCCCGCCCGAACGCCCCACCCGCCGCCGCCCCGTGGGCTCCGTGGACCTGACCCCCGGCCCCGGCGCCGGGCGGCCCTTCGTGTTCACCGTGCGGCCGCCGGAGTACGACGACAGCACCACGCGGCTGCGGCCCGTGCGCGGTCTGGTGCGGCCGCGCATGGCGGCCGCCGCGGCCTGCGTCGTGCTCGGGCTCGGCCTCATCGGGGGCGCCGCGACCGGGAGTTGGCTGACCGACGACGCCTCGGGCGGCACCGGGCGGGACCAGTACGCGGTCGCCGGGGAGCTCTGGCACAGCGTGCCCGTCGACAAGCTCTTCCCGACCACCCTGAAGGGCGAGGGCGCGGGCCCCGGCGGCGCCGACCGCACCTGGACCCGGATCGCCGTCGCGCCGCCCAGCGGCAGCTGCAAGGACGCGTTCGACCCGCTGCTGCGCAAGGCCCTCGCCCCGGTCGGCTGTCTGAGCCTGCTCCGCGCCACCTACACGGACGCGACCAGCAGCCATGTCACCACCGTGGGCCTGCTGTTCACCAAGGCCGACGCCGACGCCATGCGCGCCCTGCGCACCCGCTTCACCGAGGAGGGCCTGGACGCCCGCTCCGACCTGATGCCGCGCCCGTACGCCGCCAAGGGCACCCTCGCGGCGGGCTTCGGCGACGCGCAGCGGGCCTCGTGGACGGTGTCCGTGCTGCCGGACGCGCCCGTCGTCGCGTACGCGGTCTCCGGCTTCGCCGACGGCCGGGTCGTCACGGAGCCCCAGTCCGCCGCCGAGGCGATGAAGGAGGGCGCCACCACCGCCCCCGCCGAGTCGGGCCTCGGCAACGAGGCGAAGGGCATCGCCGACCGGATCGAGCGCGGCCTGCGCACGACGCTCACCGCGGACACGGAGAAGAAGACTTCATGAGGAAGTCCCGGGAAGTCCCCATGGGATTGAGGCAGTTGACCACCGCCCTGGTGGCGGGCGCCGTCGTGCTCGCAGGACCGGCCGCCACCGCCGCGCACGCCTCCGACGGCATCCGCGCCCAGCAGTGGGCGCTGTCCGCGATGCACACCGACGAGGCGTGGCGCACCACCAAGGGCAAGGGCATCACCGTCGCGGTCCTCGACACCGGGGTGGACGCCACCCACCCCGACCTGAAGGGCAACGTCCTGTCCGGCAAGGACATGGTCGGCTTCGGGGCGAAGCGGGGCGACAAGTCCTGGGCCCACCACGGCACCGCCATGTCCGGGATCATCGCGGGCCACGGACACGGCCGCGGCCGCGGTGACGGCGTCCTCGGCATCGCCCCGCAGGCGAAGATCCTGCCGGTCCGGGTGATCCTCGAGGACGGCGACCCGCACCGCGCGAAGGCCCGCGACACCCGCGGCAACGCACTCGCCGAGGGCATCCGCTGGGCCGCCGACCACGGCGCGGACGTCATCAACCTCTCGCTCGGCGACGACTCCAAGTCCGCGCACCCCGAGCCCGCCGAGGACGCCGCGATCCAGTACGCCCTGAAGAAGGGCATCGCCGTCGTCGCCTCCGCGGGCAACGGCGGCGAGCACGGCGACCACATCTCCTACCCGGCGGCCTACCCCGGAGTGATCGCCGCCACCGCGGTCGACCCCAACGGCAACCGCGCCTCGTTCTCCACCCGCCGCTGGTACGCGACCGTGGCCGCCCCCGGCAAGAAGATCGCCATCCCCGACCCGTCCCGCCAGTACTACGAGGGCTGGGGCACCAGCGCGGCCTCCGCCTTCGTCTCCGGCGCCGTCGCCCTCATCCGCGCCGCCCACCCCGGGCTCACCCCGGCCCAGATCAAGAAGCTCCTCGAGGACACCGCGCGGGACGCCCCGAGCGGCGGCCGCGACGACGCCCGCGGCTTCGGCCTCATCGACCCGGCCGCCGCGATCGAGCGCGGCGGCAAGCTGAAGCCGGAGGGCCTGACCACGGCGGCCTACGGCAAGAAGTACTTCGGCGCGGGCCCGGCCGAGGAGGACACGGACACCGGCCCCGCCGCCTGGGTCGGCCCCGTCGCGGGCACCCTCGGCGCGGCGCTCCTCGCGGCGGCGGTCTACCTGTGGCGGGGCCGCGCGCCCCGCCGCCGCTGACCCGAGCCGGTCGGACCGAGCCCCCGGACCGGGGCGCCCGGCCGCTCGGTAGGGTCGAGACCGTGGCGAACAAGAACATTCCCGACCCCGGCTTCTCGAACGACGACGGCTCCGCCGATCCCCGGCTGAGCGCGGCCCTCGCCGCCTGGGCCGAGGACCGCACCGCGCACGGCCCGGTCCTCGAGGCCCTCGCGGACGCCCGGCTCCTCGTCCCCGTCGTCGCCGTGCTCGGCGAGGTCGAGGTCGACGAGAACGGGCTGAAGCGCGAGAAGACCAGCGACATGGCGGTGCCCACCCTGAAGGCGGGGGAGCGGACCGCCCTGCCCGCCTTCACCTCCACCGAGGCGCTCGCCCTCTGGGACCCGGCCGCCCGCCCCGTCGCGGTGCCCCTGCACCAGGCCCTGGCCGCCGCCGCCCACGAGAAGGCCGACACGATCGTCCTCGACCTCGCCGGGCCCGTCCCCTACGAGCTGAACCGCCGCGCGCTGCTCGCCCTCGCCGAGGGCCGCACCCGCACGGACGCCCTCACCGACCCGGCCGTCACCGAGGCCGTGCGCACCGCCGTCGCCGCCGAACCCGCGGTCCTCCGCGCCCACCTCGGCCCCGGTGCGGGAGACGGCACCCTGGCCCTCGTACTCGACCCGGCCGCGGCCCCCGCGGAGGCCGCGCAGCGCGTCGCCCGGCGCATCGCGGCCGACGAAACGCTGAGGGCCCGCCTGGTGCGCGGTCTCGACCTGGCACTGCTGCCGGCCGAGGCCACGCCACCGGGCGAGCCCCTGTTCGTACGGGAGTAAACGGGCGTAAGGGAAGCAAGCGGGCGCTAGCCGTAGAGGGCGCCCGTGTACTTCTCGCCGGGGCCCTGGCCGGGCTCGTCCGGGACGAGGGACGCCTCCCGGAAGGCCAGCTGCAGGGACTTGAGTCCATCGCGCAGCGGCGCCGCGTGGAAGGAGCTGATCTCCGTCGCGCTCGCGTCGAGCAGCCCCGCGAGGGCGTGCACCAGCTTGCGGGCCTCGTCCAGGTCCTTGTGGGCCTCGCCCTCCTCGGTCAGGCCGAGCTTCACGGCCGCGGCGCTCATCAGGTTCACCGCGACGGTCACGATGACCTCGACCGCGGGGACCTCCGCGATGTCGCGGGCCATGGTGTCGAAGTCGGGTGTCTGGGGCGTCTGGGGTGCAGGCTCACTCATGCCCCACACGATAGGCGCTCACCTGCGGGGTCCCGTCCCGGTGGGCGGTTAGCCCGTACGTGCGGGAGCTGCTAACCTTGTGTAACGACCGGCCGGACGCGCACGGAATCAAGCAAGACCATCCCGCGTGACCGGCCCACAAGTGGAGGCTCCGATCTCCCACCTGGCCGTCCTCGCGGACGGCGGGTCACCGGTCAGACGGTCCCCATCGTTCCGTACGGACGATGGAACCGTCCGAAGTGCGCCCCGCGGTCACCGTGGCGGTGCTCCGGTAGTTCTTGGAGCCCCCCTGTGTACCGTCCGGGGCATTTTTTGTGCGTCGGCGCGGTTGGTACTTAGGAAACAGACGTACGCGGCGGTCCGCCAGACCGTCGTGTGGTGCTACCGAGGAGGATCCATCAGCGCCGAGCCCCGCATCAACGACCGGATTCGCGTTCCCGAAGTGCGACTTGTCGGTCCCAGCGGCGAGCAGGTCGGGATTGTTCCGCTTGCCAAGGCCCTTGAGCTTGCTCAGGAGTACGACCTCGACCTGGTCGAGGTGGCGGCGAACGCTCGCCCGCCCGTCTGCAAGCTCATGGACTACGGGAAGTTCAAGTACGAGTCGGCCATGAAGGCCCGTGAGGCGCGCAAGAACCAGGCGCACACGGTCATCAAGGAGATGAAGCTCCGGCCGAAGATCGACCCGCACGACTATGACACCAAGAAGGGTCACGTCGTCCGGTTCCTCAAGCAGGGCGACAAGGTCAAGATCACGATCATGTTCCGTGGTCGCGAGCAGTCCCGGCCGGAGCTCGGCTACCGACTGCTGCAGCGGCTCGCGGAGGACGTCCAGGACCTCGGCTTCATCGAGTCGAACCCGAAGCAGGACGGCCGCAACATGATCATGGTTCTCGGTCCGCACAAGAAGAAGACCGAGGCCATGGCCGAGGCCCGTGAGGCCCAGGCGGCTCGCAAGGCCGACGCGAAGGCCAACCCCGGCCGCTCGCAGAACGCCGCCGAGGAGGAGCTTTCCGAGGCTCCCGCCGAGGCCCCTGCCGAGGCCTGATCCCCGGACGCGAGTCCAGGGACGACAACCGATACACATGACGCTCCCGGATGCCCGGTTTCACGACCGGGCATCGGAGCGCCACTGACGAGGAGAGAACGGCGCTATGCCGAAGAACAAGTCGCACAGCGGTGCCAGCAAGCGCTTCAAGGTCACCGGCTCCGGCAAGGTGCTCCGTGAGCGCGCCGGCAAGCGCCACCTGCTCGAGCACAAGTCGTCGCGCCTGACGCGTCGCCTCACCGGCAACGCCGAGATGGCCCCGGGCGACGCCAAGAAGATCAAGAAGCTTCTCGGCAAGTGAGCTTCGGGCGCGTGAGCGCCTGAACTCGGACCGGGACCCAATCGATTTCGGGCCGTGTGAGTCCAACCACGGCCCCGCTACAAGGAGTTAACAAGTGGCACGCGTCAAGCGCGCAGTCAACGCGCACAAGAAGCGTCGGGCGATCCTCGAGCAGGCCAGCGGCTACCGCGGCCAGCGGTCGCGCCTGTACCGCAAGGCCAAGGAGCAGGTCACCCACTCCCTGGTCTACAACTACAACGACCGCAAGAAGCGCAAGGGCGACTTCCGTCAGCTGTGGATCCAGCGCATCAACGCCGCTGCCCGCGCCAACGGCATCACCTACAACCGCTTCATCCAGGGTCTGAAGGCCGCCAACATCGAGGTGGACCGCAAGATCCTCGCGGAGCTGGCCGTCAACGACGAGAACGCGTTCGCCGCGCTCGTCGAGGTCGCGCAGAAGGCGCTTCCCTCGGACGTCAACGCCCCGAAGGCCGCTGCCTGATCGGTGGGTCGCTGACCCTCACTCGGACCCGTAAGCCCTGGGGGGCTTGCGGGTCCGAGCGCTTCCGGCCCCTTCTCCACCCCGTGCCCCGTACCCCCGTACCTCCGAAAGTGAGTTCATGGCCGTCGCCCCCGAACTGATCTCTCCCCGTTCCCCCCGCGTCACCGCCGCCCGGCGGCTGGCCAAGCGGAACTTCCGGGGGAAGGAGCGGCTCTTCCTCGCCGAGGGGCCGCAGGCCGTGCGGGAGGCGGCCGGGCACCAGGGCACCCTCGTGGAGCTGTTCGCCACCGTCGAGGCCGCCGAGCGGTACGCCGACATCGTGGGGGAGGCCCGGAGCGCGGGCGCCCGGGTGCACCTGGCCGCCGAGGACGTCATCGCCGACATCTCGACGACCGTGACGCCACAGGGAGTTGTCGGGGTCTGCCGGTTCCTGGACACCCCCTTCGAGGACATCCTCGCCGCCCGCCCCAAGCTCGTCGCCGTCCTCGCCCACGTCCGCGACCCCGGCAACGCGGGCACCGTGCTGCGCTGCGCCGACGCCGCCGGTGCCGAGGCGGTCGTGCTGACCGATGCGTCCGTGGACCTCTACAACCCCAAGTGCGTGCGCGCTTCGGTGGGTTCGCTGTTCCATCTGCCCGTCGCGGTGGGCGTGCCCGTGGAGCGGGCCATCGAGGGGCTCAAGGACGCGGGCGTGCGGATCCTCGCCGCCGACGGGGCGGGCGAGGACGACCTCGACACCGAGCTCGACCGGGGCACCATGGGCACGCCCAGCGCCTGGGTGTTCGGGAACGAGGCGTGGGGGCTCCCGGAGGAGACCCGCGCACTCGCCGACGCCGTGGTGCGCGTTCCGATCCACGGCAAGGCCGAGAGCCTCAACCTCGCGACGGCGGCAGCGGTTTGCCTCTACGCCTCCGCCCGTGCACAGCGCGCGGCGGGAGGGTGCCGCTCCGTCACCTCCAGCTAGTAGGGTGACGGCCTCGGGGGCGCTCCCCCGGAGCTGAAAGGTGGGGTACGGGGACATGGGTGTCGGCACCAGCAGACCACCGGGAGTGCGGGACGTACTGTGCCCTCCCGTGACCGGCCACGCCCCCGCCGTCCTCACCGGCCTCGGCCTCGACCCGGACGAGCTGCCCGACGGCCTCGTGGTCGCCGACGAGAACGGCCGGGTGATCTGCTTCAACAAGGCCGCCACGCGCATCACTTCGGTGCCCGCGGGCGACGCCCTCGGCACCCCGCTGGAGCGCGCGCTGCCCCTGGAGGACCTCGAAGGCCGGCGCTGGTGGCAGCTCACCGACCCGTACGGCGGCCTGGCCATCCGCGTCGCGCAGCCCGAGCGCAATCTGCTGCTGCCGGGCGGCCGTGAGGTGCTCGTCTCCGCGCGCTACCTCCGCACCGCGCCCACCGGCCCCGTCCACCGCGTCGTCGTCTCCCTGCGCGACACCGAGGCCCGCCGCCGCACCGAGCGCAGCCACGCCGAGCTGATCGCCACCGTCGCCCATGAGCTGCGCTCCCCGCTGACCTCCGTCAAGGGCTTCACGGCGACGCTGCTCGCGAAGTGGGAGCGGTTCACGGACGACCAGAAGAAGCTGATGCTGGAGACCGTCGACGCCGACGCCGACCGCGTCACCCGCCTCATCGCCGAGCTCCTGGACATCTCCCGCATCGATTCCGGCCGCCTGGAGCTGCGCCGCCAGCCCGTCGACATCGCCGCCGCCGTCGGCCGCCACGTCCAGGCGTACGTGGCCGCGGGCCAGGACGCCGACCGCTTCCTCGTCCGCGTGCAGCAGCCGCTGCCCGACCTCTGGGCCGACCCCGACAAGGTCGACCAGGTGCTCAGCAACTTGCTGGAAAACGCGGTGCGCCACGGGGAGGGAACGGTCACCATTGACGTGGCGCCCTCGGCCACCCCGCGCGAGCGGGACCCCGCAGGCACGGCCGTGACCGTGAGCGACGAGGGCACCGGGATTCCGGAGGAGTCGATGGGCCGCGTCTTCACCCGCTTCTGGCGGGGCAGCAAGCGCGGCGGGACAGGACTGGGGTTGTACATCGTGAAGGGCATCGTGGAAGCGCACGGCGGCTCGATCACCGTCGGCCGCGCGCCCGGCGGCGGCGCCCAGTTCCGATTTACGTTGCCCGTGGGCACCCCGGCGTATCTGCTCTGATCCGCCCGAGCGCCGCCCGCGGGCTCAGTCACCTGCGTCACCCCCGTTAGACTCGTCCTTTGGCACGTTTGCGTCCCCTCATGTGGACGATTCGTCTCCGAGTCGTGGACGGGGACCATCAGCCAAGCCAACCGGAAGCACGGGAAGAGATGTCGGCACCGAACAAGTCGTACGACCCTGTCGAGGTCGAGGCACTGAAACCGGAAGAGATCGAGCGGATGCGGGACGAGGCGCTCGCCGCCTTCGCCGCCGCCGGTGACCTCGCCCAGCTCCAGGAGGCGAAGACCGCCCACACCGGCGGCACCTCGCCCCTGGCGCTCGCCAACCGCGAGATCGGCGCGCTGCCGCCGCAGGCCAAGGCCGAGGCGGGCAAGCGGGTCGGCATGGCCCGCGGCGCCGTCAGCAAGGCGCTCGCCGCCCGCCAGGCCGAGCTCGAGGCCGAGCGCGACGCCCGCGTCCTGGTCGAGGAGGCGGTGGACGTCACGCTGCCGTACGACCGCGTGGCCGCCGGTGCCCGGCACCCCCTGACGACGCTCTCCGAGCGCATCGAGGACATCTTCGTGGCCATGGGCTACGCGGTGGCCGAGGGCCCCGAGGTCGAGGCCGAGTGGTTCACCTTCGACGCCCTCAACATCGGCCCGGACCACCCGGCGCGCACCGAGCACGACACCTTCTTCGTGGAGGGGCCGGACGGCTCGGCCGACTCCGGCGTGGTGCTGCGCACGCACACCTCGCCCGTGCAGATCCGCTCGATGCTCAGCAGCGAGCCGCCGGTCTACGTGATCTGCCCCGGCCGCGTGTACCGCACGGACGAGCTGGACGCCACGCACAGCCCGGTCTTCCGCCAGGTCGAGCTGCTCGCCGTGGACGAGGGCCTGACCATGGCCGACCTCAAGGGCACCCTGGACCACATGGTCCAGTCGCTGTTCGGCGAGGGCATGGAGACCCGGCTGCGGCCGAACTTCTTCCCCTTCACCGAGCCGTCCGCCGAGATGGACATGGTCTGCTACGTGTGCCGTGGCGAGTCCGTCGGCAACCCGGACCGCCCCTGCCGCACCTGCTCCTCCGAGGGCTGGATCGAGCTGGGCGGCTGCGGCATGGTCAACCCGAAGGTGCTCGTCGCCTGTGGTGTGGACCCCGAGAAGTACAGCGGATTCGCCTTCGGGTTCGGCATCGAACGGATGCTGATGTTCCGCCACAACGTCGAAGACATGCGAGACATGGTCGAGGGTGACGCACGGTTCACCCGGCCGTTCGGGATGGAGATCTGATGCGGGTCCCGCTTTCCTGGCTGCGGGAGTATGTCGACCTCCCCGCCACCGAGACCGGCCGCGACGTGCAGGCCAAGCTCGTGTCCGCCGGTCTCGAGGTCGAGACCGTCGAGCAGCTCGGCGCGGGCCTCAAGGGCCCGCTCGTCGTCGGCAAGGTCCTGACCATCGAGGAGCTGGAGGGCTTCAAGAAGCCGATCCGCTTCTGCACCGTCGACGTCGGCCAGGCCAATGGCACCGGTGAGCCGCAGGAGATCGTCTGCGGAGCCCGTAACTTCGCCGTCGGCGACAAGGTCGTCGTGGTCCTGCCCGGCGCCGTCCTGCCCGGCGACTTCGCGATCTCCGCGCGCAAGACGTACGGCAGGACCTCGCACGGCATGATCTGCTCCGGCGACGAGCTGGGCATGGGCGACGACGGGTCCGGCGGCATCATCGTGCTGCCGCCCGAGCACGAGGCCGGCACCGACGCCATCGAGCTGCTCGAGCTGGTCGACGAGGTCCTGGACATCGCCGTCACCGCCAACCGCGGCGACTGCCTGTCGATGCGCGGCGTCGCCCGCGAGGCCGCCATCGCGTACGGGCTCCCGCTGCGCGACCCGGCGCTCCTGGACGTGCCCGCGCCGAACTCCACGGGCTACCCCGTGCAGATCGGCGACCCGCGCGGCTGCGACCGCTTCACCGCGCGCACCGTCTCGGGCCTGCAGCCCGAGGCGCGCTCCCCGATCTGGCTGCAGCGCCGCCTGCAGAAGGTCGGCATGCGCCCGATCTCGCTCGCCGTCGACATCGCCAACTACGTGATGATGGAGCTCGGCCAGCCCCTGCACACCTACGACCGCTCGCGCGTCGAGGGCACCATCGGGGTCCGCCGTGCCGAGCAGGGCGAGAAGTTCACCACGCTCGACGGCGCCCAGCGCGTCCTCGACGCCGGTGACCTGGTCATCACCGACGAGCGCGGCGCCATCGGCCTGGCCGGTGTGATGGGCGGCGCCAACACGGAGATCGCCGACGCCGTCGCCGACCCGGAGACGGGTGAGTTCCACGGCACCCGCGAGGTCGTCATCGAGGCCGCGCACTTCGACGCCGTCTCCATCGCCCGCACCGCGCGCCGCCACAAGCTGTCCTCCGAGGCGTCCAAGCGCTTCGAGCGCGGCGTCGACCCGCAGGCCGCGGCCGCCGCCGCGCAGCGCACCGTCGACCTGCTCGTGCTCCTCGCGGGCGGCACCGCGGACAGCGGGGTCACGGAGGTCATCGCGCCCACCGGGCCGCGCACGATCACCATGCCCGCCGACCACCCGGACAAGGTCGCCGGCGTCGAGTACGGCCGCGAGACGGTCGTCCGCCGCCTCCAGCAGGTCGGCTGCGACGTGTACGGGCAGGACGACCTGACCGTCACCGTGCCGACCTGGCGCCCCGATCTCGGCGAGCCCAACGACCTCGCCGAGGAGGTCATCCGCCTGGAGGGCTACGAGAACCTCCCGTCGACGCTGCCGAGGCCCCCCGCGGGCCGCGGCCTGACCGAGCGCCAGCGCCTGCACCGCCGGGCCGGGCGCGCCCTGGCCGCCGCGGGCTACGTGGAGGCGCTCAACTACCCGTTCGTCGGCGAGCAGGTCTTCGACCAGCTGGGCCTGGAGGCGGACGACGCCAACCGCCGCGTGGTCAAGCTCGCCAACCCGCTCAACGACGAGGAGCCCGCGCTCCGCACGTCGCTGCTGCCGGGCCTGCTCACCGCGGTCCGCCGCAACGAGGGCCGCGGCAGCCACGACCTGGCGCTCTTCGAGACGGGCCTGGTCTTCCACCCGAAGGACGACGCCGGAGCCGCCGCGCAGCTGCCCGTCGACCGCCGTCCCACCGACGAGGAGATCGCGGGCCTCGACGCCGCCCTGCCCGAGCAGCCCCGCCACCTCGCCGCCGTCCTCACGGGCGCCCGCGAGCAGGCCGGCTGGTGGGGCAAGGGCCGCCCGGCCGACTGGGCGGACGCCGTCGAGGCGGCCCGCGTGGTGGCCCGCGAGGCCGGTGCCGAACTCATCGTCCAGCAGGGGCAGTACGGCCCCTGGCACCCGGGCCGCTGCGCCGAGCTGCAGGTATACCTGGAGAGCGCCGCGGGCCCGGAGGGCGAGCAGGGCAACCTGGTCACCATCGGGCACGCGGGCGAGCTGCACCCGCGCGTCACCAAGGCGTTCGGGCTCCCGGCCCGCACCTGCGCGATGGAGCTCGACCTCGACCTGCTCGGCGAGGCAGGGGAAGGGACCGTCAAGGCCCCGCACATCTCCACCTTCCCGGTGGCCACGCAGGACGTCGCGCTCGTCGTCGACCAGGAGGTCCCGGCCGCCGTGGTCGAGGCGTACCTGCGCGACGGCGCCGGTGAACTCCTCGAGTCCATCCGCCTGTTCGACGTCTTCGAGGGCGAGCAGCTCGGCGCGGGCAAGAAGTCGCTCGCGTACGCGCTGCGCTTCCGCGCCGACGACCGGACGCTGACCGTCGACGAGGCGACCGCGGCCCGGGACGCCGCCGTGGCGCGCGCGGCCGAGGTGACCGGGGCGGTGCTGCGCGGGGCATAGTCACCCGGCGTAGTCAACGCGCCCCCGTGCAGACGGGATTGAAGAGGGACGTACCTGGACCATCGGGTACGTCCCTCACTCGTTTGAGTGACAAGTGCGGCCTCTCTGGCCCGATCGGTCCAGGTGGTCGACAGAATCAATCCGGCCAATAGCGGCCGGACTGCTCGCTGAACAGGGCCTAGGGGGGCCATCGGCATGATCCGTATCAAGCCTCGCTCTCCTCACCGGGCGAGGCACCGGGCTCGGTTCCGGAGGAAGATCGTCACCAGGATCTCGCGCATCCCCCGTGTCTCCCGTGTCCCCCGTATCGGACCGAAGCGGGCCCGGCGGGCGCTCACCCTCGGACTCCCCACCGTCTGGGGTGCGTTCGCGATCACCTACAAGCTCGCCTGCCCGCTGGCCCAGCAGAACGGCCTGGGCGCGCGCATCGTCACCAGCGCCGTCTTCTTCGTCGTCGGCACCGGCCTGATACTGCACGTACGGCGGGCGCTGCAGCGGGAGTTGCGGCAGATGCGCGAGGTCGCGGGCGCCGCCCAGAACGTGCTGCTGCGGCCCCTGCCGCCGCGCATCGAGGGCCTCGGCATCGCGGCCGGGCGGCTCTCCGCGTCGGACGGCGCCTCCGTCGGCGGCGATCTCTACGAGGTCGTGGCCACCGACCACGGGGTGCGGGTGATCATGGGCGATGTGCGCGGGCACGGCCTCGCCGCCATCGCCACGGTCGCCGCCGTGCTCGGCTCCTTCCGGGAGGCCGCCCACGACGAACCCGAACTGCCGCTGGTGCTGCGCCGGTTGGAGCGGGCCCTGGCACGCCACTTGAGGGAGCGCTCCCGCGCGGAGCACCCGGCGGGTGGCGGCGTGGTCTCCGACTGCCCGCTGGGCGAGGAGTTCGTGACGGTCCTGCTCCTGGAGATCGGCGCGGACGGCGAGGTGTCCGCGCTGAACTGCGGTCACCCCTGGCCGTACCGCCTGGACAGCCGGGCCGAGCAGCTCCCCGGCGGGGAACCGCTGCCGCCGCTCGGGTCCTTCCCGCTCCCCGCCGAGCTGCCGGTGCTGCCCTGCGGGCCGCTGCTGCCGGGGGAGACCCTGGTGCTGCACACGGACGGGATCGAGGACGCGCGCGACGCGGACGGCCGGTTCTTCCCGCTGCAGAGCGCGCTCACCGAAGCGGTGCGCGGCCAGTCGTCGGCGCCGGAGTCACTGATCCGCTCGGTCTACGCCGAACTGCTGCGCCACACCGGCAGGTTGCCCACCGACGACGCCGCGCTCCTGGTGCTGCGCAACGAGCGCAGACGCGTCCCCGTGCAGCAATCCGAGCCCGTGCACCGGGCCCGCACGCTGAGTTGAGGGGCCCCAGGGCCCCAGGGCTCCAGCGCTCCGGGCCCGACCGGCGCGCGCCGCCCGTCCCGCCGTGGAGTGTCGGGCAGACCGGCGGGCACGGGCGGCGCCAGAGTGGGCCGCCGCGCACTTCGAGGGGGGAGCCGACGGCCCCGCCGGCCTCCTTGTGAGGCACCTCAGTCAACCGATCGTGCCCCAGCCGCGACAGCGCGTGCACTCACCGGATGCGGGCATTCCGTTCACACCCCGTGTGAAGCCGCCTCAACTAGGCTGGCCGGACCGAGCCATCGGAGGGCACCATGCAGCCCAACACCCTGCTCGACGCGATACTCGACGAAGCGGGAATCTCCCACGCGGGCCTCGCCGCCCACGTCAACCACGCCGGCAAGGCCAGAGGTCTCGCGCTGAGGTACGAACACACGGCCGTCGCCCGCTGGCTGAAGGGGCAGCGGCCGCGCGGCCAAGTCCCCGATCTCATCTGCGAAGTGCTCGCCGCCCGTCTCCAACGCCCGGTCACCCTCGACGACATCGGCCTCGGCGTGCCCGGCGTACCGGCCGCCCGCTTCGGCGCCGCCGCCTCCTCCACGCTCTCCGGCTTCGTGGAGCGGGCCACCGCCCTGTGGCGCTCGGACCAGCAGCAGCGCCCGCACCTCCTGGGCGCGCCCGCGGTCACCGGAACGCCCGCCGTGATGCCCGTATGGGAGTGGGAGAACCCGCCGGAGGACGTGGACGTGTCGCGCGGCGGGCGCCACCCCGTCAGCACGGCCGACATCGACATGATGCGGGCGGCCCGCGCCCACTACGAGCAGATGTACCGCAAGACGGGCGGCATCGCGACGCGCAGCCGGATCGTCGGCTTCCTCAACTCCGAGGTGGCGCCGCTGCTCCGCGGCAGCTACACGGACGCGACCGGGCGCCAACTGCACCGCTCCACCGGCGGGTTGGTGGCCATCGCGGGGATCTGCGCCTATGACTCGGACGCCCACGGCCTTGCCCAGCGCTACTTCCACCAGGCGCTGCGGCTCGCCAAGGCCAGCGGGGACAGGGGGCTCGGGGCCTATGTCATCGCCCTGCTCGTCAACCAGTCGCTGTTCATGCGCGAGTACCGCCAGGCCGTCGCCTTCGCGGAGGCCGCCCTGCGTGCCGCGGGCCGCGACATCACGCCCGCCCTCGCCTCCGACCTGTACGCGATGCAGGCCAAGGCGTACGCGCACCTGGGCGACGGCAGCAGCGCGCTGTCCTGCATCCGGCGTGCCGAGGCCGCGGCCGACCGGATCAGCCGCGGCCGGGAGCCGGACGAGACCGGCTATGTCCAGCCGGGCCTGGTCAACGTACAAGTGGCGGAGGCACTCCTGAGCCTCGGCGACCTGACCGGGGCGCGCGAACACGCCGCGGCGGCCGTGGACACCCCGGCGCACGACCGGGGCCGGGTGCACCGCCTCGCGATGCTCAGCCAGATCGAACTGCGCCAGGGAAACACCGACGAGGCGGTGGCCACGGCGGTGGAAATGGCAGAACAGGCACGGGGGATGGAGTCGCAACGGCTGCGCGACCGGCTGCGCGCGGTGCGCGAACATCTCGTACGCAGCGACTGCGCCGGCACGGCCGAGGCGGCCGAACTCATCGACGGGGCCCTGCGCGTCCCGCTGTAAGTCGGCGCGCGTTCTGTTTCACGGGGTTCACGGGGGGAGTGTTCCGGAGGCCGTCCGGCGCTGCACACACTCTCCTGCTCCGAAGACTCTGCTGCTGCGATATTGCCATCTACCCGGCGGAAGGTGGCAGAACCGTGCAGTGGACGAAACAGAGCGAACAAACTGTGTATGGAAATCGATGGTTCACGGTCAATCTCGCAGATGTCGAGTTGCCCGACGGCCGGCACCTCGATCACTTCCTGATACGGCTGCGGCCCGTCGCCGTGGCCACCGTCGTCAACGACGCCAACGAGGTGCTGCTGCTGTGGCGGCACCGCTTCATCACGGACAGCTGGGGCTGGGAACTCGCGGCGGGCGTCGTCGAGGACGGCGAGGACATCGCGTACGCGGCGGCACGGGAGATGGAGGAGGAGACCGGCTGGCGGCCGGGACCGCTGCGGCACCTGATGAGCGTCGAGCCCTCGAACGGGCTCACGGACGCCAAGCACCACATCTACTGGTCCGACGAAGGGACGTACATCGGCCACCCCGAAGACGACTTCGAGTCGGACCGCCGCGAGTGGGTCCCGCTCAAGCTGGTCCCCGACATGGTGGCCCGCGGCGAGGTTCCGGCCGCCAACATGGCCGCGGCCCTGCTCCTCCTGCACCACTTGCGCCTCGGTCAGGACGGGCGCTAGCGGCATGGCCCCGCTAGCGGCCGAGCGCCTGCCAGATCGATACGGCGAGTGCTCCGACCGCCGCGAGCGCGACGATGGCGGGCAGCGGCCAGCGGGTGTTCTCCAGGGCGGTGACCCGAGTGATCAGGGCCTCCTGGTTCCTGACGCTCTGTTCGTCGTGCTGGGTGAGCAGCGCAAGCCGTCCGTCGACGCGGGCCAGGCCCACATCCAGGTTGCGCCGTAACTCAGCGAGTTCTTCCGGGACCACGGGATGGTCGGGATCGGCGATCACGGGATCCGCTCCTTTCTGTAGTCGTCCATCCCCCTGATGCGCACCGAAAGTCAACTCGCCTGGTGGGCGCGGCGGGAGCGTGTGCGAGGGGCATATGCGAGCCCATTGCGCACACGGTGTGTGAACGCCACGGGCCCGGCACTCGTGGGAGTGCCGGACCCGTGGTGTTCTGTCGCTTTCTGTCTTTACGCTCTGTGGTCAGCCGTACGGCTCCCCGAGCGGGTTCAGGCGTACGTGTAGAAGCCCGAGCCGGACTTCCGGCCGAGGCGGCCCGCGTCGACCATGCGCTGCAGGAGCGGGGGAGCGGCGTACAGCGGCTCCTTGTACTCGGCGTACATGGAGTCGGCGACCGAGGCGACCGTGTCCAGACCGATCAGGTCGGCGAGCTTGAGCGGGCCCATCGGGTGGGCGCAGCCCAGCTCCATGCCGTTGTCGATGTCCTCGCGGCTGGCGATGCCCGACTCGAACATCCGGATTGCGGAGAGCAGATACGGGATGAGCAGCGCGTTGACCACGAAGCCCGAGCGGTCCTGGGCGCGGATCGCGTGCTTGCCGAGGACCTTCTCGACCAGGACCTGGGCGCGGCTGATGGTGCCCTCGGACGTGGTGAGGGCCGGGATCAGCTCGACGAGCTGCTGCACCGGGGCCGGGTTGAAGAAGTGGATGCCGATGACCTGGTCGGGGCGGGACGTCGCGACGGCCAGCTTCACCAGGGGGATCGAGGAGGTGTTGGAGGCGAGGATCGCGTCCTGGCGGGTCACCACCTGGTCGAGGACCTGGAAGATCTCGGTCTTGACCTGCTCGTTCTCCACGACGGCCTCGATCACCAGGTCGCGGTCGGCGAACTCGCCGAGGTCCGTGGTGAAGGAGAGCCGGTCCAGCGCCGAGTCCCGCTCCTCGTCGGAGATCTTGCCGCGCTCGGCGGCCTTGGTCAGGGAGTTGTACAGCCGCGTGCGGCCGATCTCCAGGGCCTCACCGGTGGTCTCCGCGACCTTCACATCCAGTCCGGAGCGGGCGCAGACCTCCGCGATCCCGGCGCCCATCTGGCCACAGCCCACCACTCCGACGCGCGTGATATCGGTCATGGAGTCGGTCACCTCGTGCCTTTCACTGATCAACGGGGCCGGCAGGTCCCCCGTACGGTTGCGGTGCCTGCCCGGGGAGCATGGTCAAGCGCCCCCTCGGCCGTGAACGTTACTCCGCAACCTCGGGTGCTTGGGGGGCCGGGTCGGGCATGCTGTCCTCTGCGGCCGTGGCGGCGGCGGGAGTTCGGACTCAGGGGGGCGACTCGATGAGGCGTATGTCACGCAGAGGCTTCGCGCTGACGGCGGCCGTGACGGTGGCGGGGCTCGCCACGGCCGGGGACGCGGCGGCGGCCGCCGGGGCGCGGGGGCGGCCGCGGCGTGAGATGCGGGGGATGTGGGTGGCGAGCGTCGCCAACCGCGACTGGCCCTCCAAGCCCGGCCTGCCGGCGGCACAGCAGCGCGCCGAGCTCCTCGCGTACCTGGACACGGCGGTGCGACGGAAGCTCAACACGGTGATCTTCCAGGTGCGGCCCACCGCCGACGCGCTCTGGCCCTCGCCGTACGAGCCCTGGTCGGAGTACCTCACCGGCGTGCAGGGCCAGGACCCCGGCTGGGACCCGCTGGGCACCGCCGTCCGCGAGGCCCACCGGCGCGGGCTTGAGCTGCACGCCTGGTTCAACCCGTTCCGCGTCGCCAACCACACGGATCCCTCGCGCCTGGTCCCCACGCACCCGGCCCGCGTCCACCCCGACTGGGTCGTGCCGTACGGCGGCAAGCTCTACTACAACCCGGGGCTCCCCGAGGTCCGGGCCTTCGTCCAGGACGCGATGCTGGACGCGCTGCGCCACTACGCGATCGACGCGGTGCACTGGGACGACTACTTCTACCCGTATCCGGTGGCGGGCCAGGTCTTCGACGACGACGCGGCCTACGCGCGCTACGGCGGGGGCTTCCCGGACCGCGCGGCCTGGCGGCGGGACAACATAGACCGCCTGGTGCGGGAGATGTCGGTGCGGGTGAAGAAGGTGAAGCGGGGCGTCGACTTCGGGATAAGCCCCTTCGGGGTCTGGCGCAACGCCTCGACCGACCCGCTCGGCTCGGACACCCAGGCCGGGGTCCAGACCTACGACAACCTCCACGCGGACACCCGCGGCTGGGTCAAGAAGGGCTGGCTCGACTACATCTGTCCGCAGCTGTACTGGAACATGGGCTTCGCCGTCGCCGACTACGCGAAGCTGGTGCCGTGGTGGTCGGACGTGGTGCGCGGCACGGGCGTGCGGCTCTACGCGGGCGAGGCGCTGTACAAGGCGGGCGACCCGGCGCAGCCCCCGGCCTGGCAGGACCCGGCGGAGCTGTCCCGGCACCTGACGTACGCCGATGGCTTCCGGCAGGTGCGCGGGCACGTCTTCTTCTCGGCGAAGGAGGTCACCGTCGACAAGATCGGCGCGATGGCGCGGGTGGTCGCCGACCACTACCAAGAACCGGCCCGGCCGCCGCGCTGAGAGGGGGCTAGCCCTCGTCGTCGCCAAAGGGCCGCACGACCGTGTCGGGGCCCGGTGACATCAGCGTCTCGTGGCCGTCCTCGAAGCGGACCCGGTACGGCGGGCCGCCGTCGGCCCCGAGAACCTCGATGATCTCCGCAGTCCGGTCGTGCTGTCCGACGATCCGGCCGTGCACCAACAGCCGGTCACCCACGGATGCCTGCATGGGGACTGCCCTCCTCGTCCCGTCACATGGTGGCGTTGTGTGGCGGCAAGTGTACGTCGGGTGGAGGGAGTTGGGCTCTACCCGCGCGCCCGTTGTGTCACCGCGATGCAGATGAGCACGGCGGCCGCGGTGATGGGCGCGGCCACGGTGAGGTGCTCGCCGAGCAGGAACACCGACCAGACGAGGGTCAACAGCGGCTGGGCGAGCTGGAGTTGGCTGGCCTTGGGGATGCCGATCAGGCCCATGCCCTTGTACCAGACGACCAGGCCGAGGAACTGCGAGCCCGCCGCCACCCACAGCAGGCCGGCCACCGCGTGCCCGGTCAGCCGCACCGGCTCGTGCGCGAGCGCGACCGCCGCACCGGCGACGGCGAGCGGCAGGCACAGCACGAGCGCCCAGGAGATGACCTGCCAGCCGGGCATGACCGAGGCGAGCCGGCCGCCCTCGGTGTAGCCCGCCGCGCAGATCAGCAGCGCCCCGAAGAGATACAGGTCGGCGCGGGTGAGGGCGCCGCCGCTCTGCTGCACGGTGAAGGCGATCACCGCCGCCGCGCCCGCGCACGCGGCGATCCAGAAGGTCCGCGAGGGGCGGGCGCCCGTGCGCAGCGAGGAGAGCACGGCCGTGGTCAGCGGCAGCAGGCCCACCACCACCGCCGAGTGCGCGGTCGTCGCCGTCTCCAGGGCGAGCGTGGTGAGCATCGGGAAGCCGAGCACCACCCCGGCGCCGACGACCGCGAGCCCGCCCCAGTGCCGCCGCTCGGGCACCGGCACCCGCAGCGCGAGCAGGCACGCACCCGCGATGACGGCGGCGAGAACGCTGCGCACGGCCACCAGGGACCACGGGCCGAAGCCTTCGAGGCCCCAGGCGGTGGCGGGGAAGGTGAGCGAGAAGGAGGTGACGCCGACGGCGGCGAGGAGAGTGCCGGTGCGGTGGCGGTGGGCGCGGGCGGCGAGGTCGTCGGCCGCGCCGGCTCCGGCTTCCGCGGTTCTGGCTTCCACGGTTCCGGCTTCCGCGGCTCCGGCGCGGAAGGCTCCGGTTCCCGTGGCTCCGGCCCCGGTGGCCCCGGTGGCCCCGGCGGCGGGGCGGCCGCCGTTGACCGCTATCCCAGTTTCTTCAGTAGTGCTACTGTGCGCTCTCATGAACCACGGTAGCAGTGTGGGTGAGTTGGCGAAACAGCTGAGAAGTGAGCTTGACCGCTACTCTCCAGGTGGAAAGCTGCCATCGAGCCGGGCGCTGGTCGAGCGGTTCCGGGTGAGCCCCGTGACGGTGTCCCGGGCGCTCGCCCAGCTCGCCGCCGAGGGGCTCGTGGTGACCCGGCCGGGCGCGGGCGCGTTCCGGGCCGAGGCGCGCGCGGCCGCGGAGCCCGCGGGGGACACCTCCTGGCAGGAGGTCGCGCTGAGCGCCGACGCCGCCGCCGAACTCGTGCCGCGCGCCGTCGACGCCTCCGCCGTCCTGGTCACGCTCACCACCCCGCCGACCGGTGTCATCGAGCTCAGCGGAGGCTATCTGCACCCCTCGCTCCAGCCCGAGCGGGCCATGGCCGCGGCGCTCGCGCGGGCCGGCCGGCGCCCCGGCGCCTGGGGGCGCCCGCCCATCGACGGGCTGCCGGAGCTGCGCGAGTGGTTCGCGCGCGGTATGGGCGGGGCGCTCACGGCCGCCGAGGTGCTGATCACGGCGGGCGGCCAGAGCGCGCTCACCACCGCCCTGCGCGCCCTCGCCCCGCCCGGCTCCCCGGTCCTGGTGGAGTCGCCCACGTACCCCGGCCTGCTGGCCATCGCCCGCGCCGCGGGACTGCGCCCGGTACCGGTGCCGGTGGACACCGACGGCGTCCGCCCCGACCTGCTCGCCGCCGCGCTCAAGGCGACCGGCGCGCGGGTGTTCGTCTGCCAGCCGCTGTTCCAGAACCCGACGGGTGCGGTGCTCTCCGCCGAGCGCCGCCCCGAGGTCCTGCGCATCGCCCGCGAGGCGGGGGCCTTCGTGATCGAGGACGACTTCGTGCGGCGGCTGGTCCACGAGGACGCCGGGCCGCTGCCGCGCCCGCTCACCGAGGACGACCACGACGGCGTCGTCGTGCACGTCTGCTCGCTCACCAAGGCGACCTCGCCGAGCTTCCGGGTCAGCGCCCTCGCCGCCCGCGGCCCCGTCCTGGAGCGGCTGCGCGCGATCCAGGTCGTCGACCACTTCTTCGTGCCCAGGCCGCTGCAGGAGGCGGCCCTGGAGCTCGCCGGGTCCCCGGCCTGGCCGCGCCATCTGCGCAACGTGGCGGGCGAGTTGCAGAGCCGCAGGGACACCCTGGCCGCCGCGGTGCGCCGCCGCCTCCCCGAGCTCGCCCTGCCGCACGTCCCGGCGGGCGGCTACCACCTGTGGCTGCGCCTGCCCGACGGCACCGACGAGGCGGCCTTCGTCGCGGCGGCCCTGCGCGCGGGCGTCGCCATCGCCCCCGGCCGCCCCTACTTTGCCGCCGAACCCCCGGCCGCCCACGTGCGGTTGAGCTTCGGGGCGGCGTCCGGCGCCGCCGAGCTGGGGGAGGGCGTGGAGCGGCTGCGGGGGGCCTGGGAGGCGGTCCGGGGCGGCCGTGAAAGGCTCAGGTCATGAACGACAGCGCCCCACTGCCCGCCCTCCCCGAGGGGTACGAGTTCACCGCCGATGCCGAGCGCATCGACGTCGACCGCGTGCACGCCTGGCTCTCCACCGACGCGTACTGGGCCCTCGGGCGCACGCGCGAGAAGCAGGCCGCGGCGATGCGGGGTTCGCTCAACTTCGGGGTGATCGACCGGAGTTCGGGGCTGCTGGTGGCGTATGCCCGGGTTCTCACCGATGAGGCCACGTTCGCCTGGCTCTGCGATGTGTACGTGGACCGGGAAGCCCGCGGCAAGGGGCTCGGCGTCGCGCTCGTGGCCGCCGTACGGGAGTGGCTCGAGCCGCTCGGCCTGCGGCGGATGCTGCTCGCGACCGGGGACGCGCACGGGGTGTACGAGAAGGCGGGCTTCACCGCGCTGCCCAAGCCGGAGCAGTGGATGGTGCTGCACTTCGACCAGTCCTGAGCCGCGGGACAGGCACGGGGCTCCAGGGGGTCCCAGGGCTCCCGGCTCCCGAAGCCCCAGGGGTTCCCGGAACGGCGTGAGGAATTCCGCACTCGCGGGGAAACCTTGACCTCGCGTCCCACGAACCCCACGATCACCGCATGCACGCTCGCGTCACACTCATCGCCGCCGCCCGCAGCGCCTCGCTGCTCGCGGAGCGCTTCGACGACGACCGGCCGCTCGACCAGGCCGGCTGGCACGAGGTGCAGCGCGCCGCCCCCGCGCTCCTGCCCCTCGGCGCGGCCGAGCTGCGCTACTGCTCGCCCACGCCGCGCAGCCGGGCCACCGGCGACGCCCTCGGCTTCGCGCCGCTCGCCCAACCGGCGCTGCGGGACTGCGACATGGGGCGCTGGCGCGGCCTGACCCTCGCCGAGGTGACCGCCCGCGAACCGGCGGCCGTCGACGCCTGGCTGGGCGATCCGCGCTCGGCCCCGCACGGCGGTGAGTCGCTGCTCGGCTTCATCTCCCGGGTCGGCGGCTGGCTGGACACCCGGCCGGTCGGTGACGGCAGCCGGGTCCTCGCGGTCGCCGAGCCCGCCGTGGTGCGGGCCGCGCTCGTCTACGCCCTGAAGGCGCCCCCGTCCTCGTACTGGAACATCGACGTGCGCCCCCTGGCGGCGGTCTCCCTCACCGGCCACGGCGGCCGCTGGAACCTCCGCCTGGACGCGGCGGCCGCGGATCGCAGCGGGACCGTCCCGCTGTAGCCGCCTCGGACAGCGCGGACGGGCTCAGCCCGCGCGGGCCGAGCGGCGCGGCCACTCCCAGGCGCCGCCCTCGTAGTACCGCTCCAGGACCGACAGATGCGGCTCCGGGTCGAGGCCGCGGCCCGCCAGCCACTCCCCGTCGTCGTACGTGCCGCGGTATGCCGCGAGGCCGTCCCCGGCGACCATCACCACCGTGCCCCGGCCGCCCGACTCCCGCAGCCGCGTGGCCAGATGGCAGGCGCCCCATAAGCCCGCGCCCGCCGCCGGGCCCACCGCGAGGCCCGCGTGCGCGTTCAGCCACTGCATGCCCGCGATGCTCGCCGCGTCCGGCACCGGGATCACCAGGTCGATGACGTCGGGCCGGAACTCCGGTTCGGTGCGCGGCCGGCCGAGCCCCGGGATGTGCGAGGGCAGCCCTGTCATGAAGTCGTCCACGTCGCTCACCCAGGCCGGGAAGTACGCGGAGTGCTCCGAGTCGACCACCGCGAGCCGGGTGGGCAGCGCGTCGTCGAGGATGCGCCGCCCGATGAGCGCCGACGTCACGCCCGTCGCCGCCCCGACGACCACCCAGGCGGGCGGCCGCGTCCGGGGCAGCAGTTCGTCGGCGAGGGTCGGCGCGGGGCAGTCCGCGAGCGTCGCCGCGGCGCCGGGGGTGAAGTGGTCGAGGAAGAACCCGTCGACGGTGCGGGCCAGTTGGCGCGCCTCGTCCTGGACGCTCGCGGGCGGCGCCGTCGCGTCGAGCACCCTGCCTCCGTACGCCTGGACGCGCTCGCGCACGGAGCCCGGGGTCCGCCGCGGCACGAGCGCGACGAAGCCGACGCCGATGACGCGGGCGAAGTAGGCCCCGGCGACCGCCACCGCCCCGCCCGTCGCCACCACCACCGTGCCGCCCCTGCGCAGTTCGCCGCGGCGCACCGCGGCCACGAGGAGCGCGCGCACCAGCCGGTGCTTGATGCTGCCGGTGGGCTGCGCCGACTCGTCCTTGACCCGGATCCTGACCCGGCGGTCGGCGCCGACGGGAACAGGCAGCGTGGCCAGGGGCGTCGGTCGCGCGTCCGCGACCAGGAGGCGGACGGCGTGTGCCGCCCAGGCGTTCTCGTTGCCGCTGGCGCTGTCCTTCATGTCGCCTATGATCCTCGCCCCGATGGGCGGGTTCCCCGCCGCTTGGCAGAGAGTCGACGCTGCTTGGCAGAGAGTGGACGGGCTTGGGGGTGCGGGGGCCCCGGCGCGACCGAGGGGCGGACTCCTCAGGAGCTCTGCGTGATGTCCCGGATGCAGTCCGTCGTCAGGACCAGGTCCTTTGCGGGGCCGCGGACCCGCCAACGCATGCGCCAGTGCCCCTCGTCCTGGACCTCGAACTCGCCTTTGTAGAGGTCCTGTGCGCAGGGGTGGTCTGCTGTGTGACGGCCCGACCGGAGGTCCAGGTCGTGGAAGGGGCGGCCGTCCGTGAAGCGCACCAGGGCGGTGCCCGGTTCCACACCTGGCTCAAAATCGAGGGTCCGCTCGGCCGGTCGCGGGGTGCCCTGCCAGACGAAGGTGCCGGACTCGTGCTGGCGGAGGCGGCCGCCGTCGTCGGGAGTGAAGCGGACCGTGCCGGTGAAACGGCCCTCGGCGCCGCTCGACAGGTCCCGCACCGTCCGCTCGACCCGCCACGTACCGACGAGATACGCGAGCACGTCGGGCACGGGGAAGGGCGCGGCGCGGCCGGTCACGGGGCCTCCCACCCGGTCTCGGCGGCCCACCGCTGCGCCCCGGCCATCAGCACCTCGGTGGCCGGGGCCTTGATCTGCCCGTAGTCCTCCAGCGTGGACACGCTGTGCGCGAGCCGCCGCTTGAAGGCGCCCCACGCCGCCCGCGCCGCCGCGTCCGCGCGCAGGTAGTCGCGGAACAGCAGCGCGTACCGCGAGCCGTGGCCGCCGTGGACGCGCAGGTGGATGTTGCAGCGGCGGCCGCCGGCCGGCGGGGCGAAGACCAGCTTGGGGGAGCGGTGCCCGAAGGAGATCTCCGACTGGTTCCACGGCTCCGGCCGGCACCGGAAGCCGATCGCGGTCAGCCGCGGCACGGACCGTGCCTCGTCGAGGGAGCGCATCCGCACCTGTACGTCGATGCAGTCCTTGGCCGCGAGCCCCGGCACGGAGGTGGAGCCGACGTGGTCGAAGCCGACCGCGAGGTCCTCGAGCGCGGGCCGCAGCCGCGCGGCGACGTCCTCGAACTCGCCCGGCCACGCGTCCTTGTAGTCCACGACCGCGAGGGGGTGCGCGGACTCGTCGGGGAAGGGCATACCCGCAGGCTACGCGTCCCGCCCGGACGGGGGCGAGCGTGTGCTCGCCCCCGTCCGGCGGCCGCGGCCCACCGCCCCGGGGGAGGGGGCGACAGCCCGCACTTCGGCGGTCGGCCGCCACTCCTCAGCGGTCGATGACGGAGAGGCTGCCCTCGTCGTAGCGCGCCCCGGCGACCTGCCCCGCGGGCGCCGCCGCGTCGATCGCGGCGAGCTCGGCGGCCGAGAGCTCGACATCGAGGGCGCCCAGGTTCTCCTCCAGGTACGTGGTGCGCCGCGTCCCCGGGATCGGCACCACGTCGGCGCCCTGGTGCTGGACCCAGGCGAGCGCGAGCTGGCCCGCCGTGACGCCCTTCTCGGCGGCGAGGGCCTCCAGGGCGTCCACGATGGCGAGGTTGCGTTCGAGGTTGCCGTCGGCGAAGCGGGGCTGGGTGCGCCGCAGGTCGTCCGCGGGCAGTCCCTCGACGGATGTGTAGCGGCCGGTCAGGAAGCCCCGGCCGAGCGGCGAGAACGGCACGATGCCGACGCCCAGTTCGCGGCAGACCGGAACGATCTCGGCCTCCAGGTCCCGGGTCCACAGCGACCACTCGCTCTGCAGCGCGGCGACGGGGTGCACCGCGTGGGCCCGCCGGATCGTGCGGGCGCTCGCCTCGGAGAGCCCGAGGTGGCGCACCTTCCCGGCCCGCACCAGTTCGGCCATCGCCCCGACGGTCTCCTCGATCGGCACGCCCTGGTCCACCCGGTGCAGGTAATAGAGGTCGATGTGGTCGACGCCGAGCCGCCGCAGCGAGGCGTCGCACGCCTCGCGCACGTACGCGGCGTCGCCCCGGATGTGCGCGGGCTCGCCCAGCTTGTTGGCGAAGCCGAACTTGGTAGCCACCACGGCCTGTTCGCGCCGCGCCCCGGCGAGCGCCCGGCCGAGCAGCCGTTCGTTGTGCCCCGCTCCGTAGAAGTCCGAGGTGTCGAGGAGGCTGACGCCGAGGTCGAGGGCGCGGTGGATCGTCGTGACGGACCGGGTGTCGTCCGAGGCGCCGAAGCCGTGGCTCATCCCCATGCAGCCGAGGCCCTGCGCGGAGACGGTGAGCGCGCCGAGGCGGCGGGCGGGGACGCTGCTGGTCATGCGTGTTCCTCCTGGCAGTGGTGCCCGGTGCTGCGGGCTTGACTCCGGTGCCGACCGTAGGAGTTGGAGCGCGCTCGAAGTCAAGCCCGCTCGCCAGGGGTGCCAGGGGGCAGCCAGGCGGCAGGAGGTACAGGGGAGATCAGGCCCCGTCCGCCGCCGCGCGCAGCGCCGCCACGTCGAGCTTCTTCATGCCGAAGATGGCCGTCATCACGCGCTGGTTGCGGGCCGGGTCGGGGTCCGCCATCAGCTCTCCGACGATGGTCGGGACGACCTGCCAGGACAGCCCGAACTTGTCCTTGAGCCAGCCGCAGGGGCCCTCCTCGCCGCCGTCCTCGGTCAGCTTGGACCAGTAGTGGTCGACCTCTTCCTGGTCGGCGCAGTCGATGGTCAGCGAGACGGCCTCGTCGAAGGTGAACTCGGGGCCGCCGTTGAGTGCGATGTACGGCTGCCCGTCGAGCTCGAAGTCGACGGTCAGGACGGAACCGGCGGGCCGGGGAGCGCCCTCTCCGTAGTGGGAGACGTGGTTGATCTTGGAGTTCGGGAAGACCGAGACGTAGAACTCGGCGGCCTCCTGGCCCTTGGTGTCGAACCAGAGGCAGGGCTTGATCGCGGGCATGGCTGGCTCCTCTTCCTGGAGGGTGCTCTCATAGGGCGAACGGCTTGAGCGGACGCTTCCTTCGCCAGTACTTCCTTCGCCAGTACTGACCGTCCCGCCGCCCGGAACTCATCGCCACCGGAGCAAGAATCGGCTTTGCATAAACGTGCAGGTCTGCGTATAGTCATGCCATCCAAGAGGGAAGGTTCCATGGTGGTACGCGCAGCAGTGGCAGGGGCGAGCGGATACGCGGGCGGCGAATTGCTGCGCCTGCTCCTCGTCCACCCCGAGGTGGAGATCGGCTCCCTGACCGGCAACGCGAACGCGGGCCAGCGTCTCGGCGCGCTGCAGCCGCACCTGCTGCCGCTGGCCGACCGCGTCCTCGAGCCGACCACGGCCGAGGTCCTCGCCGGTCACGACGTCGTGTTCCTCGCGCTGCCGCACGGACAGTCCGCCGCCGTCGCCCAGCAGCTCGGCCCGGACGTCCTCGTGGTCGACATGGGCGCCGACTTCCGGCTGAAGGACGCGGGCGACTGGGAGAAGTTCTACGGCTCGCCGCACGCCGGGACCTGGCCCTACGGGCTGCCCGAACTGCCGGGCGGCCGCGCCGTGTTGGAGGGGTCCAAGCGCATCGCGGTGCCCGGTTGCTACCCCACGGCCGTCTCGCTCGCGCTGTTCCCCGCGTACGCGGCGGGGCTCGCCGAGCACGAGGCCGTGATCGTCGCCGCGTCGGGCACCTCCGGCGCGGGCAAGGCCGCCAAGCCGCACCTGCTCGGCAGCGAGGTCATGGGCTCCATGTCGCCGTACGGGGTCGGGGGCGGCCACCGGCACACCCCCGAGATGATCCAGAACCTCAGCGCGGCGGCGGGCGCCGCCGTCTCCGTCTCCTTCACGCCGACCCTCGCCCCGATGCCGCGCGGCATCCTCGCCACGTGCACGGCCAAGGCCAAGCCGGGCGTCACCGCCGAGACCGTGCGGGCCGCGTACGAGAAGGCGCTCGCCGACGAGCCGTTCGTCCACCTCCTCCCGGAGGGGCAGTGGCCCGCCACCGCCGCCGTGTACGGCTCGAACGCCGTGCACCTCCAGGTCGCCCTGGACGAGGCCGCGGGCCGTGTCATCGCGATCGCCGCCATCGACAACCTCACGAAGGGCACCGCGGGCGCCGCGGTGCAGAGCATGAACATCGCCCTGGGCCTCGACGAGACCACAGGACTCTCTACGATCGGAGTCGCGCCGTGAGTGTGACGGCAGCCAAGGGATTCACGGCCGCGGGCATCGCCGCCGGGATCAAGGAGAACGGCAACCCGGACCTGGCCCTCGTGGTCAACACCGGGCCCCGTCTCGCGGCCGCGGGCGTCTTCACCTCCAACCGCGTGAAGGCCGCCCCCGTCCTCTGGTCCGAGCAGGTCCTCAAGGGCGGCCAGGTCGCCGCCGTCGTCCTCAACTCCGGCGGCGCCAACGCCTGTACGGGCCCGCAGGGCTTCCAGGACACGCACGCCACCGCCGAGAAGGTCGCCGAGGTCCTCGACGGCGTCAGCGCCGGTGAGGTCGCCGTCGCGTCGACCGGTCTCATCGGTCTGACGCTGCCGATGGACAAGCTCCTTCCGGGAGTCGAGGCCGTCGCGGCCGAACTCTCCCCGCACGGCGGCGAGAAGGCCGCCATCGCCATCAAGACCACGGACTCCGTGCACAAGACGGCCGTGGTGGAGGGCGACGGCTGGACCGTCGGCGGCATGGCGAAGGGCGCGGGCATGCTCGCCCCCGGCCTCGCCACGATGCTCGTCGTGCTCACCACCGACGCCGACGTCGACTCCGGCGTCCTGGACCGGGCGCTGCGCGACGCCACCCGCGTCACCTTCGACCGGGTCGACTCCGACGGCTGCATGTCCACCAACGACACCGTGCTGCTGCTCGCCTCCGGTGCCTCCCAAGTCGCCCCGGAACAGGGTGAGTTCGCCGCCGCCGTCCGCGCCGTCTGCGACGACCTGGCCCGCCAGCTCATCGGTGACGCCGAGGGCGCCAGCAAGGACATCCGCGTCGAGGTGATCAACGCCGCGAGCGAGGACGACGCCGTCGAGGTGGGCCGCTCCATCGTCCGCAACAACCTCCTCAAGTGCGCGATCCACGGCGAGGACCCCAACTGGGGCCGGGTCCTGTCCGCGATCGGCACCACCTCCGCGGCCTTCGACCCGAACCAGCTGAACGTCGCCATCAACGGCGTCTGGGTCTGCAAGAACGGCTCCGTGGGCGAGGACCGCGACCTGGTCGACATGCGCTACCGCGAGGTCGTCATCACCGCCGACCTCGCCGCCGGCACCGCCGAGCCCGTGGTGATCTGGGGCAACGACCTGACCGCCGACTACGTGCACGAGAACAGCGCCTACAGCTCATGAGCCAGACCCGCAAGCACACCGCACTGCCCAAGGCCCAGACCCTCATCGAGGCGCTGCCCTGGCTCACCCGGCACTACGGCAAGACCGTCGTCATCAAGTTCGGCGGCAACGCGATGGTGAACGAGGAGCTGAAGCACGCCTTCGCCCAGGACGTCGTGTTCCTGCGCCAGGCGGGCCTCAAGCCCGTGGTGGTGCACGGCGGCGGCCCGCAGATCAGCGCGCGCCTCGACAAGGAGGGCCTGGTCAGCGAGTTCAAGGCGGGCCTGCGCGTCACCACGCCGGAGGCCATGGACGTCGTACGGATGGTCCTTGCCGGGCAGGTGCAGCGCGAGCTCGTGGGCCTGCTCAACCAGCACGGACCGCTCGCCGTCGGCCTCACCGGCGAGGACGCGCACACCATCACCGCCACCAAGCACTGGCCCGAGATCGACGGCGAGCCGGTCGACATCGGCCGGGTCGGCGAGATCACCGAGATCGACACCGGCGCGATCGAGGCGCTCCTCGCCGACGGCCGCATCCCGGTCGTCTCCTCGATCGCCCGCTCCCAGGACGACGGACATGTCTACAACGTCAATGCTGATACGGCGGCTTCGGCACTCGCTGCGGCGCTGGGTGCCGAGACGCTGATGGTCCTCACGGACGTCGAGGGCCTGTACGAGGACTGGCCGAACTCGGACGAGGTGATCAGCAGGCTCACCGCGACCGAACTGGAGAAGCTGCTCCCGGAGTTGGCGAGCGGCATGGTCCCGAAGATGCAGGGCTGTCTGCACGCGGTGCGCAACGGGGTCGAGACGGCACGCGTGATCGACGGGCGCGTCCAGCACTCGATCCTGCTGGAGATCTTCACCGACGAGGGCATCGGCACGATGGTCGTGCCGGACGAGCCCGCAGGAACGGACCCCGAGGGGGAGTCACAGGCATGAGCAGCAACACCGAGCTGACCCGGCGGTGGCAGGGCGCGCTGATGGACAACTACGGCACGCCGCGCCTGCCCCTGATCCGCGGCGAGGGCACGAGGCTCTGGGACGCCGACGGCAAGGAGTACCTCGACTTCGTGGGCGGCATCGCCGTGAACGCCCTCGGCCACGCCCACTCCTCGGTCGTCCGGGCGGTCAGCGACCAGATCGCCACACTCGGCCACGTCTCGAACCTCTTCGTCGCCGAGCCGCCGGTCGCGCTCGCCGAACGGCTGCTCCAGCTCTTCGGGCGCGAGGGCCGCGTCTACTTCTGCAACTCCGGGGCCGAGGCCAACGAGGGCGCCTTCAAGATCGGCCGCCTGACCGGGCGTTCGCACATGGTCGCCACCCAGGGCGGCTTCCACGGCCGGACCATGGGGGCGCTCGCCCTCACCGGCCAGCCCGGCAAGCAGGAGCCGTTCCTGCCGCTGCCCGGTGACGTCACGCACGTGCCGTACGGGGACGTGGAGGCGCTGCGCGCCGCGGTCACCACCGACACGGCGCTGGTCGTGATCGAGCCGATCCAGGGCGAGAACGGCGTCGTCGTGCCGCCCCCGGGCTACCTCAGGGCGGCCCGCGAGATCACCGCCGCCACCGGCACCCTGCTCGTCCTGGACGAGGTGCAGACGGGCATCGGCAGGACCGGCCACTGGTTCGCGTACCAGGCCGAGGAGGGCGTCACGCCCGATGTGGTCACGCTCGCGAAGGGCCTGGGCGGCGGCCTGCCGCTCGGCGCCACCGTCGCGTTCGGCGCCGCGGCCGACCTCCTGGGGCCCGGCCAGCACGGCACGACGTTCGGCGGCAACCCGGTCGTCTGCGCCGCGGGCCTCGCGGTCGTGGACGCGATCGCGGAGGAGGGGCTGCTGGAGAACGTGAAGGCGCAGAGCGAGAAGCTGCGCACCGGGATCGAGGGCGCCGACGGCATTTCGAGCCACCCGCTCGTCGACCATGTCCGGGGCGCGGGCCTCCTGCTGGGTATCGTGCTCACCGAGCCGCTGGCGCCGCAGGTGCAGCAGGCGGCCCAGGACGCCGGTCTCCTCGTGAACGCGCCCGCCCCCGATGTCGTACGGCTGATGCCGCCGCTGAATCTGCGTGACGACGAGGTGGACGCGTTCCTGCGGGCGCTGCCCGGCGTGCTCGACGCGGTCGACGGGGACGGACGAGCCTGAGAATGGGACGACGACGATGAGCCAGGCGCGAGGCAACGAACACGTGGCAGACACGGCGGACGCGGGGGCGACGGCCGGGGCGGAGCACGCGGGCCCCGCCGTGCCGCAGACCCGCACCGCGCGCCACCGCCGGATCGTGGACATCCTCAACCGGCAACCGGTGCGCTCCCAGAGCCAGTTGGCGAAGCTCCTCGCCGACGACGGCCTGACGGTCACCCAGGCCACGCTCTCCCGCGACCTGGACGAGCTGAACGCGGTGAAGATCCGCAACGCCGAGGGCGACCTCATCTACGCCGTGCCGAGCGAGGGCGGCTTCCGCACCCCGCGGGCCCCGCTCGGCGAGTCGGCGAAGGAGGAGCGGATGCGGCGCCTCTCGGCGGAGCTCCTGATCTCCGCCGAGGCATCGGCCAACCTCGTGGTCCTGCGCACCCCGCCGGGCGCCGCGCAGTTCCTCGCCTCGGCGATCGACCAGGCCGAACTGCACGACATCCTCGGCACGATCGCGGGCGACGACACGCTGATGCTGATCAGCAGGAACCCGACCGGGGGCCAGGCCCTCGCCGACCACCTGCTGCGCCTGGCGTCGAACGAGCACTAGCACTCCGTACGAGCCGCGGGCATCAGCCCTTCGTACGCCGGGACATCCACGCGGCGACCACGGCCCCGGACACGTTGTGCCAGACCGAGAACACGGCGGCGGGCAGCGCGGCCAGGGGGCTGAAGTGGGCCGTGGCCAGGGAGGCGGCGAGGCCCGAGTTCTGCATGCCGACCTCGAAGGCCATGGCCCGCGAGGACGGGGCGCCGAGCCGGGCCAGCCTGCCCGCGCCGTAACCGAGCGCGAGACCGAGGCCGTTGTGCAGCACGACGGCCAGGAGGACCATCGCCGCGGCCGACTTGATGGCCGCCGCGCTGCCCGCGACGACGATCGCCACGATCGCGGCGATGGTCAGGGCCGACAGCCACGGCAGCGCGCCGAGCACCCGGTCCACGTACCGCCCGAAGAGCAGCCGCACGATCAGCCCGCCGGCGACGGGGAGCAGCACGGTCTTCAGGATGTCCGTGACCATCGCCCCCGCCTCCACGGGCAGGTACTCGCCCGCGAGCAGCAGCGTCAGCGGCGGTGTGACGAGCGGCGCGAGCACGGTCGAGACGGTGGCGACGGAGACCGAGAGCGCCACGTCGCCCCGGGCGAGATAGGTCACCACGTTCGACGCGGTGCCGCTCGGCGCGCAGCCCACCAGGATCACTCCGGCCGCCAACTGCGGTGACAGGTCGAGGGCGTGGGCGATCAGCCAGCCGAGCCCTGGCATGATCACGTAGTGCGCGACGAGCCCGAGCCCGACCGCCCAGGGCCGCTTGGCGACGCCCTTGAAGTCGAGCGGGGTCATGGTCAGGCCCATGCAGAACATGACGACGCCCAGCAGATACGGGACGTTCGTGCCCCAGCCCTTGAAGGTGTCCGGCGTCGCGAGGCCGAGCGCGCCCGCGGCGAGCACGAGGACGGGGAAGACGGTGACGGCACGGCGGGCGGCGCGGCCGCCGGAGTCGCCGGAGCCGCCGGGGTCCGCGGGGGAGGGGATCGTATGTTCGGTCTGCACCGGCCGAGCCAACGACGCGGCACACCGCCCGCGCAACCCCGTCTCGATATGTGGTCCCTACAGGCACCCGCGGGCGCAGGTCAGTACCGGGTGATCGCCGTCGGCCCCGACGCCGTGCCGATCGCGATGTGCGGCGCCCGGCCCGGCCTGACCCAGGCGAGGATCCGCCGCATCGCGTCCTTCGGCACCGACACACAACCGGCCGTCGCCGCCCGCCCGTTGACGTGCAGGAAGATTCCCGCCCCGCGCCCGCGCGCCGGCCGGTGGTAGTTGAACCCGATGACGAGGGCGTGCGCGTACTGCGGGTCGTAGGTGATGAGGTGCTCGGACTCGGCGGCGCGGCAGTCGTGGGGGCGGGGCTCGGTCCAGCGGTTGTACCGCGTCGACTTGTTGTCCTGGCACCACCACGAGTTCTGGTGGACGCGGCGGTACGGGGCCGTGGTGCCGCGCGGCGCGGACCTGATCCCGAAGGCGTACGGCAGGTCGTACAGGCCCGTCGGCGTCGTGTACGTGCCTTGCTTGCGCGAGCCGCCCTCCGCGAGGCCCTTCGAGCCGAAGCGCGCGGGTGCCGACCCCGCCTTCGCCCACCGCCCGCCGCGCCGCTCCCACCACGTGACCGTGCCCGTGGTGGAGGAGGTGCGGGCGGCCTGCGCGGTGATGAGCTGGGTGCCGCCGCCGGTGTCGGCCATGCGGGCGGGCAGGGGCGCGGTCGCGGCCGGGGCGGGGGCGGCGCCGAGCGCGGTGGCGGCGAGCAGGGTCACGGAGGCGAGGGCGGCGGCTCCACGTAAGCGCATGGCTCAGACCGTACTGGGCGGCAGCGGCAACGGCAGCCCCGGAAGTCCGTCCAGGCTGGATGCGATGTGTTCCTTCTTCTCGAAGTACGCGCTCAGGGACGCGTCGTCCTCACGGGCGAAGCGCCTGGCGTGCAGGTCGCGGTCCTCGTCGTAGGACATGAAGGGCACGCCGTAGCCGCAGGAGTCACGGATGAGTTCGGCCGTGACGACGATGACGGCGCGCAGTCCGTGCAGGGCCGGGTCGATGCCGGGGAAGTGGCCGAGGAGCTCAGCGAAGCGCGGGTCGTCGCGGAAGACGGGCTCGCCCCTGCCGTGCACCCGGACGATGTTCGGCGGGCCCTGGAAGGCGCACCACATGAGGGTGATGCGGCCGTTCTCGCGGAGGTGGGCGATGGTCTCCGCGGTGCTGCCCGCGAAGTCCAGGTAGGCGACGGTGAGTTCGTCGATGACGGCGAACGAGCCCGTCAGGCCCTTGGGGGAGAGGTTGACCGTGCCGTCGCCCGTGAGGGGCGCGGTGGCGGTGAAGAACAGCGGTTGTTCCTCTATGAAGGTGCGGAGTCTGCCGTCGATGCGTGCGTGAGTCTTTCCCATGGCCATGGATTATTGAGCAGAGGTCGTTCGCCTGTCTAACGACTTGGTCGATCGTCTCGACCGGTGGCCGGATTGACGAAACATACGGTCCACTGCATAATCATGCAGGACGGTGGATGAAGCGACATCCTTGAGGAGCACGTGCAGTGAGCAGCAGCAACAGCGGTGACGTCCGGCTCTGGGGCGGACGGTTCGCCGACGGCCCCGCCGAGGCCCTGGCGAAACTCTCCGCCTCGGTCCACTTCGACTGGCGCCTGGCCCCGTACGACATCGCCGGCTCCCGCGCCCACGCGCGTGTGCTGCACCAGGCGGGGCTGCTCACCGAGGACGAGCTGACCCGCATGCTCGCCGGGCTCGACCAGCTGGAGGCCGACGTCGCCGACGGCTCCTTCGTGGGCACCATCGCCGACGAGGACGTGCACACCGCCCTGGAGCGGGGTCTGCTCGAGCGGCTCGGCCCCGACCTCGGCGGCAAGCTCCGCGCCGGACGCTCCCGCAACGACCAGGTGGCGACGCTCTTCCGGATGTACCTGCGGGACCACGCCCGCGTCATCGGCGGGCTGCTGACCGAGCTCCAGGAGGCCCTCGTGGGTCTCGCTGAGGCGCACCCGGACGTCGCGATGCCGGGCCGCACCCACCTCCAGCACGCCCAGCCGGTCCTCTTCGCGCACCACGTCCTCGCCCACGTCCAGTCCCTGTCCCGGGACGCCGAGCGGCTGCGCCAGTGGGACGAGCGGACGGCGGTCTCCCCGTACGGCTCGGGCGCGCTCGCGGGTTCGTCGCTCGGTCTGGACCCGGTGGCGGTGGCCAAGGACCTGGGCTTCGAGCACGGCTCGGCGGCCAACTCCATCGACGGCACGGCCTCGCGCGACTTCGTCGCGGAGTTCGCCTTCATCACGGCGATGATCGGCGTGAACCTCTCCCGGATCGCGGAGGAGGTCATCATCTGGAACACGAAGGAGTTCTCCTTCGTCACGCTGCACGACGCCTTCTCGACCGGCTCCTCGATCATGCCGCAGAAGAAGAACCCGGACATCGCCGAACTGGCGCGCGGCAAGTCCGGCCGTCTGATCGGCAACCTCACCGGCCTGATGGCCACGCTCAAGGCGCTGCCGCTCGCCTACAACCGCGACCTCCAGGAGGACAAGGAGCCGGTCTTCGACTCCTGCGACCAGCTGGAGGTCCTGCTCCCGGCGTTCACCGGGATGATGGCGACCCTCACGGTCAACCGCGCGCGCATGGAGGAGCTGGCCCCGGCCGGCTTCTCGCTCGCCACGGACATCGCGGAGTGGCTGGTCAAGCAGGGCGTCCCGTTCCGTGTCGCGCACGAGGTCGCGGGCGAGTGCGTCAAGGTCGCCGAGTCCGAGGGCAAGGAGCTGGACGAGCTCACGGACGACCAGTTCGCCAAGATCTCCTCCCAGCTCACCCCCGAGGTCCGCACGGTCCTCAACGTCCCCGGCGCGCTGGCCTCGCGCAACGGGCGCGGGGGTACGGCGCCGTCGGCGGTGGCGGTGCAGCTGGCGGAGGTCAAGGTGGACCTGACGGTGCAGCGGGAGTGGGCGGAGGCGAAGAAGTAGCTCCCCCCCGCCTCGGCCTGCGGGGTCGCGGGGCACCGGCGCACGTGAGACGGAGATGTCTCACGTGCGTTAAGGTCGTCTCATGTCAGTCGACCGCGCCCATGTACTCCGCAGCGCAGCCACCCTCCTCACCCGCAAGGCCACCTCCACCATGGACGAGGTGGCCCGCGCGGCGGGCATCAGCCGAGCCACCCTCCATCGCCACTTCGCGGGCCGCGACGCCCTCGTCCGCGCCCTGGAGGACCTCGGCCTCCAGGAGTGCGAGGCCGCCCTCGACGCGGCCCGCCTGGACGAGGGCGGCGCGGAGGAGGCCCTGCGCCGCCTGGTCCAGGAGATCGAACCCGCCGCGGGGCTGCTCGCCTTCCTCGTCACCGAGAACCAGCTCTTCGAGGGCGACTCCATGAACGAGGGCTGGGCCCGCCTGGACGAGCGCGTGGCCGCCCTGTTCCGGCGCGGCCAGGAGAGCGGTGAGTTCCGCATCGACCTGAGCCCCGTATGGCTCACCGAGGCGCTCTACGGCCTCATCGGCTCGGGCGCCTGGGCCGTCCAGGACGGCCGGGTCGCGGCCAAGGACTTCTCGTACATGATCTCCGAGCTGCTGATCGGCGGCGCCCGGCGGAGGGTGGAGTCATGAGCAGCACACAGCAGCGCGCGACACCCCCGCCTCCGCCCTCGTCCCCGTCGTCCGAGGTGGAGAAGAGCCCCGGCCGCTGGCTGGCGCTCGCGGTGCTCGTCCTCGCCGTCCTCCTGGTCGCCGTCGACGCGACCGTGCTCGGCCTCGCGACCCCGTACATCAGCGAGGACCTCAAGCCGTCCGGCACCCAGCTGCTGTGGATCGGCGACGTCTACTCGTTCGTGATCGCCGGGCTGTTGGTGTCCATGGGCAGCCTCGGCGACCGCATCGGCCGCAAGAAGCTGCTCCTGACGGGCGCGGTCGCCTTCGGCGCGGTCTCGGTGCTCAATGCCTACGCCACGAGCCCCGAGATGATGATCGTGGCTCGGGCGCTGCTCGGCGTCGCGGGCGCGACCCTGATGCCGTCCACGCTCGCGCTGATCCGGAACATCTTCCACGACCCGCGCGAGCGCAGCCTCGCCGTGGGCATCTGGGGCGCCATGGCCTCGGCGGGCGCGGCGGTCGGGCCGGTCGTCGGCGGCTTCCTGCTCGAACACTTCTGGTGGGGCTCGGTCTTCCTGATCAACCTCCCCGTGATGGCGGTCCTGGTCCTGGTCGGCATCAAGCTCCTCCCGGAGTCGAAGAACCCGGCACCGGGCCCCTGGGACCTGATGAGCGTCGCGCTCTCCCTCATCGGCATGATCGCGATCGTGTACGCCATCAAGGAGGCGGCCGCGCACGGCTTCCGCTGGGACATCGCGCTCGCGGCGGTCCTGGGCGTGGCGGCGCTCACCTGGTTCGTGCGCCGTCAACTGACCCTCGCGGCGCCCCTGTTGAACATGCACCTGTTCCGCAACCGGGGCTTCTCGGGCGCGGTCCTGGCCGACCTGCTGACCGTGCTCGGCCTCTCGGGCCTGGTGTTCTTCCTGTCCCAGTTCCTCCAACTGGTCCAGGGGAGGCGCCCGTTCGAGGCGGGCCTCGCCGAACTCCCGGCCGCGGTCGGGGCGGTGACGGCGGGGCTGATCGCAGGCATGGTCGCGCGCCGCTTCTCGGTGCGGGCGGTGGTGGCGGGCGGACTCGCGGCGGTGGGTCTCGCGCTCGCCGCGCTCACCGGGATCAGCCAGTCCACCGGCTACCCGCTGCTCGGCGCCTCGCTCCTGGTGGTCGGCGTCGGCGCGGGCTTCTCGTTCACGGTCACCGCCGACGTGATCCTCTCCAGCGTGCCCAAGGAGCAGGCGGGCGCGGCCTCGGCGGTCTCCGAGACGGCGTACGAACTGGGCGCGGCCCTCGGCATCGCCCTGCTCGGCTCGATCGTGACGGGCGTCTACCGCGACTTCACGGCCCCACCGGGCACGCCGCCCGACGTGGCGTCCGCCGCCCACGAGTCCCTGGGCGGCGCGGTCGAATCGGCGGCGACGCTCCCGCCCCGCACGGCCGAGCCCCTCCTCGCCTCGGCCCAGGACGCGTTCGTGGACGGCCTGCGCCTGGCCTCAGCGGTCGGAGCGGGCGTCCTCCTGGCCACGGCGGTGGCGGCCTGGTTCCTCCTCAAGGGCCAACGCCTGGAGTCGTAGCCCCTCCGCAACAACAACGCCCGCCCCGTCGCGGGGGGGGGTTGACCCCAGCGACGGGACGGGCGCGCGAAGCGTGGAGAGCGGGCTACGCCGCCTTCGCCTTCGTGGCGTACATGTCCACGTACTCCTGACCCGACAGCTCCATGACCTCGGTCATCACCGAGTCCGTCACGGCCCGCAGCACGTACCGGTCCCGGTCCATCCCCTCGTACCGGGAGAACTCCATCGCCTCACCGAACCGCACCGTCACCTTGCCGGGCCGCGGCAGCCCCTTGCCGCCCGGCTGCAGCTTGTCCGTGCCGATCATCGCGAAGGGCACCACGGGCGCCCCCGTCATCAGCGTCAGCCGGGCGATCCCGGTACGGCCCCGGTACAGCCGCCCGTCGGGCGAGCGCGTTCCCTCCGGGTAGATGCCGAAGACCTTGCCGTCGTCGAGGACGCGCCGCCCCGTCATCAGCGCGGCCACACCGCCCCGGCCGCCGTCCCGGTCCACCGGGATCATGCCGACGCCGGTGAAGAACCACGCCATCAGGCGGCCCTTGAAGCCCTTGCCGGTCACGTACTCGTCCTTGCCGATGAAGAACACCGGCCGGTTCGTGACCAGCGGCAGGATCATCGAGTCGATGAACGTGAGGTGGTTCCCGGCCAGGATGACCGGACCGCTCCCCGGGATGTTCTCGGCGCCTTCTACCCGCGGGCGGAACATCAGGCGCAAGATCGGTCCGAGCACTGCCTTGATGAGCGCTAGACGGGACAACGGGCCCTCCGGGGTCAACGAGTTCGATGACGAGTCTGACGAGTATGTGCAGGTGAGGACGATACTCGCGGGTCAGGCCCGAGCGCACATCGGGTTCACCGATCCGATACGCAGTGTTGACGTGGGCTCGCGCGGCGTAACCGCCCTGTCATCCTCCTGTGAGGACCGTAGCCGCGAGGGAACCGTGTTGTGCGGGGTCGTGGTGCTTGTCACGTCGGCCGGAGTGCCGGCCGGGTCGCCGCGCAGGCCGCACCACCGCATACGCGCCGTCATCCCCCGTTTCACCCCAGGTCTCCCCCCTGTCACGCACGGGCACCTACGATCGGTCCCGCTTTGTCAGGTACATCGAGGGGAGCGCTCATGGCGACGCAGGGATCGAAGCGGCAGCAGGGGACGAGTCCGGGGCGGCGCGCCGTCCTGGGGGCGGCGGTGCTCGGCGCGGGCGTGGCCACGGTCGGGCTGCCCGGCGTGGCGAGAGCGGGGGAGAAGCACGGCCACGGCGGCTACAAGGACCTGCCCGTCCCCACGGTCATCGCGCACCGCGGCACCAGCGGCTACCGCCCCGAGCACACGCTCGGCTCCTACCAGCTGGCCCTCGACATGGGCGCGCACGTCATCGAGGCCGGCGACCTGGTGCCCACCAAGGACGGCCACCTCGTCTGCCGCCACGAGAACGACATCACGGCCACCACGGACGTCTCCGCCCACTCCGAGTTCGCCTCCCGCAAGACGACGAAGACCGTCGATGGGGTGCCGATCACCGGCTGGTTCACCGAGGACTTCACGCTCGCCGAGCTGAAGACCCTGCGCGCCAAGGAGCGCATCCCCGGCACCCGCCAGCGCAACACCCTCTACGACGGCCGCTGGGAGATCCCCACCTTCGAAGAGGTCCTCCAGTGGCGTGAGCGGCAGAGCAGGAAGCGCGGCAGGCAGGTCTGGATCCACGTCGAGACCAAGCACCCCACCTACTTCCGCAAGATCGGCCTCGGTCTGGAGGAGCCGCTCGCCAAGCTGCTGCGCAAGTACGGCCTGAACAAGAAGAACTCGCCCGCCTTCCTGCAGTCCTTCGAGCCCAGCTCCATCCAGCGCCTGAACAAGCTCGTGGGCAACCCGCTCGTCGTCCTCCTGTCGACCGCGAACTCCCGCCCCTGGGACTTCGTCGAGGCGGGCGACCCGCGCACCGTCGCCGACCTGATCAAGCCCGAGGGCCTGGACTGGATCGCCTCGTACGCGCAGGGCATCGGCCCCACCCTCGACCTGGTCATCCCGAAGAAGGCGGACGGCAGCCTCGGCACCCCCTCCACCCTCGTCAAGGACGCGCACGCGGCGGGCCTGATCCTGCACCCGTACACGATGCGCAACGAGAACACCTTCCTGCCCACGAACTTCAAGAAGGGTACCGACCCGAACGCCTACGGCGACGCCTTCGGCGCCTTCAAGGCGTACTTCGAGACGGGCATCGACGGCGTCTTCTCCGACAACTGCGACACCGCGCTGCTCGCCCGCGAGGACTTCGTCAACGGTTAGCCGCCCGGCCCCACTTGGGGGGAACGGTGCCCGCCCCGGCAACCTCGCGCCGGGGCGGGGACGTCCCCCGGGCATGACCCTCACGACCGCCGCAGACCCCGCGACCCGCGCGCAGGACCTGCTCACCGCCCTGCACCCGCTGCTGACCGCCGAGGCCGCCGCCGAGGCGCACGCCTCCGGCACCGACCCGCGCGACCTCGAACAGGGCGTCTGGCTGCGCCTGTTGGAGCGCCTGGACGCGGGCGGGCCGCCCCAGGACACCGCCGACTGGCTGCGCCGCACCGTCGGCGCCGAGGCCCGCCGCCTGCGCACCGCGACCCAGCACGAACTCCCGTACGCAGGTCAGCCCGCCGAGCCCGCTGACGACACCGAGCGCGGCCCCGAACAGCGCGCCCTCACCGCGGACCGCCGCCGCGCCGTGCACGCCGCCGTGCGCAGGCTCCCCGGACGCTGCCCCCGCCTCGTGGCGGCACTCCTGTCCCCGAAGGACCTCACCTACCGTGAGATCGCAGGGGAGTTGGGTATGTCACAGGGCAGTCTGGGGCCGGAACGTTCCCGATGCCTGGGATGTCTGCGCAGAATGCTGGCGGCGGAGGTTGCGGCTCCTGAACCCTGGGGAAAGGAGCGTTAGACAACCGGTGGAGCAGGTGAGCGGGAGGCATGCGCACATGGGCATGAGCGTGACCATCTCGGCGGCGGCCGACGACCAGGATGTCGCCGAGCAGATCCTCAAACTGCAGTACCTCTGCTACCAGAGCGAGGCCGAGCTCTACGGGGACTACACCATCGAGCCCCTCACGCAGTCCCTCGACTCCCTCAAGGCCGAACTGGCCTCCGACACCGCCCTGGTGGCGCGCCTCGGGAACGAGGTGGTGGCCTCGGTCAGGGCCACGGTCGACGCGGACGGCACGGCGCGGATCAACAAGCTCATCGTCCACCCGCGCATGCAGCGCCACGGCCTCGGCGGCCGGCTGCTCGCCGCCATAGAGCAGCGGATCGGCGGAGCGGCCAAGCGCTTCGAACTCTTCACGGGCCACCGCAGCGAGAGCAACCTGCAGCTGTACCGCAAGCACGGCTACACCCCGGTGCGGACCCAGCGCGTGCACGACCGGCTCACCCTGGTGACCCTCTCCAAGGAGGCCGAGGCCCGGGCCTACGTCACGAGCGCGTAGCGGCTTGCGCGCGGCGCGCCCTGGTCAGCCAGACCATCGCCGTCACCGGCAGCAGCACGGGGATGAAGAGATAGCCCATCCCGAAGTCCGACCAGACCGTGGCGTCCGGGAAGGCGGCGGAGTCCGCCAGCGTCCAGGTGCCCACGGCCAGCACGCCCACGAGCTCGGCGGCGCAGCACACCAGCGCCGCCCTGCGGGCCGTCTCCCCGCCGCGTACGAGCGAGTACGTGATGAAGCCGTAGACCACCCCGGCCACGGCCGACAGCGAGTACGCGAGCGGGGCCCTGTCGAAGTCCGTGGCGATCTGCACCACGGAGCGGGAGACCGCGCCGACCACCATCACGCCGTACAGCCAGACCAGCAGGATGCCGGGGCCGGTGATCAGCTTCTGCCGGGTGCGGGGCTTCTCGTCGGCCACGGTCACCTCAGCCTCCCCAGATGTCGTAGAGCCGCACTTCGAGGACGGCGAGGACCACGCCGCCCGCGGCGACCGTCGCGGAGCCCCAACGGGTGCGCTCCGCAAGGGACATGAAGCCCGCCGCCGGAACGCAGGCGAAGGCGCCGAGCAGATACGCCACGAAGATCGTCGTCCCCTGCTCCGGCTTCTCGCCGCGCGCCAGCTGGACGATGCCGACGATCAGCTGCACCACGGCGAGGAGCGTGACCACGCCCATCCCGATGAAGTGCCAGTCCTTGGTCGGCTGGTCCCGGTAGGCGGCGAATCCGCACCACGCGGCGAGCGCGAGCGCGGCGACGCCGGTCGCGACCGTCAGGGCATCAAGCATGCCGAGACCCTATTACGGGCCAAAAGGCCCGATGCGCCGACCCCCGGTACGCCCCCGTAGGGTCGGGGCATGAAGATCCACGCTGACGCCCTCCTGTTCGACAACGACGGCACCCTCCTGTCCTCCATGGAGTCGGTGTACCGCTGCTGGACCCGCTGGGCGCAGGAGTACGGGATCACCGCCGAGGACTTCGCCGCCGTGGAGCTGCACGGCCGCCCCGCCGCCGAGATCGCCGCCGACCTGCTGCCGCCCGAGAAGGTCGCCGAGGCCGTCGCGCGCATCGAGGAGCTCGAGGTCGAGGACGTGCCGGGCGGGGGAGTGCACCTGCTCCCGGGGACCCGCGAGCTGCTCGACTCGCTCCCCGAGGGCCGCTGGGCCGTCGTCACCTCCGCGACCCGGCGCCTGGCCGAGGCCCGGCTCGCCGCCGTCGGCGTCGAGCCCGCCCTCGTGATCGCCGCCGACGACATCACGCGCGGCAAGCCCGACCCCGAGCCCTTCCTGCTCGCCGCCGCCAAGCTGGGCGCCGACCCGGAGCGCTGCGTGGTCTTCGAGGACGCCCCCGCCGGGCTCGCCGCGGGCCGCGCGGGCGGCATGAAGACCGTGGCGTTGGCCACAACGCACACGCCGGACGAGCTCGCCGCGTTCGCCCCCGACGTGGTCGTGAAGGACCTGTCGGCCGTGTCCGCACTGGCCACCGAGGCCGGCGTGGAGATCACCGCCGAGGACTGAGCGCACCCCCGGGGCCGTCCAGCGCTGTCCGCTATACGGACAGCGGGGGCGGCCCCTGCGCTCATGTCTGCTTTACTTACCGCATGACCACGACGAGCAGCCGCACCCTTGCGACCGAGGCGATGACGACGCCCGGTGCTCGTTGTATGTGTCGAATGTGCGCCTTCTGAGGGCCCCCGCACCACCTCTGAGCCTCGCGCCCCGAAGCGAAGCCGCTGTGCCGCGCCCTGCCCGACGTACGTGAAGTAGTCGACGCAGGAAGCGAGCCCGCCCCGCGCACACGTCCTCCGGTTCCACCGCACCATCACCGCGAGAACCGTGCCGCGTTCCGAACGAATGCCCCGTGCCCGGCGCACACCGCGCCGCGCACTCGACAGTGACGGAAACCCCTGTGATCACCACTTCCGGCCTGACCAAGGTCTACCGCTCACGCGGTCGTGAAGTAACCGCGCTCGACGGCGTCGATCTGCACGTGCGCGAAGGGGAGGTGTACGGCGTCATCGGCCAGTCCGGCGCCGGCAAGTCCTCCCTGATCCGCTGCGTCAACCTCCTGGAGCGCCCCACCTCCGGCACCGTGACCGTCGCCGGCCAGGACCTCACCGCCCTCGCCGGGCGCGGCCCGCGCGCGGGCAAGGAGCTGCGCCGGGCCCGCAACCGCATCGGCATGGTCTTCCAGCACTTCAACCTGCTGTCCTCGCGCACCGTCCAGGACAACGTCGAGCTGCCCCTGGAGATCCTCGGCCTCAGCGGCCGCGAGCGCTCCCGCAAGGCCCTCGAACTCCTCGACCTGGTCGGCCTCGCCGACAAGGCCAAGTCCCACCCGGCCCAGCTCTCCGGCGGCCAGAAGCAGCGCGTCGGCATCGCCCGCGCCCTGGCCGGCGATCCGAAGGTGCTGCTCTCCGACGAGGCGACGTCCGCCCTCGACCCGGAGACCACCCGCTCCATCCTCCAGCTGCTGCGCGACCTGAACGAGCAGCTGGGCCTGACCGTCCTGCTCATCACGCACGAGATGGACGTCGTCAAGTCCGTCTGCGACTCCGCCGCCCTCATGGAGCGCGGCCGGATCGTCGAGTCCGGCACGGTCAGCGAGCTGCTCGCCACCCCCGGCTCCGAACTGGCCGCCGCGCTCTTCCCGGTGAGCGGCGACGCGACGGGCGCCGACCGCACCGTCGTGGACGTCACCTTCCACGGCGAGGCCGCGACGCAGCCGGTCATCTCGCAGCTGTCGCGCACGTACAACATCGACATCTCGATCCTGGGCGCCGCGATGGACACCGTCGCGGGCAAGCAGGTCGGCCGGATGCGCATCGAACTGCCCGGCCGCTTCGAGGAGAACGTCGTGCCGATCGGCTTCCTGCGCGAGCAGGGACTGCAGGTCGACATCGCGGGCGACGACGCCCCCGCCCCCGCGGATTCCCCGCTGCTGGTCAAGGAAGGTGCCAAGTGACCTGGTCGGAGATGCAGCCGCTGCTGGAGCAGGCGTGTTGGGACACGCTCTACATGGTCGGCTGGGCCACGTTCATCGCCGTCGTCGGCGGTCTGCCGCTCGGCATCCTGCTCGTCCTCACGGACAAGGGCGGAATGCTGCAGAACGCCTTCGTGAACAAGGTGATCGGGCAGATCGTGAACATCGCGCGGTCGATGCCCTTCATCATCCTGATGGTCGCCCTGATGGGCTTCACGCGCTCCATCGTCGGCACCTCCATCGGCCGCGATGCCGCCATCGTGCCGCTCGCCGTCGGCGCCATCCCGTTCTTCGCGCGGCTCGTCGAGACGGCGGTGCGCGAGGTGGACCACGGTCTCGTGGAGGCCGTGCAGTCGATGGGCGGCAACACCTGGACCGTCGTGCGCAAGGTCCTGGTGCCCGAGTCGCTGCCGTCGCTGATCTCCAGCGTCACCACGACCATCGTCGTGATCATCGGCTACTCGGCCATCACCGGCGCCGTCGGCGCGGGCGGCCTCGGCGACATCGCCATCCGCTACGGCTACCAGCGCTTCGAGACCGACCTGATGTGGATCACCGTCGGCATCCTCGCCGTGGTCATCTCGATCATCCAGTTCGCCGGCGACTGGGCCGCGCGCTCCCTGCACCGCCGCGGCGGCCGCTCGGGCGCCGCACCCAAGCTGCGCTTCCTGCGCGCCGCCGCCCCCAAGAACGACCCGGTCAAGGTCGCTTAGGCCGCCGCGGCCTCATGAGCCGCCGACCGGTTCAGCACCGCTCCCCGCGCACCTCTTGCGGGGATCGCACCACCCCTAGGAAAGGCACTTTTCGTGCGTAACACCGCCAAGATCACCACCGCTGCCCTCGCCGTCGGCGCCCTCACCCTCGGCCTCACGGCCTGTGGCGGCTCCGACGACGACAAGGCACTCACCGTCGCCGCGACCCCGACCCCGCAGGGCGAGATCCTCCAGTACGTGAAGGACAACCTCGCCAAGAAGGCCGGACTCGACCTCAAGGTCCAGGAGTACACGGACTACGTGACTCCCAACACCGCCGTCCAGCAGGGCGAGGTCGACGCCAACTACTTCCAGCACAAGCCGTACCTGGACGACTTCAACAAGAAGAAGGGCACGGACATCGTGCCGGTCCCGGGCTCCACCGTGCACCTGGAGCCGCTCGGCGTGTACTCGAAGAAGATCAAGAAGCTCGACGAGCTGGAGAAGGGCAACACGGTCGCGCTGCCCAACGACACGACGAACGAGGCCCGCGCCCTCAAGCTCCTCGCCGACAACGGCCTGATCGAGCTCAAGGACGGCGTCGGCTTCACGGCCACGCCCAAGGACATCGTCAAGAACCCCAAGGACCTCAAGTTCAAGGAGCTCGAGGCCGCCCAGGTGCCCCGCTCCCTCGCCGATGTCGACGCCGCGGTGATCAACGGCAACTACGCCATCGAGGCCGACCTCAGCCCGAAGAAGAACGCCATCGTGGCCGAGGCCGTCAAGGGCAACCCCTTCGGCAACTTCCTCGCCGTCAAGAAGGGCGACGAGAACAAGCCGGAGGTGAAGAAGCTCGCCAAGCTCCTCACCTCGCCCGAGGTCAAGAAGTTCATCGAGGACAAGTACGACGGCGCGGTCGTCGCCGCCTTCTGAGCCCTCTGAAGAGGCTCCTCCCACGGGGTCCACTCCTGCGACAGGAGTGGACCCCGTGGTGCGTCCGTGCGCCACCATGCTGCATGCTGGGCAGTTCAGCTGGCCCTCGGACGACGGTACTTGAGGGCCATGAGGGTTACGGAGCGCCGCATGACCACAGCTTTCTCGGGGTTCCCCGACATCTCCATCAGCACGGAGCGGTTGGTGCTGCGCCCGTTCGAGGAAGCCGACGTCCCCGCGTACGCGGAGATGATGAGCGACGAGCACGTGACCGCCTGGACCGACGCGCCGCAGCCCTACACCGAGGCCCACGCCCGCACCTGGATCACCGAACTCGCCCCGGCGGAGCGGGCGGAGGGCCGCGGCATCGCCTTCGCCGTCACGGAGTTCCTCACCCAGCGCCTGGTCGGCATCGTCCGTCTGTGCAACACCGACTGGCGGGTGCGCTCCAGCGAGCTGAGCTACGTCGTCGCCCCCTGGGCCCGCGGCGAGGGCTACGCCTCCGAGGCGGCGCTCGCCACCGCCCAATGGCTCTTCCACGACCAGCAGTTCGAGCGCCTGGAGCTGCGCACCGCCGCCGACAACACCGCCTCCCAGCAGGTCGCCCAGAAGATCGGCTGCATCAGCGAGGGCGTCCTGCGCGGCGCCTGGATAGCGCGCGTGAAGGACGGCGGCGACCCCCTCGGCGGCTGGCTCGACACCCGCACCGACCTCATCGTGTGGAGCCTGCTCCCCGAGGACCTCGAGGGCGCGGGCGACCAGCTCGCCGAGAGCGGCTTCACCGCCTTCTCCGACTGGAACTGACCGCGGGCCCGGCCCAAGGTCCCGCCCGCCGCACCCCGCGGGCACCATCCCGGTCCAGCAGGTACTCTCGCCGTGGCCGCGTGCGCGGGCTGCCCGTCGCAGCCACCCCTGCCGCACCTGACGACCCGCGAACACCCAGGAGAGAGACGACGATGGCGGACCGGGTCACGGTGATCGGCTGGGACGGCACGCCGCTGACCGCCGCGGCGCGCTCCGCGCTCGGCGCCGCGACGCTGGTCGCGGGCGCCGCCCACCACCTGGCACTGCCCGAGGTGCCGCAGGCCGCCGAGCGGATCCGGCTCGGCAGCGTGAGCCTCGCCGCCCGCCGCATCGCCGCCCACCGGGGCACCGCGGTCGTCCTCGCCGACGGCGACCCGGGCTTCTTCGGTGTCGTCCGCACGCTGCGCGCCCCCGAGTTCGGCCTCGAGGTCGAGGTCGTGCCCGCCGTCTCCTCCGTCGCCCAGGCGTTCGCCCGGGCAGGGATGCCCTGGGACGACGCCCAGGTCGTCGTCGCCCACCGGCGCACCCTGCGCCGCGCCGTGAACGTCTGCCGCGCGCACACCAAGGTCGCCGTCCTCACCTCGCCCGGCGCCGGGCCCGCCGAGCTCGGGCTGCTCCTGGAGGGCGTCCACCGCACCTTCGTGATCTGCGAGGAGCTCGGCACCGACCGCGAGCAGGTCACCGTCGTCACGTCCGACAAGGCCGCCGACCACTCCTGGCGCGACCCGAACGTGGTCATCGTCATCGGCGGCCCGGTCGCCGGCGACAGCGGCTGGATCGCGGGCCGCGACCCCGCCTCCGAGGACCGCGGCTGGGCCCTGCCCGCCGCCGCGTACGGCGGCGACGTACGGCTCGGCGAGGGCGAGTCCGACCAGCTGCGCGCCGCCCAACTCGCCCGCCTTGGCCCTCGCGTCGGCGACCTCGTCTGGGACATCGGCAGCGGCAGCGGCGCGTTCACCGCGGAGTGCGCCCGGTTCGGCGCCGCCGTCATCGCCGTCGACCAGGACCCGGAGGCGTGCGCCCGCACCACGGCCCTGGCCCGCCGCCTCGGCGTCGAGGCCCAGGTCGTCCAGGGCGCCGCCCCGCACGTCCTGGAGAACCTGCCCGAGCCCGACGTCGTACGGGTCGGGGGCGGGGGAGCGGCCGTGGTCTCCGCCGTCGCCGACCGCCGCCCCGCGCGCATCGTCACGCACGCCGGGACACGCGACGCCGCCGAACTCATCGGCAGGGACCTGACGGAGCACGGCTACGCGGTCGACTGCGCCCTCCTGCAATCCGTCGAGCTGGACACACGCGCCTGGACGGAGAAGAAGCGGACGGTCGTCTTCCTGCTCTCAGCAGTATTGGAGCGGCGCGAAGCGCCTCGTTGAGGGGCGGTGGTCGGGCGACGGGCGGGACTGGTGGAACGCTCCCCGTGACCCCGCGCTGCGGCGGCCCGAGGTAGGCTGGCCGATCGTTGTACTGCTCCCGGGTGTCCGTCAGTTCGTCGGTCAATGTCCGGAAAGCTCGCCCGTTTTGAGGGGTGCGTGTGGTACGGCAGGACCGGAGGACGCGCGAAGTGGCGCAGTCCACAGCGGAGCGTGGCGGATCCACCCGCCACGGGGGCGGGCCGACCGGAACAATGCCTGTTGACGGCGTTGTCGTCAGTCCGTACGTGCCGCGCGGCTCACACGCTCGTTGAGAAGAACGGGCGGTTGGTGCGCCGCTCCGGTCAAGGGGTCACCCGGGCCGAGGGGCCGCGGGGGGCGAAGGAGCACTAACCGATGGGCGAGGGGTTCGCATGACCGACACCGGCCAGGTCCCGGCCGAGGGACTGCCGGAGAACGCAGGAGGCGCCGCTCCCGGGCCCGTTGAGGGCCCCGGGGCTCAGCAGCCGGGCGTTCCCGCCCCGGGTGCGTACACCTTCCTCGACCCCTCCGAGACCGCCGCTGACGACGATGACCTGCTGCTGATGCCGGGCGCCCAGGGCGCCTGGAGCGAGGCGCAGGCTCAGGTCCAGGCCCAAGCCCAGGCCCAGGTCCAGGCGCCCCCGGCCCACGCGGCCCCGGCCCCGCAGGGCCTGCAGTCGCAGCCTGCGCACCAGCCCGGCCCGCACGAGACGGCGGGCCGGGACAGCGGTTCGGTCGACCTGAACGGCGTGCAGATGCCCGGCACCCAGACCACCTCGCCCGCCGGTCACGGCGGCCCCGCCCGCCGCCCGCTGCACCGCGGCCCCGCCACTCCGGGCCCGGGTGTGCCGGACGGCGCGGGCAGCCCCGTGCGCTCCCTCGCCGACCGCGGCCCCGCAGCCGGCGCGCCTCAGCACGCCGTTCCCGTACGTCAGGCGGGGCCCCCGACCACCGGCCCCGAGTACTTCGACATCCCGCGCGACGAGGCGGCGCCGCTGCCCGGCCCGCAGCTCGGCGAGATCCCGCCCCAGGGCCTGACGCCGTGGGCGGCGCAGCCGCAGACTCCGGCCGGACAGCCGCAGACCCCGGCCGAGCAGCCGCAGGTCCAGTTCGCCCTGCGGGGAACACCCGCAGAAACGGTCGTCCCAGAGGGCGCACCGGCCCCGGAGGCCCCGGTGGCCTCACACGCGACTCCCGTCACACCTTCAACTCCCGCACCACAGCAGCCGGAACAGCCGACGATCCCGGAGCCCACGCCCCCCGAGTACGCCCAGGCCCAGGCGCAAGCCCAGGCCCAGACCCCGGCGCAGTCCCCGGAGTTCCAGCCCGTGCCGCCCGCCGAGCCCGCACAGCAGTGGGTGGACGCCCCGCAGGCCCACGCGGCCGCCCCGCTCGGCCAGTTCGTGCCCGTGGAGGGCTCGGTCCCGACCACCCCGCACCTCGCGCCGACGCCCCCGCGCCCCGTCGCCGTACCCCCGGAGTACCTGGAGCCGGAGCAGTCGCAGGAGCCCCAGGACCCCCAGCAGCAACCGGAACTGCAGCAGCCGCAGGAACCGCAGCAGCCCCAGGAGCCGCAGCAGCTCCAGGCCGTCGAGCCCTCGGAGCCGGAGGCGCCCCAGGAGGTGTCCCAGGAGGCGCCCGCCCCTGAGGCGCAGGCCGAGACCGCAGTCCCGGAGGCCGCCCCCGAGCCCGCGCCCGAGACGGCGGCTCCCGAGGCCGTGGCCCCGGAAGCACCGCAGCCCGAGCCCCTCACGCCCGAGCCCGCGGTCGGCGAGCCCGCGCCCACCGTGCCCGCGCCCCGTGACGGCGGCCCGGCAGCGGAGGCAACTCCCGCGCAGGGAGCGCCCGTTGAGGCCGTGACGGTCGCCGAGGAGCCCGAGCCGACGGCCACCGCGCCCGAGGCCACCGAGCCCCGGCAGGAAGCGGAACCGGCCCAGGAGCCCGTCCAGGAGCCCGTCCAGGAACCGGTTCAGGAGCTCCCCCAGGAACCCGTACAAACGGCCGTACAAGAGACCCCGGCACCCACCCCCCAGCCGGAAGCGGCGGAGGCGGCGGAGGCAACGGAATCAGTGGAAGCAGCGGAAGCGGCGGAAGCGGCGGAAGCGGCGGAGTCCGAGACTGCGGAGCCCCTCCCGGCGGACGCGGCGACGCCTCTCCCGGAGCCCCCCACGGAGCCGACCGCCCAGGTCCAGGACCAGGTCCAGGCCCAGCCGGCGTCCGAGTCCGTGTCGGCCGAGTCCCTCACGGACCAGGCCCCGGCCGCCGAGCCCGCCCCCGCGCACCTGGCTCCCGAGCAGCAGGCCCCCGAGCACGCGGCCCCCGAGGAGCTCGTCCCCGAGCAGCAGCCCGCCCCCGACCAGCCCCCGGCGGAGCCGACCGGCACCCCCGCCCCTGGCTACGACGAGGCCGAGCGCGAGGCGGTGCTCCGCGTCATGCGTGAGCGCCGCGACATCCGCAACGGCTTCCGCGGCGACCCGATCCCGCACGAGGTCCTGCTCCGCGTCCTGGAGGCGGCCCACACGGCGCCGTCCGTCGGCCATTCCCAGCCCTGGGACTTCGTCGTCATCCGCTCCGCCGAGACCCGGCGCACGATGCACGAACTGGCCATGCGCCAGAAGGACGCGTACGCCAAGTCCCTCCCCAAGGGCCGCGCGAAGCAGTTCAAGGAACTGAAGATCGAGGCCATCCTCGACACCCCGGTGAACATCGTCGTCACCGCCGACCCGACCCGCGGCGGCCGCCACACGCTCGGCCGGCACACGCAGCCGCAGATGGCCCCGTACTCCTCGGCCCTCGCGGTCGAGAACCTCTGGCTCGCGGCCCGCGCCGAGGGCCTCGGCGTCGGCTGGGTCAGCTTCTTCGACGAGCGCGAGATGGTCCGCACGCTCGGCCTCCCCGAGCACCTGGAGGTCGTCGCTTACCTCTGCGTCGGATACGTCGACGAGTTCCCGGACGAGCCGGAGCTGATGCAGGCGGGCTGGTCCAAGCGCCGCCCGCTCTCCTGGGTCGTGCACGAGGAGACGTACGGCCGTCGCGCGCTGCCCGGCGAGGAGCCGCACGACCTGCTCGCCGAGACCGTCGCCAGCATCCGCCCGCTGGACGCGAAGGCGCTCGGCGAGGCGTGGGAGCGGCAGAAGCGCATGACGAAGCCCGCGGGCGCGCTCGGCATGCTGGAGATCATCTCGGCCCAGCTCTCCGGCCTCTCCCGGATGTGCCCGCCCCCGATCCCGGAGCCCGCCGCGGTGGCGATCTTCGCGGGCGACCACGGCGTGCACGCCCAGGGCGTCACCCCCTGGCCGCAGGAGGTGACGGGCCAGATGGTCGCCAACTTCCTCGGCGGCGGCGCGGTCTGCAACGCCTTCGCGAGCCAGGTCGGCGCGGAGGTCTGCGTCATCGACGTGGGCGTGGCCTCCGAACTCCCGGCCACCCCCGGCCTGTTGCCCCGCAAGGTCAGGCCCGGCACGGCCGACATGACGACCGGACCGGCCCTGACGCGCGAGGAGGTCAAGGCGGCCGTCGAGGTGGGCATCGAGACGGCCCGCGACCTGGTGGCGGCAGGCAACAAGGCTCTGCTCACCGGCGAGATGGGCATCGCGAACACCACGGCGTCGGCCGCCCTCATCTCGGTCTACACGGACACGGACCCGGCCGAGGTGACGGGCCGCGGCACGGGCATCAACGACGAGACCCACGCCCGCAAGATCGAGGTGGTCCGCCGCGCCCTCGACCTCCACCGGCCGGACCCGGCCGACCCGATCGGCGTGCTCGCGGCGATCGGCGGCCTCGAACACGCGGCGATGGTGGGCCTGTTGCTGGGCGGCGCGTCCCTCCGGACCCCCGTCATCCTGGACGGCGTGAGCGCGGGCGCCGCGGCGCTGGTCGCCCGGGCCATCGCCCCCGAGGTCCTGGCGGCCTCCATCGCGGGCCACCGCAGCGCCGAACCGGGCCACGTCGCGGCCCTCAACAAGCTCGGCCTGCGCCCCCTGATCGACCTGGACCTCCGCCTCGGCGAGGGCACCGGCGCCCTCCTGGCCCTCCCGGTGGTCCAGAGCGCGGCCCGTGCGATGCACGAGGTGGCGACGTTCGACTCGGCGGGAGTGACGGAGAAGTAGCCCGCGTCAGCGGCAGCCGTCCCACCTTCGTCCGTGGGCGGCTGTCCCGCCCTCGTTCGTGGGCACCCGTCCCGCACGGCGGGACGGGTGGGCATAAACGCCCCCGGCCCGCAGCGGACGACGGGACAACCCGCCCCCGGGGGCCCGGGGCGGAGCCCCGGTTTCGGGAAGGGGCGGGCTCGGGGAAACGAAACAACCCCACCCCCGCCATACTGAACCCGCACGTCAAAGCCCCCGCACCCAGGTCGCTCCACTGCCGCAGCGGCCCCGCTGAAGCACCGCCTCGCCCGAGGACACGCACGAGGAGCCACCCACCATGGCCGACCACCCGGCGACGACCCCCGCCTACCCCGTAGGACTCCGCCTCTCCGGCCGCAGGACGGTAGTCCTCGGCGGCGGCCAGGTCGCCCAGCGCCGCCTCCCCGCCCTCATCGCCGCAGGCGCGGCCGTCACCCTGGTCTCACCCACCGCCACCCCCTCCGTGGAGGCGATGGCGGACGCGGGCGAGATCACCTGGGAGCGCCGCCCGTACGCCCCGGGCGACCTGGCCACGGCCTGGTACGCCCTGATCGCCACCGACGACCCGGAGGCCAACACGGCCGCGTCGGCCGAGGCCGAGGCACACCGCGTCTGGTGCGTCCGCGCCGACGACGCCGACGCCGCCACCGCCCTCACCCCCGCGACCGGCCGCTCCGAAGGCGTCACCGTCGCCGTCCTCACCACGGACCTCCAGGGCCGCGACCCCCGCCGCACCGCCGCCATCCGCGACGCCGTCGTCGAGGGCCTGCGCGACGGCACCCTCGTCGCCCCGCACCACCGCGGCCGCACCTCCGGCGTCGCCCTGGTCGGCGGCGGCCCCGGCGACCCGGACCTGATCACGGTCCGCGGCCGCCGCCTCCTCGCCGAGGCCGACGTCGTCATCGCCGACCGCCTCGGCCCCCGCGACCTCCTCGACGAACTCCCGCCGCACGTCGAGGTGATCGACGCGGCGAAGATCCCGTACGGCCGCTACATGGCCCAGGAGGCCATCAACAACGCCCTGATCGAGCACGCCAAGCAGGGCAAGTCGGTGGTCCGCCTCAAGGGCGGCGACCCGTTCGTCTTCGGGCGCGGCATGGAGGAGGCGATCGCCCTCGAGGAGCAGGGCATCCCCTACACCGTGGTGCCCGGCATCTCCAGCTCCATCTCGGTCCCCGGCGCGGCCGGCATCCCGGTCACCCACCGCGGCGTCGCCCACGAGTTCACGGTCGTCAGCGGCCACGTCGCCCCCGACGACGAGCGCTCCCTGGTCGACTGGCCCGCCCTCGCCGCCTCGCGCGGCACCCTCGTCGTCCTGATGGGCGTCGACAAGATCGGCGCCATCGCCCGTACGTTGATGGCGCACGGCAAGCCCGCACAGACCCCCGTCGCCCTCGTCCAGGAGGGCACGACCGCCGCCCAGCGCCGCGTGGACGCGACCCTCGCCACCGTGGCCGAGACCGTCGTGACCGCATCGGTGAAGCCCCCGGCGGTCATCGTCATCGGCGACGTGGTGAAGGTGGGACCCGCACACCGCGCCTGACACGACCGACCAGCACACGAGTAACCAGCGGTACCAGCACGCGAGTAACCAGCGGTAACGGAACTCCCTCCCAGCCGTTGGCACCGCATCCCGGACAAGGCAGTATCACCCTGTGGCCGATCTCAGCAGCATCGAAACCATCGAAGACCCGGCGGACCCGCGCCTGCGCGACTACACGGGCCTGACCGACGTCGAACTGCGCCGCAAGCGCGAGCCCGCCGAGGGCCTCTTCATCGCCGAGGGCGAGAAGGTCATCCGCCGTGCCAAGCAGGCGGGTTACGAGATGCGCTCGATGCTGCTCTCGGCCAAGTGGGTCGACGTCATGCGCGACGTCATCGACGAGGTCCCCGCCCCGGTGTACGCGGTGAGCCCCGACCTCGCCGAGCAGGTCACCGGCTACCACGTGCACCGCGGCGCCCTCGCCTCCATGCAGCGCAAGCCGCTCCCCACGGCCGACGACCTGCTGCGGACGGCCCGCCGCGTCGTCGTCATGGAGTCGGTGAACGACCACACCAACATCGGCGCCATCTTCCGCTCGGCGGCCGCCCTCGGCATGGACGCGGTCCTGCTGTCCCCGGACTGCGCCGACCCCCTCTACCGCCGCAGCGTCAAGGTCTCGATGGGCGCGGTCTTCTCCGTTCCGTACGCCCGCCTGGAGTCCTGGCCGCGCGGCCTCGAAGGCGTGCGCGAGGCGGGCTTCAACCTCCTCGCCCTCACTCCGGACGAGAAGGCCCGCACCCTCGACGAGGCGGCGCCGCACCGCATGGACCGCGTCGCGCTGATGCTCGGCGCGGAGGGCGACGGACTCTCCACCCAGGCGCTGGTCGCGGCCGACGAGTGGGTCCGCATTCCGATGGCCCACGGCGTGGACTCGCTGAACGTGGGAGCGGCGGCCGCCGTCGCCTTCTACGCGGTGGCGACGGGCCGCCCTCAGCTCTGATTCCGCCGGGCCCCGGAACCGAATCCGCTGCCGGACCCGGCGTCCGGGCCGAACCGCTCCTGGGCCACGCCCGGTGAGCGGTGCCCGCCGTTGCCGAGCCCGTCATTCCCGAGCCCGCGCGCGGGCCCCTGGCATCCCTGCGCCGCGGCGATCCCGAGGGCCACGAGCAGCGTCACGACCACGAAGACGAAGAGCCGCTGGCGCAGCAGCCGCGGATTGGCGGGCCGCCGCCCCGTGCCCGTGGTGCGCGGCCCCTGCCGCCCCGCACCACTGCGCGGCGCGGGCCTGCTGCCCGAACGGCCCGTGTTCCGGGCCCCGGTGGGCCGGGCGCCCGAGCGCGCGGAACCGGACTGCGACCGGGAGGCACCCGGCTGCGACGCGCTCGGCCGGGACGTGCCGGGCCGGGACGAGCTGGGCCGCGGCGGGGGAGTGCCGGGCTGGGTGCGCCGCTGGGTGCGCTGGTCCGCGTAGCTCTCGGCGAGGCGCCCGGTCGGCCGGTCCTGCTCCTGCCGCGGCGCGGGCGGCCGCACGTCGGCCAGCCCGCCCTGGGCCTCACGCGCCGCGATCTCCTTGAGCCTGAGCGACAGCTGCAGCGTGCTGGGCCGCTCCTCCGGGTCCTTGGCGAGACAGGCGCTGATCAGCGGGGCGAGCGCGTCCGGCACCCCGCCGAGCTGCGCCTCCTCGTGCACCACGCGGTAGAGCATGACCTCTGAACTGCCGTGCCCGAAGGGAGAGTCGGCCATCCCCGCGTACGCCAGTGTGGCGCCGAGCGCGAACACGTCCGTGGCGGGCGTGACGGCGGCCCCGCGCACCTGCTCGGGCGCGAGGAACCCGGGCGAGCCGACCGCGGTCCCCACATGCGTGAGTGTCGAGGCGCCGGTGGCCCAGGCGATGCCGAAGTCGATGATCCGCGGCCCCTTCGGGGACAGCAGGATGTTGGAGGGCTTCAGGTCCCGGTGCACCACGCCCGCCTCGTGCACGGCCACGAGCCCCTCGGAGAGCGCCGCACCGACCGCGGCCACGTCGGCCGCCGACAGCGGCCCCTCGGCGGCGACCTTGTCGTGCAGCGAGGGCCCTGGCACGTACTGGGTGGCGAACCACGGCCGGTCGGCCTCCAGGTCCGCGGCGACGAGCCGGGCGGTGCAGCCGCCACGAATGCGCCGCGCGGCCGACACTTCCCGCGCGAACCGCGACCGGAACTCCTGATCCTCCGCCAGATCGGGCCGGATCACCTTCAGCGCGACCCGCTGCCCCCTCCGGTCGGAGCCCAGGTAGACGACCCCCATGCCGCCGGCGCCCAGGCGCCTGTGCAGCCTGAACGAGCCGACGACACGCGGGTCCTCGCGCCGGAGCCGCATCATCGCCATGTCCATCCCCGCTGCCCGGTCCGTCTGACGAGCCACAGCTTACGTTTCCACGGCCGGGCACGTGCAGAGGCCGCGCCCTCGCGGTCCGATCGATTGTCAGTGCCGGATGGGAAACTTGAAGAGTGGTCAGGACGCGGCGGAGCGGCGCTCGTTGCCGCCCCTCGCACCGCCAACCATCCATCGCTGAAGGGGGATTGATCCCGTGAAGGGTGATCGCGTGGAGATAGTCGTGGACGCCGGTGACACGACCCGGACGTACGAGGTGGTGGCGAGCCGAGCGGGCCGCAGAGTGGAGACGGCGGTCCGCAGGGGAGTCGTGGAAGTGAGCGAAGTCACCCGCAGCGGCTCCGTGGTGCGCACGGCCCGCTTCATGTCGACCCGCGTCCTCGCGCTGGTCGAGCAGCCCGTCCCGAGGGAGGACACCTCAGAGCGCACGCCCGAGCACACGACGGGTCAGAGCGGGCGACCCCTCCGGGAAGACCCCGAGTCCTAGGACCCCTTCTCCACCCACGGGAGTACGCGATCGTCGCGCGGTCATCCTCCGGGAGGCCCGCCAATCGATACGAGGGCATGACGTCCCCAGCGCCCCGCGCCCCTAGATTTGAGGTCAAGCGGCGGGTGCAGCACTCGTCCCCCGAGGTCAGCCACCCGCCGCTTGCCAGAACCAAAGAATCGAGCCGGGAGAGGAACCATGGCGGACACGGCACCGCGGACCATGGTCCGCACGCAGGGGCGCAAGACCTTCGCGTTCGGCGCCCGCCCGTCCGGCACCCGCCATCCCTTGGTGGCGACAGCCATGGTCCTTCCTCTGGCGGCCCTGCTCGTAGTCGTCTTCGGCGGCTGGGACGCAGTGGTCACACAAGCGTCGTCCGTGGGCGTGATGCTGGGGCGCTGAGCGGCGCCCCAGGCCCGGAAGAGCGGTCCGGGCGGGGACATCCGGCCATGAAACCCCGTGGGGACGGGGGTGCGGCGGACGGCATGACGGCCCGCGCAGCTGGGGAGCTGCGCGGGCCGTCGCCGTATTTTGCGCCTAAGCCGGCGCCGCTTTCGCGGACCAAATTGCTCGCCGTGGTGGTTCCTCAATTGATGGTTCCGGGGGTCCTGGCTTCGCACTCATGCCGCCCGTCCGGCGCTTGAGGGCGAACTCGCCCGGGGCTGGGGAAACTCCCGCCCGAGCCCCTGCGTACGCTCACCCCGTGCCCCCGCCCAACCCCCTCGTCCCCGCCCTCCAGGCCACGGCCCACGCCCTGGTGCACGCCACCCCGGAGTGCCCCTGCACGTGCGAGAGAGCCTCCCTGGCGGACCGCCCCGACGCGACGGTCGTCCGCCACGGCACCGCCGTGGCCAAGGCACACGCTCCCGGAACGGACCCCACGGAACTCTCCGTACGCCTGGCCGTGGCCGCACACCCCGCCCTCACCCGCACCCTCCTCCCCCCACTGCACCCGTCCGCCACCCCCCTCCACGACCGCCAGGTCACCCTCTGGCCGCACGGCACCCCCGTGGACCCCGACACCCCCGAAGCCGCCCCCTGGGAGGCCGCGGCCACCCTCCTGGCCGGCCTCCACCGCGTACCGCCCGCCGAACTCCCGCACCCGCTCCCGGACATGAGGGGCCCCGAGAAGTCCGCCCGCGCCCTGGCCCGCCTCCGCGCAGCGGGCCCGCACCCCGCGGCGGCCCCCGTCGAGCGAGCCTGGCGCACCCTGCCCCCCTGGGCCCGCGCCGAGACCCCGGACCCCACCCGCGACACCGTCTGCCACGGCGACTTCCACCTGGGACAACTGGTCCGGGCCCCGGGGCAACCGTGCGAGGAAGGGGCATGGCGCCTCATCGACGTCGACGACCTGGGCCTCGGCACCCCCGCCTGGGACCTCGCCCGCCCCGCCGCCTGGTACGCCTGCGGCCTCCTCGCCCCCGAGGAGTGGACCCGCTTCCTCACCGCCTACCAACAGGCGGGCGGCCCCGCCGTCCCGCCGCCCGGCACCGACCCCTGGCCCGCCCTGGACGTCCCGGCCCGCGCCCTCACCATCCAGACCGCGGCCCTCGCGATCGCCAAGGCGGTCACGGAGGGACGTCGCCTGGACGAGGTCGAACAGGCTGTGATCGACACCTGTGACCGAATGGCCACCCTCCCGCCCGAGTTCGCGACCGAGCAGGCCAAGTAGGGTGCAACGCACCGAAGCCGGGAAGAGATCCGGCCAAGCAGTCACGACCGGCGAGGAGTTGAGCCGTCCATGCAGTGTCCCAAGTGTCACGCACCCATGCACACGTACAACCGCAACGGCGTCCAGATCGAGCAGTGCAGCGGTTGCCGCGGGATATTCCTCGACTACGGCGAGCTGGAGTCCCTGACCCGTCTCGAGGCCCAGTGGGGCCAGCAGGCCCCGCCGCCCCCCGCGGCCCCGCAGGCTTACCCCGCCGCCCCGGCCCCGGCCGCGCCCGCCTGGGGCGCGCAGCACGGCGGTCACTACGGCGGCCACCACGGCGGACACCACCGTCACAAGAGCTTCGGACACATGCTCTTCTCCTCCTGACGCCTCACGGAGGAACGACGAAGCCCCCGGCCGAGGATCCGGCCGGGGGCTTCGTACTGCTGGTGCGCGATACTGGGATTGAACCAGTGACCTCTTCCGTGTCAGGGAAGCGCTCTCCCGCTGAGCTAATCGCGCAGGTCAACCTGCGTTTTACTCGGTACTGCGTGCGCGATACTGGGATTGAACCAGTGACCTCTTCCGTGTCAGGGAAGCGCTCTCCCGCTGAGCTAATCGCGCGGGACGGATCAGTGACGGACCGGAGTCCGAAGATCCAGTGCGCGATACTGGGATTGAACCAGTGACCTCTTCCGTGTCAGGGAAGCGCTCTCCCGCTGAGCTAATCGCGCATGGAGGTGGAGACGGGATTTGAACCCGTGTAGACGGCTTTGCAGGCCGTTGCCTCGCCTCTCGGCCACTCCACCAGGAGTGCGGGGTCTCGGGAAGATCCCCCACTTCTTGCGAGCGGACGACCAGGTTCGAACTGGCGACCTCAACCTTGGCAAGGTTGCGCTCTACCAACTGAGCTACGTCCGCTTGTCTTTCCCGGTCCGCTTGCGCGTCCCGGCGACGTGTTGAACTCTAGCGGATTCCTGGGGCGATACAAAAACGCGTTTGCGCAGCGTGCTGCGGTGCGACCCCCGCCAGGCACCGTCAGGACAGCCTCAGGACACCGGTCATAGACTCGCAGCCGTGCACAGCCCCTCTTCCACACTCCCTCCCCTCGCCCGCTTCGGCAGCCGCGTGGCCACCGGTCTCCTGGACGTGACCAGCGACCCTTCGGCCCTGGACAGCAGCGGTTTCTGGGCCGTCGCCGCCGACTTCGAGGGGAGTCTGACCTGCGCCCGCTTCGCGGACGTGCGCGAGGCGCCCGTGCCGCTGCCGGTGCCCGGGAAGTGGCGGGGGCCCGCCCCGGCCGACTGGATGTCGTCGCTCGGCCACGACGCGTATACGGAGGGTGTACGGAAGATCCGGGCGCACATCGCGGCGGGCGACGTCTACCAGGTGAACCTCTGCCGAGTGCTCTCCGCGCCGATCGCGCCCGAGGCCGACGTGGACGAGCTGACCGCTCTCCTCGCGCGCGGGAACCCCGCTCCCTATGCCGGAACGATCCGCCTCCCCGAGCACGGCGTCGAGATCGCCACCGCCTCGCCCGAGCTGTTCCTGCGCCGCGCGGGCCGCGTCGTCGAGTCCGGGCCGATCAAAGGCACGGGCCGCACCGAGGCGGAGCTGACGGAGAAGGACCACGCCGAGAACGTCATGATCGTGGACCTCGTCCGCAACGACCTGGGGCGGGTCTGTGTGACCGGCTCCGTGACCGTGCCCGAGCTGTGCGTGGTCGAGAAGCACCCCGGCCTCGTCCACCTCGTCTCCACGGTCGCCGGCGAGCTGCGCCCCGGCGCCGGCTGGCCCGAACTGCTCGACGCCGCCTTCCCGCCCGGCTCCGTCACCGGCGCCCCCAAGTCCAGCTCGCTGCGGATCATCGACGCACTGGAGACGGCGCCCCGCGGCCCGTACTGCGGCGGCATCGGCTGGGTCGACGCGGACCGGGGGACCGGCGAGCTCGCCGTCGGCATCCGCTCCTTCTGGATCGACCGGGCCGAGGGCGTCCTGCGGTACGGAGCCGGGGCGGGCATCACCTGGGGCTCGGACCCCGAGGACGAGTGGCGGGAGACCGAGCTGAAGGCCGCCCGGCTGCTGGAGGTAGCTTCGGGGACGTACGAAGTGTGAGTGGTGGAAGGACCCCGACGTGAAGATCTGGCTCAATGACGGGCTGCAGGACCTCGACGCGGCCCGCGTCTCCGTGTTCGACCACGGACTCACGGTGGGCGACGGCATCTTCGAGACGGTGAAGGCCGTCGAGGGGCGCCCCTTCGCCCTCACCCGCCACCTGAACCGCCTGGCCCGCTCCGCGCGCGGCCTCGGCCTGCCCGAGCCGGACGCCGACGCGGTGCGCCGGGCCTGCGCCGCCGTCCTGGAGGCCAACCCGATGGAACTCGGGCGGCTGCGCATCACGTACACCGGAGGGCTCTCGCCCCTCGGCTCGGACCGGGGCGACGAGGGCACCACGCTCGTCGTCGCCCTCGGCGCGGCCGCCCGCCGCCCCGACACCACCGCGGTGATCACCGTCCCCTGGACCCGCAACGAACGCGGCGCCCTGGCCGGCCTGAAGACCACCTCGTACGCGGAGAACGTCGTGGCGCTCGCCCGCGCCACCCAACAGGGCGCCTCCGAGGCCCTGTTCGCGAACACGGTGGGGAAGCTGTGCGAGGGCACGGGCACCAACGTCTTCGTCGTGGTCGACGGCGAGCTCCACACGCCGCCGCTCGCCTCCGGCTGCCTCGGCGGCATCACCCGTGAGCTGGTCGTCGAGTGGACGGGCGCGCGCGAGACCGAGCTGCCCTTCGACGTGCTGAACCGGGCCGACGAGGTCTTCCTGACCTCGACGCTGCGCGACGTGCAGGCCGTGCACCGGATCGACGGGCGCCAACTGCCCGATGCCCCGGGCCCGGTGACGGCGAAGGCGATGCGGGTCTTCGCGGAGCGCGCCGCCGACGACATCGACCCGTAAATCTGATGACGACGGGGCCCGCCGCGGGTAGAACACCCGTGATGACCACGACTCTGCGGCCGAGCGGGCCGCTTCAACAGAGCGCCGACGGCGCGAAGTCACGCACGTTCGACGTCTGCGTGAACAGCCGTCCGGTGGGCGCCATCGAGCTCGGCACGCACGCGGTCTTCGGGCCGCGCGTCGGCCAGATCCGCGCGCTGCGGATCGACGAGCGGGACCGCAGGCGCGGCCGCGGCACGGTGGCCGCGCTCGCCGCCGAGGAAGTGGTGCGGGGCTGGGGCTGCACGCGCATCGAGGCGACCGTCCCCGCGACCGCGACGGCGGCCCTGCACCTCGCCACCGCCCTCGGCTACGTGGAGCGTAACCGGCAGATGGCCAAGCCCCTGCCGACGGCCCCCGAGGCCCTGCCCGAGGGCGTGCGCGGCCGGCCCATGACCGAGGCCGAGTACGGGCCGTGGATCGCCGCGCAGACCGAGAGCTATGTCCGGACGTGGGTCGCGCGCGGCGTGCCCGAGGCGGAGGCCCGCGCCAAGGCCGAGGCGGACCACGCCGCCAGCCTCCCGAACGGCCTCGCGTCGCCCGACACGAACCTGAGCGTCCTGGAGGCGGACGGCACGCCCGTCGGCACGCTCTGGGTCGCCCTGCTCGGCGACACCGCCTTCGTCTACGACGTGCGGGTCGACGAGGCACACCGCGGCCGGGGCCACGGACGCTCCCTGATGCGCCTCGCCGAACAGCAGGCGCACGCGTCCGGCAGCACCGCCATGGGCCTCAACGTCTTCGCGGGCAACACCACGGCCCTGCGTCTGTACGAGTCCCTGGGCTACGAGCCGACCTCGTACTACCTCTACAAGCAGCTGCTCTAGCTGTTCTGGCTGTCCTGTGGCTCCTGGCCCGCGGCGGCGAGCAGCCGGTCGGTGAGCTCCTCGACGCGCTCGCGCAGCCCCTCCTGGCTCTGCCCGCCGTCGAGCCGCTCCCCGCCGACGACGTACGTCGGGGTGCCGGTGACGCCGATGGCCTTGCCCTCGGCCTGGTCGGCGTCGACGATCAGGATGTGCCGCCCGTCGATCAGGGCGGTGTCGAACTCCTCGGCGTCCAGGCCCAGTTCACGCGCCACTTCGACCAGGAGGGGCTCGCCCTTGCGGTCCAGCTCCTCGACCCGGCCGAGCACGGCCTCCACGTACGGCCAGCCCTGCCCCTGGACGAGCGCCTCCTCGGCGGCCTGCGCGGCGGCGAAGGAGTGCTTGTGCTTCTCGAGGGGGAAGTGCCGGAGCCGCAGCTCGACGCGGTCGCCGTAGCGCTCCCGCAGGGCGCGGACGTCATCGAGGGCGGTGCGGCAGTCGGGGCACTGGAGCTCGCACCAGACGTCGACGGTGACGGGGCGGGCGGTGGAGGAGTCGCTCATGGGCCCAGTCTCCCAGCAGCCCGGGGCGCCGCCCAATCCGGTCCCCGCGCGCTGATCCGGCACCTGCGGAGGATCCGGACCCCGATATCTCCCTGAGGTCTGCCCGGTACGTGGCTGACTCACCGGGTGGCGGTGCAGGATGGAGGGGACGAAACAGCCACGCCTGGAGGACGGGATGATTGCCGAGACCGTGTGTTCCGCCGTATCCGCGGCCGGCCTGGGCATCGCCGCGGTCACGGCCTATCGCAAGCGCTTCCTCGCGGCCGCCCGCGTCGGCGCCTATGCCCTGGTGCCCATCGGCCTGGTGATGACCGGCGTGGTCGGCTGGGCGGCCGACACGGCCTTCAGCGTCAAGGCGTGGGCGGGCATCGGCGTCCTCGGAGTCGCCTGGCTGCTGTTCATGACCACGCGCGCGGTGGAGCGCCGCTCCGGCGGCACCCGCAAGGAGCGCAAGGCCGCCGCGAGGGCGGCCCAGGGCGAGGCGGTGGCCCCGACGGCCTCGGCCCCCTCGCTCGGCCAGGGCTCCCGCCCGGCGGCCAAGCCCGCGGCTCAGCCGAAGTCGGCGGCGCCCGCGGAGGACTTCAGCGACATCGAGGCGATCCTGAAGAAGCACGGCATCTGATCCGACCCGTCAAGGGCCCACCGCGCCAAGGGGGTTGGGCCTCTGCCCCCGAGGGCGTCGTCAACAGCGGTGTGCCCGGCGGGGGATGGCGGCCTCGGCGCCCGTGCGCCCCCGAGCGGCTCCCCCCGGCGCACAGGCGTCACGGGCGCCGCATCGAGATCACATGATCCGGCGAACTCCCGCGTTCTCCGGGCGTGTTGACCACCCGCCGCCCGTCCGCTGCGTCATCATCGCGGCGAGATGCTGGACACCACCCCGCCGCGCGATGCCGCCCCGCCCACCGAAGAGCGAAGAGGCTGCCTCTTCGCGCTCTCCCAGCCACCCCTGATGATCTTCCTGGCGGTGATCGGCTGTCTGCTCCTGATGGCCTCGCTGCACGACCTGTTCCTGCTGTAGGCCGCCGCCCCGGTACGGGGTGCTAGCCCGCGGCTTCCTTGCGCCGGGCCCGGTAGGCCGCGACGTGCAGCCGGTTGCCGCAGGTGCGGCTGTCGCAGTAGCGGCGGGAGCGGTTGCGGGAGAGGTCCACGAAGGCGCGCCGGCAGTCCGGGGCCTCGCATCGCCGCAGCCGCTCCTCCTCCCCGGCCACCACGAAGAAGGCGAGCGCCATCCCGCAGTCGGCCGCGAGGTGGTCCGCGACGGACGCCCCCGGCGCGAAGTAGTGCACGTGCCAGTCGTAGCCGTCGTGATCGGTGAGCCGGGGCGTGGTGCCCGCGGCCGCCACCAGCTCATTGATCAGCGCCGCTGCGGTGCGCGGGTCGGGGGCGGCGAAGACCTCCGCGAAGCGCCCGCGGATGTCACGCACCGTGTTCAGGTCCCGCTCGCCGAGCACCCCGACATCGCTGATGTCGTGGCTTCGTACGAAATCTGCCAGGGCCGCCACATCAGCGAGCCCGTCGGACCCGTTCTCGTCTGGCGCGGTGTTCACCAGATCCACGACAGTGTCGAGCGCGCACCGGGTGTCGTGGGTGATCAGCACGATTCGCTCCCTGGCCTGGAGGTCGGGCTGGTGCCCGCCGATGCTGGCCGATGCTAGCGGCTCCGTCGACGCGCGCACCGGCGCCGTCGCCACGGAAGGTCCGCGGCGACGGCGCCGGTGTCTGCTGGGTCTGCCTGTGTTCCGTTGTGCAGCACCCGAGCCGTCTCCCCGAGTGGACGGCGCCGGGCGTATCTCGACGGAGCCTCGCTAGCTCTCGGCCAGGATGTGCGAGAGCTCGGTGTCGAGGTCGAAGTGGCGGTGTTCGGTGCCGGGCGGCACCGCCGCGTCGGTTCGCTTCAGGAACGATTCCAGGGCCCGCGCCGGGGCCTCGAGCAGGGCCTCACCCTCGGGTGAGCTCAGGGCGATGCAGACGACTCCCTGACCGTGACTGCGGGACGGCCAGACTCGGACGTCGCCGGTACCGGTGGGCCGGTGAAGGCCCTCGGCGAGGAGGTCGCGGGCGAACACCCACTCGACGGTCTCCTCGGCTCCGGTGTGGAAGGTGGCGTGCACGGCATAGGGATCGGCCGTGTCATACCGCAGTCCTGCGGGTACAGGCAGTGAGGACTCGCTCGACACAACGAGGCGCAGGTGCAGCTCGCAGCTGACCGTGGTGTTCATAAGCGCCAGGGCCTTTCGCTCAGTGTGCGCTCGGGGATTCGCACGTCGGCGAAATCGACATGCCACCTACGGTGCCGTTGTAAACCCCTCTGAGGGTTTTGCGTGTCTTTAGGTAGCTCGCTTGGCGGGGTCGGTGTTCGGCCGCTTCACCCATTCCGGTGAGGGGTTTCCGTCCGGTAAGGTTTGGCTGCATGAATACGGGGAGTAACGAACCGGCGGGCGCGGTCGCGGCCGACGGGGCCACCGGCGCGGCCTCCGGTGAGCAGCCGCTCGGATCGCGGGCACCGGAGTTCATCAAGGCCCGCAAGGCCCTGCACCTCAGCTGGCAGGTAGGCGTCTTCATCGTGGGTCTCGCGGTGGTCGTCGCGGGCATCATCATGCTGCCGCTGCCGGGTCCCGGGTGGCTGGTCATCTTCGGTGGCATGGCGATCTGGGCCACCGAGTTCGTCTGGGCCCAGCTGGTGCTCCGCTGGACGAAGCGCAAGGTCACAGAGGCGACGCAGCGGGCGCTCGACCCCAAGGTGCGCCGCCGCAACATCATCCTGACCACGATCGGCCTCGTGATCGTCGCGGCTCTGGTCGGCGTCTACGTCTGGAAGTTCGGCCTCGAGATGCCCTGGAAGATCAACGAGTGACGGGGGCCACCCCACGGCGGTCGGAGCACCCGCTGACATGCGGTAATGTTCTCCGTGCGCCCGGGGCGATTAGCTCAGTGGGAGAGCGCTTCGTTCACACCGAAGAGGTCACTGGTTCGAACCCAGTATCGCCCACCCCGGAACTGCGGCCCGGAGGCTTTAAGCCTCCGGGCCGCAGTCGTAATTCCGCTGTTTTCCCGGCGATTAGTCAATGGGATCAGTCAATTCCGCTTGCCGGGCTCACCGTTGGCGGGAAGCCGACGGATACTCAGGTATGGACTGGAGTCATTTCCGCTTCCGCAGTGTGTGGGAGCTCGCCGCCGGGCCCGACGCCGTGTTCGCCGTTCTGGAGCGCGCCGAGGACTATCCGCTGTGGTGGCCCCAGGTGCGCGAGGTGACGCCGACCGGCGCGGACCAGGGGCTGGCGCGCTTTCGTTCCCTGCTCCCGTACGACCTGCTCGTGACCGCTCTGGCGGTGCGCCGTGATCAGAGGGCCGGGGTCCTCGAGATCGCGATGAGCGGGGATCTCGAGGGGTGGGCGCGCTGGACGGTGCGGGCGCGGCCCGGTGGGACGCGTGCGGTCTACGAGCAGGAGGTGGACGTGCGCAAGCCGCTGATGCGGCGTCTCGCCGTGCCCGGGCGGCCGCTGTTCCTGCTCAACCACGGGCTGATGATGCGGGCCGGACGGCGTGGCCTGGTCCGCTACCTCGAATCGGTTTGAAGGAAACCCGCGAGGACCTGTATGGTTCAACCCGTTCCCGGGCGATTAGCTCAGTGGGAGAGCGCTTCGTTCACACCGAAGAGGTCACTGGTTCGAACCCAGTATCGCCCACCCGGAGAATGCCGGTCCGTCACCGACGGACCGGTTTTTTCATGCCCTGACGCGGTCCGGGCACCCCAACGCTCAGGCGGCCGCCGGGAGTTCGGGGCGCACCGGCCAGGCCGGGTCCACCGTCTCCGGGGTGCCGCTGCGCGCGAACCACGCCTGCAGGCCGCGGGCCTGCGCCGCGTGCCAGACCGCCTGCAGCGTGTGCAGCTCGGCCGGGGAGAGGCGCTCGAGCCGGGACGCGAAACGGCGCCCCACCGCCCGTACGACGTCCAGGGCGGCCATCGCGTCGGCCGCCGCGTCATGGGCGGCGTCCAGCTCCACCTCGTAGTGCGCGCACAGGTCCGTGAGGGTGCGGCGGCCCTTGCGGTAGCGGTCCAGGTGCTTGTCCAGGACGCGGGGGTCGAGGACGCACAGCGGGGAGTTCGCCAGGTAGGCGGAGAGCGACGAGGCGCGGTGCCTGCGCAACTCCCGGTCCAGGAGCGTCAGATCGAACGGCGCGTTCATCACCACCAGGGGGCGGCCCGCCGCGCACTGCTCGCCGAGCTCGCGGGCCATCTCCTCCATGACCGGCGCCGGCCAGCGGCCGTTGTGCTGCAGATGTTCCTCCGTCAGGCCGTGTATCGCCGTGGCGGCCTCGGGGACCGGGACACCCGGGTTGACCAGCCAGCGGCTGACGCGCGGCCGGGTGCCCGCGCCCTGTTGGACGATGAGCGCCGCCGACACGATCCGGTCGGTCTCGACGTCCACGCCTGTGGTTTCCGTGTCGAATGCGGCCAAGGGCCCCTCGTACCAGCACGTCATGATGGTGCAACTCCTCGTTCAACTCCGGCAGACGGCCTGCCTCCTCTGCCCACGCAGGTGATACCCGGGCTGTTTGCGCCATACGCGGCCCGGAGACAACACAGGTACAGGGCCGGGCAGTTGACCGGCCCGCCGTGACGACTGACCGGTTCGGAAGGCTTGTTGGACATGGCGCTCGCGCAGCCCGAACAGGGCGGGCTGCTGCCCGAGCGGATCGCACCGCCGCGCGGCACTCTCGCCACCACCGCCTGTATGGAGACCCTTCAGGTGGGCTATCTGCATGCCGTGGCGGCCGCCGCGGGGTGCTCGCTCTCGCAGCCCTTTCCGGACAACGGCATCGACTGGCACGTCAGCCACAGCGCCCCCGGGCACACGGTCGACGACGAAGTCACCATCAAGGTGCAGCTCAAGTGCACGTACCAGATACCGCCGAGCCCCCGTGGGCCCGCCTTCTCCTTCACGCTCGACAACGCGCACCTGGAGAAGCTCGCCCGTACCCCGGTCTCGGTGCACAAGATCCTGGTCGTGATGCTCGTGCCCCGATCCCAGGACGACTGGCTGCGGGCCGGCCACGACCGGCTCGACCTGCGGCACTGCTGCTACTGGACCAATCTCGCCGGACACCCGGTGACCGGCCGGCGCAGGACCACCGTGCGCGTCCCGACCTCGCGGATCTTCGACGACCGGGCGCTCTGCGAGATCATGACGCGGGTGGGGACGGGAGGGAGACCCTGATGCACCGTCCGATCGACGAGCCGGGACGACCGGTGAGGCCCCACCCCGTACCGCCCCCGGACCTGTTCTCCGAGCCGCCCGAGCCCGGCCGGGTCGACCCCGCCGTGCTCGGCGCGCTGCTGCGGCGGCACGGCTGGCGGCGGCGCGGGGGAGCGGCGGGGCGGTACGCGCGCTGGACCCCGCCCGGGGCCGGGAGCGGCGGGCTCAGCCTGCTGGTGCCGGAGAGCCGGGCCTTTCCCGACAGCGAGGATCTGCTGGGGGAGGCCCTGACCGCGCTGACGCGCAACCCCTCGCCCGCCGCCCGCGAGGTGCTCGTCGCGCTCGCGGTGCCCAGCGACGAGATCCGGTGGTGGCGCGACGTGCCGATGGGTCCTGCGGGCGCGGCCAGCTGGACGACCGAGGAGCAACTGCGTTCGGCGGCACGGCAGTTGCTGCTGGCCGGGGCGCTCGCGGCGCGCGGCCGGGCCGGGTACTACGGGGCCCGGCACCGGGGGCCCGCGGCGGCTTCGCTGGAGAGCGTCCTGGTGGGGCCCGCGCCGGGCGGGCGGCAGCTCACCGCCTTCGTGCCCGTCCTGACCGGGCGCCCCCTGGTGGTCCGGCTGCACCAGGCGCTGTACGCCATCCGCGAGGCCGTCGACTACCAGCGGGCCACCGGCGGCATGGACGCCTTCGACGGGGCCGTGGAGGCGGGCGCCAGCCATGAGCTGACGGAGGCGCTGATGGCCCTGGTGCGGGGCACGGAGGGCGCGCGCGTGGCCGTCGAGTGGGCGCCCGCGGCCGGGGTGCCCGAGGGGTGCGCGGCGGCCGCCGAGCCCGTCGAGTTCTCGCCCGGCGACCTGCCGGTGCTGCGGGAGGCGAGCGCCCGGTACCTGCGCGAGGAGCCGTCGGTGCCGGTGCGGATCACCGGGGCCGTGGTGCGGATGCGGCGGTCGGGGCCGCGGGGGAGCGGGGTGGTGCGGCTGCGGGTGCTCGCGGGCGCGGAGGTCCCGCACGTACGGATGACGCTGGACGAGGAGGCGTACCGCATCGCCGGGCACGCGCATCTGGTGGGGCTTCCGGTGCGGGTGCACGGGCGCCTGGAGAGCAGGAGCGGCTTCCGGCGCCTGACCGGGGCCAGTGGTGTGGTGCCGGTGCAGGTCGACGAGGCCGAGCGGGACCGGCTGATGAAGTCGCTGCACGAGAACCTCGACTTCTTCGAGGAGGCGTGCAGCGGGGAGTGAGGGCACGGGCGCTGTCGGTGGGGGCGACGGATTAACCGTTTCGCAGTGGGTGCCCGGGGCTCGGTACGATCCCTAGTGCGCACCCCAGGGAACGGGGCCGCGCATCCACCTTCAGGCAGGAGAGACCGGTGTCAGACGTCCGTGTGATCATCCAACGCGATTCCGAGCGGGAAGAGCGCGTGGTGACGACGGGCACTACCGCCGCCGACCTCTTCTCCGGTGAGCGCACCATCGTGGCCGCGCGCGTGGGCGGCGAGCTGAAGGACCTCGCGTACGAGGTCGTCGACGGCGAGGTCGTCGAGCCCGTGGAGATCTCCTCCGAGGACGGCCTGAACATCCTGCGCCACTCGACCGCGCACGTCATGGCGCAGGCCGTGCAGGAGCTCTTCCCCGAGGCCAAGCTGGGCATCGGCCCGCCCATCCGGGACGGCTTCTACTACGACTTCGACGTCGCCGAGCCGTTCACCCCCGAGGACCTCAAGCGCGTCGAGAAGAAGATGCAGGAGATCCAGAAGCGGGGGCAGAAGTTCTCGCGGCGCGTCACCACCGACGACGACGCGCGCGTGGAGCTCGCCGACGAGCCGTACAAGCTGGAGCTCATCGGCCTCAAGGGCAATGCCGCGCAGGCCGCCGACGGGGCCGACGCGGAGGTGGGCGGCGGCGAGCTGACCATCTACGACAACCTCGACGCGAAGACCGGCGAGCTGTGCTGGAAGGACCTCTGCCGGGGTCCGCACCTGCCCACCACCCGGAACATCCCGGCGTTCAAGCTGATGCGCTCGGGCGGCGCCTACTGGCGCGGCAGCGAGAAGAACCCGATGCTGCAGCGCATCTACGGCACCGCCTGGCCCTCCAAGGACGAGCTCAAGGCGCACCTGGAGTTCCTCGCCGAGGCCGAGAAGCGCGACCACCGCAAGCTCGGTGCGGAGCTCGACCTGTTCTCCTTCCCCGAGGAGCTCGGCCCGGGCCTCGCGGTGTTCCACCCCAAGGGCGGCATCATCCGCAAGGAGATGGAGAACTACTCGCGGCGCCGCCACGAGGACGCGGACTACGAGTTCGTGAACACCCCGCACATCTCGAAGGAGAAGCTCTTCGAGATCTCGGGGCACCTGCCGCACTACGGCGAGGCGATGTTCCCCGCCATCGAGTTCGACGAGCAGAACTACCGCCTCAAGGCGATGAACTGCCCGATGCACAACCTGATCTTCAAGTCGCGCGGCCGCTCCTACCGTGAACTGCCGCTGCGCCTCTTCGAGTTCGGGACCGTGTACCGCTACGAGAAGTCGGGCGTCGTGCACGGCCTGACCCGCTCGCGCGGCTTCACCCAGGACGACTCGCACATCTACTGCACCAGGGAGCAGATGGCGGAGGAGCTCGACAAGCTCCTCACCTTCGTGCTCGACCTGCTGCGCGACTACGGCCTGACCGAGTTCGAGCTGGAGCTGTCCACCCGCGACGACTCCGACAAGTTCATCGGCTCGGACGAGGACTGGGCGGAGGCCACCGAGGCGCTGCGGCTCGCTGCCGAGAAGCAGGACCTGCCGCTGGTGCCGGACCCGGGCGGTGCCGCCTACTACGGCCCGAAGATCTCCGTCCAGGTCAAGGACGCGATCGGCCGGTCCTGGCAGATGTCGACGATCCAGGTCGACTTCAACCAGCCCAAGCGGTTCGGCCTGGAGTACACCGCGGCGGACGGCTCGCGCCAGCAGCCGGTCATGATCCACCGCGCGCTGTTCGGCTCCATCGAGCGGTTCTTCGGCGTGCTCCTCGAGCACTACGCGGGCGCCTTCCCGGCCTGGCTCGCGCCGGTGCAGGCGGTCGGCATCCCGATCGGGGACGGCCACGTCGCCTACCTCCAGGAGTTCGCCGCGAAGGCGAAGGCCCAGGGGCTGCGCGTCGAGGTCGACTCCTCCTCGGACCGGATGCAGAAGAAGATCCGCAACCACCAGAAGGCCAAGGTCCCCTTCATGGTCATCGCCGGTGACGAGGACATGAACAACGGCTCCGTGTCCTTCCGTTACCGCGACGGCTCGCAGGAGAACGGCATCCCGGTCGAGGACGCCATCGCGAAGATCGCGAAGGTCGTCGAGGAGCGGGCGCAGGTCTGACCCGGGCGCGGTACGCGGCTTGTGACGGGCCCCGGGGTGCTGCGCGCACCCCGGGGCCCGAGCAGTTGCCCCGGCGGCACGGGCCGACCGGGCGAAGTCATATGCTGCACCTCATGACGAGTGAGCCGGAGCAGCAGATCGGAGTGGGGACGCAGGACGCGTTCCAGCGCCTGTGGACGCCCCACCGGATGGCGTACATCCAGGGCGAGAACAAGCCGACCGGCCCGGGGGCCGACGACGGCTGCCCCTTCTGCGGCATTCCGGCCAAGTCCGACGAGGACGGCCTGATCGTCGCGCGCGGCGAGCAGGTGTACGCGGTGCTCAACCTCTACCCGTACAACGGCGGGCACCTGATGGTCGTGCCCTACCGCCACGTCGCCGACTACACCGAGCTGACCGGCCCGGAGACGGCCGAGCTCGGCGAGCTCACCAAGCAGGCGATGACGGCGCTGCGCACCGCGTCCGGGGCGCACGGCTTCAACATCGGCATGAACCAGGGCACCGTGGCGGGTGCGGGGATCGCCGCGCATCTGCACCAGCACATCGTGCCGCGCTGGGGCGGGGACACCAACTTCATGCCGGTCGTCGGGCACACGAAGGTGCTGCCGCAACTGCTCGCGGACACGCGGGCGATGCTCGCCGCGGCCTGGCCGACGACGAGCTAGCGCTCCGCGCGCCCGGTGCCCTACGCGTCGTACACGTCCGCCTTGCGCGGCGACGGGTCCTGTACGGCGCCGCTGAGGAAGCCCGAGCGGGCGCCGAAGCGCTCCGTGTTCACGCCGTTCTCCTCGAGGACCTTGATGGCCGCCGCGTGCACCACCCGCAGCACCGGGGTGGCCGCACGCATCGCGTCGTCCGCCATGAAGCGGTGCCGCCAGGGCTTGTCGGCCCAGGAGTGGCGCAGGCCGAACGGCTCGGGGAGCACCAGCTTGCCGCCGAGGTAGTCCAGCATCGGCGGGTACCAGCTGAAGGGGGCGCGGACCGAGAGCCGGACGACCTCGCCCGCGGTGGCGAGCGGCAGCTGGACGTCCTTGGTCTCCCAGAACCTGACCGACTTGCTCACCGTCTTCGTCTTCGGGGACGGCTTGCTGGTGAACAGGGCGTGCACGGGGCCGAGGGCGTGCCCGGTGACCTCGATGCGCAGGGTCTCGTGCAGCACCGTCACGGTGATCAGCATCGTGATGACCAACTGGCCGTCCCAGAGCACGAATTGGACGCCCAGGTAGTGGCGGTCGCCGCTGCCGAACTGCTGCTCGTTGCAGATCCGCTGGATCTCGTGGCCGCGGATCTGGAACGCCTCCACGTCCGTGCCGCCGGCGGGGCGGGCGACCTTGTTCGCGTTCTCCCCGATGGCGGAGACGATCCAGTGCTTTATGGACGGGGCCGGGAAGCCGTTCGTCTTGAGCGGGCCCTGGTTGAGGCGGTGGAGCTGGTCGTGGATGACCCGGATCACGTCCCAGCTGCGGAACGGGTGGATCTCGCCGCCCTCCTTGAGCGGGACCAGGTCCTCGGCGAGCTGCCAGCTGCCCCAGCGGGTGCCCATGCCCAGGATGCCCTTGGGGCCCGCGTAGAAGACCGAGTTGCTCTGCTCCTCGGCGGCGATGCTGGCCAGGCCCTGGCGCAGCCGCTCGGCGGCGGTCTCACCGGGGCTGCCGGGCACCGCCTCGGGGATCTTCGCGCCGATGGCGCCGCCCGCCAGGAGGCTGTCCCACTGCTCGCGCAGGACCCTGGCGGAGCGCTCGGCTATCTGCCGGGCCCAGAGCCAGCCGATGACGGGGACGACGGCACACGCGCGTGCGTACCAGGCCCAGAAGCCGTGCAGCGGCGTCTTGATCAGGAAGATCGCGAGCAGCACGCCCACGGCGATCAGCAGGATCGTGCCGATCAGCTTGGTGCGCTTGTCCTTCTGCTTGTCCAGCCACTTCTTGGCGCTGAACCCGATCAGCCACACCAACAGGCCCGGCAGGAACAGCAGTCCGCAGACGCCCATCACGATCGTGAGCCACTTGTCGCGCTCGCGGCGGATCTTGTTGGCCGCCAGGCAGTGCTCGACGACCGACGGCGATTCCGTGCCGAACGACTGGATGAGGGGCTTGCGGCCGCCGCCGAGCATCCGCAGCTGCACCGCCCGCGAGAACGCCTCGCCCAGGCTGGGCGCGAAGATCCCGAACAGGCCGGGTTTCACCTCGGACTTGTGCCAGTCGCTGTTGGCCTTGAGTATCTCCGCGACCTCGCCGTCCCGGTACGCCGCCGATGCGAGGGCGTGCGTGGCCGCGGTCTGGCCGTCGGCGCCCGAGAGCGGGACCTGGGCCCCGGGCCTGAAGTCGAATGCATCGTCCGCCACTGCCGCCCCCATCGCCGCAACGCCTTCGGTGCGGCCTTTCCCGACTTCCGTCTCCGGCACACCTGTTGAGCCACCTGTTGATCAGGTCATCAGCGTATCGGGGGTCACCGACATCCGTCAGGGGTGCATCGAATGCCGCCCGCCGGAGGGGACGGGCGGGCGGCACCGGGGCCCTGCCCGACCCCGTTCCGGCTCAACTACGTGACGTCCTGCGCCTGTTCACGGATCCGTTCGGCCAGCTGGGCGGGCATCGGCTCGTGCCGTGCGTAGCTGCGGCTGAACCGCGCTGTGCCCTGGGAGAGGGAGCGCAGGTCCACCGCGTACCGGCCGATCTCGATCTCCGGCACCTCGGCCCGTACGAGCGTGCGGCCCCCGGGCGCCTGCTCGGTGCCGACCACCCGGCCGCGCCGCCCCGACAAGTCGCTCAGGACCGCGCCGACATGGTCGTCCCCGACCAGGACCTGCACCTCGGCCACCGGCTCCAGGAGGTGGATCCGCGCGTCCGACGCGGCCTCGCGCAGGGCCAGGGCGCCCGCCGTCTGGAACGCGGCGTCCGAGGAGTCCACCGAGTGCGCCTTGCCGTCGAGCAGCGTGATGCGCACGTCGATGAGGGGATAGCCCGCGGCGACGCCCTTCGCGGCCTGGGCCCGGGCGCCCTTCTCCACGGAGGGGATGAACTGCCGTGGCACGGCGCCCCCGACGACCTTGTCGACGAACTCGATGCCGCTGCCACCGGGCAGGGGCTCGACCTCGATCTCGCAGATCGCGTACTGCCCGTGCCCGCCGGACTGTTTCACATGGCGGCCCCGGCCCCCGGACCGGTCCGCGAAGGTCTCCCGCAGCGAGACCTTGTGCGGCACCACGTCGACCTGCACCCCGTACCGGCTGCGCAGCCGCTCCAGGGCGACGTCGGCGTGCGCCTCGCCCAGGCACCACAGGACCACCTGGTGGGTGTCCTGGTTCTGTTCGAGACGCATGGTCGGGTCCTCGGCGACCAAGCGCGAGAGCCCCTGGGAGAGCTTGTCCTCGTCGGCCTTGCTGTGCGCCTGGATGGCCAGCGGGAGCAGCGGGTCGGGCATGTCCCAGGGCTCCATCAGGAGCGGGTCGTCCTTGGCGGAGAGGGTGTCGCCGGTCTCGGCGCGGCCCAGCTTGGCGACGCACGCCAGGTCCCCGGCGATGCAGTGCGTCAGGGTGCGCTGCTGCTTGCCGAAGGGGGAGGAGAGCGCCCCGACGCGCTCGTCCACGTCGTGGTCCTCGTGGCCGCGGTCGGCGAGGCCGTGCCCGGAGACGTGCACCGTCTCGTCCGGGCGCAGGGTGCCCGAGAACACGCGTACGAGGGAGACGCGCCCCACGTACGGGTCGGACGCCGTCTTCACCACCTCGGCCGCGAGCGGGCCCTCCGGGTCGCAGCTGAGCGCGGGGCGCCCGCTGCCGTCGGGGCGGGTGACGGCCGGGGGCGGGTGCTCGGAGGGGGTCGGGAAGCCGCCCGTGATGAGCTCCAGGAGCTCGACCGTGCCGATGCCCTGACGGGCGCCCTCGGCGGCCGGGGCGGCGGCGAGCACGGGGTGGAAGATGCCGCGTGCGACGGCCCGCTCCAGGTCGTCCACGAGGGTCTTGAGGTCGATGTCCTCGCCGCCGAGGTAGCGGTCCATCAGGGACTCGTCCTCGCTCTCGGCGATGATCCCCTCGATCAGCTTGTTGCGCGCCTCTTCGATCAACGGGAGCTGCTCGGCGCCCGGTTCGGACTCCTTGCGCTCACCGGAGGCGTAGTCGTAGACCCGCTGCGAGAGCAGCCCGATCAGGCCGGTCACGGGGGCGTGGCCGTCGGGGCCCTGTTCGCCGTGGAGGGGCAGGTAGAGCGGGAGCACGGCGTCCGGGTCGTCGGCGCCGAACGCTTCCGCGCAAGTGCGGGTCATCTCGGTGAAGTCGGCGCGGGCCGCCTCCAGGTGGGTCACCACGATGGCGCGGGGCATGCCGACCGCGGCGCACTCCTCCCACACCATGCGGGTCGCGCCGTCCACGCCGTCGGCCGCCGAGACCACGAAAAGGGCCGCGTCCGCGGCGCGCAGACCGGCCCTCAACTCCCCGACGAAGTCCGCGTATCCGGGAGTGTCGAGGAGGTTGATCTTGTATCCGTCCCACTGGACGGGAACCAGGGACAGCTGGACCGAGCGCTGCTGCCGGTGCTCGATCTCGTCGTAGTCCGAGACGGCCGTGCCGTCCTCCACCCGGCCCGCCCGGTTCACCGCCCCCGCCGTCAGCGCGAGGGCCTCCACCAGAGTCGTCTTGCCCGATCCGCTGTGGCCGACCAGCACCACATTCCGTACGGACGCGGGATGGTCGGCCGTCGCTGCCCTGCCGGCGGCTCCGGGGTGTGCGTTCGCCTTGTCGCCCATGCCTTGGCCTCCCGGTTACGTGCACGGCGAGGAGGCACAGCCCCCTCGGGGATGCTGGCTGCATGCGGGCACGCGGGACCCAGGTGCGGGTCGGCTCCGGCGACGCCCGCGGTGCTTTCGAGCTTTCCACTCGTGTCACGGTGCGTCCATACGTCGTACGCGATCGTGAGGGGGCGAGCTGGAGTGTGAAGGGCGTGACTACGATGGGTCGGCCGGTGGCCAACGGGGCCGCGCGGCGCACCTGACCCTCGGGAAGGCCATGCTGAACAAGTACGCGCGTGCATTCTTCACGCGTGTCCTCACGCCGTTCGCCGCATTTCTCATCCGCCGTGGGGTCAGCCCCGACGCGGTCACCCTGATCGGCACGGCCGGTGTGATGGCGGGGGCGCTGGTCTTCTTCCCGCGCGGTGAGTTCTTCTGGGGCACGGTCGTCATCACGCTGTTCGTCTTCTCGGACCTCGTCGACGGCAACATGGCGCGCCAGCTCGGCCGTTCCAGCCGCTGGGGCGCGTTCCTCGACTCCACGCTCGACCGCGTCGCGGACGGGGCCATCTTCGGCGGGCTCGCGCTCTGGTACGCGGGGTCGGGCGACGACAACATCCTGTGCGCCGTCTCCATCTTCTGTCTGGCGAGCGGCCAGGTGGTCTCGTACACGAAGGCCCGCGGTGAGGCGATCGGCCTGCCCGTCGCGGTCAACGGCCTGGTGGAGCGCGCCGAGCGCCTGGTGATCTCGCTGGTCGCCGCGGGCTTCGCGGGGCTGCACAAGTTCGGCGTGCCCGGCATCCAGGTGCTGCTGCCGATCGCGCTGTGGATCGTCGCGGTGGGCAGCCTGGTCACCCTCGTCCAGCGCGTGGTGACCGTGCGGCGCGAGTCGGCGGAGGCCGACGCGGCGGCCGCGACCGACCAGCAGAGCGAGACCGCCTCGTGAGCGGCGCCACGGAGAAGCTCACCGACGCCCTCTACGGAGTCGGCTGGTCCACCGTGAAGAAGCTCCCCGAGCCGGTCGCCGTGAAGCTCGGCCGGACCATCGCGGACGCCGCGTGGAAGCGCCGCGGCAAGGGCATCCAGCGTCTTGAGGCCAACTACGCGCGCGTGGTGCCCGACGCGACTCCGGAGCGGCTCGCCGAGCTCTCCAAGGCGGGCATGCGTTCGTACATGCGCTACTGGATGGAGTCCTTCCGGCTGCCCGCCTGGAGCAAGGAGCGCATCAGGACCGGCTTCGTGCCCAAGGACGTCCACTACCTGACCGACGGCCTCGCCTCCGACAAGGGCGTCATCCTCGCCCTGCCGCACCTCGCCAACTGGGACCTCGCGGGCGCGTGGGTGACGACGAAGCTGGAGACGCCCTTCACGACGGTGCAGGAGCGGCTCAAGCCCGAGTCCCTCTACGACCGGTTCGTGGCCTATCGCGGCAGCCTCGGCATGGAGGTCCTGCCGCACACCGGAGGGGCCGCTTTCGGGACGCTGGCGCGGCGGCTGCGCGCGGGCGGGCTCGTCTGTCTGGTGGCCGACCGGGACCTGTCGGCGTCCGGGGTCGAGGTGAAGTTCTTCGGCGACACGGCGCGCATGCCCGCCGGACCCGCCATGCTGGCCCAGCAGACCGGCGCCCTGCTGCTGCCGGTCACGCTCTGGTACGACGAGTCGCCCGTCATGCAGGGGCGTGTGCATCCGCCGATCGACGTCCCCGAGACAGGTACTCGTGCGGAGAAGACGTCTGTCATGACGCAGGCCCTTGCGGACGCCTTCGCCTCGGGCATCGCCGACCACCCGGAGGACTGGCACATGCTGCAGAGACTGTGGCTCGCGGATCTCGACCCGGCCAAGGCGCCCGCGGAGGGGGCCTCGGGCGACGGCCCCGAGGACGGCCCGGCCAAGGGGCAGGCGTGAAGGTCGGCATCGTCTGCCCGTACTCCTGGGACGTGCCGGGCGGCGTCCAGTTCCACATCCGTGATCTGGCGGAGCACCTCATCCGCCTCGGGCACGACGTCTCCGTCCTTGCCCCGGCCGATGACGAGACCCCGCTGCCGCCGTACGTGGTGTCGGCGGGCCGCGCGGTCCCGGTGCCCTACAACGGCTCGGTGGCCCGGCTCAACTTCGGCTTCCTGTCGGCCGCGCGCGTGCGGCGCTGGCTGCACGAGGGCACGTTCGACGTCATCCACATCCACGAGCCGACCTCCCCGTCGCTCGGCCTGCTCACCTGCTGGGCCGCGCAGGGCCCGATCGTCGCGACGTTCCACACGTCCAACCCGCGCTCGCGGGCGATGATCGCCGCGTACCCGATCCTGCAGCCCGCCCTGGAGAAGATCAGCGCCCGCATCGCGGTGAGCGAGTACGCGCGGCGCACCCTCGTCGAGCACCTGGGCGGCGACGCGGTCGTCATCCCGAACGGCGTCGACGTCGACTTCTTCGCCGAGGCCGAGCCGAAGTCCGAGTGGCAGGGGGACACCCTCGGCTTCATCGGGCGGATCGACGAGCCCCGCAAGGGCCTGCCCGTCCTGATGAAGGCGCTGCCCAGGATCCTCGAAGAGCGGCCGCAGACACGGCTGTTGGTGGCAGGGCGCGGCGACGAGGAGGAGGCCGTGGCCTCGCTCCCGGCCGACATGCGCGCGCGGGTCGAGTTCCTCGGCATGGTCAGCGACGAGGACAAGGCGCGGCTGCTGCGCAGCGTCGACGTGTACGTCGCCCCGAACACCGGCGGCGAGAGCTTCGGCATCATTCTGGTCGAGGCGATGTCGGCGGGCGCCCCCGTCCTTGCCAGCGACCTCGACGCCTTCGCGCAGGTCCTCGACCAGGGCGGTGCGGGTGACCTCTTCGCCAACGAGGACGCGGACGCCCTCGCGGAGGCGGCGCTGCGGCTCCTGGGCGACCCCGAGCGGCGGCAGGGCCTGCGCGAGCGGGGCAGCAAGCACGTGCGGCGCTTCGACTGGTCGACGGTCGGCGCGGACATCCTCGCGGTGTACGAGACGGTGACGGACGGCGCGGCGTCGGTGGCGGCGGACGAACGGTCGGGGCTGCGGGCGCGGTTCGGGCTGGCGCGGGACTGAGGGGCGGTCGGGGCGGGGCTGTGGGTTGGTCGGCCGGGATTGGGGGGGGGCGGTCGGGCTGGGGCTGTGGGTTGGTCGGGCGGGGACTGCGGGGCGGTCGGGCAGGGGCTGAGGCTTCGGGCGCGTGGGGCTGTCGTTTCGTGCGGGTGCGGGGCTGACGGCCGGTCCGTGTCCCCGGCGGCATGGCGTGCGCCCCGGGGCGACTAGCCTTACCGCCCGTGACCTCCACACTGATCTGGATCGCGGCGGCGCTCTTCGCGATCGGCCTCTACCTGAGCTGGACCGCGGGACGCCTCGACCGGCTGCACGCCCGCATCGACGCCGCGCGGGCCGCCCTCGACGCCCAGTTGCTGCGCCGCGCCTCGGTCGCCCAGGAGCTGGCCACCTCCGGGGTGCTCGATCCGGCGGCCTCGATCGTCCTGTACGAGGCGGCGCACGCGGCCCGGCAGGCCGAGGAGGAGCAGCGCGAGGTCGCCGAGAGCGAGCTCAGCCAGGCGTTGCGTGCGATCTTCGGGGAGGCCCAGCAGGTCGAGGCGGTGCGCGAGGCGCCGGGCGGGAGTGAGGCGGCCACCGAACTGGCCGCCGCGGTACGGCGGGTGCCGATGGCCCGTCGGTTCCACAACGACGCCGTGCGCGCGGCCCGCGCGCTGCGCCGCCACCGCAAGGTGCGCTGGTTCCGGCTCGCGGGGCACGCGCCGTTCCCGATGGCCTTCGAGATGGACGACGAGCCGCCGGTGGCCCTGGCGGACCGGGCGGCGGCCTGAGAGGCGTGGGTACGACGGTCTGAGAGGCGTGGGTACGACGGTCCGAGACGCGTGGGCGCGCCGGCCCGAGACCCGTGCAAGACGGGTGGTCAACTGCTCGAAAAGGTCGCTGACCAGGTGCGTTGAAGAAAAATGAGCCACCGGTTATCCATTGGCCCTTGTTGTGGCCTGGTTGGTGGGAGTTTCCTCGGGGCTGCAGAAACCTTCTTCGGCGAATGAGGTCAACCCGTGTCCAGCACGCTCTCCAGCAACCCCCAGACTCCCGAGACCGGCACCGCGCGCGTGAAGCGCGGCATGGCCGAGCAGCTCAAGGGCGGCGTGATCATGGATGTCGTCACCCCGGAGCAGGCGAAGATCGCCGAGGACGCGGGCGCCGTCGCGGTCATGGCCCTGGAGCGGGTCCCCGCCGACATCCGCAAGGACGGCGGCGTGGCACGCATGTCCGACCCGGACATGATCGAGGGCATCATCGGCGCCGTCTCCATCCCGGTGATGGCCAAGTCCCGCATCGGCCACTTCGTCGAGGCCCAGGTCCTGCAGTCGCTCGGCGTGGACTACATCGACGAGTCCGAGGTCCTCACCCCGGCCGACGAGGTCAACCACTCGGACAAGTTCGCCTTCACGACCCCCTTCGTGTGCGGCGCCACCAACCTCGGTGAGGCCCTGCGCCGCATCGCCGAGGGCGCGGCCATGATCCGCTCCAAGGGCGAGGCCGGCACCGGCAACGTCGTCGAGGCCGTCCGCCACCTGCGCCAGATCAAGAACGAGATCGCCAAGCTGCGCGGCTTCGACAACAACGAGCTCTACGCCGCCGCCAAGGAGCTGCGCGCCCCGTACGAGCTGGTCAAGGAGGTCTCCGAGCTGGGCAAGCTGCCGGTGGTCCTCTTCTCCGCCGGCGGCGTCGCCACCCCGGCCGACGCCGCCCTGATGCGCCAGCTCGGCGCCGAGGGCGTCTTCGTCGGCTCCGGCATCTTCAAGTCGGGCGACCCGGCCAAGCGCGCCGCAGCCATCGTGAAGGCCACCACCTTCTACGACGACCCCAAGATCATCGCGGACGCGTCCCGCAACCTCGGCGAGGCCATGGTCGGCATCAACTGCGACACCCTGCCCGAGGCCGAGCGCTACGCGAACCGCGGCTGGTAAGGCACTCCGAAGATGACTGACACCCCCGTAGTCGGCGTCCTTGCCCTCCAGGGCGACGTACGGGAGCACCTCATCGCCCTGGCCGCGGCCGACGCCGTGGCCAGGCCGGTGCGGCGCCCCGAAGAGCTCGCCGAGGTGGACGGCCTGGTCATCCCGGGCGGCGAGTCCACCACCATCTTCAAACTGGCCGAGCTCTTCGGCCTGTTGGAGCCCCTCCGCGCGCGCGTGCGGGACGGTCTGCCGGTGTACGGCACCTGTGCGGGCATGATCATGCTCGCCGAGAAGATCCTCGACCCGCGCTCGGGCCAGGAGACCGTCGGCGGCATCGACATGATCGTGCGCCGCAACGCCTTCGGGCGGCAGAACGAGTCCTTCGAAGCGGCGGTCGACGTACGAGGCGTCGAGGGCGACCCTGTAGAGGGCGTCTTCATCCGCGCCCCCTGGGTGGAGTCCGTGGGCGCCACGGTGGAGGTGCTCGCCGAGCACGAGGGTCACATCGTCGCCGTACGCCAGGGCAACGCCCTCGCCACCTCGTTCCACCCGGAGCTGACCGGTGACCACCGGGTGCACGCGCTGTTCGTGGAGATGGTGCGGGGCAAGGCGGCCCCCGGACCCTTGTAGGATCTCCGGGGGTACCTCCCAGGCCCTTCAGGCCCTGGGGGAGTTCGTACGGAGATGCTTACGCGAAGGAGACAGGCAGATGTCCGGCCACTCTAAATGGGCTACGACGAAGCACAAGAAGGCCGTGATCGACGCCAAGCGCGGCAAGCTCTTCGCGAAGATGATCAAGAACATCGAGGTCGCGGCCCGCACCGGTGGCGCCGATGTGTCCGGCAACCCGACCCTCTTCGACGCCATCCAGAAGGCCAAGAAGAGCTCGGTGCCGAACAAGAACATCGACTCCGCGGTCAAGCGCGGCGCCGGCCTCGAGGCGGGTGGCGCCGACTACGAGACGATCATGTACGAGGGCTACGGCCCGAACGGTGTCGCGGTGCTCATCGAGTGCCTCACCGACAACCGCAACCGCGCCGCCTCCGACGTGCGCGTCGCCATGACCCGCAACGGCGGCTCCATGGCCGACCCGGGCTCCGTGTCCTACCTCTTCAACCGCAAGGGCGTCGTGATCGTCCCCAAGGGCGAGCTGTCCGAGGACGACGTCCTGGGCGCGGTCCTGGACGCGGGCGCCGAAGAGGTCAACGACCTGGGCGAGTCCTTCGAGGTCCTCTCCGAGGCCACCGACCTGGTCGCGGTCCGCACCGCCCTCCAGGACGCCGGCATCGACTACGACTCGGCCGACGCCAACTTCGTCCCGACCATGCAGGTCGAGCTGGACGAGGAGGGCGCCCGCAAGATCTTCAAGCTGATCGACGCGCTGGAGGACAGCGACGACGTGCAGAACGTCTTCGCCAACTTCGACGTCTCGGACGAGGTCATGGAGAAGGTCGACGCCTGACCCGGCAGCATCGACGGGCCGACGGGACACACCCGTCGGCCCGTCGTTTTGTCGGTGGCACCCGATAGCCTGCACGAACAGGCGAGGAGAGTTGGGGGCGAGGCGTGCGCGTACTGGGCGTGGACCCGGGGCTTACCCGGTGCGGTGTCGGGGTGGTCGAGGGGGTTGCGGGACGGCCCTTGACCATGCGCGGCGTCGGTGTCGTACGGACGCCCGCGGACGCCGAGTTGGGCCACCGCCTCGTCGCGATCGAGCAGGGCATCGAGCAGTGGCTCGACGAGCACCGGCCCGAAGTCCTCGCCGTGGAGCGGGTGTTCAGCCAGCACAACGTCCGTACGGTGATGGGCACGGCCCAGGCCAGCGCCGTCGCCATGCTGTGTGCCTCCCGCCGCGGCATCCCCGTCGCCCTGCACACCCCCAGCGAGGTCAAGGCCGCCGTGACCGGCAGCGGCCGCGCCGACAAGGCACAGGTGGGCGCCATGGTGACGCGGCTGCTCCGGCTCGACGCACCGCCCAAGCCGGCCGACGCCGCCGACGCGCTTGCCCTCGCCATCTGCCACATCTGGCGCGCCCCCGCGCAGAACAGACTCCAGCAGGCAGCAGCGCTGCACGCAGCTCACGCATCCAAAGCACTGAAAGGCCGTACCGCATGATCGCCTTCGTCAGCGGCCCCGTCGCCGCCCTCGCCCCGGACTCAGCGGTGGTCGAGGTCGGCGGCATCGGCATGGCCGTCCAGTGCACGCCGAACACCATCTCCGGCCTGCGCCTCGGCCAGCAGGCCAAGCTCGCCACCTCCCTCGTCGTGCGGGAGGACTCCCTGACGCTGTACGGCTTCGCGGACGACGACGAGCGGCAGACCTTCGAGCTCCTGCAGACCGCCAGCGGCGTCGGCCCGCGCCTGGCCCAGGCCATGCTCGCCGTGCACAGCCCCGACGCCCTGCGCCGCGCGGTCGCCACCGGCGACGAGAAGGCGCTCACGGCCGTGCCCGGCATCGGCAAGAAGGGCGCCCAGAAGCTGCTCCTGGAGTACAAGGACCGCCTCGGCGAGCCCCTCGGCACCGGCGGCCCCGCGATCGGCACGGCGGTCACCTCCGGCTGGCGCGACCAGCTGCACGCCGCGCTCATCGGCCTCGGCTACGCCACCCGCGAGGCGGACGAGGCGGTCACCGCCGTCGCCCCGCAGGCCGAGGCCATGGACTCGCCGCAGGTGGGCCCGCTCCTGAAGGCGGCGCTCCAGACCCTGAACCGCACCCGCTAGTCACTCCGCATCTCCGCACCCGCCGGCCACCCCCTGAACCGCATCGCGAGGCACACCGCATGAACTGGGACGACACGACCGACGAAGCTGCCGGGGCGGCCGAGCGGCTGGTCGGTGCGTCCGCCGACGGCGAGGACCAGGCCGTGGAGGCCGCCCTGCGCCCCAAGGACCTGGGCGAGTTCATCGGCCAGGAGAAGGTCCGCGAGCAGCTCGACCTGGTGCTGCGCGCCGCCCGCGCGCGCGGCGCCACCGCCGACCACGTCCTGCTCTCCGGCGCCCCCGGCCTCGGCAAGACCACCCTCTCGATGATCATCGCCGCCGAGATGGGCGCCCCCATCCGCATCACCAGCGGCCCCGCCATCCAGCACGCGGGTGACCTCGCCGCGATCCTCTCCTCCCTCCAGGAGGGCGAGGTCCTCTTCCTCGACGAGATCCACCGGATGTCCCGGCCCGCCGAGGAGATGCTCTACATGGCGATGGAGGACTTCCGCGTCGACGTCATCGTCGGCAAGGGCCCCGGCGCCACCGCCATCCCGCTCGAACTCCCGCCGTTCACCCTCGTCGGCGCCACCACGCGCGCGGGACTGCTCCCGCCTCCGCTGCGCGACCGCTTCGGCTTCACCGCGCACATGGAGTTCTACGAGCCGGCCGAGCTGGAGCGCGTCATCCACCGCTCCGCCCACCTGCTCGACGTGGAGATCGACCCGGCCGGCGCCGCCGAGATCGCGGGCCGGTCCCGGGGCACGCCCCGCATCGCCAACCGTCTCCTGCGCCGTGTACGGGACTACGCCCAGGTCAAGGCCGACGGCGCCATCAACCGCGACATCGCGGGCGCCGCCCTGAGCGTCTACGAGGTGGACGGCCGCGGCCTCGACCGCCTCGACCGCGCCGTCCTGGAGGCCCTGCTCAAGCTGTTCGGCGGGGGACCGGTGGGCCTGTCGACGCTCGCGGTCGCGGTGGGGGAGGAGCGCGAGACGGTGGAGGAGGTGGCCGAGCCCTTCCTGGTCCGCGAAGGTCTCCTGGCGCGCACCCCGCGGGGCCGGGTCGGCACGCCCGCGGCCTGGGCCCACCTCGGCCTCACCCCGCCCCAGCAGGGGGGCGGAAGCGGACAACAGGACCTGTTCGGGACGTGACGGCGGCGCGGTCCGGGGGGATCGGGGGCGTACGGACGGCGCGAGCGCAACGCGACGGCGCGGACACTCGCCGGGGCAGGAACTGCGGTGCCATGCTGAGCGTTGTTCGTTAGGCGCGGACTCGCTTAGACTCCGCCGATGCCGCCTTTGCGGGCGGCGTGCCCACCCCCATCCATCAGGCCGCTTATCCGCGCGGTCGTGCGAAGGAAACTCCGTCCCGTGAATATCGTGACCCTCCTCCCGTTCATCGTGCTCATCGGGGCCATGTTCCTGATGACCCGGTCCGCCAAGAAGAAGCAGCAGGCGGCCGCAACGATGCGTAACGAGATGCAGCCCGGCACCGGCATCCGCACGATCGGGGGCATGTACGCCGTCGTCAAGGAGGTCCACGACGACTCGGTCCTCCTTGAGGTGGCCCCGGGCGTCCACGCCGTGTACGCGAAGAACGCCATCGGCGCCGTGCTGGACGACGACGAGTACAACCGCATCGTTCACGGCGCGGACGACCTGAAGACGGACACGCCCGTCGTCCCCGACGACGCCTCCTCCCTGACCGAGACCGACGAGCCCGCCGCCACCACCGACGACTCGCCCATCGACCTCGGCAAGAAGGACGCGGACGCCGCCGACAAGGCCGACGACGCGGAGCCGAAGAAGACCGACGGCGAGTCCGACGCGAAGTAGTCACGACCGGGGTCCGTGGCAGCGCCCGCTCGCGCGCCGCGGCCCCCGAGCCGTGTTTTCGCGCCGAATCTCGACACCATTCATGGCCGCCCGCCCAGGGCTTCCCCCGCGCAGTGAGGGAAGCCACCGGATGCCGGGTGGTTGGACAGGGAGAACGAGAAGGTGGCAGCACCGAAGAAGGGCCGAAGGCAGGGCGCCCAGGGGAGGCCGGGCCGCTCGCTGGTCTTCATCCTGATCGCACTGGTGGCGCTCACCGGGGGGATGTTCCTTTCCGGGCACACCACGCCGCGCCTCGGCATCGACCTCGCCGGCGGTACGAGCATCACGCTCGAGGCGAAGAACGAGCCGGGCCAGAAGAACGCGATCAACTCGACCAACATGAACACCGCGGTCGACATCATGAACCGCCGTGTCAATGGTCTGGGTGTCTCCGAGGCCGAGGTTCAGACCCAGGGCGACCGGAACATCATCGTCAACATCCCCAAGGGCACGAACTCGCAGCAGGCGCGCGACCAGGTCGGCACGACCGCTCAGCTCTACTTCCGCCCGGTGCTCACGATGGCCGGCGGAAAGCCGACCCCCGAGCCCTCCTCCACCCCGTCCGGCACGGACAAGGACAAGGACAAGGGCAAGGACAAGAAGGACGACGCCGACAAGTCCGGCAAGGACAAGGCGACGTCACCGTCCGCCACCCCCACCTCCCAGGGCCGCGCCGTCACGGACGCCCTGAAGGCCGACCCGACGCCGAGCGCCTCGGACAAGGCCAAGGACAAGGGCGAGGACAAGAAGAAGGACGGCTCGTCCCCCTCCCCGTCGACGGACACGAAGAAGCTCCAGGAGCAGTTCACCAAGCTGGACTGCACCGACCCGAAGGCGCGCGCCGCCGTCGGTGAGGGCGTCAAGCCCTCCGACCCCACCGTGGCCTGCGGCCTGGACTCCTCCGGCAAGAACTGGGAGAAGTTCATCCTCGGCCCCGCCGAGATCAACGGCAAGGAAGTCAAGAAGGCCGACGCCGTCTACGACACCTCGGGGTCGCGCGGCTGGATGGTCACCATGTCCTTCAAGGACAAGGGCCAGAAGCAGTTCGCCGACATCACCGGCAAGCTCGCCTCGCAGCAGCCGCCGCAGAACCAGTTCGCGATCGTCATGGACCGCGAGGTCGTCTCGGCCCCGTCCGTCTCGCAGCGGCTCAACAGCGACGCGGAGATCTCCGGCAGCTTCACCCAGGAGTCCGCCAAGGACCTGGCCAACATGCTGTCGTACGGCGCGCTTCCGCTGACCTTCAAGGAAGCGAGCGTCCAGACGGTCAGCCCGGCCCTCGGCGGCGAGCAGCTGCGCGCCGGTCTGATCGCCGGCGCCATCGGTCTCGCCCTCGTCATCCTCTACCTGGTCGTCTACTACCGCGGCCTCTCGCTCATCGCGATCGCGAGCCTCGGGGTCTCCGCCGCGCTGACGTACACGATCATGACGCTGCTCGGCCCGACGATTCACTTCGCGCTGAACCTGCCTGCGGTGTGTGGTGCGATCGTTGCCATCGGCATCACGGCGGACTCGTTCATCGTGTTCTTCGAGCGCGTCCGTGACGAGGTCCGCGAGGGGCGCACGCTGCGACCCGCCGTGGAGCGGGCCTGGCCCCGCGCGCGGCGCACCATCCTGGTCTCCGACTTCGTGTCGTTCCTCGCCGCCGCGGTGCTCTTCATCGTGACGGTCGGCAAGGTCCAGGGCTTCGCGTTCACGCTCGGCCTGACCACGCTCCTCGACGTCGTCGTGGTCTTCTTCTTCACGAAGCCGCTGATGACGATCATGGCCCGCAAGAAGTTCTTCGCGAACGGCCACAAGTGGTCCGGACTCGACCCCAAGCGGCTCGGCGCCAAGCCCCCGCTGCGGCGCTCCCGCCGCGTCAGCGCCCCCGTCGACACGAAGGAGGCGTGAGATGTCGAAGCTCGGCAATCTCGGCGCCAAGCTGTATCGCGGTGAGGTCGGCTACGACTTCATCGGCAAGCGCAAGATCTGGTACGGCGTCTCGATCCTGATCACCATCACGGCGATCGTCGGCCTCGCGGTGCGCGGCCTGAACATGGGCATCGAGTTCGAGGGCGGTGCCGTCTTCAACACTCCGAAGACGACCGCCTCGGTCTCCCAGGCACAGGAGTCCGCGGAGAAGGCGTCCGGCCACGAGGCGATCGTCCAGAAGCTGGGCGGGGACAAGCTCCGCATCCAGATCGCGGGCGTGGACATCAAGAAGTCCGACCAGATCAAGGACGCCCTGGCCAAGGATCTGGACATCAAGGGCAAGATCGACGCCGACCTCGTGGGCCCCAGCTGGGGTGAGCAGATCGCCAACAAGGCATGGCAGGGCCTGGCCATCTTCATGGTCCTTGTCGTGATCTACCTGGCGATCGCCTTCGAGTGGCGCATGGCCATCGCGGCCCTGATCGCCCTGATCCACGACATCACGATCACCGTCGGTGTCTACGCCCTGGTGGGCTTCGAGGTCACACCGGGCACGGTGATCGGTCTGCTGACCATTCTCGGTTATTCGCTCTACGACACGGTCGTGGTCTTCGACAGTCTCAAGGAACAGTCGAAGGACATCACCAAGCAGACCAAGTTCACGTACAGCGAGATCGCCAACCGGTCGATCAACGGCACGCTGGTGCGCTCCATCAACACCACGGTGGTCGCGCTCCTGCCGGTCGCGGGCCTGCTGTTCATCGGTGGCGGTGTCCTCGGCGCCGGCATGCTGAACGACATCTCCCTGTCGCTGTTCGTCGGCCTCGCCGCGGGTGCGTACTCCTCGATCTTCATCGCCACGCCGCTCGTCGCCGACCTCAAGGAGACCGAGCCGCAGATGAAGGCCCTCAAGAAGCGCGTGCTCGCCAAGCGCGCCGCGGCCGCCGCCAAGGGCGAGTCCGCCGAGGGCCCGAAGGAGACCGGTGAGCCCGGTGAGCCGGAGGACGCCGAGCCGTCCAAGGGCGCCCCCGCGGTCGTCGGCCCCCGCAACCAGCCCGCGTCGCGCAACCGCGGCCGTGGGCGCCCCTCGGGGAAGCGGCGATGACCGACGTCAAGGAGCTCCTGCTCAGCCGCATCCGCGATGTGCCGGACTACCCGGAGCCGGGCGTGATGTTCAAGGACATCACCCCGCTCCTGGCGGACCCGGCGGCCTTCACCGCGCTCACCGGCGCGCTGGCCGAGCTCTGCGTGGCCAACGGCGCCACGAAGGTCGTCGGGCTGGAGGCCCGGGGCTTCATCCTCGGCGCCCCGGTCGCCGTCCGCGCCGGGCTCGGCTTCATCCCCGTACGGAAGGCGGGCAAGCTCCCCGGAGCGACGCTCAGCCAGTCGTACGACCTGGAGTACGGCAGCGCCGAGATCGAGGTGCACGCCGAGGACCTGAGCTCCGAGGACCGCGTCATGGTCATCGACGACGTCCTGGCCACCGGGGGCACCGCCGAGGCGTCGGTCCAGCTCATCCGCCGTGCCGGGGCCCAGGTCGCGGGCGTCGCGGTGCTCATGGAGCTGGGTTTCCTGCCCGGCCGCGAACGACTGGTTCCAGCCCTGGACGGCGCCCCTCTGGAGGCGCTGCTCACGGTCTGAGCCCCTTCAGACGCACCCGGAGGCGGGCCCGGAGGAATCCGGCGCCCGCCTCTGGTGTTCCTCCAGTACAGAGCCGTCTCACCGGCCGAGGGCGAGCCGCGGGCCCAGGATCGATACCATGGGCTCTTCGGGACCTGACCGGGGGACCCGATCGCGCACAGGGAGCGCTCTTGCCAGACGAGTCCCAGCCACTGACCGCCGCCAAGGCCGCCGAGCGGGCCGAGCGGCCCGCTCCGCCCGCCGCCACGCCTGCGAACGGGTCGGAGGGCGCGCAGAGCGGGAAGTCCGCGCAGAGCGGGACGTCCGCGCAGCAGGCGCGGGGCGACGGCGCGCGGGGCGGCACGTCTGCCACGGAGCCGACGCGCGCCAAGCCCGCCGCTCCCGAGAACCGCCCGGCCCCGGCCCCGCCCGCCGTCCGGCAGGGCGCGGGCAGGACCGAGCGCTCCGGCTCCTCCAACCGCGTGCGGGCCCGCCTCGCCCGCCTCGGCGTGCAGCGCTCCAACCCGTACAACCCGGTCCTGGAGCCGCTCCTTCGGATAGTGCGCAGTAACGATCCGAAGATCGAGACGTCCACGCTCCGCCAGATCGAGCGCGCCTACCAGGTCGCCGAACGCTGGCACCGCGGCCAGAAGCGCAAGAGCGGCGACCCGTACATCACGCACCCGCTCGCCGTCACGACCATCCTCGCCGAGCTCGGCATGGACCCGGCCACGCTCATGGCGGGCCTCCTGCACGACACCGTCGAGGACACCGAGTACGGCCTGGACACCCTGCGCCGGGACTTCGGCGACCAGGTCGCGCTGCTCGTCGACGGCGTCACCAAGCTGGACAAGGTCAAGTTCGGCGAGGCCGCGCAGGCCGAGACCGTGCGCAAGATGGTCGTCGCCATGGCCAAGGACCCCCGCGTCCTGGTCATCAAGCTCGCCGACCGCCTGCACAACATGCGCACCATGCGGTACCTGAAGCGCGAGAAGCAGGAGAAGAAGGCCCGCGAGACGCTGGAGATCTACGCTCCGCTGGCGCACCGCCTGGGCATGAACACCATCAAGTGGGAGCTGGAGGACCTCGCCTTCGCGATCCTCTACCCCAAGATGTACGACGAGATCGTGCGTCTGGTGGCCGAGCGCGCCCCCAAGCGGGACGAGTACCTCGCCATAGTGACCGACGAGGTCCAGGCCGACCTGCGCGCCGCCCGCATCAAGGCCACCGTCACCGGGCGGCCGAAGCACTACTACAGCGTCTACCAGAAGATGATCGTGCGCGGCCGCGACTTCGCCGAGATCTACGACCTGGTGGGTATTCGCGTCCTTGTCGACACGGTCCGCGACTGTTACGCGGCGCTCGGCACCGTGCACGCGCGATGGAATCCGGTTCCCGGCCGGTTCAAGGACTACATCGCGATGCCCAAGTTCAACATGTACCAGTCGCTGCACACGACGGTGATCGGCCCCAACGGCAAGCCCGTCGAGCTGCAGATCCGCACGTTCGACATGCACCGCCGCGCCGAGTACGGCATCGCCGCGCACTGGAAGTACAAGCAGGAGGCCGTCGCCGGCGCCTCCAAGGTCCGCACCGACGTGCCCAAGAAGGGCAGCGGCAAGGACGACCACCTCAACGACATGGCGTGGCTGCGCCAGTTGCTCGACTGGCAGAAGGAGACCGAGGACCCGAGCGAGTTCCTCGAGTCGCTCCGCTTCGACCTCTCGCGCAACGAGGTCTTCGTCTTCACGCCGAAGGGCGACGTGATAGCGCTTCCGGCGGGCGCCACCCCGGTCGACTTCTCGTACGCCGTGCACACCGAGGTCGGCCACCGCACCATAGGGGCGCGGGTCAACGGACGGCTCGTGCCGCTCGAATCGACCCTGGACAACGGCGACTTGGTGGAGGTCTTCACCTCGAAGGCCGCCGGTGCGGGTCCGTCCCGGGACTGGCTCGGCTTCGTCAAGTCGCCGCGGGCGCGCAACAAGATCCGTGCCTGGTTCTCCAAGGAGCGCCGGGACGAGGCCATCGAGCAGGGCAAGGACGCCATCGCGCGCGCCATGCGCAAGCAGAACCTGCCGATCCAGCGCATCCTCACCGGCGACTCGCTCGTGACCCTCGCGCACGAGATGCGCTACCCCGACATCTCGTCCCTGTACGCGGCGATCGGCGAGGGCCACGTCACCGCCCAGTCCGTCGTGCAGAAGCTCGTCCAGGCGCTCGGCGGCGAGGAGGCGGCCAACGAGGACATCGCCGAGAGCACACCGCCCTCGCGCGGCCGCTCCAAGCGCCGGTCGAACGCCGATCCGGGCGTCGTCGTCAAGGGCGTCGAGGACGTCTGGGTCAAGCTGGCCCGCTGCTGCACGCCCGTGCCCGGCGACCCCATCATCGGCTTCGTCACGCGCGGCAGTGGCGTATCGGTTCACCGCAGCGACTGCGTGAACGTCGACTCGCTGTCCCGCGAGCCCGAGCGGATCCTCGAGGTCGAGTGGGCGCCCACGCAGTCGTCGGTCTTCCTGGTCGCCATCCAGGTGGAGGCCCTCGACCGCTCCCGGCTCCTGTCGGACGTCACGCGCATCCTCTCGGACCAGCACGTGAACATCCTGTCCGCCGCCGTCCAGACCTCCCGCGACCGCGTCGCCACGTCCCGCTTCACCTTCGAGATGGGCGACCCGAAGCACCTGGGCCATGTGCTCAAGGCCGTCAGGGGAGTCGAGGGCGTCTACGACGTGTACCGGGTGACGTCGGCGCGCCGCCCATGAGGCCCCTCGTGAACTAGCCTGACTTCAGGGCGAGTTCACGGGGGAGGACATGGCGCGGGGCGAACTGGTCGACGGGCGCTACCGGTTGGTGGGGCTCCTGGGCCGCGGCGGCATGGGCGAGGTCTACGAGGCCGAGGACACCCAGCTGGGGCGCCGGGTCGCGGTGAAGCTCCTGACCGCCGTAGGGGGAATGGAGCCGGGCGGCGAGGAGCTCGACCGGTTCCGGCGCGAGGCTCGCGCGATGGCGCGGATCGAGCACCCCGGGGTCGTCACGCTGTACGACAGCGGCCTGCACCGAGGGGTCGCGTATCTCGTCATGCAGATCCTCGACGGGCGCAACCTCGCCCATCTCGTCGGCTCCACCGGCCAGTTGCCGGTCCGGGCCGTGTGCTGGATCGCCCTGAGCATGGCGGAGGCGCTCGCCGCCGCGCACAAGGCCGGGGTGATGCACCGGGACATCAAGCCGTCGAACGTGAGCCTGACCCGTGACGGCCGTGTCGTGCTGCACGACTTCGGCCTCGCCCGCCTCGCCGGCGAGCGGGCGATCACGGCGACCGGGGTGGTGCTCGGCTCCCCGCAGTTCATGGCGCCCGAGGCCATGAAGGGCGGACGCGCGGGCACGGCGGCCGACCTGTACGGGCTCGGGGCCTGCATGTACTTCATGCTCACGGGCGAGAGCCCGCTCGGCCCCGCCGTCGACGTCGGGGCCGTCGTGGAGCGGGCCCTGGGGACCGGCATCCCCCGCCTCGCGGGGCGCCCTTCCGGACCACCCGCCGAACTGGCCGAACTGGTCGACCGGTTGTGCGCCCAGGACCCCGGGGAGCGGCCGCGCACGGCGACCGAGGTGGTGGAGGCGCTCGGGACGCTGTTCGCGGGCGGCCAGGACGTCGTGATCGGGCGGCTCGCCACGCTCCTGCGCGACCAGGCCGTACGGACAGTGCGCGGCGTACGGCTGCAGAAGGGGCCCGAGTACGCGTGGGACGAGGTGGCGGTGCCCGCCCCGCGCACCGACGAGCCAGCGACGGGCGCCGTGCACGTCCCGGTCGCCGTCCCCGGCGCCGGGCCGCCCACCCTCAGCGACAACACCCGCCGCATGGTGCTCGGCAGCATGTCCCGCGAGACCGCCCTGTCCCGCCAGCGCGAGGCGGTCACCCTCGTCCAGCGCGGCGAACTCGAGTCGGCGGCACGGATGTTGGCGGCCGTCGTGCCCGTCTGTGCCGCGCGTCTCGGTCCCGACCATCCGACCACGCTGACGAGCCAGTACTGGCAAGCTGTATGCCTGGCCAGGCTGGACGCCGGGCGCGAGGCACTGGACCTGCTGGCCCGGGTGAACAAGTACGTCGACCGGCGCAAAGGAGCGGCAAGTGACTGACGTCTTCGTGGAGTTGGCTCCGACGGGCCGGGGCGCGGACACCGAGGACGCCCTGCGGTCCCTGCTGCGCTGGCTGCACGAGGACGAGACGCTCGACGGTGCGGTGCGCGGCCGCCTCGCCGACCGCGCGGCTCCGGTGCCCGGACACATGGGCGCGGGCGGTTTCGACATCCTCCAACTCGCCCTCGGCAGCGGCCTGTCCACCGCCGCACTCGTCGTCTCCGTGCTCCAGTGGCAGCTCGCCCGCCACCGCGCACCGGCGCTCGTCCTCAGCCGGGGAGAGCTGCAGGTGCAGGTGACCCCCGAAGGCGCCCGGGACGCCGAGACGCTGCGCCGCGTCGTGGAGCTCCTGGACCAGCAGCCGGCCGGTGTGGCCGGGGACGGGGAGTCCGATGGCGGCGCTGCCTGACCCGAGCCTGTCCCGGGCCGTCCTGATAGGCACGGCCTCCTACCGGCACCTGCCCCAGCTCGCCGCCGTCGAGACGAACCTGGTGGACCTGGCGGGCGAGCTGTGCGACGCCACCGTATGGGGCCTGCCGGTGCAGCACTGCACGGTCGTCGCGGACCCGTCGAGCGCGCCCGCCATGCTCGACCCCGTGCACCAGGCGGCCGCCGAGGCCACGGACACCCTGCTCGTCTACTACGCCGGGCACGGCATGCGCGACGCCGAGTCCGCCGACCTGTATCTGGCCCTCGGTGACTCCCGCGAGAACATGGGCTACACCGCCGTCGCCTATCAGCACCTGCGCGCGGGTCTGCGCGCATCCGGGGCCCGCCGCAAGATCGTCATCCTGGACTGCTGCTTCAGCGGCCGGGCCGCGCGCGCCCTGGGCGGCGACGACGTGCTGGCCGCACAGGCCGCCGTCGACGGCGCGTACGTCCTGACGGCCTCGCCCCGCGACCGGGTCGCGCTCGCCCCGGACGGGGAGCGGCACACCGCCTTCACGGGTGAGCTCCTCGGGATCCTGCGCGAGGGTGTCCCCGACGGCCCGGAACTCATCGACCTGGAGACCCTCTACCGCGTACTCGACGAGCGGCTGCGCGCCAAGAACCGCCCCCAGCCTCAGCGTTCGCAGGAGAACGGCGTCGGCCGCCTGCCCCTGGCCCGCAACCGCGCCCGCTCCGCGCGGAGCGCCCCCGCCGGACCCGTCCTGCAGGCCGACGTGCGCGCCGCGCTGGTCGCCACCGGCCTCAACCTCGCCCGGCTGCTGCGCGCCGAGGGCGCCATCAAGGACGCCCTGCCGGTGCTGCGCCTCGCCCTGGAGGAGCAGACCGCCGACGGCTCCGGTGAACTCCTCGCCGTACAGCTGGAGTTGTCCGAGCTGCTCGCCGAGACCGGGCAGAACAAGGAAGCCATCGAGATCCTGGAGACCGCCTTCCAGCGCGTCCACAAGATGTACGGGCCCGAGGCCGTGCTCGTCTGCCGCCGCCTCGCCGAACTGCTTCAGGAGTCGGGCAACCACATCGAGGCGTGCGAGGTCCTCAAGCACGCCCTGGACATCGCCGAGCAGGACAGCGCCGCCACCCGGTAGCGCCACCGGACGCAGGCGCAGACGCGGAACGGCCCGGACCGCACAGCTGCGGTCCGGGCCGTCACCAGCACAAGAGGCTGCTCAGTCGCCTCTCAGTCGCCTCTCAGCCGCCGAACTCCTGCAGACCCTTCAGGGCCTGGTCGAGCAGCGCCTGACGGCCGTCGAGCTCCTTCTGGAGCTTGTCGGCCTTCGCGTTGTTGCCCTGCGCACGGGCCTGCTCGATCTGGCCCGCGAGCTTGTCGACCGCGGCCTGGAGCTGGCCGGTGAGACCCTCGGCACGCGCGCGGGCCTCCGGGTTGGTGCGCCGCCACTCCGCTTCCTCGGAGTCCTGCAGCGCGCGCTCCACGGCGTGCATCCGGCCCTCGACCTTCGGGCGCGCGTCCCGCGGGACGTGGCCGATGGCCTCCCAGCGTTCGTTGATGGAGCGGAAGGCCGCACGGGCCGCTTTCAGATCCGTCACCGGGACGAGCTTCTCGGCCTCGTCCGCCAGCTCCTCCTTGAGCTTCAGGTTCTCGCCCTGCTCGGCGTCGCGCTCCGCGAAGACCGCGCTGCGCGCCGCGAAGAAGATGTCCTGGGCGCCGCGGAAGCGGTTCCACAGGTCGTCCTCGTGCTCGCGCTGGGCACGGCCCGCGGCCTTCCAGTCGGCCATCAGCTCGCGGTACCGGGCGGCCGTCGGGCCCCAGTCCGTCGAGTTCGACAGCGCCTCGGCCTCCGAGACCAGCTTCTCCTTGGCCTTGCGGGCCTCCTCGCGCTGGGCGTCCAGCGAGGCGAAGTGGGCCTTGCGGCGCTTGGAGAACGCCGAGCGGGCGTGCGAGAAGCGGTGCCACAGCTCGTCGTCCGACTTGCGGTCCAGGCGCGGCAGACCCTTCCAGGTGTCCACCAGGGCGCGCAGACGCTCGCCCGCGGCCCGCCACTGCTCGCTCTGCGCGAGCTCCTCGGCCTCGGCGACCAGGGCCTCCTTGGCGTGGCGCGCCTCGTCCGACTGCTTGGCCTTCTGGACCTTGCGCTCCTCGCGGCGCGCCTCGACGGTCTCGACGAGCTTGTCGAGCCGCTTGCCGAGGGCCTCCAAGTCGCCCACCGCGTGCGCCTCGTCGACCTGCTGGCGCAGGTGCTCGATGGCGGTCATGGCGTCCTTGGCGGACAGGTCAGTGGTCTTCACCCGGCGCTCGAGAAGTCCGATCTCGACGACGAGACCGTCATACTTGCGCTCGAAGTAGGCCAGGGCCTCGTCGGGAGATCCTGCCTGCCACGAACCGACCACTCGCTCGCCGCCGTCGGCCGTACGCACGTACACGGTCCCCGTCTCGTCGACGCGGCCCCACGGGTCGCTGCTCACAGCGCCTCCTCCACATGATGCCTGTGCAGGGCCCCCGGCCCCCGGCATCGTCCACAGTTTCGTCACCGCCAACATAGGCGACCGGCGGGGCGGCTGTCCGCATCCAGCGCGACCGAACTTGGCCTGCTGGTGGTCAGGATTTCCGTACGGTGGCCTTGTTGATGACGACGGTCGCGTTCGGGGCGCCGTCGCCCCGTCCGGAGTTCTCCCCGGCCGCCGCGATCTTGTTGAGCGCCTTCATGCCCGATTCGGAAATGGTCCCGAACGGTGTGTAGTCGGGCGGCAGCTTACTGTCCTGGTAAACCAGGAAGAACTGGCTGCCTCCGGTGTTCCGGCCCTTCTTCGTCTGGGCGCTGTACTGGTTGGCCATCGCCACCGTGCCCGCCGGGTACACCCCGCCCTTCAGCTTCTTGTCCTTCAGGTTCTCGTCGGGGATCGAGTAGCCGGGCGTCCCCTCGCCGGTCCCCTTCGGGTCGCCGCACTGCAGGACGTAGATGCCGCCGGTGGTGAGGCGGTGGCACTTCGTGTGGTCGAGGTAGCCCTTGTCGACCAGGAAGTTGAAGGAGTTCACCGTGTGCGGGGCCTTGGCGGCGTCGAGCTTCAGGCCGATGTCCCCGCACGTCGTGGCGAGGTCCATCGTGTAGGCGGCCTTCTTGTCGACCGTCAGGGCGGGCTCCTTCTTGAAGCTCATCGGCTTCACCTGGCCCGGGGCTGCCTTCGCGCAGGGGTCGGTCGGCTTGCCCGCCTCGTCCTTCGGCTTGTCGTCGCTGTCGAAGGCTCCCGCCGCGTACGAGACCGCGCCCGCCGCCACGACCAGGGCGACGGCGCCCGCGAGCACCGCGTTGCGCCTGCGCGCGCGGCGCCGGGCGGTCTCCCGCCGCTCCTGCTGCCGGACGAGCTTCTCCCGGGCGAGCTGCTTGCGCCGTTTGTCTTGGCTGACCACCGGGTCTTCTCCCCTTCGCCTGCGTACGTACGTCCCGCCGCACGTCTCGTGGTGCCCCGTACCGTATATGGGTTACCTGTGGAATCGGCAGCGCCGGTAGGCTCTGATCTGCAGCAATCTCCGGCCGGAAGACACCGGGGATGCGCGGCAGCCTCCCGCCGACGACGAATGAAGGACGATCGTGCTCATTGCCGGGTTCCCCGCCGGGGCCTGGGGCACCAACTGCTACTTGGTCGCCCCCGCCGCCGGTGAGGAGTGCGTGATCATCGACCCGGGCCACCAGGCCACCCAGGGAGTCGAGGACGCACTCAAGAAGCATCGGCTCAAGCCCGTCGCGGTCGTCCTCACCCACGGCCACATCGACCACGTCGCCTCGGTCGTCCCGGTGTGCGGTGCCCATGACGTACCGGCCTGGATCCACCCCGCCGACCGGTTCATGATGACCGACCCGGAGAAGGCCCTCGGCCGCTCCCTCGGCACGCAGCTGATGGGCGAGCTGACCGTGGGGGAGCCCGACGACCTGAAGGAGCTGACCGACGGCGCGCAGCTGCAGCTCGCCGGTCTCGACTTCACGGTCGCGCACGCGCCGGGCCATACGAAGGGGTCGGTGACCTTCCAGCTGCCCGAGGCCGCGGACATCCCGTCGGTGTTCTTCTCGGGCGACCTGCTGTTCGCCGGCTCCATCGGACGCACCGACTTCCCCGGGGGATCGCACCCCGAGATCCTCGAGTCGCTGGGCCGCGTGTGCCTGCCGCTCGACGACTCGACCGTGGTCCTGTCGGGACACGGCCCCCAGACCACCATCGGCCAGGAGCGCGCCACCAACCCGTATCTGCGGCAGGTGGCGGCCGGCCTGGGCGCGGACGAGACGTCCGCCCCTCGACGAGGAATGTGACGAGACTTCTCCAGTGAGCACCTTCAGCGCCCCCAAGGGCACCTACGACCTGCTCCCGCCGGACTCCGCGAAGTACCTCGCGGTGCGCGAGGCCATCGCCGCCCCGCTGCGCAACTCCGGCTACGGCTACATCGAGACGCCCGGCTTCGAGAACGTGGAGCTGTTCGCCCGCGGCGTCGGCGAGTCCACCGACATCGTCACCAAGGAGATGTACGCCTTCGAGACCAAGGGCGGCGACCAGCTCGCGCTGCGCCCCGAGGGCACCGCCTCCGTGCTGCGCGCGGCGCTCCAGGCCAACCTGCACAAGGCGGGCAACCTCCCGGTCAAGCTCTGGTACTCCGGCTCCTACTACCGCTACGAGCGCCCGCAGAAGGGCCGCTACCGCCACTTCTCGCAGGTCGGCGCCGAGGCGATCGGCGCCGAGGACCCGGCTCTCGACGCCGAGTTGATCATCCTCGCGGACCAGTCCTACCGGGCGCTCGGGCTGCGCGGCTTCCGTATCCTGCTCAACTCCCTCGGCGACAAGGAGTGCCGCCCCGTCTACCGCGCCGCCCTCCAGGACTTCCTGCGCGGCCTCGACCTGGACGAGGAGACGCGTCGACGTATCGACATCAACCCGCTGCGGGTCCTCGACGACAAGCGTGACGACGTCCAGAAGCAGCTGGTCGGCGCCCCGCTCCTGCGCGACTACCTGTGTGACGCGTGCAAGGCGTACCACGAGCAGGTCCGCGAGATCCTGACCGCCGAGGGCGTCGCCTACGAGGACGACCCGAAGCTGGTGCGCGGGCTCGACTACTACACGCGCACCACCTTCGAGTTCGTGCACGACGGCCTCGGCTCGCAGTCCGCGGTCGGCGGCGGCGGCCGCTACGACGGCCTGTCCGAGATGCTCGGCGGCCCCGCGCTGCCGTCCGTCGGCTGGGCCCTCGGTGTGGACCGCACGGTGCTGGCCCTGGAGGCGGAGGGCATCGAGCTCGAACTGCCCGCGTCCACCAGCGTGTTCGCGGTCCCGCTCGGGGACGAGGCGCGCCGGGTGCTGTTCCGCGCGGTGACGGAGCTGCGGCGGGCGGGTATCGCGGCCGACTTCTCGTACGGCGGGAAGGGGCTCAAGGGCGCGATGAAGAACGCCAACCGCAGTGGCGCCCGCTACACGGTCGTCGCCGGTGAGCGCGACCTCGCCGAGGGCGTCGTACAGCTCAAGGACATGGAGTCCGGCGAGCAGTCGGCGGTCGCGGTCGACGCCGTCGTGGCCGAGCTGAAGGCGAAGCTGGCGTAAGGACGCACGTAACCGGCGCAAGCCGTGCACAAGGAGGGCCCTGTTTCGCGAAACAGGGCCCTCCTTGTTGCGTGTTGCTACGTGCGCTCTCCTTGTCGTACAGAGGTCAGGACTCTCCGCGGTTCTTCCACCGGAACGTCAGCAGGCACAGCACCAGCCCGCCCACGCACCACGCGCCGAGGACCAGCGCCACGCGCCCGTACTCCCAACTCCCCGTCTGTTCAAGGACGGCGGCCGACTCCGGCAGGAACACCCCGCGCAGGCCCTGGCACATCCACTTCAGGGGGAAGAGGGCGCCGATGTTCAGCATCCAGTCGGGGATCGTGTTGATGGGGATGTAGACCCCCGAGATGAACTGCAGCACCAGGAAGGGCAGGACGACCACCGAGCTGGCACTGCTCGCCGACTTCGGGACACTGCTGATCGCGATGCCGAGCAGGGTGCACGCGGTGAGGCCGAGGACGAAGATCCAGCCGAAGGTCAGCCACTTGCTCGCGCTGCCCGGCAGGTCCACGTCGTAGACGGTGGTGCCGACGGCGAGCAGGATCGCGGTCTCCAGGACGCCCGTCACCAGGACGAGCCACACCTTGCCCAGGAAGTACGCGGTCGGCGGCATCGGCGTGCCCCGAAGGCGCCGCAGCACCTTCTGGTCGCGCTCCAGGGCGATGGAGATGCCGAGGGACTGGAAGCTGGTCGACATGATGCCCGCGGCGATCAGCGCGGCCACGTAGAGCTGCGAGGCCGTGACACCGGCGCCCTCCACGTCGTCGCTGAAGATCGACGCGAACAGGAAGAGGAAGACGATCGGGAACGCGAAGGTGAAGACGACCTGGCCGCGTTCGCGGAAGTACTGCTTGATCTCCAGGGCGCCCCGGCCGCGCCCGAGGGACCAGGCGCCGGGCAGCGGCGGCCGCGTCGCGGTGGCGCGTGTGGGTGTGGTGGCAGGTGTGGGTGTGGCTCCTGTGGTCATCGGCCGTCCTCCCGTTCCGGCTGGCCGGTCAGGCGCAGGTAGACGTCCTCAAGGGTGGGGCGGCTGATCGTGAGCCCGGGGATCTCGCCGCCGAAGCGGTCGCTGAGGCCGACCACGGTGCGGGTCGGCGTGGGAGTGCGCTCGCGGCGCGGGGTGCCGTCCCGCTCGCGCCACTCCACGGTCGCCTCGGAGCCGAAGCGGTGGCGCAGCTCCTCGGGGGTGCCCTCGGCCAGCACGCGGCCCGCCGCGATCACCGCGAGGCGGTGCGCGAGCGCCTCGGCCTCTTCCAGGTAGTGCGTGGTCAGGACGATGGTCGTGCCCTCGTCCGCGAGCAGCCGGATCAGCTCCCAGAACTGCCGCCTGGCCGCCGGGTCGAAGCCCGTCGTCGGTTCGTCGAGCAGCAGCAGCTCCGGGTCCCCGATCACCCCGAGCGCCACATCGAGCCGGCGCCGCTGTCCGCCCGAGAGCGCCTTGACGCGGCTGCCCGCCTTGGTGTCGAGGCCCACCAGGTCGATGACCTCGTCGGGGTCGCGCGGGCTCGGGTAGTAGCGCGCGAAGTGCCGCACGGTCTCCTGGACGGTGAGCTCGGCGGGCGCCGACTCGTCCTGCCACACGATGCCCACCCGGGAGCGCCAGGCCCGGTCGCCGGAGCCCGGGTCCGCCCCGAGCACCGAGACCTCGCCGCCGTCCCGGGTGCGGTGGCCCTGGAGGATCTCCACGGTGGTGCTCTTGCCCGCGCCGTTGGGGCCCAGGATGCCGAAGACCTCGCCGTGGCGGACGGCGAGGTCGATGCCGTCGACGGCGGTCACCTCCCCGTACCGCTTGCGCAGCCCCTGTACGTCGATCGCCAGTTTCTCCGTGCGCTCCGCCCCGTGTTCGCTCATGCGCGTGATCGTCCCGCCGAATCGTGCGTTCCGGGACCCCTGTCCGTGTCTGGTTATGTTCAAGGAAGGGGCGGCACCCGGGTGGGCACACAGGCGTGTGCGGCAGAATGACCCCTCCCGGAACCCGACCGAACTCGACCGACGGAACGGCGTGATGAGCAAAACGATGTCAGCGAAGGACGGTGTCTCTTCCGAGGCGGAGGGCACGGACGCTCCCCGGGCGGTGGGCGGCAGCCGCGCGTTCGCCTTCCTCCTTGTGATCACCGGCGCCGCCGGACTGCTCGCCTCGTGGGTCATCACCCTGGACAAGTTCGAGCTCCTGAAGGACCCGAACTTCCAGCCGGGCTGCAGCATCAACCCCGTCGTGGCCTGCGGCAGCATCATGAAGAGCGAGCAGGCGGAGGCGTTCGGCTTCCCGAACCCGATGCTGGGCCTGGTCACGTACGCCGTCGTCATCGGCGTCGGCATGAGCCTGCTCGCCCGGGCCCGCTTCCCGCGCTGGTACTGGCTGACGTTCAACGCGGGCACGCTCTTCGGAGTCGGCTTCTGCACCTGGCTGATGATCCAGTCGCTCTACCACATCAACGCGCTCTGCCTGTGGTGCTGCCTGGCCTGGGTCGCCACCCTCCTGATGTTCTGGTACGTCACGTCGTTCAACATCCGCAACGGCTTCCTGCCCGCGCCGGGCTGGGCCAAGAGCTTCCTGGCCGACTTCACGTGGGCACTGCCGGTCATGCACATCGGCGTCATCGCGATGCTGATCCTGACGCGCTGGGGTGCGGACCTCTGGGCCTGAGGGCCCCGGATCCGCCCGTCACCGCCTCCCGGCGGGATTGTCAGTGGGGTGACATAGGGTTCTTGACGTGGAGCCCGACCTGTTCACCGCCGCAGCCGAAGACCGCCAGGAGAAGGACCCGTCCAGCAGCCCCCTGGCCGTCCGGATGCGCCCGCGCACGCTCGACGAAGTCGTGGGCCAGCAGCACCTGTTGAAGCCGGGCTCGCCCCTGCGGCGCCTCGTGGGGGAGGGCGGCGGCGGCCCCGCCGGGCCCTCCTCCGTGTTCCTGTGGGGCCCTCCCGGAATCGGCAAGACGACCCTGGCGTACGTGGTCTCCAAGGCCACCAACAAGCGCTTCGTGGAGCTCTCGGCGATCACCGCGGGCGTGAAGGAGGTCCGCGCGGTCATCGACGGCGCGCGCCGGGCGATGGGCGGCCACGGCAAGGAGACCGTCCTCTTCCTCGACGAGATCCACCGCTTCAGCAAGGCCCAGCAGGACTCCCTGCTCCCGGCCGTGGAGAACCGCTGGGTCACCTTGATCGCGGCGACGACGGAGAACCCGTACTTCTCGGTGATCTCCCCCCTCCTCTCCCGCTCCCTCCTGCTCACCCTCGAACCGCTCACGGATGACGACCTGCGCGGCCTGCTCCACCGCGCGCTGACCGACGAGCGCGGCCTCGGCGGCGCCGTCTCCCTGCCGGACGAGGCCGAGGAGCACCTCCTGCGCATCGCGGGCGGCGACGCGCGGCGGGCGCTCACCGCGCTGGAGGCGGGCGCCGGCGCCGCGCTCTCCAAGGGCGAGCAGGAGATCACCCTCCAGACCCTGGAGGAGTCGGTCGACCGCGCGGCCGTGAAGTACGACCGGGCCGGGGACCAGCACTACGACGTCGCCAGCGCCCTCATCAAGTCCATCCGCGGCTCGGACGTGGACGCGGCGCTGCACTACCTGGCCCGCATGATCGAGGCGGGCGAGGACCCCCGCTTCATCGCCCGCCGCCTCATGATCTCCGCGAGCGAGGACATCGGCCTCGCCGACCCCACGGCGCTGCCCACCGCCGTGGCCGCGGCCCAGGCCGTCGCCATGATCGGCTTCCCGGAGGCGGCGCTCACGCTCAGCCACGCCACGATCGCCCTGGCCCTGGCCCCGAAGTCGAACGCGGCGACGCTCGCCATCCAGAACGCCCAGGCCGACGTCCGCGGCGGCCTCGCGGGCCCCGTCCCGCCCCACCTGCGCGACGGCCACTACAAGGGCGCCGCCAAGCTCGGCCACGCCCAGGGCTATGTGTATCCGCACGACGTGCCGGGCGGCATCGCGGCCCAGCAGTACGCGCCGGACGCCATCGAGGGCAAGCGCTACTACCAGCCGACGAGGTACGGGGCAGAGTCCCGGTACGCGGACGTGGTGGAGCGGGTCCGCGAGCGCCTCAAGGGCGAGCAGCCCTCGGGCGGCGCCTGACTCCCGGAGGCGCACCGCCCCCGGCCCGCCTACGCTCGGCGCCATGGGCACAGCAGTCGGCAGGGCCACCGGGGCGCTGCTCCTGCTGGCCGTGGTCACCGCCACCGCCTGCCGGCCGCCCCAGCTGGACCGCGCCGACGCCCGCCTCGGCACACCGAAGGCCACCGCCAAGGCCACACCGCAAGCCACTCCGAAGGCCACGCCCACGACCTCCCGCGAGGCGAGCGCCGAGCCCACCCGCACCCCCGCCCTGTCCTCCGTCCCCCTCGCCAGCCCCGGCTTCCCGCCGCCCCCCGCCCAGGCCCGCGAGCAGCTCGCGAAGCTGGCGGTCGCGTGGGGCAAGAACTGGCAGACGTACAAGCGCTCCGAGTTCGGCGAGGGCTGGAGCGACGACACCGACGCCCCCGGCGGCCGCAACGGCTGCGACACCCGCGACGACGTCCTGCGCCGCGACCTGAAGAACCTGCGCGAGGGCGACCGCAACCCCTGCGTGGTGATCTCGGGCACCCTGCACGACCCGTACACCGGCAAGGAACTGCCGTACTACTACCGCCGCGCCTCGCAGATCCAGACCGACCACGTGGTCGCGCTGGGCGCCGCCTGGCGGGCCGGGGCCTGGGCCTGGAGCCCGGCCGAGCGCCTGAAGTACGCCAACGACCTGGACGTGCTGCTCGCCACCGACAAGGAGACGAACTACCGGAAGAGCAGCCAGACCCCGGACAAGTGGCAGCCGCCGCGCAAGGAATACCGGTGCGAGTACGCGCGCCGCTGGACCGGCATCAAGGCCAAGTACCGCCTCACGGTCACGGCCCCGGAGAAGCTCGCCCTCCAGGGCATGCTCGCCGGCTGCGGCTGAGGCGCCCGTCCGGGTCCCGGCTGAGGCACCCCGAGCCACCCGGTACACTTGCCCGAAGTGCTGCGTCCCGTGCCCGGTCTCGTACCGGCACCACCAGAGCGGGACATCCAGCCGGAACCCCACAGCCGCAAGGCCCGGGGATCCAGGAGCGTCGCGCACCGTCGAAGGTGTCGCGGGCAGCCCACCACCATCTCGGAGCCCCGGGAATCGGTCGGTGGGCCACTCGCGTGCTGCACATAGTGCCCAGACCAGGGAGCGGCTGCCCCATGAGCCACGGTTCATGAGGTTTCCCAGGCTGCGGATTGCGACCTCCCCTAACCACTGGTGAAGCCGAATTCACTGAGAACAGAGAGGTTGGTTCATGCCGAACCAGTCCCGCCCCAAGGTCAAGAAGTCGCGTGCCCTCGGCATCGCGCTGACCCCGAAGGCCGTCAAGTACTTCGAGGCCCGCCCCTACCCGCCGGGCGAGCACGGCCGTGGGCGCAAGCAGAACTCGGACTACAAGGTCCGTCTGCTCGAGAAGCAGCGTCTGCGCGCGCAGTACGACGTGTCCGAGCGCCAGCTCGTCCGCGCCTACGAGCGTGCCGCCAAGACGCAGGGCAAGACCGGTGAGGCCCTGGTCATCGAGCTGGAGCGTCGTCTCGACGCCCTGGTTCTGCGTTCGGGCATCGCCCGCACGATCTACCAGGCCCGCCAGATGGTCGTGCACGGTCACATCGAGGTCAACGGCCAGAAGGTCGACAAGCCGTCCTTCCGCGTCAAGCCGGACGACGTCGTCATGGTCCGTGAGCGCTCCCGCGAGAAGACCCTCTTCCAGGTCTCCCGCGAGGGTGGCTTCGCCCCCGAGGGCGAGACGCCGCGCTACCTCCAGGTGAACCTGAAGGCCCTGGCCTTCCGCCTGGACCGCGAGCCGAACCGCAAGGAGATCCCCGTGATCTGCGACGAGCAGCTCGTCGTCGAGTACTACGCCCGCTGACCCGGACGTAGCTCTCCCTGCTTCAGCCCGTCGCCTTCCCGCCCTTCGTGGTGGGCAAGGCGGCGGGTTCGCTCGTTCTCGGGGACCTGTCCGAGCGCCCGGGCCACCGCCGCGTCCGTGCCGAGCCGGGCCCCGGCCCGTGCGCACTCCTCGTACCGGGCGTCGCCGAGCGCCTCGCGGGCCTGGGTCTCGCACAGGGCGTGCGGGCCGCCGAAGAAGCCCGAGCCGAACAGCGGCAGCCCCACCGACGGCCAGATGCGCGAGGCCGCGCCCTGCAGCACCGCCGCCTCCTCCGCGTCGCCCTCCGCCGCCGTGAACAGGGCGAGCAGCTCCATGGCCAGGACCGTGCCGAGCAGATCGTTGAAGGCGTGGTCCAGGCCGAGGCAGCGCACGAGCAGCTCGCGCGCGGTCTCCGCCTCACCGCGGGTCCAGGCGGCGTAGCCCAGGACATAGAGGGCGTACGCGAGGGCCCAGCGCTCCCCGTGGTCCTCGCAGACCCGGCGCACATCCTCGCACAGCTCCACCGCGGCTTCGAGCGAGCCCTGGAAGGCGAGGGCCATGGCCAGCTCGACCTGGCCCATCAGGACGTTGCTGTTGAGCTCGCCGATCTGCTGGTACTGCTCCATGGCGTCGCGCAGGAGCCGCTCCGCGCGGGGCATGTCGTCGGTGACGAGGGCCAGGCAGCCGATCCGGTGCACCGCGTAGGCCGAGGCGAGCGGGCTTTCGGTGCGCTCCGCCTCGTCCTTGCACTCCTGCAGCGCGGAGAGCGCCGCGACCGTGTCGCCCTGCAGGACCGCCACGTATCCGAGCACCCACAGCGCCTTCAGGCGCGCGTCGTCATGGCCGCCGTCGAGCTCGAGGGCCCGCCCGAGCCAGTGCCGCCCCTCCGCCAGGCGCCCGCAGCCGACCCAGTAGAACCAGAGCGTGCCCGCGAGGTACTGGCCGATCCGGGCCTCGTCCGGGCCGGTCAGACAGAACTCCAACGCGGCCCGCAGATTGGGCAGTTCCCCCTCGATGAGGGCGGCGACCTCGGCCTGCCGGGGCGAGAACCAGTCCAGCTCGCACCAGGTGGCGAGCCCCATGTACCAGTCGCGGTGGCGGCGCCGCATCCGCTCGGTGTCCCCGAGCGCCTCCAGCCACTCGGCCCCGTACGCCCTGACGGTGTCGAGCATCCGGAAGCGCGCCCCGCCGGGGCCCTCCTCGCGGCCCACGACGGACTGGGCGAGCAGCTCGCTCAGCACGTCCAGGACGTCGTCGGCGTGCACCCCGTCGCCGCCGCACACATACTCCGCGGCCTCCAGGTCGAAGGGGCCCGAGAACACCGAGAGCCGCGCCCACAGCAGCCGCTCGCGCGGGGTGCACAGCTCGTGGCTCCAGCCGATCGCCGTGCGCAGGGTCTGGTGGCGGGGCAGGGCGTCGCGGCGGGTGCCCGAGAGCAGCCCGAAGCGGTCGTCGAGCCGGGCGACCAGCTGCCCCGGCGACAGCGCCCGCAGCCGTCCCGCCGCCAGCTCGAGCGCCAGGGGGATCCCGTCGAGCCGGTCGCACAGCTCCACCACGTCCGCGCGGTGTCCGTCGTCGACGGCGAAGCCGGGCAGACCCGCCGTCGCACGGTCCTCGAAGAGAGTGATCGCGTCGTGGGCGGGCAGTGGGGCGAGCGGGAAGAGACGTTCCCCCTCGAGGTCGAGCGGGCGGCGCCCGACCGCGAGGACCTTCAGCCCGCGGGAGTGCCGCAGCAGATCCCGCACGAGCGAGGCGCAGGTGCCGACGAGATGCTCGAACCCGTCCAGGACGAGCAGGAGTTCGCGGTCGGCGACGTGGTCGAGCAGCACCCGGCGGGGCGCCCTGCTGGTGTGGTCGGTCAGGCGCAGGGCCTCGGCGACGGCGTGGTCCACCAGGTCCGGGTCGCGCACCGCGGCCAGCTCCACCAGCCAGACGCCGTCGGCGCACTCCACCCCGGCGGCCGCCCGCACGGCGAACCGGGACTTCCCGACGCCGCCGACCCCGGTCACGGTCACCAGGCGCCGGGCGGCCAACGCGGCCGCGAGTTCGGCGAGTTCGGCGCTGCGTCCGACGAAGGAGGTGAGCTCGGGCGGGAGGTTGCCCGGGGCGGGTGTTAAGTCCTCCTGCGGGGCGCCCTCGTGGGGGTCCCCGAGAGAGGTGGTGGGGGCGGGTGCGGGGCTGGAGACATCGTTTCGGCCGTTGCCGGGGCGCTGAGGGCGTCGCATGGGGTACGGAGCGTACTCATGCGTAAGCACTCCGTACAATCACTTCTCACAACTCCCGCACCAGCGACCCCTAATGCGGTACGGAGCGGCAGGCCCGGCGCGATAGGGTCGGGGGACGACTTTTCGATGTTCAGGTTCGATGTTCAGGGACGATTCAGGGAGCGGTGCCGAGTGTCCGGTGGAGAGGTGGCCGGGATCCTGGTGGCCGTCTTCTGGGCGATCCTGGTCTCCTTCCTCGCGGTGGCGCTCGTGAGGCTGGCCCAGACGCTCAAGGCGACCACGAGGCTGGTGGCGGACGTGACCGAGCAGGCCGTCCCGCTCCTGGCCGACGCCTCGACGGCGGTCCGCTCCGCGCAGACCCAGATCGACCGCGTCGACGCCATCGCCTCGGACGTCCAGGAAGTCACGTCGAACGCGTCGGCGCTCTCCACGACGGTCGCCTCCACCTTCGGCGGCCCCCTCGTCAAGGTGGCCGCGTTCGGCTACGGAGTGCGCCGGGCCCTCGGTCGCAAGTCGGGGCCCGAAGGAAAAGAAGTGCCCGCCAAGCCGTCCCGTCGTACGGTGATCGTGGGCCGCACCGTCCCGGCCGCACGCAAGTCGAAGCGGAGCAAGCGGGAGAACAACCGGGGAAAGAGAGCCTGAGGCAGCGATGTTCCGCCGTACGTTCTGGTTCACCGCGGGCGCCGCCGCCGGCGTCTGGGCGACCACGAAGGTCAACCGCAAGCTCAAGCAGCTGACCCCGGAGAGCCTGGCCGCGCAGGCGGCGAACAAGGCGATCGAAGCGGGCCACCGGCTCAAGGACTTCGCGCTGGACGTCCGCGACGGCATGGCCGAGCGCGAGGCCGAACTCGGCGAGGCCCTCGGCCTGGACGAGCAGCCCGAACTCCCCGCGCAGCGCCGCTTCGCCGCGATCGAGAACCACAGCACCAAGCACACGAAGTACCTCGAGAACACGACGTACTCGTACAACCGGAATGAGGACCACTAATGGAGTCGGCTGAAATTCGCCGCCGCTGGCTGAGCTTCTTCGAGGAGCGCGGTCACACCGTCGTCCCTTCGGCGTCGCTCATCGCGGACGACCCGACTCTCCTGCTGGTCCCCGCGGGCATGGTGCCCTTCAAGCCGTACTTCCTCGGTGAGGTCAAGCCGGAGTTCGACCGCGCCACCAGCGTCCAGAAGTGTGTGCGCACGCCCGACATCGAAGAGGTCGGCAAGACCACGCGCCACGGCACGTTCTTCCAGATGTGCGGCAACTTCTCCTTCGGCGACTACTTCAAGGAAGGCGCCATCACCTACGCCTGGGAGCTGCTCACCACGCCCCAGGACAAGGGCGGCTTCGGCCTGGACCCGGAGCGCCTCTGGGTCACCGTCTACCTCGACGACGACGAGGCCGAGCGCATCTGGCGCGAGAAGGTCGGCGTCCCGGCCGAGCGCATCCAGCGCCTGGGCAAGAAGGACAACTACTGGTCCATGGGCGTGCCCGGACCCTGCGGCCCCTGCTCCGAGATCAACTACGACCGCGGCCCCGAGTTCGGCGTCGAGGGCGGCCCGGCCGTCAACGACGAGCGCTACGTGGAGATCTGGAACCTCGTCTTCATGCAGTACGAGCGCGGCGAGGGCACCTCGAAGGAGGACTTCGAGATCCTCGGCGAGCTGCCGAGCAAGAACATCGACACCGGTCTCGGCCTCGAGCGCCTCGCCATGATCCTGCAGGGCGTGCAGAACATGTACGAGACCGACACCCTGCGCGTCGTCATGGACAAGGCCACCGAGCTGACCGGCGTGCGCTACGGCGCCGAGCACGGCTCGGACGTCTCCCTGCGCGTGGTCGCCGACCACATGCGGACGTCGGTGATGCTCATCGGCGACGGCGTCACGCCGGGCAACGAGGGCCGCGGCTACGTGCTCCGCCGCATCATGCGCCGCGCCGTCCGCAACATGCGCCTCCTCGGCGCCACCGGCCCGGTCGTCCTCGAACTCGTCGACACGGTCATCAAGTCGATGGGCCAGCAGTACCCGGAGCTGGAGACCGACCGCAAGCGCATCGAGACCGTCGCCCTCGCCGAGGAGGCCGCCTTCCTCAAGGCCATCAAGGGCGGCACGAACATCCTCGACACCGCGGTCACGGAGACCAAGGCCGCCGGGGGCACCGTCCTCTCCGGCGACAAGGCGTTCCTGCTCCACGACACCTGGGGCTTCCCGATCGACCTCACCCTCGAAATGGCCGCCGAGCAGGGCCTTTCGGTGGATGAGGACGGCTTCAGGCGCCTGATGAAGGAGCAGCGGGAGCGCGCCAAGGCCGACGCCCAGGCCAAGAAGACCGGCCACGCCGACCTGCACGCCTACCGCGAGATCGCCGACAACTCCGGCGCCACGGACTTCACCGGCTACACCCTCACGGAGAACGAGGCCACGATCGTCGGCCTCCTGGTCAACGGAGTCCCCTCGCCCGCCGCCACCGAGGGCGACGAGGTCGAACTCGTCCTGGACCGCACCCCGTTCTACGCGGAGGGCGGCGGCCAGATCGGCGACACCGGCCGCGTCCGCACCGACAGCGGCGCCGTCGTCGAGGTCCGCGACGTGCAGAAGCCGGTGCCCGGCGTGCACGTCCACAAGGGCGTCGTCCAGGTCGGCGAGATCACGGTCGGCGCCCCGGTCTGGGCCACGATCGACTCCCACCGCCGCCGCGCCATCGCCCGCGCCCACTCGGCCACGCACCTCACGCACCAGGCGCTGCGCGACGCCCTCGGCCCGACGGCCGCGCAGGCCGGTTCGGAGAACCAGCCGGGCCGGTTCCGCTTCGACTTCGGCTCCCCGTCGGCCGTGCCCACGGCCGTGATGTCGGACGTCGAGCAGAAGATCAACGAGGTCCTGGCCCGCGAACTGGACGTCCAGGCCGAGGTCATGAGCATCGACGAGGCCAAGAAGCAGGGCGCCATCGCGGAGTTCGGCGAGAAGTACGGCGAGCGCGTGCGCGTCGTGACCATCGGCGACTTCTCCAAGGAGCTGTGCGGCGGCACGCACGTGCACAACACCGCCCAGCTCGGCCTGGTGAAGCTGCTCGGCGAGTCCTCCATCGGCTCCGGCGTGCGCCGCATCGAGGCCCTGGTCGGCGTCGACGCCTACCACTTCCTCGCCAAGGAGCACACGGTCGTCGCCCAGCTCCAGGAGCTGGTCAAGGGCCGTCCCGAGGAGCTCCCCGAGAAGATCTCCGGCATGCTCGCCAAGCTGAAGGACGCCGAGAAGGAGATCGAGAAGTTCCGCGCGGAGAAGGTCCTGCAGGCCGCCGCCGGTCTCGCCCAGGGCGCCAAGGACGTACGCGGCGTGGCCCTGGTCACCGGCCAGGTGCCGGACGGCACGGGCGCCGACGACCTGCGCAAGCTGGTCCTCGACGTGCGCGGCCGCATCCCGGGCGACCGTCCCGCGGTCGTCGCCGTGTTCTCGACGGTCAACGGCAAGCCGCTGACGGTCATCGCGACGAACGAGTCCGCCCGCGAGCGCGGCCTCAAGGCCGGCGACCTGGTCCGCACGGCCGCCAAGACCCTCGGCGGCGGAGGCGGCGGCAAGCCGGACGTCGCCCAGGGCGGCGGCCAGAACCCGGCCGCGATCGGCGACGCCATCGCCGCCGTCGAGCGCCTGGTCACCGAGACCGCCTGATGGCCGACGCGAACGGCATCCGCCGGGGCCGCCGCCTGGCGGTCGACGTCGGTGACGCCCGCATCGGGGTCGCCTCGTGCGACCCCGACGGGATCCTCGCGACGCCGGTGGAGACCGTGCCGGGGCGCGACGTCCCGGCCGCCCACCGCCGCCTCCGCCAACTCGTCGAGGAGTACGAGCCGATCGAGGTCGTCGTCGGACTCCCTCGCTCCCTCAAGGGGGGCGAGGGCCCGGCCGCCGTCAAGGTACGGGGCTTCGCCCAGGAGCTCGCGGCTGGAATCGCACCCGTTCCGGTGAGGCTCGTGGACGAGAGGATGACCACAGTGACGGCCAGTCAGGGGCTGCGCGCCTCCGGCGTGAAGTCCAAAAAGGGCAGGTCTGTCATTGATCAGGCGGCCGCCGTCATCATCCTTCAGCAGGCATTGGAGTCCGAACGGGCGTCAGGCAAAGCTCCGGGCGAGGGCGTCGAAGTGGTCATCTGATCGCGATACGGTAACGTTCCGCGCGATGCGGCGGCGTTCGAACAGCTGCCGCACAGCATCAAGAGGCGGATCGGTTGCCCTGGAATCCAGACAGCGGCCCCCGCCTCGCGGCTCGTAGGGGATCGATGACTGAGTATGGCCGGGGCCCAGGCTCCGAACCGTGGCATCCGGAGGACCCGTTGTACGGGGACGGCGGATGGGGAGGGCAGCAGGCCGTCGGCGGCCAGCCCCCCTACGGCGGCCAGGGGCAGTACCACCCGCAGCAGCCGCATCATCCTCAGCAGCCGCATCACCCTCAGCAGGCGCAGTACGACGACTGGACCACCGGACAGCAGCAGGGCTACGGACAGCAACACCCGCAACAGCCGCAGGGCTATGGGCAGCAGCAGTACGCCGGCGGCCACGGCGGCGGCTGGGACACCGGCCAGCACGGCCAGGTCCCCTACGGCGGTGACCCGGTGGACCCGTACGGGGGCCACCCCGGCGGCTACCCCGCAGACGGCGCCGACTACTACGGGACGCCCGACGCCTACCCGCCGCCCGAGCCCCCGAGCCGTCGCCGCCCGGCCCCCGAACCGGAGCCGGAGACGGACTGGGACCCGGGCCCCGACCAGGGCGAGCACGCCTTCTTCGCGGGCGGTAACGACGACGAGGACGACTACGACGACGAGTCGCGCAGCCGGCGCGGCGGGGGAGATCGGCGGGGGCGCGGCGGCCGCAAGCCGAAGAAGCGCCGCAGCGGCTGCGCCTGTCTCGTCGTGACCCTGGTCTTCGCGGGCGGTCTCGGCGGCGTCGGCTATTTCGGCTATCAGTTCTACCAGGATCGTTTCGGCAGTGCCCCGGACTATGCGGGCGACGGAACCGGTCAGGCCACCGTGGAAATCCTCAAGGGTTCCGGCGGCTATGCGATCGGCCAGGCCCTGAAGGACGCCGGAGTGGTGAAGAGCGTCGATGCCTTTGTCTCCGCGCAGAAACAGAATCCGGACGGTCAGTCCATTCAGGCGGGCGTCTATACGCTCAAGAAACAGATGTCGGCGAAGTCCGCCGTCGAATTGATGCTCAGCCCGAAGAGCCAGAGCAATCTCATCGTGGCGCCGGGCAGCCGAAACGCCTCGGTGTACAAGCTGATCGACGCGCGCCTCGAACTGTCCGAGGGCTCCACGAAGAAGGTCGCCGAAAAGGAATGGAAGAGCCTCGGCCTTCCGGACTGGGCGACCAGCAACATGGGCGAGGACGTCAAGGACCACCTCGAAGGCTTCCTCTACCCGGGCACCTACCCGGTCGCCAAGGGCCAGAAGCCCGAGGCCGTCCTGAAGAAGATGGTCGCCCAAGCCGCCCAGGAATACGACGAGTTGGGCGTCGCCAAGCAGGCCGCGGACCTGCATCTGAAGAACCCGCTGCAGCTCGTCACCGTCGCGAGCCTCGTCCAGGCAGAGGGCAAGTACAAGCACGACTTCGACAAGGTCGCCCGCGTCGTCTACAACCGCCTGAAGCCCAACAACACCGAGACGTACGGTCTCCTGGACTTCGACTCGACGGTGAACTACCTGAAGGGCACGTCGAAACTGGGGCTCGGCTCCGTCGACGAACTCCGCAAGGTCGACGACCCGTACAACACGTACAAGATCAAGGGCCTGCCGCCCGGACCGATCAGCAACCCCGGCGAAGAGGCCATCAAGTCGGCGCTCAACCCGGCCAAGGGAAATTGGTACTACTTCGTCTCGGTCAGCGAGGACAAGACGCTCTTCGCGGAGACGAATGAAGAGCAGAACCGGAACCGCAAGAAATACGAAGAGGAGCAGAACGGGGGATGAGCCAGTCCAAGAACCGGGCCGCCGTGCTCGGCTCACCGATCGCGCATTCCCTCTCCCCGGTGCTGCACCGCGCCGCGTACGGGGAGTTGGGGCTGGACGACTGGTCGTACGACCGGTTCGAGGTCGACGAGGAGGCCCTGCCCGGCTTTCTCGGCGGGCTCGGGCCCGAGTGGGCGGGGCTCTCGCTGACGATGCCGCTCAAGCGGGCGGTGATCCCCCTGGTCGACGAGGTCACCGAGACGGCGGCCTCCGTCGAGGCGGTCAACACCGTCGTGTTCACCGACGACGGGCGCCGTGTCGGCGACAACACCGACATCCCCGGCATGGTCGCCGCGCTGCGCGAGCGCGGCATCGAGGAGGTCGAGTCCGCCGCGATCCTGGGCGCCGGAGCCACCGCCTCGTCCGCCCTGGCCGCGCTCGCCCGGATCTGCACGGGGGAGGTCGTCGCCTATGTACGCAGTGCCGAGCGCGCCGCCGAGATGCGGCAGTGGGGCGAACGGCTCGACGTGGAGGTCCGCACCGCCGACTGGGCGGACGCCGAGCAGGCCCTCACCGCCCCGCTGGTGATCGCCACGACCCCGTCCGGCACCACCGACGCCCTCGCGGCCGCGGTCCCGGAGCGCCCCCTGACCCTCTTCGACGTGCTGTACGACCCGTGGCCCACCGCGCTCGCGGCCCGCTGGTCGGCGTACGGAGGTGCCGTCGTCAGCGGGCTCGACCTCCTCGTGCACCAGGCGGTACTCCAGGTCGAGCAGATGACGGGGGTCCCCACCGCGCCGCTCTCGGCGATGCGGGCGGCGGGGGAGCAGGCGCTCGCCGCCCGCTGAGTGCGCTTCGCTCACTCGGGCTTTCGCGCGGCACATCCGGTCCGTCCGGCCGTCCGCCCAGTGGACCGGCGACCAGGACAGCCGTCCAGTCGTGGGAGGATCTAGGGGCAAGGCGGGCCGGGGCCGCGCACCCGGTCGCGCCACAAGCAGTGCCGGGCGCGAGCAGGAGGAGCACCGTTGAGCAGGTTGCGTTGGCTGACGGCGGGGGAGTCCCACGGACCCGCACTTGTCGCGACGCTGGAGGGACTTCCCGCCGGCGTCCCGATCACCACCGACATGGTGGCGGATCACCTGGCCCGGCGCCGCCTCGGCTACGGCCGCGGCGCCCGGATGAAGTTCGAGCGTGACGAGGTCACCTTCCTCGGCGGCGTGCGCCACGGCCTGACCATGGGCTCCCCGGTCGCGATCATGGTGGGCAACACCGAGTGGCCCAAGTGGGAGCAGGTCATGGCGGCCGACCCGGTCGACCCCGACGTGCTCAAGGACGTGGCCCGCAACGCCCCGCTGACCCGCCCCCGGCCCGGCCACGCCGACCTCGCGGGCATGCAGAAGTACGGCTTCGACGAGGCCCGTCCGGTCCTGGAGCGCGCCTCCGCCCGGGAGACCGCGGCCCGGGTCGCCCTCGGTGCCGTGGCCCGCTCCTACCTGAAGGAGACGGCCGGGATCGAGATCGTCAGCCATGTGACGGAGCTGGCGAGCGCCAAGGCCCCCTACGGCGTCTACCCGACCCCCGCCGACGTCGAGAAGCTGGACGCGGACCCGGTCCGCTGCCTGGACGCCGACGCGAGCAAGGCGATGGTCGCCGAGATCGACCAGGCCCACAAGGACGGCGACACCCTGGGCGGTGTGGTCGAGGTCCTCGCGTACGGGGTGCCGGTGGGCCTCGGCTCGCACGTGCACTGGGACCGGCGTCTGGACGCCCGCCTGGCCGCCGCCCTCATGGGCATCCAGGCCATCAAGGGAGTCGAGGTCGGCGACGGCTTCGACCTCGCGCGGGTGCCGGGCTCCAAGGCCCACGACGAGATCGTCACCACCGAGGACGGCATCAGGCGCACCTCCGGCCGTTCCGGCGGCACCGAGGGCGGGCTGACCACCGGTGAACTGCTGCGCGTGCGCGCCGCGATGAAGCCCATCGCGACGGTGCCGCGCGCCCTGGCCACCATCGACGTGGCCACCGGCGAGGCCGCGAAGGCGCACCACCAGCGCTCTGACGTGTGCGCGGTCCCGGCCGCGGGCATCGTCGCCGAGGCGATGGTCGCCCTCGTCCTGGCCGACGCGGTCGCCGAGAAGTTCGGCGGCGACAGCGTGCCCGAGACGCGGCGCAACGTGGCCTCGTACCTCGACAACCTGCAGTACCGGTGAGCGGCGGGGCGGACGGCGGCCCGCTGGTCGTGCTCGTCGGGCCCATGGGCGTGGGCAAGTCGACGGTGGGCGGGCTGCTCGCCGAGCGGCTCGGCTGCGGCTACCGGGACACCGACGCCGACATCGTGGCCGCGCAGGGCCGGGAGATCTCGGAGATCTTCGTCGACGAGGGCGAGCCCTTCTTCCGTGACCTCGAGCGGGCCGCGGTGCGCGCCGCCGTCGCCGAGCACGACGGGGTCCTCGCCCTGGGCGGCGGCGCGATCCTCGACGAGGGGACCCGCGCGCTGCTCGCCCCGCTGCCCGTCGTCTATCTCTCGATGGACGTCGAGGAGGCCGTCAAGCGCACCGGCCTCAACCAGGCGCGGCCCCTGCTGGTCGGGAACCCGCGCAAGCAGTGGCGCGAGCTGATGGAGGCCCGCCGCCACCTGTACACCGAAGTCGCGCGCGTCGTCGTCGCCACCGACGAGCGCACCCCCGAAGAGGTCGCCCAGGCGGTCCTCGACGCACTGGAGTTGAAGCAGGCATGACGGAGCAGACGCCCACCCGCATCCAGGTCGGCGGGACGGCCGGAACCGACCCGTACGAGGTCCTCGTCGGGCGCCAACTCCTCGGCGAGCTGGGCGCGTTGATCGGCAAGCAGGCCAAGCGCGTCGCCGTGATCCACCCGGAGGCGCTCGCCGAGACCGGTGACGCGCTCCGTGCCGACCTCGCCGAGCAGGGCTTCGAGGCCGTCGCCATCCAGGTGCCCAACGCCGAGGAGGCCAAGACGGCCGAGGTCGCGGCGTACTGCTGGAAGGCGCTCGGGCAGTCCGGCTTCACCCGCACCGACGTCATCGTCGGCGTGGGTGGCGGCGCCACCACCGACCTCGCCGGGTTCGTGGCGGCGACCTGGCTGCGCGGGGTGCGCTGGATCGCCGTACCGACGACGGTGCTCGCCATGGTGGACGCCGCGGTCGGCGGCAAGACCGGCATCAACACCGCCGAGGGCAAGAACCTCGTCGGCTCCTTCCACCCGCCCGCGGGCGTGCTGTGCGACCTGGCCGCCCTGGACTCGCTCGCGGTGAACGACTACGTGTCCGGGCTCGCGGAGATCATCAAGGCCGGCTTCATCGCCGACCCGGTGATCCTCGACCTCATCGAGGCCGACCCCGAGGCCGCCCGCACCCCGGCGGGCCCGCACACTGCGGAGCTCATCGAGCGCTCCATCAAGGTCAAGGCCGAGGTCGTCTCCGGCGACCTCAAGGAGTCGGGCCGCCGCGAGATCCTCAACTACGGGCACACGCTGGCGCACGCCATCGAGAAGAACGAGCGCTACAAGTGGCGCCACGGCGCCGCCGTCGCCGTCGGCATGCACTTCGCGGCCGAACTCGGCCGCCTCGCCGGGCGGTTGGACGATGCGACGGCCGACCGCCACCGCACCGTCCTGGAGTCCGTCGGCCTGCCCCTGAGCTACCGCTACGACCAGTGGCCCAAGCTCCTGGAGACCATGAAGGTCGACAAGAAGTCCCGCGGCGACCTGCTGCGCTTCATCGTCCTGGACGGCCTGGCCAAGCCCACGGTCCTGGAGGGTCCGGACCCGGCGGTGCTGCTCGCCGCGTACGGAGAAGTAGGCGAGTGATGACACCGAGTACCGCTTGGTAATAAACAAGCCACGGGCACCCCGTGGCCGCCCCGGCCGTTCACACAACGTCGGCCGGGGCAGGTACCGTTCAGTACGCAGGCGGCCCCGGCCGCCCGACCAGCGTCAGACGTACGAGACGGAGTGGCACCGGATGCAGCACGCAGTGGGGTCTCCGTTGCCGCCGCCCCCTCAGCCGGGGCACGGACCGGCCACCGCCTGGTCCCCGGCAGCGCACCACCCCGGCGCTCCGGCCCCGGGCCCCGCACCCGGCTTCGCGGGCGCCCCCATGGGCCCGGCCGCCCCCGCACAGCACGCTCCGGTGCCCCCGCACGCGCAGATCCCGCCGACCCCGGACACCACGGGACACGTCCAACTCCCGCCCGGCGGCCCGGTCGCCGTGCCGAGCCCGCCGCCCGGACTGGCCCAGGCCGACACCGGCGCCACCACGCTCGCCGTGCTCCTCATCGGCCCCGCGGGCGCGGGCAAGACGAGCGTCGCCAAGTTCTGGGCCGAGCACCGCAGGGTGCCGACCGCGCACATCAGCCTCGACGACGTACGGGAGTGGGTGCGCTCCGGCTTCGCCGACCCCCAGTCCGGCTGGAACGACAACTCCGAGGCCCAGTACCGCCTGGCCCGCCGCACCTGTGGCTTCGCCGCGCGCAACTTCCTGGCCAACGGCATCTCGTGCATCCTCGACGACGCCGTCTTCCCGGACCGGCCGGTCGTCGGGCTCGGTGGCTGGAAGCGGCACGTGGGGCCGGGGCTGCTGCCCGTCGTGCTGCTGCCGGGGCTCGAGATCGTCCTGGAGCGCAACGCCCAGCGCAGCGGCAACCGCCGCCTCACCGACGAGGAAGTGGCCCGCATCCACGGCCGGATGGCCGGCTGGTACGGCTCCGGGCTCCCCATCATCGACAACTCCCAGCTGGACGTGCCCGCCACCGCCCGCGTCCTGGACGACGTGCTGGCCCGCTCCATCGCCAGCCCGCCCCAGTGGTAGCCGCCAACCCGGCAGGAACGGTTTAGCCGGGGCACTCTCCGGCCCGGCACCCCCTAGCACAGACGTCCCTGACGCCCGGTCGGACGCGCTGAAGCGGCCGCGCCCCGCCGGCGCTCATAGGCTCGCCCCATGTCAGAGGTGTATGCGGCGCGCAGGGAGCGGCTGAGGGAACAGTGCACGGCCGGCGGAGCGGCGTCGGCCCTGGTCTCCCGCCCGGCCAACGTCCGCTATCTCGCGGGTGCGGCGCCCCACGGCGCCGTGGTCCTGCTGGGGCGCGGCGGCGACGACGATCTGCTCCTGTGCACGCGCCCGCCCGGCGCCGAGCAGGGCGAGGGGCGGCCCGACGAGTCGCTGCGCGTGCAGCTCCTGCAGACGCCGGGAGGAGACGCCGCCGTGGCGGGCGCCGACCTCGCGGCCACGCGGGGCATCGAGTCCCTCGCCGTGGAGGAGCACCATCTGACCGTCGCGCGCCACCGCGCCCTGGACTCGGTCGCGGCCCGGCTGCGCCTCATGGACCTGGGCAAGGCGGTCGAGCAGCTGCGGCTGGTCAAGGACGAGGAGGAGATCTCCTGTCTGCGCATCGCGGCGGAGATCGCCGACCAGGCCCTGGGGGAGCTCCTCGAATCGATCCTGGTGGGGCGGACCGAGCGGCATCTCGCCCTGGAGCTGGAGCGCCGCCTCGTCGACCACGGCGCCGACGGACCCGCCTTCCCGACCTCCGTCGGCACCGGCCCGAACTCGGGGCGCGGCCGGCACCGCCCGTCCGACCGGCGGGTCGAGGAGGGCGACTTCCTCTCCGTGTGCCTGGGCGCGAACTACCGCGGCTACCGCTGTGAGATCGGCCGTACGTTCGTCATCGGGACCTCGCCCGCCGACTGGCAGATCGAGCTGTACGACCTGGTCTTCGCGGCGCAGCGGGCCGGGCGCGAGGCCCTGAAGCCGGGTGCCGCCTACCGGGACGTGGACCACGCGGCGCGGCAGGTCCTGGACTCCGCGGGGTACGCGGACGGGCTCGCTCCGCTGTCCGGCCACGGCGTGGGGCTCGAAATCGACGAGGACCCGCAGTTGGCGCCCGCGGCCATGGGTAAACTGGACGCTTGCGTGCCGGTCACCGTCGAACCGGGGGTTCACCTCCCCGGCAGGGGCGGGGTCCGGATCGATGACACGCTCGTCGTGCGCCCCGAGGCGGACGGCGGACCCGAGCTACTCACCATCACGACCAAGGAGCTGCTCGCGCTCTAGCTCTGAGCTGTGCGCGTGCCCCGTGGTCGTCCACCAGTCAGTCCAGGAGATTCCGCAACCGTGGCTTCCACGAACGACCTCAAGAACGGCATGGTGCTCAAGCTCGACGGCGGCCAGCTGTGGTCCGTCGTCGAGTTCCAGCACGTCAAGCCCGGCAAGGGCCCGGCCTTCGTGCGCACCAAGCTCAAGAACGTGCTCTCCGGCAAGGTCGTCGACAAGACGTTCAACGCCGGCGTCAAGGTCGAGACGGCCACTGTCGACAAGCGCGACATGCAGTTCTCCTACATGGACGGCGAGTACTTCGTCTTCATGGACATGGAGACGTACGACCAGCTGCACGTCGACAAGAAGGCCGTCGGCGACGCCGCCAACTTCCTGATCGAGGGCTTCACGGCCACCGTCGCGCAGCACGAGGGCGAGGTGCTCTTCGTCGAGCTGCCGGCCGCCGTCGAGCTCGTCGTCCAGGAGACCGAGCCGGGCGTCCAGGGCGACCGCTCCACCGGTGGCACCAAGCCCGCCACCCTGGAGACCGGCCACCAGATCCAGGTCCCGCTCTTCATCACCACCGGTGAGAAGATCAAGGTCGACACCCGTGACAGCGGCTACCTCGGCCGGGTGAACAGCTAACCGTGGCTGCCCGGAACACGGCCCGCAAGCGAGCCTTCCAGATCCTCTTCGAGGCCGATCAGCGCGGCGCCGACGTCCTGACGGTGCTCGCGGACTGGGTGCGCCACGCGCGGTCCGACACCCGGCAGCCGCCGGTGAGCGAGTACACGATGGAGCTCGTCGAGGGGTACGCCGCCAAGGCCGCCCGCATCGACGAGCTGATCGCCCAGTACGCCGTCGGGTGGACCCTGGACCGGATGCCGGTCGTGGACCGCAACATCCTGCGGCTCGGCGCCTATGAGCTGGTCTGGGTCGACGGGACGCCGGACGCCGTCGTCCTGGACGAGGCCGTCCAGCTGGCCAAGGAGTTCTCCACGGACGAGTCGCCCTCGTTCGTGAACGGCCTGCTCGGCCGCTTCAAGGACCTGAAGCCCGGCCTCCGCCGGGGCGAGGGCGAGTAAGTCCTCAGGCCCTCAGGCAGACACCCCGAGGGGCCCGCAGCCGTCCACCGGCCGCGGGCCCCTCGGGGTTTTCTGTGGCTGCCTCTCGGGGGCCTCTGTGGGCTCGACCAAAGAAAGCGCCGGGGTGGCCGGAACCTGCGACGGTTTCCGGCCACCCCGGCGGCACGTTTCTGCTGAAGTCCAGGAAGGGATTCAGACCTCTTCGTGGGCCACGGCGCGGCGCGCGTCCGCGTCCAGGACGCCCCAGCTGATGAGCTGTTCCGTGAGGACCGAGGGGGACTGGTCGTAAATGACGGCGAGGGTGCGCAGGTCGTCCTGGCGGATGGAGAGCACCTTGCCGTTGTAGTCGCCGCGCTGGGACTGGATCGTCGCCGCGTAGCGCTGCAGGGGGCCGGCCTTCTCGGCCGGGACGTGCGCCAGGCGCTCCAGGTCGAGCACGAGCTTCGGCGGGGGCTCGGCCGCGCCGCCCGGGGCGGTGCCCGGGAGCAGCTCCTGGACCGGGACGCCGTAGAAGTCCGCCAGCTCGGCGAGGCGCTGCACGGTCACGGCACGGTCGCCGCGCTCGTACGACCCGACGACAACCGCCTTCCAGCGCCCCTGGGACTTCTCCTCGACGCCGTGGAGGGAAAGGCCCTGCTGGGTACGGATGGCGCGGAGCTTGGCCCCGAGCTGTTTGGCGTATTCGCTGGACATATAGCTCCCCGGACGCAGACTGGTAACTCACTGTGAGGTTACGCAGCGTTACTTGTCTGCGTCAAGCCGAACGGTCTATACCGCTCCTTTGGTGGGGGCCGGCGTGAGCATCGTTGTCGGGCCTGGTACCGTGGTTGGCGCAATTTCGACGTCCTTTAAGGTCCGTCCCGTGAGGCGGAGAAGGAGGTCCTTTTCCATGGACACGCATGACTCGCACGACCCCGATGTCGCCCGGCCCGTTCTCGAGGGTCCGGACATCGCGCGGGTACTGACCCGCATCGCCCACGAGATCGTCGAGCGCGCCAAGGGCGCCGACGACGTGGTGCTTCTCGGCATTCCGACCCGTGGCGTCTTCCTCGCCCGGCGCCTCGCCGACAAGCTCGAAGAGATCACCGGCGGCAAGATCCCGGTCGGCTCCCTCGACATCACCATGTACCGCGACGACCTGCGCATGCACCCGCCGCGCGCCCTCGCCCGCACCGAGATCCCCGGTGACGGCATCGACGGCCGGCTCGTCGTCCTCGTCGACGACGTGCTGTTCTCCGGCCGCACCATCCGCGCCGCCCTCGACGCCCTGAACGACATCGGCCGCCCGCGCGCGGTGCAGCTCGCCGTTCTCGTCGACCGCGGCCACCGTGAACTGCCCATCCGCGCCGACTACGTGGGCAAGAACCTGCCCACGTCGCTGCGCGAGACGGTCAAGGTCCAGCTTTCCGAGGAGGACGGTCGCGACACCGTGCTGCTCGGGGTCAAGCCCGCCGCCGCGTCCTCCGGCGAGCAGTAGCAAGCCGCACCCGTCGTCGCGTACGCCACCGTGCACCTTCCGTGCGCACACGTGTGCCGACCTGCGCCTCACCGGGGCGATCCCCCGGGCCCCTGATGTCCTGAACTGCCTTACGGAGCCTTCCAGATGATGCGACACCTCATCTCGGCCGCCGACCTCACCCGTGACGACGCCGTCCTCATCCTCGACACCGCCGAGGAGATGGCCCGCGTCGCCGACCGGCCGATCAAGAAGCTGCCCGCGCTGCGCGGCCGCACGGTCTGCAACCTCTTCTTCGAGGACTCGACCCGGACCCGGATCTCCTTCGAGGCCGCCGAGAAGCGGCTCTCCGCGGACGTGATCAACTTCGCGGCCAAGGGATCCAGCGTCTCCAAGGGCGAGTCCCTCAAGGACACCGCCCAGACCCTGGAGGCGATGGGCGTCGACGCCGTCGTCATCCGGCACAGCGCCTCCGGCGCCCCCTACCGCCTGGCCAACTCCGGCTGGATCGACGCCCCGGTGATCAACGCCGGTGACGGCACCCACCAGCACCCCACCCAGGCCCTGCTCGACGCCTTCACCATGCGGCGCCGCCTGATCGGGCCCGACGCGGGCCTCGGCCAGGACCTGGCGGGCAAGCGCATCACGCTCGTCGGCGACGTCCTGCACAGCCGCGTCGCCCGCTCCAACGTCGACCTGCTGCACACCCTCGGCGCCGAGGTCACCCTCGTCGCGCCGCCCACGCTGGTGCCGGTCGGCGTGGAGACCTGGCCCTGCGAGGTCAGCTACGACCTGGACGGCGTACTGCCGAAGTCCGACGCCGTGATGATGCTGCGCGTCCAGCGCGAGCGCATGAACGCCGCCTTCTTCCCGACCGAGCGCGAGTACTCGCGCCGCTACGGCCTGGACGGCGACCGGATGGCGAAGATGCCCGAGCACGCCATCGTGATGCACCCCGGACCCATGGTCCGTGGCATGGAGATCACCGCCGAGGTCGCCGACTCCGACCGCTGCACGGTCGTCGAGCAGGTCGCCAACGGGGTGTCCATCCGCATGGCCGTCCTCTATCTGCTGCTGGGCGGCAACGAGCCCGCCGTCACCCACTCTCGCCCACCCGTCTCCCACCACCACCCTTCTGACGAGCGCTCCGCGCGCGCCACTTTCTCGGACGAGGAGAAGTAAGAACCATGAGCAAGATCCTGATCCGTGGTGCGAAGGTGCTCGGCGGCGAGCCGCAGGACGTCCTGATCGACGGCGAGTTCATCGAGGCCGTGGGCAGCGGACTGAGCGCGGAGGGTGCCGAGGTCGTCGAGGCCGACGGCAAGGTGCTGCTGCCGGGTCTCGTGGACCTGCACACGCATCTGCGCGAGCCCGGCCGTGAGGACTCCGAGACCGTCCTGACCGGTACGCGGGCGGCCGCGAGCGGCGGTTTCACGGCCGTGTTCGCCATGGCCAACACCTTCCCGGTCGCCGACACGGCGGGCGTCGTCGAGCAGGTCTACCGGCTCGGCAAGGAGTCCGGCTACTGCGACGTGCAGCCCATCGGCGCCGTGACCGTCGGCCTCGAGGGCAAGAAGCTCGCCGAGCTCGGTGCCATGCACGAGTCGGCGGCCGGCGTCACCGTCTTCTCCGACGACGGCAAGTGCGTCGACGACGCCGTGATCATGCGCCGCGCCCTGGAGTACGTGAAGGCGTTCGGCGGGGTCGTCGCCCAGCACGCGCAGGAGCCGCGGCTCACCGAGGGCGCCCAGATGAACGAGGGCATCGTCTCCGCGGAGCTCGGGCTCGGCGGCTGGCCCGCGGTGGCCGAAGAATCGATCATCGCCCGGGATGTCCTGCTCGCCGAGCACGTCGGCTCGCGGGTGCACATCTGCCACCTGTCGACCGCCGGGTCCGTCGAGATCGTGCGCTGGGCCAAGTCCCGCGGCATCGACGTCACCGCCGAGGTCACCCCGCACCACCTCCTCCTCACCGACGAGATGGCCCGCACCTACAACCCGGTCTACAAGGTCAACCCGCCGCTGCGCACCGAGCGCGACGTCATGGCGCTGCGCGAGGCCCTCGCCGACGGCACGATCGACATCGTCGCCACCGACCACGCCCCGCACCCGCACGAGGACAAGGACTGCGAGTGGGCCGCGGCCGCCATGGGCATGGTGGGCCTGGAGACCGCGCTCTCCGTCGTCCAGCAGACGATGGTCGAGACCGGGCTGCTGACCTGGGCCGCCGTCGCGGACCGGATGTCCTTCAAGCCCGCGGAGATCGGCGGGGCCAAGGGCCACGGCCGTCCCGTCTCGGCAGGTGAGCCCGCCAACCTCGTTCTCGTCGATGCGGATTACCGTGGAAGCGTGGACCCCACGGGCTTCGCCTCCCGCAGCCGCAACACCCCCTACGAGGGCCGTGAGCTGCCGGGCCGCGTCACCCACACCTTCCTGCGGGGCCGCGCCACGCTCATCGACGGGAAGCTCGCGTGACAGCTCTTTCGCCCCTGCTGGACCTGGCCGCCGAGAAGAAGTCGGCGGACGTCACGGACTGGGCCGCCCGCGCGGCCTGGGTCGTCGGCCTGCTGCTCTTCATCGCGCTCGTCTACTGGCTGATGCGCGAGGGCTGGAAGTGGCGCGGCACGCTCCAGGGCGACCTGCCCGAGCTCCCTGCCGTGCCGGATGACCCCGGCCCGGCGAAACTGGAGCTGAGCGGCCGCTACCACGGCTCGACCACGGCCGGGCAGTGGCTCGACCGCATCGTCGCGCACGGCCTGGGCACCCGCAGCCGCGTCGAGCTGACCCTCACGGACGCGGGACTTGCCGTGGTGCGACCGGGAGCCACCGACTTCTTCGTCCCGGCCCCGCAACTGCGGGAGGCTCGGCTGGACAAGGGCATCGCGGGCAAGGTCCTCACCGAGGGCGGCCTGCTGATCGTCACCTGGGAGCACGGCGACAAGCTGATCGACTCGGGCTTCCGCTCGGACCACGCCGCCGAGCAGACGGAGTGGGCCGAGGCCATCAACAACATGATCAACACGAACTCGCACACGACGGAAGGCACCGCACGATGACGACCTCCACCCGGGGAGCCGCGAAGGCTCCCGCCGTACTCGTCCTGGAGGACGGCCGCATCTTCCGCGGTCGCGCCTACGGGGCCGTGGGGGAGACCTTCGGCGAAGCGGTGTTCTCCACGGGCATGACCGGCTACCAGGAGACCCTCACCGACCCCTCGTACCACAAGCAGGTCGTCGTCATGACGGCCCCGCACGTGGGCAACACCGGGGTCAACGACGAGGACCCCGAGTCGCAGCGCATCTGGGTCTCCGGCTATGTGGTGCGCGACCCCGCGCGCGTGCCCTCCAACTGGCGCTCGCAGCGCTCCCTGGACGACGAGCTCACCGCGCAGGGCGTCGTCGGCATCAGCGGCATCGACACCCGCGCCCTCACCCGCCACCTGCGCGAGCGCGGCGCCATGCGCGTCGGCATCTTCTCCGGCGCGGCCGTCGCCGAGGACGCGGCGCTGCTGACCCGCGTCAAGGAGGCCCCCGAGATGCAGGGCTCCAGCCTGTACGGGGAGGTCGCCACCAAGGAGACGTACGTCGTCCCGGCGATCGGCGAGAAGAAGTTCACCGTCGCCGCCGTCGACCTCGGCATCAAGGGCATGACCCCGCACCGCATGGCCGAGCGCGGCATCGAGGTGCACGTCCTGCCCGCCACCGCGACCGCCGAGGACGTGTACGCGGTCGACCCCGACGGCGTGTTCTTCTCCAACGGCCCCGGCGACCCCGCGGCCGCCGACGGCCCGGTCGCCGTGATGCGCACCGTCCTGGAGCGCGGCACCCCGCTGTTCGGCATCTGCTTCGGCAACCAGATCCTGGGCCGGGCGCTCGGCTTTGGCACGTACAAGCTCAAGTACGGCCACCGTGGCATCAACCAGCCCGTCCAGGACCGCACCACCGGCAAGGTCGAGGTCACCGCGCACAACCACGGCTTCGCCGTCGACGCGCCCCTCGACCAGGTCTCCGAGACCCCCTTCGGGCGTGCCGAGGTCTCGCACGTCTGCCTGAACGACCGCGTCGTCGAGGGGCTGCGGCTGCTCGACCGGCCCGCGTTCAGCGTCCAGTACCACCCCGAGGCGGCCGCGGGCCCGCACGACGCCGCGTACCTCTTCGACCGCTTCGTTTCTCTGATGGAGGGCCAGCGTGCCTAAGCGCACCGATATCCAGTCCGTCCTGGTCATCGGCTCCGGCCCGATCGTCATCGGCCAGGCCGCCGAGTTCGACTACTCCGGCACCCAGGCGTGCCGGGTCCTGAAGGCCGAGGGCCTGCGGGTCATCCTCGTGAACTCCAACCCGGCGACGATCATGACCGACCCGGAGATCGCCGACGCCACGTACGTCGAGCCGATCACCCCCGAGTTCGTCGAGAAGATCATCGCGAAGGAGCGCCCCGACGCGCTGCTCCCGACCCTCGGCGGCCAGACCGCGCTCAACACCGCGATCTCCATGCACGAGCAGGGCGTCCTCGCCAAGTACGACGTGGAGCTCATCGGCGCCAACGTCGAGGCGATCAACAAGGGCGAGGACCGCGACCTCTTCAAGGGCGTCGTCGAGGAGGTCAACAAGAAGATCGGCCACGGCGAGTCCGCCCGCTCGTACATCTGCCACTCCATGGACGACGTCCTCAAGGGCGTCGACGAGCTCGGCGGCTACCCGGTCGTGGTCCGCCCCTCCTTCACCATGGGCGGCGCCGGCTCCGGCTTCGCGCACGACGAGGAGGAGCTGCGCCGCATCGCCGGGCAGGGCCTCACGCTCTCGCCGACCACCGAGGTGCTCCTGGAGGAGTCCATCCTCGGCTGGAAGGAGTACGAGCTGGAGCTGATGCGCGACAAGAACGACAACGTCGTGGTCGTCTGCTCCATCGAGAACTTCGACCCGATGGGCGTGCACACCGGCGACTCGATCACCGTCGCGCCCGCGATGACGCTCACCGACCGTGAGTACCAGATCCTGCGGGACGTCGGCATCGCGATCATCCGCGAGGTCGGCGTGGACACCGGCGGCTGCAACATCCAGTTCGCCATCAACCCCGACGACGGCCGGGTCATCGTCATCGAGATGAACCCCCGGGTGTCGCGTTCGTCCGCGCTCGCCTCGAAGGCCACCGGCTTCCCGATCGCCAAGATCGCCGCCAAGCTGGCCGTCGGCTACACGCTCGACGAGATCCCGAACGACATCACCGAGAAGACCCCGGCCTCCTTCGAGCCGACCCTCGACTACGTGGTCGTGAAGGCCCCGCGCTTCGCCTTCGAGAAGTTCCCGAGCGCCGACTCCACCCTCACCACCACCATGAAGTCGGTGGGCGAGGCCATGGCCATCGGCCGCAACTTCACCGAGGCGCTGCAGAAGGCGCTGCGCTCCCTGGAGAAGAAGGGCTCGCAGTTCACGTTCGTGGGCGAGCCCGGCGACAAGGCCGAGCTCCTGGCCGCGGCCGTGCGGCCGACCGACGGGCGCATCAACTCCGTCATGCAGGCCATCCGCGCGGGCGCGACCCCCGAGGAGGTCTTCGACGCCACGAAGATCGACCCGTGGTTCGTCGACCAGCTCTTCCTCATCAAGGAGATCGCGGACGAGCTCGCGGCCGTCGAGCGCCTGGACGCCGACCTGCTCGCCGAGGCCAAGCGGCACGGCTTCTCCGACGCCCAGATCGCCGAGATCCGCGGCCTGCGCGAGGACGTCGTGCGCGAGGTCCGGCACGCCCTCGGGGTGCGCCCGGTCTACAAGACGGTCGACACCTGCGCCGCCGAGTTCGCCGCCAAGACCCCGTACTTCTACTCCTCGTACGACGAGGAGACCGAGGTCGCGCAGCGCGACAAGCCCGCGGTGATCATCCTCGGCTCGGGCCCCAACCGCATCGGCCAGGGCATCGAGTTCGACTACTCCTGCGTCCACGCCTCCTTCGCGCTGAGCGACGCGGGCTACGAGACCGTGATGGTCAACTGCAACCCGGAGACGGTCTCCACGGACTACGACACCTCCGACCGCCTCTACTTCGAGCCGCTGACGCTCGAGGACGTGCTGGAGATCGTCCACGCGGAGTCCCTCGCGGGCCCGCTGGCCGGTGTCGTCGTACAGCTCGGCGGCCAGACCCCGCTGGGCCTGTCGCAGGCGCTCAAGGACAACGGCGTGCCGGTCGTGGGCACCTCGCCCGAGGCCATCCACGCCGCCGAGGACCGCGGCGCCTTCGGCCGGGTGCTCGCGGAGGCCGGTCTGCCGGCGCCCAAGCACGGCACCGCGACGACGTTCGCCGAGGCGAAGGCGATCGCCGACGAGATCGGCTACCCGGTCCTCGTCCGCCCGTCGTACGTGCTCGGCGGCCGCGGCATGGAGATCGTGTACGACGAGGCGCGCCTTTCCGCGTACATCGAGGAGTCGACCGAGATCAGCCCCTCGCGGCCGGTCCTCGTCGACCGCTTCCTCGACGACGCCATCGAGATCGACGTGGACGCGCTCTACGACGGCCAGGAGCTCTACCTCGGCGGCGTCATGGAGCACATCGAGGAGGCCGGCATCCACTCCGGCGACTCGGCGTGCGCGCTGCCCCCGATCACGCTCGGCGGCTTCGACATCAAGCGGCTGCGGGCCTCGACCGAGGGCATCGCCAAGGGCGTCGGGGTCCGCGGGCTCATCAACATCCAGTTCGCGATGGCCGGGGACATCCTGTACGTCCTGGAGGCCAACCCGCGCGCCTCGCGCACCGTCCCCTTCACCTCGAAGGCGACCGCGGTGCCGCTGGCCAAGGCCGCCGCGCGCATCTCGCTCGGCGCCACCATCGCCGAGCTGCGCGCCGAGGGCCTGCTGCCCAAGGAGGGCGACGGCGGCACGCTGCCCATGGACGCGCCGATCTCCGTCAAGGAGGCCGTCATGCCGTGGTCGCGCTTCCGCGACATCCACGGCCGCGGCGTCGACACCGTGCTCGGCCCGGAGATGCGCTCCACCGGTGAAGTCATGGGCATCGACTCGGTGTTCGGGACGGCCTACGCCAAGTCCCAGGCGGGTGCCTACGGTCCGCTGCCGACCAAGGGCCGCGCCTTCATCTCGGTCGCCAACCGCGACAAGCGCTCGATGATCTTCCCGGCGCGCGAACTGGTCGCGCACGGCTTCGAGTTGCTCGCCACGTCCGGCACCGCCGAGGTCCTCAAGCGCAACGGCATCAACGCCACGATCGTGCGCAAGCAGTCCGAGGGCGAGGGCCCGAACGGCGAGAAGACCATCGTCCAGCTGATCCACAGCGGCGAGGTCGACCTCATCGTCAACACCCCGTACGGCACCGGCGGCCGCCTCGACGGCTACGAGATCCGCACGGCGGCCGTGGCCCGCTCGGTGCCGTGCCTGACGACGGTGCAGGCGCTCGCCGCCGCCGTCCAGGGCATCGACGCGCTCAACCACGGTGACGTGGGCGTCCGTTCACTCCAGGAACACGCCGAACACCTGACCGCGGCCCGCGACTAGCAGCCCACCGAGGGGGACACCGGAGACGGTGTCCCCCTTCTGGTGAGGACACCCGAGGACACGTCACATGTACAAACTCTTCTTCAACCTCGTCTTCAAGCGGATGGACCCGGAGCGGGCCCACTACATGGCCTTCCGCTGGATCCGGCTCGCGGCCCGCATCCCCGTCCTGCGCACCTTCGTCGCCGCCGCGCTCGCGCCCCGCTACAAGGAACTGCGCACCGAGGCGTTCGGCCTGCGCATGCACGGCCCGTTCGGGCTCGCGGCCGGGTTCGACAAGAACGCCGTGGCGATCGACGGGATGTCGATGCTCGGCTTCGACCACATCGAGATCGGCACCGTCACGGGGGAGCCGCAGCCCGGCAACCCCAAGAAGCGGCTCTTCCGCCTGGTCCCCGACCGGGCCCTGATCAACCGCATGGGCTTCAACAACGAGGGCTCGGCGGCCGTCGCGGAGCGGCTGTCCGCTCGTACGGCGGTCTTCAAGACCGTCGTGGGCGTCAACATCGGCAAGACCAAGGTCGTGCCCGAGGAGGAGGCCGCCGCCGACTACGTGAAGTCCACCGAGAGGCTCGCACGCCACGCCGACTACCTCGTGGTCAACGTGTCCTCGCCGAACACGCCCGGCCTGCGCAACCTCCAGGCCACCGAGTCGCTGCGGCCGCTCCTGACCGCCGTACGGGAGGCCGCCGACCGCAGCGTCCAGGACCGCCGTGTCCCGCTGCTCGTCAAGATCGCCCCCGACCTCGCGGACGAGGACATCGACGCCGTGGCGGACCTCGCCGTCGAGCTCGGCCTGGACGGGATCATCGCCACGAACACGACCATCGCGCGCGAGAGCCTCGGTTTGAAGTCCGAACCCGCCCTCTACGGAGAGACCGGCGGACTGTCCGGCGCGCCTCTCAAGGAGCGCTCCCTGGAGGTGCTGAGGCGCCTCTACGCGCGCGTGGGCGACCGCATCACCCTCGTGGGCGTCGGCGGCATCGAGAACGCCGAGGACGCCTGGCAGCGGATCCTCGCGGGCGCCACCCTCGTGCAGGGCTACAGCGCGTTCATCTACGAGGGCCCCTTCTGGGGGCGCGCCATCCACAAGGGTCTCGCCGCACGCCTCCGGACGAGCCCGTACGCCACCCTCGCCGAGGCAGTCGGCGCCGACGTCAAGGAGACCGCATGAGTGCTCTCGAACCCTTCGGTGCGCGGCTGCGCCAGGCCATGGACGCACGCGGCCCGCTCTGCGTCGGCGTCGACCCGCACGCCGCGCTGCTGTCCGCGTGGGGCCTTCAGGACGACATCCAGGGCCTGGAGACCTTCACGCGCACGGTGGTCGAGTCCCTCGCGGAGACCGTCGCCGTCTTCAAGCCGCAGAGCGCCTTCTTCGAGCGCTTCGGCTCGCGCGGAATCGCCGTACTGGAGAAGGCAGTCGAGGACCTGCGGGCGGCCGGTGCGCTCGTCGTCATGGACGCCAAGCGCGGTGACATCGGCTCCACGATGGCGGCCTACGCGGAGACCTTCCTGCGCAAGGACTCCCCGCTGTTCAGCGACGCGCTGACCGTCTCGCCCTACCTCGGCTACGGCTCCCTGAAGCCCGCGGTGGACCTCGCGCGCGAGAGCGGCGCCGGGCTCTTCGTGCTGGCCCTCACCTCGAACCCGGAGGGTGCCGAGGTGCAGCGGGCCGTCCGCGAGGACGGCCGCACGATCGGCGCGACGATGCTGGCCCACCTCGCCGAGGAGAACGCGGGCGCGGCACCGATGGGCTCCTTCGGAGCCGTCGTCGGCGCCACGCTCGGCGACCTGTCCTCCTTCGACCTGGACATCAACGGTCCGCTGCTCGCCCCCGGCATCGGCGCCCAGGGAGCGACCGCCGCCGACCTGCCCCGCGTCTTCGGCGCGGCCGTCGGCAACGTCGTGCCCAACGTCAGCCGCGGGGTGCTGCGGCACGGGCCGGACGCGGCGGGGCTGCGGGACGCGGCCGCGCGGTTCGCGGACGAGGTGCGGGAGGCCGTCGCGGCGGCGTGAGTGCTCCCCGTCTCCGCCGAGCCCGGACCCCGAGGTGGGTCCGGGCTCGGGCCTTTTGCGGAGGAGTTCCGGGCCTTGGGCCCTGACCAGCGGTGATGCCCGGCCGGGACGATGAAAGGGTGCGTCCGACACCCGCTCCCACCGCCACCCAAGCGACCGCCGAGATCCTCCGGCTGGACGACGCCGGCGCCTACCACCGGCTCGTGCTCCGGGCCGGGGACGCCGCCGCCCACGTCCGCCCCGGGCACTTCGCCGCCCTCGCGATCGGCGGGCGCGACTCCTCGATGCTGCTGCGCCGCGCCTTCTCCATCCACCGCGCCGACCCCGCCGCCGGAACCGTCGAGCTGGTCTTCGCCGAGCGCGGCCGCGGCACGAGAGCCCTCGCCCGGCACCGCCCCGGGGACACCGTCGACCTGATCGCGCCGCTCGGGACGCCGTTCCCGCTCCCGGAGAGACCCGTCAACGCCGTTCTGGTGGGCGGGGGTTACGGCAGCGCACCGCTCTTCGGGCTCGCCGAGCGGATCCTGGAGCGCGGCGGCAGGGTCGCCTTCGCCCTCGGCGCGGCGAGCGCCGACCGCCTCTTCGGAGTCGACCTGGCCCGCGAACTCACGCCCCACGTAAGGGTGTTGACCGACGACGGCAGCCACGGCGAGCGCGGCCGCGTCACCGACCCGCTGCCCGCCCTGATCCGCTCGGTCGACGCCGACACGGTGCACGCCTGCGGCCCGATGCCGATGCTCCGCACGGTCACCGAGCTGGCCACCGCGCACGGGGCCCGCGCCTACACCGCGGTCGAGGAGGCGATGGCCTGCGGGATCGGCGTGTGCATGAGCTGCGTCCTGCCCGTGGTCTGCGCCGACGGCACCACCCGCTTCCTGCGCTCCTGCACCTCGGGCCCGGTCTTCGACGGCGCGACGGTGCGCTGGGAGGACGCGGGCGCCCTCCCGCCCGACCTGGAGGGGGCGGCGGCGATGACCCCGCGGGGCGGCGCCATGACCTCCCGTACGACGGAAGGAGCCGCGCGATGAAGACCGGGAAGGTCGACATGTCGGTACCACTGGGCGACCGGATCACGCTCCCGAACCCGGTCGGCACCGCCTCCGGCTGCGCGGGCTACGGCCGCGAGCTCGACCGCTTCGTGCCACTCGACGCCCTCGGCACGATCACCACCAAGACGGTCATGCCGTACCCGCGCTCCGGCCGCCCGACGCCGCGCATGGCCGAGACGCCCAGCGGGATGCTCAACTCCATCGGGCTCCAGGGCGCGGGCGTCGAGCACTTCGCCGAGCAGGAGCTGCCCTGGCTCGCGGAGCGCGGCGCCCGGGTCCTGGTCTCGGTGGCGGGGGAGAGCGCCGAGGAGTTCGCGGCGGCGGCCGCGCGCCTGAAGGGCCTGCCCGGCGTCGTCGGCATCGAGGCCAACATCTCCTGCCCGAACGTCGCCAACCGCGGCCTGGTCTTCGCCTGCGACCCCACGTCCTCGTACGAGGTCGTACGGGCCGTGCGCACGGCCGCCGACCCGGCCGTCCCCGTCTACGCCAAACTCAGCCCCGACGTCACCTCGATCACCGACATCGCGGCCGCCTGTACGGAGGCGGGCGCCGACGGCCTCTCGATGATCAACACCGTCCTCGGCATGGCCATCGACACCGACACGCTCCGCCCGGCCCTCGCGGGCACCACCGGCGGCCTCTCCGGACCGGCGATCGGACCCGTCGCCGTCCGCTGCGTGTACCAGGTGTACGCGGCCATGCGCGCAGGGTCAGTGCGCACCGTGCCGATCCTCGGGATGGGCGGCGTCAGATCCGGACTCGACGCCCTGGAGCTCGTCCTCGCGGGCGCTTCCGGAGTGGCCGTCGGGACCGCGATCTTCAACGATCCCACCGCGCCTCTCCGTGTGCTCAGAGAGCTCGAATCGGCCCTAGAAGCACGCGGATTCACCTCCGTACGGGACGCCGTGGGCCTCGCGCACGGTCCGCGCTGAGTGCTCACCAGGCCAAATCCTGTGCGAAATGCCCGATATGTACGGCTCGGCAGAGGCTGACCAGGACTTTTCGTCTGTTCTCGCTGACTCCAGCGGCCATGGCCGCTAGTCTCCGACGAGAGCCAACGGGCAAGCGCGTTGCACGTTGCTCACCAGGTGTGGGGCGACTAGGTTCCTCACCGGTCCGTATCCGACAGTTCGACATCCGAGGTGACGTAGGCGTGGCTCTTCCGCCCCTTACCCCTGAACAGCGCGCAGCCGCGCTCGAAAAGGCCGCCGCGGCTCGCCGGGAGCGGGCCGAGGTCAAGAATCGACTCAAGCACTCCGGCGCCTCCCTTCACGAGGTCATCAAGCAGGGCCAGGAGAACGATGTCATCGGCAAGATGAAGGTCTCCGCGCTCCTTGAGTCCCTGCCGGGCGTGGGCAAGGTCCGCGCCAAGCAGATCATGGAGCGGCTCGGCATCTCCGAGAGTCGCCGCGTGCGCGGTCTCGGCTCCAACCAGATCGCGTCCCTTGAGCGCGAGTTCGGCGGCAACGCCGCCTGACGTTCTCGGGCACTCCTGAGAACCTGGATAATCGCTGCATGAGTGAACGTCCGCGGCTGACCGTGCTCTCCGGCCCCTCCGGGGTCGGCAAGAGCACGGTCGTCGCCCATATGCGCAAGGAACACCCCGAGGTCTGGCTCTCGGTCTCCGCGACGACCCGCAGGCCGCGCCCCGGCGAGAAGCACGGTGTCCAGTACTTCTTCGTCTCCGACGACGAGATGGACAAGCTGATCGCCAACGGCGAGCTCCTGGAGTGGGCCGAGTTCGCGGGCAACCGCTACGGCACGCCCCGCAAGGCGGTCATGGAGCGCCTGGAGGCGGGTGAGCCCGTCCTCCTGGAGATCGACCTGCAGGGTGCCCGTCTGGTGCGCGAGTCGATGCCGGAGGCGCAGCTGGTCTTCCTCGCCCCGCCGAGCTGGGACGAGCTGGTGCGCCGGCTCACCGGCCGCGGTACCGAGGCGCCCGAGGTCATCGAGCGCAGGCTCGACGCCGCCAAGGTCGAGCTCGCGGCCGAGCCGGAGTTCGATACGACCCTGGTCAATACCTCCGTCGAGGATGTGGCGCGTGAGCTGCTAGCCTTGATGAAAGTTCTTTGATCTTTACCCCAGTCGGGACGCCGGTCCCGGCCCCCATCGGAAGGCAGAGAGTGTCCTCTTCCATCACCGCGCCCGAGGGCATCATCAACCCGCCGATTGATGAGCTGCTCGAGGCCACCGACTCGAAGTACAGCCTCGTGATCTACGCCGCCAAGCGCGCGCGCCAGATCAACGCGTACTACTCGCAGCTCGGTGAGGGCCTGCTCGAGTACGTCGGCCCGCTGGTGGACACCCACGTCCACGAGAAGCCGCTCTCGATCGCGCTCCGCGAGATCAACGCGGGTCTGCTGACGTCCGAGGCCATCGAGGGCCCGGCGCAGTAACGCTCGTTGTATCGGTAGTTTTCACGTCACCACAGGCCCGGCAGCGCGACTGCCGGGCCTGTGGTGTGTCATGGAGTCGTACGTTTCCGAGTCAGGGGAGAGCCGGTGTCGAAGCCGAAGGTCGTTCTGGGGGTCAGTGGTGGCATCGCCGCGTACAAGGCGTGTGAGCTGCTGCGCCGGCTGACCGAGTCCGGCCACGACGTGCGCGTCGTCCCCACGGACTCGGCGCTGCACTTCGTCGGCGCCGCCACCTGGTCGGCGCTCTCCGGCCACCCGGTCTCCACGGAGGTCTGGTCGGACGTCCACGAGGTCCCGCACGTCCGCATCGGCCAGGGCGCGGACCTGGTCGTCGTGGCCCCCGCCACCGCCGACATGCTCGCCAAGGCGGCCCACGGCCTCGCCGACGACCTGCTCACGAACACGCTCCTGACCGCCCGCTGTCCGGTCGTCTTCGCCCCGGCCATGCACACGGAGATGTGGGAGCACCCGGCCACGCAGGAGAACGTGGCGACGCTGCGCCGCCGCGGCGCCCTCGTCGTCGAGCCCGCCGTCGGCCGTCTCACCGGCGTCGACACCGGCAAGGGGCGCTTCCCGGAGCCCGCGGAGCTCTTCGAGGTCGTACGCCGCGTCCTCGCGCGCGGGGACCTCGCCCAGGACCTCGCGGGTCGGCACGTCGTCGTCAGCGCCGGCGGCACCCGCGAGCCCCTCGACCCGGTCCGCTTCCTGGGCAACCGCTCCTCCGGCAAGCAGGGCTACGCCCTCGCCCGCAGCGCGGCGGCCCGCGGTGCCCGCGTCACGCTGGTCGCGGCCAACGCGTCGCTGCCGGACCCGGCGGGCGTCGACGTCGTGCCCGTGGGGACCGCCGTACAGCTCCGCGAGGCCGTCCTGAAGGCCGCGGCCGACGCGGACGCGGTGGTCATGGCGGCCGCGGTCGCCGACTTCCGCCCGGAGACCTACGCGAGCGGCAAGATCAAGAAGCAGGACGGCAAGGACCCCGACCCCATCGTGCTCGTCCGGAATCCGGACATCCTCGCCGAGATCTCGGGCGGGCGCCCGCGCGCCGGCCAGGTCGTCGTGGGCTTCGCCGCCGAGACCGACGACGTGCTCGCCAACGGCCGCGCCAAGCTCGCCCGCAAGGGCTGTGACCTGCTCGTGGTCAACGAGGTCGGCGAGCGCAAGACCTTCGGCTCCGAGGAGAACGAGGCCGTGGTGCTCGGTGCCGACGGCAGCGAGACCCCGGTTCCGTACGGTCCCAAGGAAGCCCTGGCGGATATCGTCTGGGACCTGGTGGCCGAGCGGCTGCCGCAATAGTTGAGCCCCGTGCGGGGCTGAATGTCACGTTCGCCCCAGTGGGCGGCTCAAACCCGGCATTTTCGGGCGGGCTGCCCTCTGGTGGAGACGGATAGTCGTACCGCACAATGCAGTGCCGCAGGTCACAGCGCTCCCATGTGGCGAGACGCGTGTCCACGCGGCTGAGCACGACCGATAAACTGGTCTCGGACCACGCCGGGCGCAGCTCCCGGGTGGTTCGCCAATGATCAGCCAGCAGCCGCTGCAACCACAGGGAGCGTTGTGTCCCGTCGCCTGTTCACCTCGGAGTCCGTGACCGAGGGTCACCCCGACAAGATCGCTGACCAGATCAGCGACACCATTCTCGACGCGCTTCTGCGAGAGGACCCGACGTCCCGGGTCGCCGTGGAGACGCTCATCACCACCGGCCTCGTGCACGTCGCCGGTGAGGTCACGACCAAGGCGTACGCGCCGATCGCGCAGCTGGTGCGCGAGAAGATCCTCGAGATCGGCTACGACTCGTCGAAGAAGGGCTTCGACGGCGCTTCCTGCGGCGTCTCCGTCTCCATCGGCTCGCAGTCCCCGGACATCGCGCAGGGCGTCGACACGGCGTACGAGAAGCGCGTCGAGGGCGACGAGGACGAGCTCGACAAGCAGGGCGCGGGCGACCAGGGCCTGATGTTCGGCTACGCCTGCGACGAGACCCCGGAGCTCATGCCGCTCCCGATCCACCTCGCGCACCGCCTCTCGCGCCGCCTCTCCGAGGTCCGCAAGAACGGGACGATCCCCTACCTCCGCCCCGACGGCAAGACCCAGGTCACCATCGAGTACGACGGCGACAAGGCGGTCCGCCTCGACACGGTCGTCGTCTCCTCGCAGCACGCCTCGGACATCGACCTGGACTCGCTCCTGGCCCCCGACATCCGGGAGTTCGTGGTCGAGCCGGAGCTGAAGGCCCTCCTCGAGGACGGCATCAAGCTGGAGACCGAGGGCTACCGCCTCCTGGTCAACCCGACCGGCCGCTTCGAGATCGGCGGCCCGATGGGTGACGCGGGTCTGACCGGCCGCAAGATCATCATCGACACGTACGGCGGCTACGCCCGCCACGGCGGCGGCGCCTTCTCCGGCAAGGACCCGTCCAAGGTCGACCGCTCCGCCGCGTACGCGATGCGCTGGGTCGCCAAGAACGTCGTCGCGGCCGGCCTCGCCGCCCGCTGCGAGGTCCAGGTCGCCTACGCGATCGGCAAGGCCGAGCCGGTCGGCCTCTTCGTGGAGACCTTCGGCACGGCCACGGTGGACACGGACAAGATCGAGGCCGCGATCACCGAGGTCTTCGACCTCCGCCCGGCCGCGATCATCCGCGACCTCGACCTGCTGCGCCCGATCTACTCCCTGACGGCCGCCTACGGCCACTTCGGGCGCGCGCTGCCCGAGTTCACGTGGGAGAAGACGGACCGGGTGGACGCGCTGCGGAAGGCGGCGGGGCTGTAAGGTCCGCCCGACTCGGTTCTTGGAAGGCCCGGTTCTCCCTCAGGGGGAGGCCGGGCCTTCGAGCTGCGCGGACGCGGGCGTGTCAGTCCCCTCTGGTAGGAATGCACCTGTGAGCAGCGAGAACGACGGAGCAGGGCGGGAATCGGGGGTGGAGCCCGAGCAGCTTGCGTTCATTCGGGAGAGTGTGCGGGAGGCCAAGGTGCCGCGGGCCAAGCCGCGGACGTGGCGGGGGGCCGCTCTGGCCAAGGAACTGCCGGTGGCGCGGGTGCTCGTGGACAAGGGGGTGCTGCATCTCGATCGGTACTTCGAGTACGCGGTGCCCGAGGAGCTGGACGAGGTGGCTCAGCCGGGGGTGCGGGTCCGGGTGCGGTTCGGGGCCGGGGCCAAGAACGTGCGGGGCGGGCGGCGTGAGGGTGGGGGGCTCATTGATGGGTTCCTTGTGGAGAGGGTGGCCGAGGCCGCGTATCAGGGGCCCTTGGCCGCGCTGGCTCAGGTGCTGTCGCCCGAGCCCGTGCTGAGTGAGGAGTTGTTGGGGCTCGCGCGGGCCGTTGCCGATCGGTATGCGGGGAGCCTGGCCGATGTGCTGCAGCTGGCGGTTCCGCCGCGGCACGCGAAGGCCGAGGCGCGGGAGTTCGCCGGGCCGCCCGCGCCGCCCTCGGCTCCGGAGGCCGGGTCGTGGGCGCGGTACGAGAGGGGAGTCGAATTCGTCGGGGCGCTTGCCGCGGGTGGGGCGCCGCGTGCCGTGTGGACCGCCCTGCCGGGGCCCGAGTGGGCCGATGAGATCGCGCGCGCCGTGCGGGCGACGCTCGCCTCCGGGCGGGGTGCGTTGGTGGTGGTGCCGACGGTGCGGCTCGCCGCGCGGGTGGATGCCGCGTTGCGGGAGCAACTGGGGGAGGGGCGGCACGCGTTGCTGACCGCCGACGCGGGGCAGGAGCGGCGGTACGGGGAGTGGCTTGCCGTGCGGCGCGGGGCCGTGCGGGCCGTCGTGGGGACGCGCGCCGCCATGTTCGCCCCCGTACGGGATCTTGGGCTGGTTGTGGTGTGGGACGACGGGGACGCGCATCACGGTGATGATCGCGCGCCCTTTCCGCATGTGCGTGAGGTGCTGGAGCTGCGGGCCTCGCGGGACAAGTGCGCTTTCCTGCTGGGGAGTTGGAGTTGCACCGTTGAGGCCGCCCAGCTGGTGCGCAGTGGGTGGGCCGCGGCGATCGTCGCGCCACGGGACGTCGTGCGGCGGGTCGCGCCCCTGGTGCGGACCGTGGGGGATCTGGATCTCGCGCGGGACGAGGCCGCGCGGGCGGCGCGGCTGCCCAGCATCGCCTGGGAGGTGGCGCGGGGCGCGCTGCGGGACGGGCCCGTGCTGGTGCAGGTGCCGCGGCGGGGGTATGTGCCGCGGCTCGCCTGCCAGACGTGCCGGGAGCCCGCGCGCTGTCGCCACTGTGCCGGGCCGCTGGAGGCGCGTGAGGCGAGCGGTGCGCTGGGGTGTGCGTGGTGCGGGCGGGACGAAGGGGCCTGGCACTGTCAGGAGTGCGGGGGGTTCCGGCTGCGGGCGCAGGTGGTCGGGGCGCGGCGGACCGCCGAGGAGCTGGGGCGGGCGTTCCCGGCGGTGCCGGTGCGAACGTCGGGGCGGGAACAGGTACTTGACACCGTTCCCGGGACCCCGGCCCTGGTCGTGAGTACGCCGGGCGCCGAGCCCGTCGCCGAGGGCGGGGGCTATGCGGCGGCGCTGCTCCTCGACGGCTGGGCGATGCTCGGGCGGCCGGACCTGCGCGCGGGCGAGGACGCGCTGCGGCGCTGGATCGGTGCCGCCGCTCTCGTGCGCGATCAGGAGGCGGGCGGCACGGTCGTGGTCGTCGCCGAGCCCACGCTGCGGCCCGTGCAGGCGCTGGTGCGCTGGGACCCGGTGGGGCACGCGGTGCGGGAGCTCGGGGAGCGGGCCGAGCTCGGGTTTCCGCCGGTGTCGCGGATGGCGGCCGTGTCGGGATCGGGGCAGGCGCTGGCGGAGTTCCTCGCGGGGGTCGAACTGCCTGCGGATGCGGAGGTGTTGGGGCCGGTGCCGGTGCCGGTGCCGGTGCCGGTGTCTGTTTCGGTGTCGCGGGAAGGCGCGGCCCGTGGGCGTCGTGCGGGGGCGCCGCCGGTGGAGGAGCCGGGGGAGCGGGTGCTGATCCGGGTGCCGCCGGGCAGCGGGGCTGCGCTGGCGGCCGCGTTGAAGACGGCTCAGGCCGCGCGGATGGCTCGGGCGCGCGGGGGTGTGGAGCCGGTGCGGGTGCGGGTGGATCCGCTTGACATCGGGTGAGGGCGCGGGGCCGGGGGCCCCGGGGGGGGGAGGAAGAGGTGAGGAGGGGCGAGGGCGAGTCGTGGAGCGCAGGGGAGGGGCAGGTGGCTGGTGTCCGAGCCCGTGGGGCTTGATCGTGGGTGCTGGGTGCTGGGTGCTGGGTGCTGGGTGCTGGGTGCCGGGTGCTGGCTCGGTCGGGCGTGCCGGGTGTTGGCTCGGTCGGGCTCGGAGGGGGTGTCGGGGGCGGGGTTCCGTAACGGCTCGTTCCCCACGCCCGGTTGGGCCTGGTCATGCGTGAGGGGAGGCCAGACGCACGTCCGCCTCCCACCCCGCACCCGGGGGAAGGAGGCGGACGTCAGGAGTCGGCCCTTGGGGGTCAGCCGTTGCGCGGCCCGGGGAAGGCGCCGGGGCGGGCCTCGTCGCGCAGGGCCGGGCTGCCGGCCGTCGGCTGGGTGGGCATCGTGCGGGCCGCGGGCACCGACGGCAGCGGTGCGCCGACGGGGACCGCGCGCGAGGTGGACGGCTCGGTCGCCCGCTCCGCCTCCGCGGCCGCCTGGGTCGTGGCGCGGCGGGCGCCGTAACGGCGGTGCACCGCCTGCTTGGTGACCCCGAGTGCCGAGCCCACCGCGTCCCAGGAGAAGCCCAGCGAGCGGTCGAAGTCCACCGCCGCTGTCACCAGCGTCTCGACGCTGTCCCGCAGCTCCTGTGCGAGACGGACGGTCGGGGCGGGGGCCCGCCCGTACACGACGAACCCCGCGGAGGGGCTGGAGCGGCGCGGGCGGTAGACGTTGCCGAGCTGCGCGGTGAGGGTGCGCAGCGCGTCCACCTGCCGGCGGACCCGCTCGATGTCCCGAACCAGGAGGTGCAGGCTGGCCCGTGCCTGGGCGTCGTGGGTTGCGTGGTCGGCCATGAACAAGCCTCTCGAACCGGCGTTGAAAAGGATGGGGCCGCGTGCGCGCGGCCCGTAAGTGGTCAACTCTTTCTTGACCAACGCGCTAGCCCGTGAGGGGTCACGGTGCGGGGGCGTATGCGCATATGCCCAAGGCGCGCGTCGCCGCGTACGCCCCCCGCGCCCCCGTCGCAGCCACCCGGAGCGGGTCCGGCGCGGGCCCCATAGACTGGTGCGCTGCTCCGACCGCCGACGCCGTCACCAGAGATTCCGAGGTACCACCCAGTGAAGCTGGTCTTCGCAGGCACCCCCGAGGTCGCCGTCCCCGCCCTGGACGCCCTGATCGCCTCCGGCCGGCACGAGGTGGCCGCCGTCGTGACCCGGCCCGACGCCCCGGCGGGCCGGGGCCGGCGGCTCGTCGCGAGCCCGGTCGCGGAGCGGGCCGAGGAGGCCGGGATCGAGGTGCTCAAGCCCGTGAAGCCGCGGGACGAGGAGTTCCTCGCGCGGCTGCGGGAGATCGGGCCCGACTGCTGCCCGGTGGTGGCGTACGGGGCGCTGCTGCCCCGGGTCGCCCTCGACGTGCCCGCGCGCGGCTGGGTCAACCTGCACTTCTCGCTGCTGCCCGCCTGGCGCGGCGCCGCCCCGGTGCAGCACGCGGTGATGGCGGGCGACGAGATCACCGGTGCCTCCACTTTCCTGATCGAGGAGGGTCTGGACTCCGGGCCCGTGTACGGGACCGTGACCGAGGGGGTGCGGGCCACCGACACCAGCGGTGATCTGCTCACCCGGCTCGCCTTCGCGGGCGCGGGGCTGCTCGCCGCGACCATGGACGGCATCGAGGACGGCAGCCTCAAGGCCGTGCCGCAGCCCGCCGACGGGGTCACGCTCGCGCCGAAGATCACCGTCGAGGACGCGCACGTCGACTGGGCCACGCCCGCGCTCCGCGTGGACCGCGTGGTGCGGGGCTGCACGCCCGCGCCCGGCGCCTGGACCGTCTTCCGGGGCGAGCGGCTGAAGCTGATCCAGGCCACCCTCGTGCCGGACCGCACCGACCTCGCGCCCGGCGAGCTGTCGGTCGGCAAGAAGAACCTGTACGTCGGCACGGGCTCGCACGCCGTCGAGCTGCTCTGGGTCCAGGCCCAGGGCAAGAAGCCGATGGCCGCCGCCGACTGGGCGCGCGGGGTGCGCATCGCCCCCGGTGAGCGGCTGGGCGACACCGACGTACGCTGAGTACGTCGGCCCCATCCTGTAAAGCCAGTACGGCGACACATTCATTAAGCGGAGCACCTTTGAACGACCAGCCCGACCGGCGCCCCCGTAAGCCCGGCAAGCCCTACCGCCGTCCGCAGAAGGACCCCGTGCGGATCCTCGCCTTCGAGGCCCTGCGCGCCGTCGACGAGCGCGACGCGTACGCGAACCTCGTGCTGCCGCCGCTGCTGCGCAAGGCCCGCGAGAAGGAGGGGCCCGAGAAGTTCGACGGGCGGGACGCGGCGCTCGCCACCGAGCTGGTCTACGGGACGCTGCGCCGCCAGGGCACGTACGACGCGATCGTGGCCGCCTGCATCGACCGGCCCTTGCGCGAGGTCGACCCGCCGGTGCTCGACGTGCTCAACCTCGGTGTGCACCAGCTGCTCGGCACCCGCATCCCCTCGCACGCCGCCGTCTCCGCCTCCGTGGAGCTGGCCCGGGTGGTGCTCGGCGACGGGCGCGCCAAGTTCGTCAACGCCGTGCTGCGCAAGGTCGCGGGCGACGATCTCGACGGCTGGCTGGAGCGCGTCGCCCCGCCCTACGACGAGGACCCCGAGGACCACCTGGCCGTCGTGCACTCGCACCCGCGCTGGGTCGTCTCGGCGCTGTGGGACTCGCTCGGCGGCGGGCGCGCCGGGATCGAGGACCTGCTCGACGCGGACAACGAACGGCCCGAGGTCACCCTCGTCGCCCGGCCCGGCCGCACCACCGCCGAGGAGCTCCTGGAGTCGCTGGGGGAGGAGTCGGGGCTGCCGGGGCGCTGGTCGCCGTATGCCGTGCGGCTCACCGAGGGCGGCGAGCCGGGGCAGTTGGCGGCCGTGCGCGAGGGGCGGGCCGGGGTGCAGGACGAGGGCAGCCAGCTGGTGGCTCTCGCGCTGGCGAACGCGCCGCTCGAAGGCTCCGACGCGCGCTGGCTGGACGGCTGTGCGGGCCCCGGCGGCAAGGCGGCCATGCTCGCCGGGCTCGCCGCCGAGCGGGGCGCGACGCTGCTCGCCTCCGAGAAGCAGCCGCACCGGGCCCGCCTCGTGGCCCAGGCGCTCCACGGGAATCCCGGGCCGTACCAGGTCATCGCCGCCGACGGCACCCGGCCGCCGTGGCGGCCCGGGGCCTTCGACCGGGTCCTGATGGACGTTCCCTGTACGGGACTCGGCGCGCTGCGGCGCCGGCCCGAGGCGCGCTGGCGGCGGCGCCCGGAGGACCTGGAAGGCTTCGCGCCGCTCCAACGGTCCCTGCTGCGCACCGCGTTGGAGTCCGTGCGGGTCGGCGGCGTGGTCGGCTATGCCACCTGCTCCCCGCACCTGGCGGAGACCCGCGCCGTCGTCGACGACATCCTCAAGCAGTACGAGGGGGCCGAACTCATCGACGCGCGGCCGCTGTTGCCCGGTGTGCCCGCGCTCGGTGAGGGGCCCGACATCCAGCTGTGGCCGCATCTGCACGGCACCGACGCGATGTACCTGGCGCTGATCCGGCGTACCGCCTGACGTAGTTCCGTTCTGGTGGCCGTTCCGTCGGGGGCCGTCACTCCGGGCGTCGGCCGAGGGCGTGGGGCCACCACACGCGGGGCCCCGCGTCCAGGAAGAGCGCGGTCACCAGGACCGAGCGGACGATGAAGGTGTCCAGGAGCACCCCGAGGGCCACCGCGAAGCCGATCTCCGCGAAGGCCACCATGGGGAGCGTGCCCAGCGCGGCGAACGTGCCCGCGAGGACCAGGCCCGCCGAGGTGATCACCGCGCCGGTCGCGGCCAGGCCGGTCAGGATGCCCGCGCGGGTGCCCTGACGGACGGCCTCCTCGCGGATGCGGGTCGACAGGAAGATGTTGTAGTCGATGCCGAGCGCCACCAGGAACACGAAGACGAAGAGCGGGAAGTCCGGTGTCTCGCCCGCGTAGTCGAAGAGGTGGCGGAAGGCGAGCGCGCTGACGCCGAGCGCGGCGGCGAACGACAGGGCCACCGTCGCGATCAGCAGCAGCGGGGCCACCAGGGCGCGCAGCAGCACCCCGAGGATCAGCAGCACGACGGCGAGGACGAGCGGGATCACCAGCTTGTTGTCGTGGACGATGGCGCGGTCCATGTCCAGGAGGGCCGCCGAGCCGCCGCCGACCTGGGCCTCGGCGCCCGGCACCGCGTGTACGGCGTCGCGCACCCGCACCACGGTCTCCCGGGCCGCCGCGCTGTCCGGCGGGTCGGTCAGCGTCGCCTCGAGGAGGACCTTGCCCTCGTACTCCGGTTTGGTGGCGGGCGGTGTGCCGATGCTGTCCGGCTCGACGCCCCGGGTCGCGGCGACCACGCGGCGCACCCGGGTGTCCTGGTCCTTGGCCGCCACGACGACGAGGGGGTCGCCGCTGCCCGCGGGGAAGTGCTTCTGGAGGACCTCCTGGCCGTGGATGGAGTCGGGCTTGTCGGTGAACGCGTCGGCGTTGCTCAGGCCGTCCGCGCGCAGCTGGAACAGGCCGAGCGAGAGCAGTGCGAGGGCCACCGCCGTGACGCTCCAGGTCAGGCGGGGGCGGTGGGCGATGCGGCGCCCGGTGCGCGCCCACACGCCGCTCTCGGTGGGCTCGGCCGAGCCGACGTGCGGGATCACCGGCCAGAAGAACCAGCGTCCGAAGACCACGAGCAGCGCGGGGAAGAGCGAGAGCATCGCGAGGAGCGCGACCGCGACGCCGATGGCGGCGACGGGGCCGAGGCCGCGCGTCGAGTTCATCTCGGCGGTCATCAGCACCAGCATGCTCAGGACGACGGTCGCGCCCGAGGCGAGCACGGCGGGCCCGGCGCGATGCAGGGCGAGCGCCATCGCCTCGTGCCGGTCGTCGTGGCGGCGCAGCTCCTCGCGGTAGCGGGCGACCAGGAGCAGGCCGTAGTCGGTGCCCGCGCCGAAGACGAGCACGGTGAGGATGCCCGCGCTCTGGCCGTTCACCGTCAGGCCCGCGTGCCGGGCCAGGAGATAGATCAGGGCCTGCGCCGTGAACAGGGCGACGATCACGCTGAGCACCGGCGCGAGCAGCAGGGTCGGGCTGCGGTAGGTGAAGAGCAGGATCACCACGACGATGCCGAGCGCCGAGAAGAGCAGCGTCGAGTCGATGCCCTCGAACGCCTTGGAGAAGTCGGCGGAGGTGCCGCCGGGCCCGGTGATGTGCACGGTCAGGCCGTCGCCGCCGCGCCCCACCCGGTCGCGGATGGAGTCGACGGCGGGCGCGATCCGCTCCCAGCCCTTCTCGTCCATGGTGATGGGGACGTAGATCTGTGCCGCCGTGGCCGCGGCCGCATTCGGCTTGTCGAAGGTGGGGCCGCGGGTCTCGGCGCCCCGGACGCCGTGCGCGCGCAGCGGCTTCAGCTGCCGCACGTCCGCGGCGATCGCGGCACGGTCCCGTACGGTGAGGCCGCCGTCACGCGCGTACACGACCACCGCGGGGATCGCCTCGGGCCTGAACTCCTTGGAGGCGTCCAGGACTTGGGTGGACTCGGCGGAGCCCGGCAGCCAGGACGAGGCGTCGTTGTCCTGGGCGTCGGTGAGCTTCTGCGCGAGCGGCGCCACGAGGACGAACACCACCAGCCAGAACGCCACCACCAGCCACTTGGTGCGCGGCCCGCAGACCAGCCACGCGACCCCGCGCCGCTCCTGCCCCTGCCCCTGGCCCTGCCCCTGTACCCGGACCGTCTCCTGCCGACGTACGTCCCCCATGGCGTCCCCCCGCCTGCCGTGCGCGGTGCCTGTGAGCCGACCAGCATGGCACCGGAGCGGGCCCCCGGGAACCGGCTGGGGCGGGCAACGCGCGCCGGGCATGGCAGGCTTGGGGCATGGCAGCTCAGATCAACCCCAGCATCCTCTCCGCCGACTTCGCGCGACTCGCCGACGAGGCCAAGGCCGTCGACGGCGCGGACTGGCTCCATGTCGACGTCATGGACAACCACTTCGTGCCGAACCTCACGCTGGGCGTGCCGGTCGTAGAGTCCCTGGCGCGGGCGACGGACACGCCCCTGGACTGCCACCTGATGATCGAGGACCCCGATCGCTGGGCCCCGCAGTACGTCGAAGCGGGGGCCGGCTCCGTCACCTTCCACGCGGAGGCCGCGGCCGCCCCGGTCCGGCTGGCCCGGGAGATCCGGGCCAAGGGTGCCCGCGCGTCCATGGCCCTCAAGCCCGCGACGCCCATCGAGCCGTACGAGGATCTGCTCCCCGAGCTCGACATGGTGCTGATCATGACGGTTGAGCCCGGCTTCGGCGGGCAGGCGTTCCTGGACATCATGCTGCCCAAGATCCGGCGCACCCGTGAGCTCATCGGCAAGCACGGCCTGCAGATGTGGCTGCAGGTCGACGGCGGAGTCTCGGCCTCGACGATCGAGCGGTGCGCGGAGGCGGGCGCCGACGTCTTCGTGGCGGGTTCCGCGGTGTACGGCGCCGAGGACCCGGCCGCGGCGGTACGTTCATTGCGCACCCAAGCGGAGGTAAAGACCGCGTCATCGGCCTGGGCGTGCGACCACTGAGCCACAGGAACGTGAACGCCGCCCATCAGGGCTGATCAACTCCGCCGGATCTGCAAGGATGAACGGCGAACCCCGAATGTGAACAGCAGTGAGGAGACGTCGTGTCGGCCATGTCGGCGGGTCGGTCAGCCATGCGGATGGGACCCGCGGAGCTGGTGCAGGCGGCGGCCATGGCCCGCCGCTTCTACCTCGAGGGCAAGTCCAAGATCCAGATCGCGGAGGAGTTCGGCGTCAGCCGCTTCAAGGTGGCCCGGGTCCTGGAGACGGCCCTGGAGCGTGATCTCGTGCGCATCGAGATCCGCGTGCCCGCCGAGCTGGACGCGGAGCGCTCGGACGCGCTGCGCGCCCGCTACGGCCTGCGGCACGCCGTCGTCGTCGAGTCACCGGCCGAGGACGCGGACGAGTCGCCGGACCCGGAGAACCTCGGCGAGGTCGCGGCCGGGCTCCTCGGCGAGCTCGTGAACGAGGGCGATGTCCTCGGCCTCGCCTGGGGCCGCTCGACCATCCACATGGCGGCGGCCCTGGAGGCGCTGCCGCCGTGCACGGTCGTGCAGCTGACCGGCGTGTACGACGCGGGGACCGCCGAGCGCGGCTCCGTCGAGGCCGTCCGGCGCGCCGCCCAGGTCTCCGGCGGCGAGGCGCACCCCATCTACGCGCCGATGCTGCTGCCCGACCCGGCGACGGCGGCGGCGCTGCGCAACCAGACGGGGATCGCGCGGGCCTTCGAGTACTTCGACAAGGTCACCGTGGCCTGTGTGTCGATCGGCTCGTGGGAGCCCGGCATCTCGACCGTGCACGACATGCTCAGCGACGAGGAGCGCGCGCACTACGCCTCGCTGGGCGTGGCCGCGGAGATGTCTGCCCACCTGTTCGACGCCGAGGGGCGTCGGGTCGGGCGGGACCTGGGCGAGCGGTGCATCACCGTCGAAGCCGACCGGCTCCGGCGGATTCCCGAGGTGGTCGCCATCGCGGGCGGGCAGCGGAAGGCCGCGGCCATCGACGCGGTGCTGCGGTCCGGCCTCGTGACCAGCCTGGTCACGGACACGGCCGCCGCCGACCAGCTCTTGGTGGCGGGGCCGCCGCCCCGTCCCGCGCTGAACCGGGCGGACCCGGACGGGAGCTGAGCGCGCCCCGTGCAGGGCGCTGTGGCAGCATCGGGGCCATGTTGTCCCGGTTCGTGCCCCGTGCTCTCGCGGCCCTGTTCCTCTGCTGTGTGGCGCTCGTGGGCTGCTCGTCGTCCTCGGGCGGCGGCTCGCCCTCGCGGGCCGCGGCAACGCCCTCGTGGGTGCCGCACGGCATGGCCACCGTCCGGGCCGGTCAGTTGCCCGCGGAGGCCCGTGAGACGCTGCGCCGCATCGACAAGGGCGGGCCGTTCCCGTACGCCAAGGACGGCACCGTCTTCGGGAACTATGAGCGGGTGCTGCCCCGCGAGAAGCGCGGTTACTACCACGAGTACACGGTGCGCACGCCCGGCGGACGGGACCGGGGCGCACGGCGGATCGTCACCGGTGACGGGGGCGAGACCTACTACACCAGCGATCACTACGCGTCCTTCAAGGCGGTCCTGAGATGACGACGGCTCTACTCACGGCGCTGCGCGGGGAGGGCTGGAGCACCTACGCCCTGGACCTCGCGGGGGTGCGCGACAAGGCCGCCTTCATGGCGCGGTGCGCCCGCGACCTGGCTCTGCCCGACTGGTTCGGCCGCAACTGGGACGCGCTCGCCGACTGCCTCACCGACCTCTCCTGGGCCCCGCCCGCGCGCGGGCGCCTGATCGTGGTGAGCGGCTGGCAGGAGTACGCGGATGCGGCGCCCCAGGAGTGGGGGGTCGCCCGGGAGGTGCTCACCGACGCGGTGGCGCACTGGCGGGACGCGGCGGGGGACGCGGCGGGGGGCGGGGACGGCGACGTTGCCGGGGCCGTGCCGCTCGATGTCGTGCTCGCCCTGGAGCCGTAGAGCCCGTAGAGCCCGTAGAGCCCGTAGAGCCCGTAGTGCTCGTAGCGTCCAAAGTGCCCGTCGCGCTCGCCCCGGAGCCGTGGCCCCAACTGCCCGGCCCTGCCTCGTGGTCCGGCCCTGCGGCAAGATCTAATGGGGGCCCGCACGCGCCGCGTGCGCGGGGGACCGAAGGGGAGGGATCACCGTGGGCGGACGCTCGGCGATCGTGGTGGGCGGCGGCATCGGAGGGCTCGCCACGGCGGTGGCGCTGCGGCGGGCCGGCTGGCGGGTCCAGGTGCTCGAACGGCGCCCGGACTTCAGGGAGTTGGGCGCGGGACTGTCCCTGTGGCCGAACGCGCTGCGCGCCCTGGACGCCCTCGGGCTCGGCGAACGGGTGCGTGAACTCGCCCTGACCGACGCGTCGGCGGGCATCCGCGACCGCTCCGGGCGCTGGCTCTCACGCACCGACACCGGTGAACTGGCCCGCCGCCACGGCGAGGTGGCGATGGTGCACCGCGCCGATCTCCTCGACACCCTGCGCGCCGCCGTGCCCGCCGAGGACCTGCGCCCCGGCGTGACCGTGGAGGCCGTGCGGGCGGACGGGACCGTTCTGCACTCCGGCACCGAGACCCGCGCGGACCTCGTGATCGGCGCCGACGGCATCGGCAGCCGGGTCCGCCGCTCCCTGTGGCCCGGTGCGCCCGCGGCCCGGTACGCGGGCTACACGACCTGGCGCATGGTGACCGCGCCGGTGCCGGTGGCCGAGGGCGCCGAGTCCTGGGGGCGCGGCGAGCGCTTCGGGTACGCGCCGCTGCCGGACGGCCGGGTGTACGCCTTCGCCGTCCTCACCGCGCCCGAGGGCCTCGCCGACCGGATCCCGGCCGACCGCGCCCTGGCCCTGCTGCGGCGCCGCTTCGGGAGCTGGCACGCGCCGGTCCCCGACCTGCTCGGCGCCGTCGAGCCCGGCGCCCTGCTGCACCACGGCATCTACGAGCTGCCGCCCCTGCACACCTTCGTCACCGGCCGGGCCGCGCTGCTCGGCGACGCCGCCCACGCCATGACGCCCAACCTCGGCCAGGGCGCCTGTCAGGCCCTGGAGGACGCCGTCGAGCTCGCCGACGCGCTCGCCCGGGGCGGGTCCGTGGAGGGCGCCCTCACCGTGTACGACCGGATCCGCCGCCCCCGGGTCCAGATGATCTCCGCGCGGGCGCGGCGCATCGGGCAGGTCGCGCAGTGGCGGGACCCCCTCGCCGCCGGGCTGCGGAACCTCGCGCTGCGCCGGGCGCCGGCGGAGGCGTTCCTGAAGTCGCTCGACCCGGTCCTGGACTGGTGGCCACGCACGGTGGCGTGACAGACACGGAAGATCACCGGGCGGGGTCCTTCTTGGAGGATCGGACCAGGGCTTTCGGCCCCCGCCTGGGTGATCGTCCCGGGCGGCGCATTCTCGCGGGCATGGGACACTGAAGTACGTGCTTTTCCCCCGGCTGTCCTGTTCGGGGGCCACCTCTGATCGACTGGGATGAGCAGCACGTGCGCTTCCTCAATGACATTCAGCCTGCGTACGACCTGACGTACGACGACGTCTTCATGGTGCCGAGGCGTTCGGCCGTCGGCTCCCGACAGGGCGTGGACCTTTCTTCCCCCGACGGCACCGGCACGACGATCCCGCTGGTCGTCGCCAACATGACCGCGATCGCCGGGCGCCGCATGGCCGAGACCGTCGCCCGCCGCGGCGGCCTCGTCGTCATCCCCCAGGACATCCCGATCGAGGTCGTCACCGAGGTCATCTCCTGGGTCAAGACGCGCCACCACGTCCTGGACACCCCGATCGTCCTCGCCCCCACGCAGACCGTCGCGGACGCGCTGGCCCTGCTGCCCAAGCGCGCCCACAACGCCGGTGTGGTCGTCGACGGCGACCAGAAGCCGATCGGCGTCGTCACCGACGCGGACCTCTCCGGCGTCGACCGCTTCACGCAGCTCTCCGAGGTCATGTCCAAGGACCTCGTGCTGCTGGACGCGGACATCGACCCGCGCGACGCGTTCAACAAGCTCGACGGCGCCAACCGCCGCTACGCCCCCGCCGTGGACAAGGACGGCCGCCTCGCGGGCATCCTCACCCGCACGGGCGCCCTGCGCGCGACGCTCTACACCCCGGCCGTGGACGCGAACGGCAAGCTGCGCATCGCCGCCGCCGTCGGCATCAACGGCGACGTGGCGGGCAAGGCCAAGCAGCTGCTCGACGCGGGCGTCGACACGCTCGTCGTGGACACCGCGCACGGCCACCAGGAGTCGATGATCGCCGCGGTCAAGGCCGTGCGCGCCCTCGACCCGCAGGTCCCGATCGTCGCGGGCAACATCGTCGCCGCCGAGGGCGTGCGCGACCTGATCGAGGCCGGTGCCGACATCATCAAGGTCGGTGTCGGGCCCGGCGCCATGTGCACCACGCGCATGATGACCGGCGTCGGCCGGCCGCAGTTCTCCGCCGTTCTGGAGTGCGCCGCCGAGGCCAAGAAGTTCGGCAAGCACGTCTGGGCCGACGGCGGTGTCCGCCACCCGCGCGACGTCGCCATGGCGCTGGCCGCCGGTGCGTCGAACGTGATGATCGGCTCCTGGTTCGCGGGCACCTACGAGTCCCCGGGCGACCTCCAGCACGACGCCAACGGCCGTCCGTACAAGGAGTCGTTCGGCATGGCCTCGGCGCGTGCCGTGCGCAACCGCACGTCCGACGAGTCGGCGTACGACCGCGCCCGCAAGGCGCTGTTCGAGGAGGGCATCTCGACCTCCCGCATGTTCCTCGACACGGCCCGCCCGGGCGTCGAGGACCTGATCGACTCGATCATCGCGGGCGTCCGCTCCTCCTGCACGTACGCGGGTGCGGCCTCCCTGGAGGAGTTCGCGGAGAAGGCGACCGTCGGCATCCAGAGCGCCGCGGGCTACGCCGAGGGCAAGCCGCTGCACGCCAGCTGGAGCTAGACGCTCCGCTGCGGAGGGCGGGTTCATCCGGCTGCCGGCCGGTGGGGGCCGGTCGCGCCCTGCGGCGGAGCCGCATAGCGACACCGCCCCGCGTCCCTGATGGCCTGCGCCCCCTGCGGGGCGCAGGCCATCACGGCATCCGCGAGCAGCTCGTGGCCCGCATCGTCCGGGTGGACCCCATCCCTCAGCTGCCGGGTACCGAGAATCCCGGCGCCCGGCAGCAGCGTCAGGTGTGCGTCTCCGCCCCTGATCGCATCCCGCACCGCCCGCTCCTGAGCGGTGCGCAGGTCGGCGAGCGTGGCGCCCAGCTCGTTGGGCCTCGACTCGGCGTCGGGCCGCACGAGCGGTGAGACGACGAGCAGCGGCGTGTGCGGGTGCCCTGCGCGTACGAGGTTCAGGAACGCCCGCGTCGTCTCGTACAGCAGCCCCGTCGAACTCGGCGTCCTCGACCAGCAGTTGGTGCCGAACGCGAGGGTGATGAAGTCGCCCCTCAGGGAGCCGAGCTGGCGGGCCGAGGTCAGCTCGCCCCGGGCGGCGCCCGCGTAGCCCAGGTTCACGGTGTCGAGGCCGAGGGCGCGCCCGGCCAGGGCGGGCCAGGCCAGGTGCGGGCGGGACGCCCACCAGCCCTCCGTGATCGAGTCGCCGTGGACCAGCCAGCGGGGGCGCGGCGGGGCGGGCGTCAGGGTGCCGCCGCCGACCGGGCGCAGCCCCCGCAGGGCGGGGCGCAGCGCCTCGGGCAGGTGGAGCGTGAACTCGCCCTCGGGGTGGGGGAGTTCGAGGCGGGCCACGTGGGTGCCGGGGGCTGCGGAGGTCTCGCCCGCCACCGCGTCGCCGGACAGCAGCGTGAAGAGCGGGGGCACGTCCCGGTACGTGTCCGTCTCCCAGGGCTCGCTTCCCTCGTACGCGATCTCCACCGCCCGTACGCCGCCTGCCACGAACGCGAGCCGGACCCCCGCGGGGACCGTCGCCCGCTCCCAGGTGTCGCCGGGCAGCAGCGCGCGCTCCGCCGGGTCGGCGCGCAGCGGGCGGCCGTCGTCGGACCACCAGGGCGCGCCGCAGACGAATTCCCGTAACTCCCGCATCACGGGCGCCCGATCGTCGGGTAGGGGAACTTCACGCCGACCCCGCCGTCCACCACCAGGGTCTGCCCGGTGACGTACGCGGACAGGGGAGAGGCGAAGAAGAGCAGGGCCGAGGCGATGTCGGCGGGTTCGGCGACGCGGGCGAGCGGGGCGTTCTCCGCGTTGCGGGCGCGGCCCTCCGCGCCGAGCAGGCCCGCGACGCGCGGGGTCCAGACGACGCCCGGGGCCACCGCGTTGACCCGCACCCCGCGCGGCCCGTACTCCACCGCCGCCGTGCGCACGAGGGAGATCAGGCCCGCCTTGGCCGCCCCGTACGCCGCGTGCAGCGTCGCCGCGGTCATGCCGGAGACCGAGGCGACGAAGACGAGCGGGCCGCCGCCGCGCTCGGCGAGGGCCGCGCCGCCGTAGCGCACCGCGTGCCGGGCGTGCCGCAGGACGATGTCGAAGTGCCAGTCCCAGGCGTCGTCGTCGAGCTCGTCCAGGCCCGCGTACCGCGCCATGCCGACGATGTCGACGACCCCGCCCACGCCGCCGAGGTCCGCGAACTCCTCGCGGGCGTGGGCGAACAGGTCGCGCACCGCCGCGCGGTCCGTCACGTCCGCCACGTACGGGGTCCCGCCCGTCTCCGCCGCGACCGCCGCCGCGCGCCTCTCGTCCAGGTCCACACACAGGACCCGCGCGCCCGCCGCGGTGAGCGCGTGCGCGGTCTGCCGTCCGATGCCGTTGCCCGCGCCGAGCAGCACGAAGCCGCGGCCGTCCAGGCGGTGACGGGACGCGTAGTCGGGGACGGGTGTGGTGTCCAGCGGCTCGCCGGTGGCGTCGGCGGCCGGGTCGCCGGTCATGGCCGGGTGCCGATCGGGCGGTACGCCGCCAGCTCCGGGATGACTTCCTTGCCGAGGATCTCGATGGTGCGCAGGATCTCCTGGTGCTCCAGGTAGCCCCACTGGACGTAGCAGATCAGCTGGTCCACGCCGAGGTCGGCGTAGTGCTTCGCCTTGCGCACGATGGTGGCCGCGTCGCCGATGAGGATCATGTCGCCGTCGTTGAACTCCCGTACGGGGACGTCGCCTTGGAGGATGGGATTCAGGAGCGGGAAGGCGCGCTCGCGGTCCTCGGGCGGCAGGTGCGGCAGCTCCCAGTCGAGGGTGAACTGCGCGAGGTTGCGGTACCACCAGGCGACCGAGTCCCAGACCCGGTGCGAGGGCCGGTCCGTCGCGTGGACCAGGGTGTACGCGCTGACGCGGTCCGTCGCGACCCCCGTGATCGGCTCCGGGGCGCGGGCGGCCTCGCGGTAGGCCGCGACCTGCCGGGCCATCGTCTCCAGGGGCTGCATGATCGAGAAGGAGAGCAGGCCGAGTCCGGCCGCGCCCGCCACCTCCGCCGAGCCGGGCGAGGTGGCCGCCATCCAGCAGGGCGGGTGCGGGTCCTGGACCGGCTTCGGGGTGACCATCCGGCGCGGGAAGGAGAAGCGCGGCGACTCGTAGGCGAAGTGCTCCTCGCGCCACATCCCGGTGACGATCTCGATCGCCTCCCGCCAGTCCGCCCGCGACTGCTCGCGGTCGACACCAAAGGCCGTCTGCTCCATGGGAGTTGAGCGTCCGGTGCCCCACTCCACGCGGCCGCCGGAGAGGACGTCCACCGTCGCCACCTTCTCCGCGATCCGCTGTGGTGGCGTGAAGCCGAAGGGGGTGAGGGTCACGCCGAAGCCGAGCCGGATGCGCTCGGTGAGGGCCGCGAGGTGGCCGAGCAGTACCTCGGGCGCCGGGCAGTGCGAGCGGCCTTCACGGAAGTGGTGCTCCACCGCCCACACGGTGCGAAAGCCCATCCGGTCCGCGAGCCGTATCTGCTCGACGGCCTCGCGGTAGGCGCGCTGCTCGGCGGCGCGCTGGCCGTGGGGATGCGGGTCGTTCCAGGGCTTCGGTACGTCGATCTCGTACAGGACGTCGAGGTCCATGCCGGGTCTCCTGTTCGCCTGGGGCGGCGGCGGATGGTGCCGGTCGGCGTGCACGATGTGCCAGATCTGACGAAGTGTCAACAGCGTGGCCGAGGTCACGGCGCGAAACGGGCAAACGCAACGGACGAAACGGGCGGCGCAATGAAGACACGCCGGAACGGGATGTACGCAACGATCATGCGCAAGCACGCAAGGTTGCTGCATTACGCCCGTGAAGCGAAAACTCGTAGAGTGCCCGCTGTAACTGGCGTGGCGGACTGCCTGCTCGGTGGTCCCCCTTCTGGCCGGGCTGCCATCGGTCCGCGCCGCCCTGACCGGCAGCGATGAAGGAGCCAGCGCGTGCTCGACCACGGCGCACCACCGCAACCCAGCAGTTCCGGTGGACCATCCGCCCCCGGCCCCGTACCCGGCATCGGCCACCGGCTGATGCGCCGCAAGCCGGTGGAACGCCTGGTCGCGGAGGGCGGCCAGGGCGAGGGCGGCACGCTGCGCCGCTCGCTCGGCATGTGGCAGCTCACCATGATCAGCATCGGTGCCACCCTCGGCACCGGCATCTTCGTGGTGCTCGGTGAAGCCGTCCCCAAGGCCGGACCCGCCGTCACGCTCTCCTTCGTGATCGCCGGCCTCACCGCGCTCTTCTCCGCCCTCTCGTACGCGGAGCTGGCGGGCACCATCCCGGTCGCCGGCTCCTCGTACTCGTATGCGTACGCAACACTCGGCGAGTTCATCGCCTGGGTCTGCGGCTGGTGCCTGATCCTCGAGTACGGCGTCTCGGTCGCGGCCGTCGCCGTCGGCTGGGGGCAGTACCTCAACGAGTTCCTCAACGGGACCATCGGCGTCACCATCCCCGACGCGATCGCCGCGCCGCCCGGTGACGGCGGGTACTTCAACCTGCCCGCGCTGATCGTGGTCGTCCTCGCGATGTTCCTGCTGCTCGGCGGCGCCCGTGAGTCGGCACGCGCCAACACGATCATGGTGTGCGTGAAGATCGCGGCGCTCGTGCTCTTCTGCGTCATCGGCTTCCAGGGCTTCAAATCCGGCAACTACGAGAACTTCATGCCGCTGGGCACGGCGGGCGTCAGCGCCGCCGCCTCGTCGCTCTTCTTCTCCTACATCGGCTTCGATGCCGCCTCCACCGCGGGCGAAGAGGCCAAGAACCCGCAGCGCGACCTGCCCCGCGCGATCATGCTCTCGCTGGTCATCGTCACCGCGCTCTACGTCCTGGTCGCGGTCGTCGCCGTCGGCGCCCGTCCCTGGAAGGACTTCGAGGGCTCCGAGGCCGCGCTCGCCGGGATCATGAAGGACGTCACCGGTCAGTCGCTGTGGGCCACCGTGCTCGCCGCCTGCGCCGTCGTCGCCATCGCGAGCGTCGTCCTGACCGTGCTCTACGGCCAGACCCGCATCCTGTTCGCGATGTCCCGCGACGGCCTGGTCCCCAAGGTCTTCGCCAAGGTCAGCCCCCGCACCGGCACCCCGGTCGCGAACACCCTGATCGTCTCGCTGTTCTGCGGCGTGCTCGCCGCCGCCATCCCGCTCGGCGAGCTCGCCAACGCCACCAGCATCGGCACGCTCTTCGCCTTCGCCCTGGTCAACATCGCGGTCGTGGTGCTGCGCCACCGGCGCCCCGACATGAACCGCACCTTCCGCGTGCCGCTCGGCTGGGTCATCCCGCTCCTCGGCTTCGCGAGCTGCGGCTATCTGATGTGGAACCTGCCGCTGGTGACCTGGCAGTGGTTCGTCGGCTGGATGGCCGTCGGCCTCGTGATCTACTTCGTGTACGGGATGCGCCGCTCCCGTCTGGAGGCCGAGCCGACCGGGCCGGTCTCCGTGGAGAAGTGACCGTGGCGCGCCGCCCCGCGGCGGCGCGCCGCACCGCAGAGAAGTGATCGACCCCCTGTGCTGAACGAACTCGACGAACGCATCGTGCACGCCCTCGCCGAGGACGCCCGCCGCTCCTACGCCGACATCGGGCAGCTCGTCGGCCTGTCCGCGCCCGCCGTGAAGCGGCGCGTGGACCGGCTGCGGGCCACCGGCGCCATCACCGGGTTCACGGTCCGCGTCGACCCGGCCGCGCTCGGCTGGGAGACCGAGGGGTTCATCGAGATCTACTGCCGCCGCAACACCTCGCCCGAGGCCATCCAGAAGGGCCTGGAGCGCTACCAGGAGGTCGCGGCCGCCTCCACCGTCACCGGTGAGGCGGACGCGGTCGTCCAGGTCTTCGCCTCCGACATGCGCCACTTCGAGCGGGTCCTGGAGCGGATCGCCGGGGAGCCGTTCGTGGAGCGGACGAAGTCGGTGCTGGTGCTGTCGCCGTTGTTGCGGCGGTACAGCTCCGGCTCCCCGGCGTAGGGGCCGCCCCACCCCCGTCGGGGCGGCCCCCGGTCCGGTGGTCCGGTGCGGGTCAGCTCGTCGGGTACGGGACCTGCCACGGCAGCACGTGGAAGTCGCCGGTGCCCTGCTTGACCCGCTCGAAGGGGGCCGCGCTGTTGCACTTGGTCAGCTTCTTGGTGCCGTCGGGGCCGCCCGCCGCCGCCCAGCTGTAGCCGAGCCGGTCGTGGGTGCCCTGGTCGTTGACGCTGAAGCCGACGCGGCTGCCCTTGATCTCCTTGAGGTTGGTCTCGGTGATGATCCCGGTCGCCGTCGCCACCTTGCCGCCCGTCACCAGGCAGTCGATGCGGCCCTTCGCCCAGCCGCCCTTGCCGCCCGGCTTCTCCAGGTGCACGAACCCGAAGGTGCCGGTCGCCTTGTCGGGGCGGGTGTTGTTCTTCGCTGCCAGGTGGGCGTCGAACGTGAACGTCACGTCCTCCGTGGTCTTGCGGAACAGCTTCGCCGAGCCGGTGAGCGCGGCCGCCTCGCGGGGCTTGTCCGCGGCCGTTCCACGGGGCTTGTCGGTGGCCGCCGTGACCGCCGGGCGGGGGCCCTCGTCGTCCGAGGCGACGGCCACGCCCGCCACCCCCGCGAGGGCCAGGATCGCGGCGCCGACGGCGACGACACGGACGGTGGTGGGGGTGAAGACGGTGCGGCTCACGGGAGCCCTCCTCTGCGAGGCCCTGCACCCGGTCCTTCCGGGCGAGATCACGATCTCCCGGGACGGGGCCCCGGCACGTCGGCCCAGGGGAGGGAACCCGCTTCCGCCGTGCGGGGGAGGCGCCCTATGACCGGTGCGCAATGAATCGCCGCCCCACGCGGCCCCGGCGCAACAGATCGAGCACTTGCCCACAACGGACCAATCTTGTCCGGACAAGGGCGGCGAACGTACCGTCTATCCGACCCCTCCACCCACTCCTGCCCGAGGTCCGTCATGCCGCCGCTGCGCACCGCCCTGCTCCAGAGCTCCGGCCGTCCCGGATCCGTCGCCGCCAACCTGAAGGTGCTCGACGAGGCCGCCGCCCGGGCCGCCGCCACGGGGGCCGGGCTGCTCGTCGCGCCGGAGATGTTCCTGACCGGGTACGCGATCGGCGACGACGTGCCGCGCCTCGCCGAGCCCGCCGACGGCCCCTCCGCGACACGGGTCGCCGAGATCGCCGTGCGCCACGGGGTCGCCGTCGCCTACGGCTACCCGGAGCGCGACGGCGACGTGCTCTTCAACTCCGCGCAGTTGATCGGTGCAGACGGTGCGCGGGTGGCGAACTACCGTAAGACCCATCTCTTCGGAGACTTCGAGCAGGGCTGGTTCACACCGGGTGAACAGCCCGTGGTCCAGGCGGAGTTGGGCGGCCTCCGGGTCGGCCTGATGATCTGTTACGACGTGGAGTTCCCCGAGAACGTCCGGGCGCACGCCCTCGCGGGCACCGATCTGCTCCTGGTGCCCACCGCCCAGATGCACCCGTTCCAGTTCGTCGCCGAGTCCGTCGTCCCGGTGCGCGCCTTCGAGAGTCAGCTGTACGTGGCCTACGTCAACCGGGTCGGTCCGGAGGGCGAGTTCGAGTTCGTCGGGCTCTCCACGCTCGCCGGGCCCGACGGGATCGCCCGCGCCCGCGCGGGCCGGGGGGAGGAGCTGGTCGTCGCCGACGCCGACCCCGACTTCCTCGCCGCCTCCCGCGAGGCCAACCCGTATCTGCGCGACCGCAGGCCCGGCCTGTACGGGTCCCTCACCTGAGCCACGGCCCCCGCCCCGCCCACCCCGCTGCCCCTGCCTCGCCCCGCTTTCCCGCAAGGAGTCCGTACCCCATGACGTCCACGGTGCCCAACGCCGCCCAGCATCACGACGACGGCCAGCCGCCCATCACGATGTTCGGCCCGGACTTCCCCTACGCGTACGACGACTATCTCCACCACGCCGCGGGCCTGGGCCGGATACCCGCGACCGAGCACGGCACGGAAGTGGCCGTCATCGGCGGTGGCCTCTCCGGCATCGTCGCGGCGTACGAGCTCATGAAGATGGGCCTCAAGCCCGTCGTCTACGAGGCGGACCAGATCGGCGGGCGGCTGCGCACCGTCGGCTTCGACGGCTGCGACCCTGCGCTCACCGCCGAGATGGGCGCGATGCGCTTCCCGCCGTCCTCGACGGCCCTGCAGTACTACATCGACCTGGTGGGCCTGGAGACCAAGCCCTTCCCCAACCCCCTTGCGGAGTCGACCCCGTCGACGGTCGTGGACCTCAAGGGCGAGTCGCACTACGCCACTTCGGTCGACGACCTGCCGCAGGTCTACCGCGACGTCATGAACGCGTGGAACGCCTGCCTGGAGGAGGGCGCCGAGTTCGCCGACATGAACCGCGCCCTGCGCGAGCGGGACGTGCCGAAGATCCGGGAGATCTGGTCGCGCCTCGTCGAGCAGCTCGACAACCAGACCTTCTACGGCTTCCTGTGCGCCTCCGAGGCGTTCAAGTCCTTCCGCCACCGCGAGATATTCGGCCAGGTCGGCTTCGGCACCGGCGGCTGGGACACCGACTTCCCCAACTCCATCCTGGAGATCCTGCGCGTCGTCTACACCGAGGCCGACGACCACCACCGCGGCATCGTCGGCGGCAGCCAGCAGCTGCCGCTGCGCCTGTGGGAGCGCGAGCCGCAGAAGATCGTGCACTGGGACCTCGGCACCTCGCTGAAGTCCCTGCACGCGTCCGGCGAGCCCCGTCCCGCCGTGACCCGGCTGCACCGCACGGCGGGCAACCGCATCACCGTGACGGACGCCTCCGGCGACATCCGCACCTTCCCGGCGGCCATCTTCACCGGCCAGTCCTGGATGCTGCTCAGCAAGATCGACTGCGATGACTCGCTCTTCCCCATCGACCACTGGACGGCGATGGAGCGCACCCACTACATGGAGAGCTCGAAGCTCTTCGTGCCGGTGGACCGTCCCTTCTGGCTGGACAAGGACGAGGACACCGGGCGCGACGTCATGTCGATGACGCTCACCGACCGCATGACGCGCGGCACGTACCTCCTGGACGACGGCCCGGACAAGCCCGCCGTCATCTGCCTCTCCTACACCTGGTGCGACGACAGCCTGAAGTGGCTGCCGCTGTCGGCGAACGAGCGCATGGAGGTCATGCTCAAGTCGCTCGGCGAGATCTATCCCAAGGTCGACATCCGCAAGCACATCATCGGCAACCCGGTGACCGTCTCCTGGGAGAACGAGCCCTACTTCATGGGCGCGTTCAAGGCGAACCTGCCGGGCCACTACCGCTACCAGCGACGCCTGTTCACGCACTTCATGCAGGACCGGCTGCCGGAGGACAAGCGGGGGCTGTTCCTCGCGGGCGACGACATCTCCTGGACGGCCGGGTGGGCCGAGGGCGCGGTGCAGACGGCGCTGAACGCGGTGTGGGGGGTCATGCACCAGCTCGGCGGGGCCACGGATGCGGTGAATCCGGGGCCGGGGGACGTGTTCGACGAGATCGCGCCGGTGGAGCTTCCGGAGGACTGAGGCTCCTTCGTCGCGAGGGGGAGGGCGGGGAGTGACCTCTCACACCCCGGCCGACCTCGCCGCTTCGTAGACCTCGTGCGCCAGGTCCTTCAGCTCCTCCGCGTCCCGGGCCCCGCCCTGGAGGTCCAGGAGCATCTCCTCCAGGCCCACCTCCGCATGCGCCACCAGATCCTCCACGATCTGCGCGACGCTCCCCTGGAAGGGGCGGCGGTCCGCACCCTCGTACGGGGTGCGCGTGTACAGGGTGTTGACCCGCAGCACGCTCTGGATCGGTTCCTCGCGGCTCCGCTCGGAGGCCAGGTTCTGCAGGTCCCGCCAGGACTTGGCGAGCGCCTCCGCGCCCTGGGCGGCCGGCATCCAGCCGTCCGCCCGGTCGACGAGGCGCCGGGCCGCCTTCGGGCTGTGGGCGGGGAGCAGGACGGGGATGGGCCGGGCGGGTTTGGGGCCGACCTCGGCGGGCGCGACCGTGGTGAGTTCGCCCTCGTACGTCACCGGGTCCGGGCCCCAGACCGCGTGGCAGACGTCGATCAGCTCGTCCAGGACCTGGCCGCGCCGGGCGAAGGGGGCGACGGACGCCGCCGCGTACTCGTCCAGGGACCAGCCCGTGCCCAGGCCCGCGACGACCCGGCCGCCGCTCGCCGCGTCCAACGTGGCGAGCGAGCGCGCGAGTTGGAAGGGGACGTGCAGCGGTGCCACCAGCACGCTGGTGCCGAGCCGGGCGTGCTCCGTGGCCGCCGCGGCGAGCGTGAGCGTCACCAGGGGGTCGGCCACCGAGCGGTACTGATCGGGCCAGGGCAGCCCCTCGATCCCGTACAGGCCCTGGGCGGGCCGGTCGGGGAACAGGACGCGCTCGAAGACCCACAGGCTCTCGTACCCGATCTCCTCGGCGGCGCGGGCCACTTCGGGGACGTCACGCCCGAGGGCGTACTGCTTCATCTGGGGCAGGCCGAGTCCGAGTCGCGTCGCCATCCGGGTGCTCCTTCGCAGTAGAGGGCTCAAGAGGGTTCAACGTGCCGAAGGGGCACGGGAGTTCCGGGACGGCGAATGTTCCGGGTGGGGCGCGCGGCCGGTCCGGTGGCCGGGCGGGAGTCCAGTGGCCGGGCGGGAGGCGGGTCAGTCCGGCAGCGGCGTGAGCAGCATCCGGCTCACCAGGCCCACCGCCCCGTCCAGGCGTTCGCGGAACTCCCCGGCAAGGCCCGGGTGTTCACGCAGGGCCCACAGGGCGCGGGCCGCCGCCCAGGCGCCGTCGCGGGCCCGCTCCAGGCTCCAGGAGCCGAACAGGTGGGTCAGCGGGTCGGCGATCTGGAGGAGGTCGGGGCCCGGCATCAGCTCTTCGCGGATCCGCTCCTCCAGCGATACGAGGATGTCGCCCACCCGGTCGAACTCGTCCTCCACCGCGGCGGGTTCGCAGCAGAGCGTACGGCAGGTGTCCACGACGGCCAGCGCCAGGTCGTGGCCGATGTGCGCGTTGATGCCCGCGAGCGCGAACTGCAGCGGGCGTACGCCGGGATGGCGCCGGTACTGGAAGAGGGGGCGCCAGCAGGCGGGCGGGCGGCCCGGACCCGCCGCCGCGTCCACGGCCGCCAAGTAGCGCACGGCGAACTGGAGATCCAGCGTGGTGGCGGCCCGGGCGTCCGCGAACCGGCCGGCGCCGAGGTGCCGGTCGACCTCCTCCGTGACCGACAGATACACCCGGTTGAAGACGGCCAGGCCGTCGCGCGGCGGCAGGTCGTCGCCGATGGCACGCATCCGCGCCACCACCGCGTCGACGCCGCCGCTGCCGCGCGCGGGGGCCGTGAACTGTTCCAACTGCGCCATGGGGGCAGCGTCCCAGTCCTAGGCTGGCCGGAGTGTCAGCGCACCGGGCGATTCCCCATAACGAGGGATAACACGGGAAATCGACGGCCGGGAGCGGGCGTTGCGAAGGAGGGGCGTTGCGGGGGGGAGACGGGACGGCACCGGGGTGGGCGGGCCGGGCGCAGGCGTGCCGGGCGCAGGCGTGCCGCGCGCCGCGGCGCCATGGTGACGGCGGCCTCCGTCGTGGCGGCCGTCGGGACCGTCGCGGGCCTGGTGTCCGCGCTCGACGACAGGGGCGGCGGCACGGACCGGGCGCGCCCCGAGGCATCCCGCACGCCCGCGCTCGAACCGCTGCCCGCCGTGCCGAGCCCGACCGCCGCCCCGCACACCCGGAAGCCGAAGCCCTCGCCTTCGAAGTCGTCGTCCGCGGCGAAGGGGAAGCCGAGGCCGGGGCCCGTGCCGTCGTCGGCGCGTCCGCAGCCGTCCGGGCCGCCGGCCGCCGCGAACCGCCTCTACCGGCACGGCGACTCCCAGGTCCTGGACTGGGTCCGGGCCCACCGCGGCGACCCGCGCCGCCCGCTCATCGAGTCCCGCATCGCCGCGCGGCCCGCCGCCGTCTGGTTCGCGGACTACCGGCCCGGGACCATCACGGCCCGGGTGCGGGCGGTGACCTCGGCGGCCTCGGGACGGGTCCCGGTGCTCGTGCCGTACGCGATACCGGACCGGGACTGCGGGGGCGCGTCGCAGGGCGGGGCGCCGGACCTCGCGGCGTACGACGCGTGGATCGAGAAGTTCGCGGCGGGGCTCGGCTCCGGCGAGGTCATCGTGATCCTGGAGCCCGACGCCCTGGCCCAGACCGAGTGCCTCTCCCGGGCCGGGCGCGCCGAGCGGTACGCCTCGCTGGCCCGGGCGGGCCGGGTGCTGAAGGCCGCCGATCCCCGGGCCCGGGTCTACTTCGACGCCGGGCACTCCGGCTGGCACGCGCCCGCGGCGCAGGCGGCCCGGCTCCGCTCGGCGGGCGCCGCGTCGCCCGCGTCCTCCGACGGCATCTTCACGAACGTGTCCAACTTCCAGGGAACGGGTGCCGAAGTGGCGTACGCCCGAAGGGTGTTGGCGGCCCTCGGCGGCCCCGCCTCGCTCGGCGCGGTCATCGACACCAGCCGCAACGGCAACGGCGCCCCGGCCGACGGCGAGTGGTGCGACCCCGGCGGGCGGGGGCTCGGCCGGGCCCCCACGCCGGCCACCGGCGAGCCCCGCATCGACGGCTATCTGTGGGTCAAGCTGCCGGGGGAGTCGGACGGCTGTGCGGGGGAGCCGGGCACGTTCGCGCCGCAGTACGCCTACGACTTGGCGCGGGGCTGAGCGGCGTCGTCCGCGTCGGCGTCGTACGTCGACGTGCCCGAGTCCAGCAGCGGTTCCTGGGACTTGAGGTGCGGCGGGGCGAAGGCGCGCAGCACGTGGTAGCCGGTGATGACCACGATCGTGCCGAGCGCGATGCCGCTGAGCTGGAAGTTGTCGGTGAACTTCAGCGAGACGTTGCCGACGCCGATGATGATGCCCGCGGCGGCCGGGACCAGGTTCAGCGGATTGCGCAGGTCCACCTTGGCGTTGATCCAGATCTGCGCGCCGAGCAGGCCGATCATGCCGTACAGGATCACGGTGATGCCGCCGAGGACGCCGCCGGGGATCGCGGCCACGATCGCGCCGAACTTGGGGCACAGGCCGAAGAGCAGGGCGAAGCCCGCCGCCGCCCAGTACGCCGCCGTCGAGTAGACGCGGGTCGCGGCCATCACGCCGATGTTCTCCGAGTACGTGGTGTTGGGCGGGCCGCCGACCGCGGTGGAGAGCATCGAGGCGGCGCCGTCCGCGGAGATCGCGGTGCCCAGCTTGCCGTCGAGGTCGTCGCCGGTCATCTCGCCGACCGCCTTGACGTGCCCGGCGTTCTCGGCGACCAGGGCGATCACGACGGGCAGCGCGACGAGGATCGCCGACCACTCGAAGCTCGGCGCATGGAAGGACGGCAGACCGATCCAGTCGGCGTGGCCGACGGCGGACAGGTCGAGCCGCCAGTGGTCGACGACCTTGCCCGAGCCGTCCGCCGAGTGGATCTTGCCGAAGACCGAGTCGAGGGCCCAGGACAGGGCGTACCCGAAGAGCAGTCCGAGGAAGATCGCCACCCGGGACCAGAAGCCGCGCAGACACACCACGGCCAATCCGGTGAACAGCATCACGAACAGCGCCGTCCACTGGTCCTGCGGCCAGTACGTCGTCGCGGTGACCGGCGCGAGGTTGAAGCCGATCAGCATGACGACGGCGCCGGTGACCACCGGGGGCATCGCGGCGTGGATGATCCGCGCCCCGAACCGCTGCACCGCGACGCCCACCAGGAACAGCGCGATGCCGACCACGAAGACCGCGCCGGTCACCGTCGCGCTGGAGCCGCCCTGCGCGCGGATCACGGCGGCGACGCCCACGAAGGAGAGGGAGCAGCCCAGGTAGCTCGGCACCCGGCCACGGGTGGCCAGCAGGAAGATGACCGTCGCGACGCCGGACATCATGATGGCGAGATTCGGGTCGAGGCCCATCAGGACGGGCGCCACGAAAGACGCCCCGAACATGGCCACGACGTGCTGGGCGCCGAGCCCGATGGTGCGCGGCCAGGAGAGCCGCTCTTCGGGGCGGACGACGGCGCCGGGGGCGGGGGTCCGCCCGTCGCCGTGCAGTCTCCAGCGGACTCCGAGATCCATGGGGGTGTTCCGTTTTCTGTGCGCTGGGCGGCGCCGGGCAGGCGGGCCGTGATGATCAGCGCCATGTTAATGCGGCGTAAGGAGCGCTTCCCGCCGGGATGCGGGCCGTTGGACCCGGCCTTCCGGCCCCCGCGGCCCGCGCCCCGCCGCCCCTGCGGCCGCCGCTACAGCGCCCGCTCCCCGGCCTTGGCCGTGCCGGTGACCGCGGGCCGCGCGTCCGTGCGCAGGACGCCCGCGAACGCCGCGAGCCCGCAGGCCAGCGCCGTCACCAGGCCGAAGGAGACCACCAGGCTGGTGGCGTCGGCGAGGGTCCCGATCGCCGAGGGCGCGATCAGGCCGGAGGTGTACGTGATGGTGGCGACGCCCGCGATGGCCTGGCTCGGGTTCGGCCCGCTGCGCCCGGCCGCCGCGAAGGCCAGCGGCACCACGACCGCGATGCCGAGCCCCATCAGGGCGAAGCCGCCCATGGCCACGGCAGGATGCCCCGCCACCACGACCAGCAGGCCGCCGAGCGCCGCGAGCACCCCGCCGGTCCGCACGGTGCGCACCGCGCCGAACCGGTCCACCACCGCGTCCCCGGCGAGCCGGGCGACCGCCATGGTGAGCGTGAACCCGGTGGTGCAGGCCGCGGCGAGACCGGCGGAGGTGTCCAGGACGTCGCGCAGGTACACCGCCGACCAGTCCAGGCTCGCGCCCTCCGCGAAGACCGCGCAGAAGCCGACCGCGCCGATCAGGAGCGCCGACTTGGGCGGCAGCGCGAACCGCGGCGGTGCCGCCTCCTCGGGGGTGCTGCGCAGGTCGAGCACGCCCTGGCAGGCAACCAGGCCGATGACGGTCAGGGCCAGGGCCGCGAACAGGTGGTGCAGCCGCGCGTCCGCGCCCACGTGGGCGGCGACGGTCCCGGCGGCCGAGCCGATCAGGGCGCCCACGCTCCACATGCCGTGCAGCCCCGACATGATCGACTTCCCCAGCCGGGTCTCGACCTCGACGCCCAGGGCGTTCATCGCCACGTCCGACATCCCCGCCGTCGCCCCGTACACGAACAGGACGCCGCAGAGCGCGACCAGGTTCGGGGCGAGCGACGGCAGCGTGAGGGAGAGCGTCCAGAGCGCGAGCAGTCCGCGCAGCGCGGTGCGGGCGCCGAAGCGGTGGCTGATCCAGCCCGCGAGCGGCATCGCCACGGAGGCGCCGATCGCGGGGAAGGCGAGGGCGAGGCCGAGCAGTCCCGCGCTCACGCCGGCGTGCTCCTGGATCCAGGGCACCCGGGTCGCGAAGGAGCCGGTCACGGCGCCGTGCACGCAGAAGACCGCCGCCACGGCGTAGCGGGCGCGCCTCAACTGCCCTCTGTCGTAGGCCACTTCGCTCGTCTCGCTCATGCGGTGAGCCCCTCCCCGGGGTGGATCCGAAACCGGCCGCCGTAAACTATCAGGAACCCTGCCTGATAAATAAGGGGTTTCCCCTACGGAGGCCCGGAGCCCCGTCCGGGCCGTGTGGAAGGATCCCGGCATGCCCGCATCACCGAGCACCGCTCGGGCCATCAACGACCGGCTCGCCCTCGACCACCTGCAGCGGGAAGGCCCCCTGACGGCCGGCCAGTTGAAGGAGCTCACCGGGCTCTCCCGGCCCTCCGTCGCCGACCTCGTGGAGCGGCTCCAGGGCGCTGGGATCATCGCCGTCGTGGGGGAGGCGGGCGCCCAGCGGCGCGGGCCGAACGCCCGGCTCTACGGGATCGTGGCCGACCGCGCCCACCTCGCCGCCGTCGATGTGCGCACCCACTCCGTGACCGTCGCCGTCACCGATCTGCTCGGCACGGTCCTCGCCGAGGACAGCCTGCCGGTCACCTCCGGCGCGGCGACCGGGCCCGCCGTCGAGCGTGCCGTCGCCCTCGTCGAGCGGACCGCGCGCGCGGGCGGCGCCACGCGGCTGCACAGCGTCGGCGTGGGGGCGCCCGGCCTGATCGACCCCGCGAGCGGTGAACTCCGCGACTCCACGGGGCTGCCCGCCTGGCACCGCCGCCTCGTCGCGGTCCTCCAGGACCGGCTGCCCGCGCGCGTGCTGGTCGAGAACGAGGTCAACCTCGCCGCCCGCGCCGAACAGCGCGACGGCGCCGCCGCCGACCGCGACACCTTCGTGCTGCTCTGGCTCGACGAGGGCGTGGGCGCCGCCGTCGTCCTGGACGGGACGCTGCGGCGCGGGGCCTCGGGCGGCGCGGGCGAGATCGGCTTCCTGCCGGTGCCGGGCACCGCCGGGCTGCCCTCGGCCACCGGCTGCGAGGGCGGCTTCCACTCGCTGACCTGCGCGGCCGCCGTACGGGACCTCGCGGCCGAGCACGGGGTGCCGGGCGCGGCGGGGGCGGACGCCGTGGGCCTGCTGCGGGATGCGGCCGCCGCGGATGCCGGAACCGGCGACGGGGGTGGCACCGGAAGCCCTGCCGAAGGCGAAGCGGCCACGAAGGCGTACGGGGCGTTCCTCGACACGCTCGCCGACCGGGTCGCCGTCGGGGCGGCCGCCGTGGCCGCGCTCCTCGACCCCGGCTGCGTGGTCCTCGGCGGCGCGGTGGGCCGGGCGGGCGGCGCGGCGCTCGCCGACCGGGTCGCCGAGCGCGTCGCCGCCCTGTCGCCGCTGCGCACCGGGATACGGGCGTCCGCCCTGGGCGGCGGCGCCGTCCTGCGCGGCGCCCTGCTCACCGCCAGGGACGCCGCACAGGAGGAGCTGTTCGGCCCCCGGTACCTGAACGGCCGGGTGTCACCAGGGAGTTGAGCCACCGGGCGGGTGGGCGCCGGGTGTGGTCACCTGGTCGCCTGTGCCTTGCTGCCGAACCGCTCGGCGAGGAACTCCTCGAACGTCCCTTGCCCCACGGCCCGTTCGGGCACCAGGTGGCCGCCCGCCCGGAACCCCCGGTACGCCGCGCCCGCGAGGCGCAGCGGCACCAGCGGCCGCCGCCGCCCCGTCGCCCGCAGATACGCCCCGGCCAGCTCGCGGAACGTCCGCACCTCGGGGCCGCCCAGGTCCGCGACCCGCCCGGCCGGTGCGGCCACCGCCAACTCCGTGAGCCGGTCGGCGACTTCGGCCACCGCGATGGGCTGGTCGCTGACGCCCGCCGGGTACAGCAGCACCGGCGCCTTGGCGAGCGCGCCGAACACCGTCGCGACCAGATCGTGGAACTGGGTCGTGCGCAGCACCGTCCAGCCGAGCCCGGACTCCTCGATCAGCTGCTCGACGGCCAGCTTCGACCGGTAGTAGCCCATCGGCACCCGGTCCACGCCGACGATCGAGATGTACAGCAGGTGCGGCACCCCGGCCTTTCGGGTCGCGGCGATCAGATTCCGCGCGGCCTGCTCGTCGCCCCCGCGCGGCGAGCTCGCGCAGTGCACGACCGTGTCGACGCCCGCGACCGCCGCGTCGAGCCCCGTGCCCTCGCGCAGGTCCACGGCGTACGGCTGCGCGCGCCGGCTCAGCACCCGCACCTCGTGCCCCTGGGCGCGCAGCCGCTCGGTCACGAGGCGGCCGAGGGTTCCGGTGCCGCCGGTCACCAGGATCGTGGTCATCTCAAGGCTCCTTCACGGTGCGGGACGCGAGGGAACGCGTCCGTCACCGGCTAGGAACCGATCAGCCCCGAAAAATGTGACATCGCGCCTCAGCCGTCCGCGAGCTGCCGTTCCACGAATCCCAGCTTGTCCGGGTTGACCACGGTCCGTACGGCCACGAGCGACCCGTCGCCCGCGCACTCGAAGACGGCGAGTCCCACCAGCGCCCCGGCGAACCTCCCGACCAGCGCAGGGGCGCCGTTGACCTCCGCGTACGACAGATCCATCCCGGTGGCGAACTTCTCCCAGCCGCCCACCAGGAAGCGGGCGATCCTCTCCCGGCCCACGAGGGGGCGCCGGGCCGCGGTGACCTTGCCGCCCCCGTCGCTCCACCACACGGCATCGGCGGCGAGCAGCCGCTCCAGGCCCGCGAGATCCCCCTCGCGGGCCGCCGCCACGAACGACTCCACGAGCTGCCGGCGGCGCTCCTCCGTGGCCTCGAAGCGCGGGCGCTCCCCGGCCACCCGGCGCACCGCCCTGCCGTACAGCTGACGGCAGTTGGCCTCGCTCAGGTCCAGCACCCCGGCGATCTCCCCATGGCTGTACGCGAACGCCTCCCGCAGCACGTACACCGCCCGCTCCACCGGGGTGAGCCGCTCCAGGAGCACGAGCAGCGCCATCGACACCGCCTCCCGCTGCTCCGCCGACTCCAGCGGCCCGAGCGCCCCGCCCGAGGTGACCACCGGCTCCGGCAGCCAGGGACCCACGTACTCCTCGCGGCGGGCGCGCGCCGACGTCAGCCGGTTCAGACAGAGGTTGGTGGTGACCTTGGCGAGCCAGGCGCCGACGTGCTCGATGTCCGCGCGCTCGGCGCCGCTGAAGCGCAGATAGGCGTCCTGCACCGCGTCCTCCGCCTCCTGGGCGGAGCCCAGCATGCGGTAGGCGAGCCCGAAGAGGCGCGGGCGGTGGGTCTCGAATTCGTCGGCCGTGGCCGCGGCGCTGCTCACCCGGCAAGCCTCCCAAAACCGCGCGCCCGCCCGGCACCGGGCCTCGCTGTGAGCCAGCCCACAGGGATCGACCGGCACGCCTTCGATCAGGCGTGGCACACTGGCCTCGTACCAGAAGCAGCGCACTCCGGGGTCGGTGTAATTCCGAACCGGCGGTTACAGTCCGCGACCCGGTCGCCTCCAGCGACCGGTTGACCAGGTGAAATTCCTGGACCGACGGTGAAAGTCCGGATGGGAGGCAGTGCGCGGCGGGCGGGCACATATGTGCGCGTCGCCGTAGTGGCTTGATTCCTGGGATTCCCAGGGAGAGCTCTCATCGGCGTCGCTCCCGGTGCCGTTGCCCGTACGTTCTGTCGTCATCGACAGGCCCCGGAGTCCGTGCCCGAAGAGGCAGGAGGACCCGGTGGCCACCGCAGCCGAAGCAGCCGCCATGCGGCGCGCGATCGACCTCGCCGCGCGCGGGCTCGGCTCCACAAGCCCCAACCCGGTCGTCGGGTGCGTCATCCTCGACGCCTCCGGGGAGATCGTCGGCGAGGGCTACCACCAGCGCGCGGGCGGACCGCACGCCGAGGTGCACGCCCTGCGCGCGGCGGGCGACAAGGCCCGCGGCGCCACCGCCGTCGTCACCCTCGAACCCTGCAACCACACCGGCCGCACCGGCCCCTGCGCCCAGGCCCTCATCGACGCCGGGATCGCCCGCGTCGTGTACGCGGTCGGCGACCCGAACCCCACCGCGACGGGCGGCGCGCAGACCCTGCGTACGGCGCGAGTGGAGGTGGAATCGGGTCTGTTGGAGGCGGAGGCCGAGGCGGGCAACCGCGCCTGGCTGACCTCCGCGCGGCTCGGCCGCCCGCACGTCACCTGGAAGTACGCCGCGACCCTCGACGGCCGCACCGCCGCCGCCGACGGCACCAGCCGCTGGATCACCTCCGCCGAGTCCCGCGCCGACGTGCACCGGCTGCGCGCCGAGTGCGACGCCGTCGTGGTGGGCTCCGGCACCGCCCGCACCGACGACCCGCACCTGGCCGTGCGCGGCATCGAGGGCGCGAACCAGCCGCTGCGCGTCGTCGTCGACAGCGACGCCACCGCCGTGAAGCCCGGCGCCCGGGTCCTCGACGACGCGGCCCCGACCCTCCTCGCGGTGGCCGCCGGCGTACGGCCGCCGGAGGGCGTCGACTGTGTTCAACTGCCGCGCGCGGCAGGTGGGTTGGACATTACGGCTCTGCTTGACTCTCTGCACGCACGCGGCGTGCGTTCCGTGCTTCTCGAAGGGGGTCCCACGCTCGCCGGGGCCTTCGTCGCCGCGGGCGTCGTGGACCGCGTCATCTGCTACCTCGCCCCCGCGCTGCTCGGCGCGGGGCCCGCCGCCCTCACCGGTGGCGGAATCACGACCATCGCCGAAGCGTTGCGCCTCGACATGAGCGAGACCGTCCGCCTCGGCCCCGATCTGCGGATCACCGCAGAGCTCGCAGTCCCCGCACGTCCCGCAGCGAAGGAGCACTGAAGTGTTCACCGGAATCGTCGAAGAGCTGGGCGAGATCACCGCCGTCGAGAAGCTGGGCGACGCCTCCCGCTTCCGGCTGCGCGGCCCCGTCGTCACCGAGGGCGCCCGGCACGGCGACTCCATCGCCGTCAACGGGGTCTGTCTGACCGTCGTCGAGCACGACGGTGACGAGTTCACCGCGGACGTGATGGACGAGACGCTCAAGCGCTCCAGCCTCGGTGCCCTCGACGTCGGCTCCCGGGTCAACCTGGAGCGGCCCACCGCCGTGGGTGCGCGCCTGGGCGGACACATCGTGCAGGGTCACGTTGATTCCGTCGGCACCGTCGTCGCGCGCGAGCCGTCCGAGAACTGGGAGATCGTCAAGGTCTCGCTCCCCGCCGAACTCGCCCGCTACGTCGTGGAGAAGGGCTCCATCACCGTCGACGGCGTGAGCCTCACGGTCGTCGAGGCGGGCCCCGACTTCTTCACCATCAGCCTCATCCCCACCACCCTCGCCCTGACCACGCTCGGCTTCAAGCAGCCCGGCGACCCGGTCAACCTCGAGGTCGACGTCATCGCCAAGTACGTGGAGCGCCTCCTCGGCGACCGCGCGTCCCAAGGGAGCGGCAAGTGAACTGGCTCAACTCCGAGGCGTTCACGGCCTTCGGGCAGCACATCATGTGGTCCGACATGATCGGCAACGTCATCGGACTGCTTGCCCTCGCGCTCGGCTGGCGGCGCTCCATATGGACCTGGCCCGCCCAGTTCCTGTCCGGCGTGATCCTCGTCGCGGCGTACGGGGCGGCGCACCTGTCCGGCGGCGTCGGCAAGCAACTCCTCGTCATCGGCGTCGCGTTGTGGGGCTGGCGGCAGTGGACGCGCGGGCGGCAGCAGGCGCAGGACGGGTCCATCGCGATCCGCTTCGCCACCTGGAAGGAGCGCGGCGTCCTCGTCGCGGGCACCGCCGCCGGCACCCTCGCCGTCGGCTCGCTCTTCGCCGCCGTGCCCGACCTGTCCTGGAACCCGTGGCCGGACGCCTACATCTTCGTCGGCACGCTCGCCGCGATGGTCGCCCAGGCCCGCGGGCTCGTCGAGTTCTGGTTCGCCTGGCTCCTCGTCGACGTGGTCGGGGTGCCGCTGGCGTTCAACAGCGGCCTCGCCTTCTCCGGCTTCGTATACGTCATCTACCTCGCGCTCGTCCTGTGGGGCATGCGCGACTGGTGGCTGCGGTCCCGCACGGCGGCGGCCCGGCCCGTCATGGAAGGAGCCCCGGCATGACCACGGCACCCCTCGCACCGACGGAGACGTCGGAGCCCGTCTGGTACCGCACCGCCCACGGTGAGGACACCTCCGACCTCTCCCTCGACCCCGTCGAGCAGGCCATCCGCGACATCGCCGCCGGGCGGCCCGTCGTGGTCGTCGACGACGAGGACCGGGAGAACGAGGGCGACCTCGTCATCGCCGCCGAGAAGGCCACCCCCGAGATCGTCGCCTTCATGATGAGCGAGTGCCGCGGCCTGATCTGCGCGCCCATGGAGGGCGACGAGCTGGACCGCCTCCAGCTCCCGCAGATGGTCGAGCACAACACCGAGTCGATGCGCACCGCGTTCACGGTCTCCGTCGACGCGACCGCCGCCCACGGCGTGACCACCGGCATCTCGGCCGCCGACCGCGCCACCACGCTCCAGCTCCTGGCGGGCGGCACGGCGGCCGCCGACGACTTCGTGCGGCCCGGCCACATCTTCCCGCTGCGCGCCAAGGACGGCGGCGTCCTGGTGCGCGACGGCCACACCGAGGCCGCCGTCGACCTGGCCCGGCTCGCGGGCCTGCGCCCGGCCGGGGCGATCGTCGAGATCGCGGGCGAGGACGGCACCATGCTGCGCCTGCCCGAGCTGATCCCCTTCGCCCGCAAGCACGGCCTGACGATCATCTCCATCGAGGACCTGATCGCCTACCGCCGCAGCTCCGAGCCGACCGTCCGGCGCGCCGCCGAGGTCACGCTCCCCACCGAGTACGGCGAGTTCACCGCGTACGGCTACCGCTCCACCGTCGACGGCGTCGAGCACGTCGCCCTCGTCCACGGCGACCTCGGCGACGGCACCGACGTCCTGGTGCGGCTGCACTCCGAGTGCCTGACCGGCGACGTCTTCCACTCGCTGCGCTGCGACTGCGGCCCCCAGCTCCAGGAGTCGATGCGCCGCATCACCGACGCGGGCCGCGGCGTCGTGGTCTACCTCCGCGGCCACGAGGGGCGCGGCATCGGCCTGGTCTCCAAGCTGCGCGCGTACGAGCTCCAGGAGCGCGGCAGCGACACCCTGGACGCCAACCTCGAACTCGGCCTGCCCGCCGACGCCCGCGACTACGGAGCGGGCGCCCGGATCCTCCAGGACCTCGGCGTGCACAGCGTCCGCCTGATGACCAACAACCCCGAGAAGACCGACGCCCTCCTGCGCCACGACATCGCGGTGACCGGCCGCGAGCCGATGCCGATCCAGGCGGGCGAGCACAATCTCCGGTACCTGCGCACCAAGCGCGACCGGATGGGCCACGACCTGCCGTGGCTGGACGCGGCCCCCACGTCCACCTGCGGCAACCAGTAACACCCCGGAACACCTCGAATTTTTCCCTACGCACGTATGACGAGGAGAAGCGCGTGAGCGGCAAGGGTGCACCCGAACTGAGCGTCAAGAACTGCGGCGACCTGCGGGTCGCGGTCATCGCGGCGCAGTGGCACGAGAAGGTCATGGACGGCCTCGTCGACGGCGCCCTGCGCGCCCTGCACGAGCTCGGCATCGACGAGCCGACCGTCCTGCGCGTGCCCGGCAGCTTCGAGCTGCCCGTCGTGGCCAAGGTCCTCGCGGGCCGCGGCTACGACGCGATCGTGGCGCTCGGCGTCGTCATCCGCGGCGGCACCCCGCACTTCGAGTACGTGTGCCAGGGCGTCACCCAGGGCCTCACCCAGGTCTCCGTGGACACCGGCGTCCCCGTCGGCTTCGGCGTGCTCACCTGCGACACCGAAGAGCAGGCCCTGGACCGCGCCGGCATCGAGGGGTCGAGCGAGGACAAGGGGCACGAAGCGGTCACCGCCGCCGTCGCCACCGCGACCACGCTGCGCACCGTCTCCGAGCCCTGGCGCTGAGGGGTGCCGGGCGGCCACGTAAAGTAGGCACCATCATGTCCAAGAAGACGTTCGAGGAGCTCTTCGCCGAGCTCCAGCAGAAGGCCGCCAACGGCGACCCCGCGACCTCCCGCACCGCCGAGCTCGTCGACAAGGGCGTCCATGCCATCGGCAAGAAGGTCGTCGAAGAGGCCGCCGAGGTCTGGATGGCCGCCGAGCACGAGGGCAAGGAAGCCGCCGCCGAGGAGATCTCGCAGCTCCTGTACCACGTGCAGGTGATGATGGTCGCCCGCGGCATCTCCCTCGACGACGTGTACGCCCACCTCTAGGGCGACACCTCCCCGCAAGCCCAACCCACCCTCCGTACAAAGGAATTCGCCCTCATGCTGCGCATCGCCGTCCCCAACAAGGGTTCACTGTCCGGACCTGCGTCGGCGATGCTCCATGAGGCCGGGTACCGCCAGCGCAAGGAGTCCAAGGAACTCGTCACCGTCGACCCGGAGAACGAGGTCGAGTTCTTCTACCTGCGCCCCAAGGACATTGCGATCTACGTGTCCTCCGGCAAGCTCGACATCGGCATCACCGGCGAGGACCTGCTGATCGACTCGGGCGCCGACGCCGAGGCGATCCTGCCGCTCGGCTTCGCCCGCTCCACCTTCCGCTTCGCCTCGCGGCCCGGCGCCGTCAAGGACCTGGCCGACCTCTCCGGGAAGACGATCGCCACCTCGTACGAGGGCATCGTCGGCAAGTTCCTCGCCGAGCGCGGCGTCGAGGCGAACGTGGTGCACCTCGACGGCGCCGTCGAGACCGCCATCGAGCTCGGCGTCGCCGAGGCCATCGCCGATGTCGTCGAGACCGGCACCTCGCTGCGCAACGCGGGCCTGGAGGTCTTCGGCGAGCCGATCATGAAGTCCGAGGCGTGCGTCATCCGCCCCCGGGGCGCGGCCGCCGACGACCCGAAGGTCCAGCAGTTCCTGCGCCGCCTCCAGGGCGTCCTGGTCGCCCGCACGTACGTGATGATGGACTACGACTGCCGCGCCGAGCACCTGGAGCAGGCCGTCGCCCTCACCCCGGGCCTGGAGTCCCCGACGATCTCGCCGCTGCACAACGAGGGCTGGGTCGCCGTCCGCTCCATGGTTCCCACCAAGGACGCCCAGCGCGTCATGGACGACCTGTACGCGATCGGCGCGCGGGCCATCCTCACCACCGCCATCCACGCCTGCCGCCTCTGACCGGGCAGGAGACCAGCGCCATGAGCGACAAGACCGGACAGCGCGACCAGAGCGAGCTGCCCACCCTGCCCGTCACCTTCCGGCCCGGCCGCACCCGCGCGGTGCTGCTGACCGCCGGGGCGGCGATCTTCGTGGTCCTCACGGTGATCGCGCTGATCCTCCCCAAGCTCAGCCCGGGGGAGCGCACCAGCTTCATCTTCACCGGCGCGCTGCTGCTCGGCGTGCTGCTCCTGCTCTCCCGGCCCAAGGTCGTGGCGAGCGACTCCGGAGTGCGCGTCGTCAACATCGCCACCAGCCGCAGCCTCGACTGGGCCGAGATCGTGCAGGTGAACCTGCGCCCCGGCGACCCCTGGGTGTTCCTCAACCTGAGCGACGGCACCAGCCTGCCCGCGCTCGGCATCCAGCCCGGCATCGCCAAGCAGCGCGCCATCAGCGACGCCCGCGCCCTGCGTGCCCTGGCCGACGCCCACGCGGGCGGCCGCGAGGGCGGACCTCAGGGCTGACCCGGCGGACTTCGGGGCCGGCTCAGGGGCGCGGGCCCTGCCGCCCGGGGCCCGGTCTTGATTAATCTGGGGGGCGGGGCACGCGCGATGTGCCGCCCCGCCCCTGACGGGCCGCCCGGCTCCCAGGGGCTCCTGCTACATGAGGAGTGACTCCCTCCGGCGATGGACGGATCGTCCTGTAGTACCTGCGCCGCCCCCTCCCGACATACGGGAACCGGGAACCCCGGAAAGCACCGCACCGGGTCATCCTCGGAGGCGGCGGCATGACAGTCCCTCTGCTCCTTCTTGGAGCTGCCTTCCTGCTGATCCTGGCCAACGGCTTCTTCGTGGCGGCCGAGTTCGGCCTCGTCACCGTCGACCGGCCCGACGCCGAGAAGGCCGCGGCCGACGGCGACCGGCGGGCCCGTACCGTCGTCGAGTCCCTCAAGGAGCTGTCGTTCCAGCTCTCCGGGACGCAGCTCGGCATCACCATCACCTCGCTCGTCGTCGGCATGCTCGCCGAACCGGCGCTCGCGCGGCTCCTGAAGGGCCCCTTCACGGCGGTCGGCGTCCCCGAAGGCGCCGTCTCCGGTGTCTCGGTGGTCGTCGGGATGCTCCTCGCGTCCGCCGTGCAGATGGTGATCGGCGAGCTGGTGCCGAAGAACTGGGCCGTGTCGCGGCCGCTGCAGGTCGCGCGGTTCGTCGCGGGCCCGCAGCACGCGTTCGCGTGCCTCTTCCGGCCGGTGATCTCCCTCCTGAACACCGTCGCGAACCGCCTGGTCCGCGCCCTCGGCGTCGAACCGGCCGACGAGCTGGCCTCCGCCCGCACCCCGGGCGAACTGGTCTCCCTCGCCCGCCACTCGGCGCAGGCGGGCGCCCTGGAGCAGGACACGGCCGACCTGTTCGTGCGCACCCTCTCCCTCGGCGAGCTCACCGCACAGCACGTGATGACGCCCCGCGTGAAGGTCAGCGCCCTGCAGTCCAGCGCCACCGCCGAGGACGTCGTGAACCTCACCCGCGCCACCGGCCTGTCCCGCTTCCCCGTCTACCGGGAGCGGATCGACGAGGTCGTCGGCATGGTGCACCTCAAGGACGCCCTCGCCGTCCCCGGCCACGAGCGGCTGCGCACGCCTGTGAGCCGCATCGCCAAGGCCCCGCTCCTGGTCCCGGAGACGCTTCCCGTGCAGCCCCTCCTGGAGCGGCTGCGCAGCGAACAGCCCATAGCCGTCGTCGTCGACGAGTACGGCGGCACGGCGGGCGTCGTCACCCTGGAGGACATCGTCGAGGAGCTCGTCGGCGAGGTCCGCGACGAGCACGACCGGCTCGACCTGCCCGAACTCGCCCCCGCCCCGGCCGAGGACGGCCGCCCCGCGTGGGACGCCGACGGCGGCTGCCGCGTCGACACCCTCCGGCGCATCGGCCTCGACGCCCCCGAGGGACCGTACGAGACGGTGGCCGGACTCGTCGCCGACCTCCTCGGCCGCATCCCCGCCCCCGGCGACCGTGCCGAACTGCCCGGCTGGCGGCTCTCGGTGCGCCAGGTCGTGCACTACCGGGCGGAGCGGGTGCGGATCGTGCGGACGGCTGTGGCCGCGGCCAGGGAGGCGGCGCCGGAGCGCTCCCGAACGTCCGCGTCCACGGCCTCGGCCTTTCCCTCCCTGGACGAAGAGGCCCTGGAGGCCCCGGCTCTGGAGGCGACCCGATGAGCGTCCTGCAACTCGTCTTCGCCGTCCTCCTGGTGCTGGCCAACGGCTTCTTCGTGGGCGCCGAGTTCGCGCTCGTTTCCGTGCGCCGCAGCCAGATCGAGCCCCTGGGCACGAAGCGGGCGCGCCAGGTCCTGCACGGCCTCGAGCATCTGCCGCAGATGATGGCGGCCGCCCAATTCGGCATCACCGTCTGCTCGTTGACGCTCGGCGCGGTGGCGGAGCCGACGGTGGCGCACCTCCTGGAGCCCGTCTTCGAGGCGGTCCACCTGCCCGCGGGCATGATCCACCCTCTCGGTTACGTGATCGCGCTTGCCGTCGTCGTCTTCCTCCACCTCGTGATCGGCGAGATGGTCCCGAAGAACCTCGCGATGGCGGCCCCCGAGAAGACCGCGCTCTGGTTCAGCCCGGGCCTGGTCACCTTCGCCCGCCTGTGCCGCCCGGTCACGGCCGCGCTCGGCGCCTCGGCCCGGCTTGTCCTGAAGCTGTTCCGGGTCGAGCCGAAGGACGAGGTCGAGGCGGTCTTCACCAGCGAGCAGCTGAACCGCCTGGTGGAGGACTCCGGCCAGGCCGGGCTCCTGGAACCGGAGGAGCAGGAGCGCCTGGAGGACGCCCTGGAGCTGGGCTCGCGCCCGGTCACGGACGTCCTGCTCGACGGCGCCTCGCTGGTCACGGTCGGCCCCTCGGTCACCCCGGACCAGATCATCGAACTCACCGGGCGCACCGGCTACTCCCGCTTCCCGGTCCGTGCGGAGACCGGCGCCTTCATGGGCTATCTGCACGTCAAGGACGTACTCGACCTGGAGGAGACGGACCGCGCGGTGCCACAGCAGGTCTGGCACCCGATGACGACGCTGCGCGCCGAACTCCCCCTGGACGACGCCCTGACGGTCATGCGCCACGCGGCGACCCACCTGGCCCAGGTGGCGGACGCCTCCGGCCGCGTACTCGGCCTCGTCGCCCTGGAAGACGTCCTGGAGCTCCTGGTGGGCGAGGTCCGCGACCCGGCCCACCGGATGGCGGGTCCGCGCAGGCCCCAAGAGGCGGCGCGGGGCGGGGCGTTGGTGGGCTGAGGTCCCCGGGCTGAGGTCTCCGGGCTGAGGTCTCCGGGCTGAGGTCTCCGGGTGGGCGCCGTGGCGGCGGAAAGCTACGGCGCCCGCCCCATTCCCGCGTCCCGTGCCCGGACGATCGCCGCCGCTCGGTCGGTGACCTGGAGCTTCATGAAGATCGACGAGACGTGGTTGCAGATCGTCTTCGGGGAGAGCCGCAGCCTCCGGGCGATCGCCGGGTTGGCCAGGCCCGCGGCGATCAGGTCGAGCACCTCCCGCTCGCGCGCCGTCAGCTCCGGGAACGGCGCGCGCTCCCCGGCCCCCGGCGGCCGCGCCATCCACTCGGCCACCCGCCGGGCGATCCGCGGCCCGAAGATCGCCTCGCCCGCGGCCACACACCGCACCGCCCGCACGATCTCCTCCTGAGCGGCGCCCTTGAGGATGTAGCCGAGGGCCCCGGCCCGCATCGCCGCGAACACCGACTCGTCGTCCTCGAACATCGTGAGCACCAGCACGGCCGTCTCCGGCGCCGCCGCCATCACCTCGCGGGTCGCGCCGACCCCGTCCAACTCCGGCATCTCCAGGTCCAGTACGAGCACCCGGGGCCGGTGCAGCAGGGTCTCGCGGACCGCCGCGCGCCCGTCGGCGGCCTCCCCGACCACCACGATGCCCTCGATGGAGCCGAGCAGCGCCCGCAGTCCGTCCCGGACCACGGGGTGGTCGTCGGCCAGGACCACGGTGAGGTCGGCGGAGGGCGAGGACCTCGGGGGATTCGCGGGCGTCGTCAAGGCGCGGCTCCCAACTGCGGCGCGGCGCATGCCGTTTCGCTTGCCGTTGCGTACGTCTGCCGTCGCGTACGCCGATTGCCGTTTCTTACGTCTTGCCGTTTCTTACGTCGATCACTACCCATCGTCCGGGTGCGGGACCCCCTTGTCCCGGGTGCGGGCACCCGTCGTGGCCGGGAGGTTCTCCCGGTGCCGTGGGGAGCGGGCGCCCTGACCGGCGGGTGTGTCCTGCGGACACCCTCGGGGTCAAGCAGTTCCTGAACGAAGGGTTCCCCTCATGCGAACGACACGTCCGAGACGGCGCACGGCGCCGGCGGCGGCCACCGCCCTCGTCGCCTGCGCGGCCCTCGCCGGGGCCGCGCCCCCGGCGGCGGCCGACACTCCGCCGGTGATCGCCTCCTTCGGTCCGGGAGGCGCGATCCAGGGCCGCGGGTTCCTGCCCAGCCACACGGTCTACGTCCGGATCGCCGTCTCCGGGACGCTGCCCTGCAACGGCAGCACGGCCGTCGACCTGCGGCAGAGCAGCGTGCTGTACCAGTTCACCGCCGACCCTGCGGGCAATCTCAATGCCTCCGTCGACATGAAGACCATCGCCCCCGGCGCCTTCTGCGGCGGCGTGATCCAGGGCGCCGCGAACGGCGAGCAGGTCAGCGTCTCCGCCCACGACGGGCGGCACGGCAGCGACATCACGGGGCTGCTGTGGAGCAACACCTTCACCATCACCGCGACAGGGGGCGGCACCACTCCGCCGCCCGGAGGGGGTCACTCATGAGGCACCGGATCACGTACGCGCTGTCCGCTCTCGCCCTGGGGGCCGCGCTGGCGCTTCCCACGGCCGTGGGCGCGCAGGCGACCACCGGGACGGCCACGGCCACGACGGCCCGGGTCCAGGACCCGGCGTGCAGCAACTACCAGGTGGGCGGCCTGATCGGCGACAAGTGGTGGTCCCTCGGTGGCGAGGGCGGCGTCCTCGGCTGCCCGACCTCGCCCGAGCTGGACACCCCCGGCCGGGCCGGGAAGTACCAGACCTTCCTGCACGGCGGGATCTCCTGGTCGCCCGACCAGGGCGAGAAGATGATGGTCGCCGCCTACCAGCAGGGCCAGTCGATCAAGGTCGACTGGGGGCCGACGAACCCGTTCAAGTACAACAAGTTCATCGTCCGCTGGGACCGCAACGGCGAGAACATCGGCCAGCAGGACGTCTTCCCGGGCGGGGGCTCCACCGCGGGGAGCCACACGTTCGGCATCCCGGGCCCCGGCACGTACGACGTGATCGTCGAGGGCTGCGACTACGACCCGTGGAGCGGGTCCGAGTGCCGTCAGGGCTGGACCATCTCGGCCCCCGTCTTCGTCCCGTAGCACCCAAGGAGGGGAACAATGAACCGTAGGATCAAGGAAGTTGGCCTCACGCTGGCCGCCGTGGCCGCCTTCTGCGGCGGGCTCGCGGTGACCGCCGGGCCCGCCGCGGCGGCACCGGCGGCACCGGCGGTGGCTGCGTCCCTCGCCGTCCCGAGCGACTGGGTCCTCTTCGACTACACGTACAGCCAGTCCTCCTGCGAGCAGGTGGGACAGGAAGGCGTGGCGATGCAGAGCTGGGTCACCTACCAGTGCCTTCCGGACGGCATCCGGTGGGCGCTCTGGGTGCGCTACAGCTGGGTCTGAGTGCCCGGTACGTCGCGCCGCAGCGGGAGCTCCGCGCTGACCCGGCCGCCCTCGGGCCCCGGTCCCGCGCGGCACCACCCGGCCAGCTCGGCGGCCCGCTCCGCCATCGTCGTCAGGCCCACTCCGGGCCGCCACGGCGCGGTGGGCGGGCCGCCGTTGTCGGTGACGTCGAGGCGCAGCGTGCCGTCGACGCGGAGCCGGACCAGGGCGTGGTCGGCGTGCGAGTGCCGGGCGGCGTTGGTGAGGGCCTCCGCCGCGATCCGGTACGCGGCGACCTCGACGGCGGCGGGCAGACGGGGGAGGGTCGCGGGCGCGTCGATGGTGATGGCGAGGGGAGCGCCCGCCACCCGGTGGCTGAGCCGCTCCGCCTGCCGGGTCAGTGCCACGACGAGCCCCGACTCGTCGAGCGCGGGGGGCCTGAGGCCCTCCACGAGCCGCCGGATCTCCTCGATGGCGCCGGTCGCGTGGCCGCGCAGCTGGTCGAGGAGGTGCTCGGCGGAGGCGGGTTCGGCCCGGACGAGGTTGCGGGCGGCGTCGGCGGTGAAGGCGAGGCCGGTGAGCGTGGGGCCGAGCCCGTCGTGCAGATCGCGGCGCAGCCGCCGGCGCTCCTCCTCGCGCGCCGAGACCAACCGCTCGCGGCTGGCCCGGAGTTCCTCGGACAGGACCGTGGCGCGCACCGCCACCGCGAGCGGTACCACCAGGACCTTCAGGGTGCGCAGGTCCTCCGCGCCGAGCCGGGCCTGCCCCCGCCGGGTGCCCACGACGAGCTCCGCCCGGTCCGTGCCGGGGTCGGGCAGCGGCACCACCACGCACCCGGACCCCGCCGTGCCCGACTCGGCCACCGCACGCCCGCCGAGGCGGAACGCCGCGTAGGGGAGCCGCAGCGCGTCCCGCACCACGAGCAGCAGCCCGTCCAGGCCCGCCTCCGTGCGCAGCCGGGCCCCGAGCCGGTCGAGCGCGCGCACGGGGTCGCCCCGGTCCCCGTACAACAGCCGGTCGATGAGGCGCTGCAGCACGCCGCGCACCGGGTGGAAGGCGACCGCGACGCCCACCGCGACCAGCGCGGCCCCGCCCAGGTGGAAGCCGGCGAGGAGCACCCGGTCGACGAAGAGCACGACACCCGTGTAGACGCCGATGACGCCCAGCGAGAGCGCCAGGTAGAGCAGGGCGCGCGACACCACCCACTCGATGTCGAAGAGCTCGGGGCGCAGGATGCCCACGGCCATCGCCAACGGCTGGGTCACGACCAGGACTTGGAGCCCGGCGGCGCTCATCCCGAGCGGCCACCACGGCAGCGCGCAGAGCACCGCGAGCATCAGCCACAGGAGCTGGCGCCGCAGCCGCTCGTCGCCCGAGCGGTAGCGCAGGACCAGGGCGGCGAGGTCGACGAGCATGGGCACGAAGATGCCCGCGAGGTCGATCTGGGTGCGGTGCGGTTCGAGGGGCGGCCAGGACAGGGCGTGCAGAAGGCCGACGGGTCCGCCGACCGCGTACGGATGCGGCGTGGTCACGCACCACATCCAGAAGAGCACCCCGGCCGCCGCGGTGCCCCACGCGACCGGGCGCCAGCCCGGCCCCGGCAGCCGCCCGGTCGGGAAGAGGAGCAGCGCGAGCGGGATGAACAGCCTGAGCCCCAGCGGCCAGCAGGCGAGGGCGGCCGTGACGAGGATCCGCAGCACCCCCTCGCCCCAGCCCTCGCCGAGGCCGAGCGCGAGCAGGCCGAGCGCCGCGACGGTGCCCGCGTGGGCCGCGCCGCCGGCGAGCAGCAGCCAGCCCACCGGGTTGCCGGGCCGCCGCCACGCCACCGGGACGCCGCAGCCCGCGAAGACGAGTGCGAGCACGATGTCGGTCACCAGGAAGCTGTCGACGGCGAGTTGATAGCTCAGGCCGCAGTGCACCCACAGCCCGGCCCCCATGCCCACCGCGCCCACCACGACGGCGAAGGCCCCCCACACGGTCACCCGCCCGCACCCCCACCGCGTCCGGCCTGGATCTTCGGGGCCAGGGTCGCGGACCGGGACGGGGCAGTCGGACGGCTTCGTCCCGAAACGCCTCGATCGGATGACGAGGGTGTGTCAGCAGCGGCGGAAGGGGCGTCAGGCGAGGCCGGGGGCGCCCGGTCCGCGCCCCGACAGGACCTCTCCGTACGCCTGCATCAGGTCGGGCAGCCGCAGCGTCGACAGGTCGTCGCGGGTCGGCGCTCCCGGGTAGCCGGAGAGCCGCAGATCCCGGTAGGCGCAGCTCTTCTCGTACAGGGTGCGCAGGAAGCGGCCGTTGCCGAGCTCGTCGATCCACTCCTGGCCCACGACGTGCCCGCTGATGGAGCGGAGCTCCTCCAGGGCCTCCTCGTCCCACACGTCGCCGTTGTCGGCGGCCAGGACCTCGCCGATCGAGGTGAGTTCGAGGGGGCGGTACGAGGGAAAGTCGACCCGGGACGTGAAGCGGGAGGAGAGCCCGGGGTTGGCGGCGAGCAGCCGGTCCATGCCCTCCGGGTAGCCCGCGAGGATCACCACGAGGTGGTCGCGGTTGTCCTCGGCGCGCTTGAGCAGGACCTGGAGCGCCTCGTCGCCGTACGCGTCGCCCTTGCCGTAGCCGGAGTTGGAGAGGGAGTACGCCTCGTCGACGAAGAGGACCCCGCCGATCGCCGAGTCGATCAGCTCGTTGGCCTTCACGGCGGTCTGGCCCAGGTACTCGCCGACCAGATCGGCGCGCTGGGCCTCCACCAGGTGGTCGCCGCCGAGCAGCCCGAGCGCGTAGAAGACCCGGCCGAGGATGCGGGCCACGGTGGTCTTGCCGGTGCCCGAGGGGCCGGAGAAGACGAAGTGTCGTTTCGGCGGCTGGACCGGCAGGCCCTGCTCGGCCCGCAGGCGTGCCATGTTCAGCTGCGCCGAGAGCGCCTTGACCTGCCGCTTCACCGGCTCCAGGCCGACCATCCGCTCCAGTTCGTTGAGCGCCGCCGTGAGCAGGGCGGGGTCGGCGGGGCCGGGCGGGAGCTGGCTCGGGCCCGGTCGCACCGGGATGACAGCCTTCTCACGCACCGCGTCGGTCTCGGCGGGGCCGCCGACCGGGGGCTGTCCGGGCTCGCCGCCGGCGGGCAGCCCGGGGCCGGTCACCTTCACGTCCCGGCCGTCCGGCTCGAAGAGCGGGTCGCCGCCCTCGGGGGTCTCCGTCACGTCCTGGCCGAGCCCGGCCAGCGCGATCGCCGCGAGGTCGCCCACCTCGTCGTACCCATCGCCCTCGGCGATGGCCGCGAGCCGGGCCGAGGTGTCCATGAAGGCCGGATCCACCCGGTGCACCGCGCGGTACAGGGGCAGGGCGGCGGCGGTGCGCCCGGTGCCCTCGTGCGCGCGGGCCAGCCAGTAGCGCAGCTCCTTGCGCTGCGGCTGCTCGCTGCGGCAGCGCATCAGGGCGGCGGAGAGCAGCGGCTCGGCCTGCCCGAACATCTCCAGGCGGACCCGGGCCATGCCGCCGAAGAGCCCGGCCTCGATGCCGAGCATCGGGTCGTCGATCAGCGGGTCGGTGTGCCGGACCAACTGCTCCCAGTCCTTGACCAGATAGGACCGGCAGGCGTGCAGAAACCGCACCTGCGGATCCGCGTCCACCGGCGGCAGCCCCGCGAGCGCCCGGTCCAGCTCCGGCACATGGCGCCCGTCAAGCCAGTGCGAGGCGTGCGCGAGCAGCAGGTCGCGGACGCTCTCCAGGACCGGCTGCACCCACCAGCCCAGCCAGTACCAGGAGTTGAGGGTGCGGGAGTGCCGGGCGCGCTGCTCGCCGAAGCGGTCGCGGTGCTGGAACATCCGCAGCAGCGCCGTCGTCGTGTCGATGCGCAGCGCGTGCAGGCCGAGCCAGCCGTCGGCCATGCCCGGATCCATCCGTACGGCGGCCCGGAACTCCTCCTCCGCCTGGGGATAGGCGCCCATCGTGTAGGCGTCGACGCCCCGCAGCCAGGCGAGGTCGGCCGGGGCCGGTGCGCCCACCGCGTCGAAGTCCATCACGTCCCCCACAAACCGTGCCCCCGTGGTGTGCCGCCGGGCCGGTGCCCAGCGGCAGCCCTTCGCTGAACCGCCGTGCTGCGGACGGGAGTTGACTCGGTGCGCAGAGCAAGCCGTCCGTGAGTCGCACCGAGAGGCATCGTACCTGCGCGGAGGGTGTCCGCCGTAGGGTGCCGCGCTGCCGGATCTCGCACGTCGGGAGCGGGCCAATGGTCACCCAGGGTGAGCGAATCGCGCCATCCGGCGCCCGCTCAGGAGCCCTTGAAGGCAGAACGAAGCCCCCGATCACGGGGGAACAACCGGGGGCTTCGCGACTGCGGGCGGCTGCTACGGCCGCTCCTTCAGAACGTAAGTCCTGTATGGCCCCTGGGTCAAGCCGAGTTGGAGGTCTCCGGGAAACTCTTCAAGCCAAGTGGAAGCGGTTTTCCGGGGGTTCAGCACACCGCCGATGATCCGTCACCGTGAGTGATGGATGGGGCTGTCTCTCACGCCTCACGAGATCTCTCACGCACCTCGTATCCCTCCTGGCACTGCCGCACCAAAAGCTGAGCGAAGGGTTCCGAGGGGTCCTCGGCGAAGTGGCGGCGCTCCGCGGGCTCCCAGCCGTCCCAGAACGCCCGCTGCACCTCTCCGTCCCGGCGGCGCCCGCGCTCCCAGGACTCCTCCCGGGGCAGCTCCATCCACAGCAGCCGCGCCAGCCACGGACGCACCGCGCGCCGTCCGGCGCCGACGCCCTCCAGGAGGACGACCGGGGCGGGCGGCACCTCGCGGTCCACGGGCCCGAAGCGGCGCGCGGTCCAGTCGTACGCGGCATAGCGCGCCGCCTCGCCCCGCGCGAGCGGTGCGACGACGTCCCGCAGCAGCCGCCCGTCCCAGCCGAAGAGCTCCTCGTGGCTCGCGATGTCGTCGAGGCGCAGCACGGGCGCCCCGCCGAGCGCCGCGGCGAGCCGCCCCGCGAACGTCGACTTGCCGGAGCCCGCGTGCCCGTCGACGGCGACCAGACGGACCGGGCCGCAGGACGGCGGGAGCTTCAGCAGCGCGTCGGCGAGACGGGTGAGGTCGCAGGTGCTCATGATCGGCAGCGTACGTCGCTCCACCACAGGATTCAGCGCGCCGTCCCAGGTGATGCCACTGGTAGAGGCCAATATTGGTGCCGCCGACGAGCGCCGGATCGCTGGCAGAACTGACGGCGCGACGGCCATAGTTGGCCCACCGCACGCCCGGCAGCACACCCACCCGCACCACCACCGCTACACCCACCGGCACCACCACCCGCACGCCCTCCCGCCCCGCACCAGCCGACACCGCACAGGGGGTCCCCTCATGGACCGAGCTGATGACATGTCCCGCAGAACCGTGCTCGGCACGGCCGCTGCCCTGGCCGCCGCGGCCGTCACCGCGAGCCCGGCCCTCGCCGCCGCCCCGGCCCGCCGCCCCCGCGCGGACCGGCACATCGACAACCGCTTCTGGACCTCGCACCTGGACTGGTCGGCCGGAACGGCCGAGGGCACCCAGGCCGTCGCGGGCGCCCGCCCCGGCGTCGTGATCGGCGAGCCCGCGGGCACCACCGACTACACCGACCCGCACACCGGCAAGAAGGCCACCTGGGAGTACGCCCGGTGGACCTCGCCCGTGCACCGCTCCACCGTCCCCGCCACCGAGGTCGTCGCCTCCTGGAACGCCCGCACCCCGGCCGGGACCTGGCTCCAGGTCGAGCTCCAGGGGACGTACGGCGACCAGGCCGTGACCCCCTGGTACGTCATGGGCCGCTGGACCTCCGGTGACGACAAGGAGACCGACATCCGTCGCACGTCCGTGGACGACCAGACGGACGGGAAGTCGAGCATCTACACCGACACCTTCTCCATCGACGACCCCGCCACCGGACTGCGTCTCGTCTCCTACCGGCTCCGCCTCACCCTCTGCCGCAGGCCCGGCAGCACGGCCACGCCCACCGTGTGGCGACTCGGAGCGATGGCCTCCGAGGTCCCCGACCGCTTCACGGTGCCCGCGTCCGCCCCCGGCCTCGCCAAGGAGCTGAAGGTCCCGCGCTACTCCCAGGAGATCCACGCGGGCCAGTACCCGGAGTACGACAACGGCGGCGAGGCGTGGTGCAGCCCCACCTCCTCGCAGATGATCATCGAGTACTGGGGGCGGAAGCCCACCCCCGAGGACCTCGCCTGGGTCGACCCCTCCTACGCGGACCCGCAGGTCTGCCACGCGGCCCGCTTCACCTTCGACTACCAGTACAACGGCTGCGGCAACTGGCCCTTCAACGCCGCCTACGCCGCCACCTACAAGGACCTCCAGGGCGTCGTCACCCGCCTCGCCTCCCTCACCGAGCTGGAGTCGCTGATCGCCGCGGGCATCCCGGCCATAACGTCACAGTCGTTCCTGAAGGAGGAGCTCACGGGCGCGGGCTACGGCACGGCGGGCCACCTCATGACGGTCATCGGCTTCACGGCGGCTGGCGACGTGATCGCCAACGACCCCGCGTCGCCCAGCGACCCGGCCGTGCGGCGCGTCTACAAGAGGCGCGAGTGGGAGAACATCTGGCTGCGGACCAAGCGCAAGAACGCCCAGGGCAAGGTGGTGTCCGGCACGGGCGGCGTCTGCTATCTGTACTTCCCGGCACGCCCCTCGGAGCGTCAGCGCAAGGCGCTCGCGGCGGTGGGGGTGCGCTGAGTAGCGAGAGGGGAGGCACACCGTGCCGCGGCCGACGAACCACCCCGCCCTGCGCGGACTCGACCCCCTGGTGGGACGGTGGCACATGTACGCGGTGCCGGGCGGCGTCTCCCGGGTCTACGGACTCAGCTTCACCGAGGGGCAGTTGCGGATCTGGTGCGCCGCCTCCGGCTTCCACCAGCGGTTCGCCGCCCGCTTCGACGCGAGCGGCGACACGCTGAGCGGAGCCTGGGAGCTGTCCAAGGACGGCGTCAGCTGGGCGGAGGACTTCGGCGTGGTCTACGAGCGAGCCCCCGCCTGACCCCCGGCCCCACCTCTGTTCAGCCCGCCGGTACCGGGTCCACCACCCAGTCGGGGTGGCCCGGCATCGGCGGCGTCTTCGCGCCGTACAGCCAGGGGCGCAGGAACCCTTCGAGGTCCTCGCCCGCGACCTTCGACGCCAGGTCGATGTACTGCTGCGTGCTCGCCGACCTGCCCTTGAGGCCGGTCACCCACGCCCGCTCGATCTTCTGGAACGTGGCGTCGCCGACCTGCTCGCGCAGCGCGTACAGAACCAGGGCCGAGCCGTCGTACCGCATCCGCTTGAAGAGGTTCGGCTCGGTGGGCTCGGCGGGGGCGCCGTAGTCGCGGCGCCAGATGTCGTGGTTCTTGTACGCGGTCTTCATGGCGGCCTCGAAGCTGTCGCCGCCGTGCGCCTCCGAGTAGAGCCGCTCGTAGAAGCGCGCGTGGCCCTCGCTCAGCCACAGGTCCGACCACGACTTCAGGGCGACGCTGTCGCCGAACCACTGGTGGGTCAGCTCGTGCACCATGTTCCGTTCGGCGTCGACCTGGGTGCCGAGCAGGTCGGCCTTCGGGATGAGCGAGAGCGTCTGGGTCTCCAGGGCCACGCCGAGGTCGGTGTCGCCGACCAGCAGGCCGTACCGGTTGAACGGGTAGGGCCCGAGCCGCTGTTCCAGCCAGGACAGGTGGTCGGGGGTGAGCTTGCGGTACGCGGCCGTGGGCTCGACCAGGTTGTCCGGGACGACGTCGCGCAGCGGCAGCCCGCCGGGGCCCTTGCCGTCGACGAACTGGAACTTGCCGACCGCGAGCTGGACCAGCTGGGTGGAGAGCGGCTGTTCGGAGTCGTAGGTCCAGCGGACCCGGTCGCCGGGGCGGTCGGAGCGGTCGGTCAGACGGCCGTTGGCGACGGCGGTGAGGCCCTTGGGGGTGGTGATGCGGAAGGTGATCGGGGCGCGCTGGCTCGGGTGGTCATTGGCCGGGAAGATCAACTTGGCGCCGTTGGGCTGCGGATAGACCACCGTGCCGTCGGGCGTGGGTATCCAGCCGTAGTCCTCGATGGCGTCGTCGCGGTGCCGGGTCTGGGTCGGGTCGGCGGTGTAGATGACCTTGACCGTGAAGGAACTGCCCTTGGACAGCGGCGACTTGGGGGTGACGGTCAGCTCGTCACCGGCGCGCTCGGTGGCGGCCGTCGCGCCGTTCACGGACACCTGATGCAGGGTGTTGCCCGCGAAGTCGAGGTTGAAGCGGGACAGGGACTGGGTGGCGGTCGCCCGGATCGTGGTGGTCGCCTCGAAGGGCGTCTTCGGCGCCTGCCAGTCGAAGTCCAGGGTGTAGCGGTCCACCTTGTAGCCGCCGTTCCCGTCGAGCGGGAACATCGGGTCGCCGAGGCCGGGGGCGCCGGGTGTGGGCTTCCCGCCGTCCTCGGTGGTGGGGCCGGACGGTGCTGCGTGCGAGACCGGTCCGGTGAGGGCCGCCGCCACGGTGATCGCCGCCGCGAGGGCGAGCCGTGTTCTGCGGCGGGATATGCCGTACGTGCTCATCGGGAACCTTTCGGTACGGATGCTGCGCGGACGTTCGTCGTAGTTAGACGCACAGCCGTCCGTCCGAGTTGTGGGTGACCAAGGTCTCTCCCGCGACGGCCGGTTCGGGTGGCAAGGTGGAGGGGCCGCGGGGGAGCGGCGGGGGAGAGTCCAGCGCCGTGCGCACCGCAGCGCCACCGCGCGAAGCCTTACGAACGTCAGCGAGAAGCCATGACCGCGACCCCTGCCCCCGCGCCGTCCGCCACCGCCGTCCCCCGGGCCCGCACCCGCACCGGCGGCCCCAAGGACACCGGCCCGCGCCTGCTCGAGCACCTGCTGGGCTGGACCCTGGTCGTCGTCATCGCGATGTTCGTCACGCAGACCGGTCTGCTGTGACCTGGCTCTCATAGCCGCCGTCTCCGCCGCCGTCCCCGTCCCCGTCCCCGGCGTCGAGCCCCGCCCGCCAGTGCCGGTCGGGGATCCCCACCAGCCCGTACAGCCAGCGCACCGGCGAGCGGCGGTGCAGCAGCGTCACCCCGGCCAGGACCGCGAACAGCGGCAGCCCGATCCAGCCGCCGACAAGGCGCACCAGGACGCTCGCCACCAGTGCCCCCAGGAACGGCAGGCCGTACACCCCCGCCGCCGCGATGGCGATCCCGATGAACCTCGGCACCTTCCGGTCCTCGTCGGCGCCCGGCAGCGACCAGCCCTCCATGAGCCAGCCGATCTCGGTCATCAGCATCGTGCCGATCACGGCGGCGCCGAACAGCAGCAGCGCCAGGAACGTCCCGGACGTCAGGAAGTCCAGGACGTGGTTGACCACGCTGTCCTGCTTCCAGTGCGCGAAGTCGCCCGCACCCGGCGACAGGAACCGCTCGTAACCGCTGCCGTCCCAGCCGTGGATCAACGTCCCGAACAGCAGGAAGTACCCGCCCACGCACTGCAGGTACGCCCAGTACCCGGCCCCCACCAGGACCAGGGTCTGCGCCGCCAGGAACCCGAGGATCGCCGCGACCGGGATCCCGCCCGCGTAGAACAGCACGAACCCCGCCCAGACGCCCTGGTGGTCCGCGGCGACGTGCATGGTCGCCCACGACGGGTTCTGCCACAGCAGGAAGAGCCCCGTGGGCACCATCAGGACGGCCGCGAAGAGCACGGTGAGCGCCAGATACGGGTTGGCCGCGCGGCTGCGGGTGCGCGGCCCCTCCCCGGCGTTGATCCGCTCCCACACCTGGAGCTGGCGCCCCGCCGCGACCGCGAAGGTCGCCCCGGCCCCGTAAGCCCAGAAGAGGGCGGCCTGGATCTCGATCACCGTGCCTCCCGTGAGCCGGTCATGGGTGCGCCCCCAGCGTGAGCCCGCCCGCGACGATCAAGTCCGAGGTGACCAGGGCCTGTTCGGCGCTGACGTCGGTCATGAAGACGAACGGCGGCACCACCGGCGGCACCGGCAGCTTGTCCGGCGTGAACGTCAGACAGAGCACGCCCTCCAGGCAGCCCTTGAACTTCGTGAGGTAGAGCGTCACCTTGCCGCTGAGGTCCAACGTGTCGGCGCCCAGGGAGAGTTCGCGCGAGCCGTCCCGGGTCCTCAGCCGGTAGTCGGTGAGGGACGCGGCGTCCATGCGCAGCACCATCACCTTCAACGGGCCGTCGGCGGTGGGGATGTCGCGCACCCCCGCGAGCAGGAAGCCCTTCGGTGAGAACAGCGTCGTGGTCACGGTCGGCGGCACCCGCGGCGCGACGATCTCGCCCGCCGCGGCCGTGGGCGCCGCCTTCGCCGGGGCCGCTCCCCACAGCACCGCCCCGGCGAGCACCACCGGAAGCAGCACCCCGAGGGTCCGGGTGCCCTGCCCGTCGCGCACCTTGGGCCGCCGCGCCTCCTCCTCGGACTCCTCCGGCACCGGGGTCCAGCCGAACCCCATGGCGCTGCCCGCGATGCCGAGCAGCATGCCCACCAGGAAGCCGCCGAGATTGGTCGCGGCGAACGAGAGCACCGACAGGATCAGCGCGTTGATGCTCACGTAGTGGCGGGTGTGCGGAAGCAGCCACAGAAAGCCCCCGGCCGCGATCAGGGCGAGCCCGATGCCGATCGCCGCGATCCCGCCGAGCCCGAGGCTCACCAGGACGGTCACCGGGGACAGCGGCACGGCGAGCAGCTCGACGCCGCCGAGGATCAGCAGCAGCCCGCCCCAGAAGGGCCGGGTGCGCCGCCATCTGCGCACCACCCGGCGCAGGTCCCGCAGCGGGAGGCGCTCGTCGAGCCAGCCCGCGCGGGGTGCGCCGGGCCCGCTCAGAAGCACTTCTTGCCGCCGATGCTGACGTCGAGCTTCATGCCCTTGAGGCGGAAGTTCCCGCCCGTCGCCGACCAGGCGTGCGAGCGGACCTTGGCCACCTCGATGTCCCCGGCCTGCAGCCCGAACTTGCCGCGCTCGCCCTTGACTCCGTCCACCTCGTCGAGGGTGGAGGCGTCCCGGCCGATCTGCGCGGTGCCGAAGCGGGCGTCGCCCACCAGGTCCTCGCCGTCGATGATGAGGTTGCTCGCGGTCACGTCGCCCGCGTCGCCGCCCGCCGTCAGCTTGAACACCACGGTGCCCACCGGGGTCTTGACCTCGGCGGCCTGGCAGATGTCGCTGAGCTTGGCGTCCCCGATGCCGAGCAGCGCCACGGGGTGGCCCTTGCCGTCGACGGACCGGTCCGTCTGCACGTACGAGGCGAGGCCCTGGCTCGTCAACTTCCCGGAGGACACCTGGAAACTGGTGCCCGAGACGGCGAAGGACGCGGCGAGCGCGCCCTCGGCCATCACCGACGCCATCGCGCCCACCGCGAGCACGGCGGGCAGCATGACGACGGCCGTCTTCTTCCAGTTGGTTCTGCCCTCGCGAAGGGGCTTCCGGTCTGCGCTCACGGTCTTCCTCCCGTACGTCGTCCACGTGCGTAAGGGGAGTGCGTCAGCGCCTGCGGGAGCGCCCTGCCGGGGCCGTGACGTCTGCCATACTGCGGGCATCCCGAGGCAGTTGGAGACTAGGGCCGATATTGAATAATAGTCAACAGCGCGACGCGGATCCGAAGCGCCGCCATCAAGCCCGCGGCACCGACCGATCGGTCGCGCGCCGGGCCGAACTCATCACCATTGGCCGGAAGTTGTTCGCCGACACGTCCTACGACGCCCTGTCGATGGACGACATCGCCAAACAGGCGCGCGTCGCCAAGGGGTTGATCTACTACTACTTCAAGTCCAAGCGGGGCTACTACCTGGCGATCATCGAGGAGTCCGTCAGCGAACTCATCTCGCGCGCGAGCAGCGACACCGAACTCCCGCGCACCGAGCGGGTGCACCGCACCATCGACGGCTATCTGCGCTACGCCGAGCACAACCAGGCGGCCTACCGCGCCATCGTCACCGGCGGCGTCGGCTTCGACACCGAGGTGCACGCCATACGGGACGGCGTGCGCGAGGCCCTGATCGGCGCGATCGCCGAAGGCGCGTACGGCCGCACGGAGATCCCCCCGCTCGCCCGCACCGCCCTGCTCGGCTGGCTGTGCAGCGTCGAGGGCGTCACCCTCGACTGGGTCGAGACCCCCGCCCTGACCCGCGAAACGGTCCGCGACCTCCTGGTCCGCACCCTGCGCGACACCCTGAACGTCATCGAGGAATTCGAGCCGGACTACCCGTCGCCGCCGCGCGACGACGTCTGACGACAGCCGGGAGGGGCGGGAACCGGACCTCCGGTTCCCGCCCCTCCCTCTTCCGTACGGGCATCCGCTCGGTCGGGTGAAGTCCCGTACGGCGTCCGCTGGTTGATCAGTTGATGGCCTTGATCAGCTCACCGTCCGAGGTGTCTCCGCTGAGCTCCCAGAAGAAGGTGCCGCCGAGGCCCGCCTGGTTCTTGTAGCTCATCTTTCCGGCGATGGTCTCCGGGGTGTCGTAGCTCCACCAGTTGTTCCCGCAGAACGCGTACGCGGTCCCGCCGACCGTGCCGTTGGCGGGGCACTTGGTCTTCAGTTCCTTGTAGTCGTCGATGCCCTGCTCGTACTTGCCGGCCGCGGGCCCGGTGGCGGTGCCGCCCGGCTCCTTCTGTGTGACGCCGGTCCAGCCGCGCCCGTAGAAGCCGATGCCGAGCAGCAGCTTCTCCGAGGGGACACCGAGCCCCTGGAGCTTCTTGATGGTGGACTCGGAGTTCCACGACGCCTTCGGGATGCCGTCGTACGAGGTCAGCGGCGAGTGCGGGGCGGTCGGGCCCTGCGCGTCCCAGGCGCCGAAGTAGTCGTACGTCATGGGGTTGTACCAGTCGACGTACTGCGCGGCCCCCGCGTAGTCGGCGGCGTCGATCTTGCCGCCGTCCTCCGCGTCGGCGGGGATCGCCGAGGTGACGAGCGCGTCGGAGCCGAACTTCGAACGCACCGCGCCCATCAGGTCCTTGTACGCCTCGCGCCCGCTCGTGTCGCAGGACAGGCCGCAGGCGTTGGGGTACTCCCAGTCGATGTCGATGCCGTCGAAGACATCGGCCCACTTGGAGTTCTCGACCAGGTCGTAGCAGGACTGCGCGAAGGCCGCCGGGTTCTTCGCGGCCTCGGTGAAGCCGCCGGACCAGGTCCAGCCGCCGAACGACCAGAGCACCTTGAGGTTCGGGTGCTTCTTCTTCAGCTTGCGCAGCTGGTTGAAGTTGCCGCGCAGCTCCTGGTCCCAGGTGTCGGCGACGCCGTCCACGGACTGGTCCGCCGTGTACGCCTTGTCGGTCGCCGCGTAGGAGTCGCCCATCGTGCACTTGCCGCCCTGGACGTTGCCGAAGGCGTAGTTGATGTGCGTGAGCTTGTCGGCGGAGCCGGACGTCTCGACGTTCTTGACGTGGTAGTTCCGGTCGTAGACGCCCCATTCGGTGAAGTAGCCGACCACCTTCGAACCGGCGGCGGCCTCGGCGTCCTTGCCCTGGGCGGAGCTCTGTCCGGCGGACGCGGTGCCCGCCCCGGCGAGCAGTCCCGCGCCGAGTACGGCGCAACAGGCGGTGGCCACAAGCGCCCGGGAGCGGGGGAGGTGCGGTCTGAGCATCGTGTCTCCTCGTGGGGGGGGAGGCGAGCGAGGGGGGAAGTGCTGCTGTTGACCTGGAGCACGCCTTGGCATGAACGCGAAAAGGCGCTGCGCTGGACTGTAGGAGGACTAGACCAGTGCGTCAATGGTTCGTACCAATTCCCGGGCCGAATCCCCGGCCGGGATCCCGGCCGGGAAACAGGTGTACGGGAATGTTTGAGTAAGCGGTCGTTAACTAGTGACGCGAGGCTCCGGATCGGGGATACTCAACGCGCCACAGCCGCTGGTCAGCCGCTTCCGCGACCCGGGAGGGCAGCATCGGCTGAGCAGTGAGACCCGGCGGCGGCGCCCCACCCCGAGCGCGACCGCAGAGCCTGACAGGGAGGAGAGCGCCGAGATGAGCGAGCGCACCCCAGTGGACCGTCATCTGCCCACGGACGAGGCCCGGGACCTGTTCGCGCTCGTCCGTGAACTCGTCCAGCGGGAGATCGCTCCCCGGGCGTCCGACGAGGAGTACGAAGGCCGCTTCCCGCGCGAGGTCTTCGCCATGCTCTCCGAGACCGGGCTGCTCGGCCTGCCCTACGACTCCGCGTTCGGCGGCGGCGACCAGCCGTACGAGGTCTACCTCCAGGTCCTGGAGGAGCTCGCCGCGGCGCGGCTGACCGTCGGCCTCGGCGTCAGCGTCCACTCCCTCGCCTGCCACGCGCTCGCCAACTACGGCACCAAGGAGCAGCGGGCCGAACACCTCCCCGCCATGCTCGGCGGCGGACTCCTCGGCGCCTACTGCCTCTCCGAACCCGCCGCCGGCTCCGACGCCGCCTCGCTGCGCACCAAGGCCGTGCGCGACGGCGACTGTTGGGTCATCACGGGGACGAAGGCGTGGATCACCCACGGCGGTGTCGCCGACTTTTACACCGTCCTCGCCCGCACCGGTGGCGAGGGCGCCCGCGGCGTCACCGCGTTCCTCGTGCCCGGCGACGCGGCGGGCCTGACCCCGGCGGCGCCCGAGAAGAAGATGGGCATGAAGGGCTCGCCCACCGCCCAGCTCCACTTCGACGGCGTCCGCGTCCCCGACGCCCGCCGCATCGGCGACGAAGGCCAGGGCTTCGCCATCGCCCTGTCCGCGCTCGACTCGGGCCGGCTCGGCATCGCGGCCTGCGCCATCGGCGTCGCCCAGGCGGCGCTCGACGAGGCGCTCGCCTACGCCACCGGGCGCGAGCAGTTCGGGCGCCCGATCGCCGACTTCCAGGGGCTGCGCTTCATGCTCGCCGACATGGCGACCCAGATCGAGGCGGGCCGCGCGCTCTACCTGGCCGCCGCCCGGCTGCGCGACAACGGCCGCCCCTTCTCCCGGCAGGCGGCCATGGCCAAGCTGTTCTGCACGGACCTCGCCATGAAGGTCACCACGGACGCCGTACAGGTGCTCGGCGGCTACGGCTACACCGTCGACTTCCCCGTCGAGCGGTACATGCGCGAGGCCAAGGTGCTCCAGATCGTCGAGGGCACCAATCAGATCCAGCGCATGGTCATCGCCCGTCACCTCGCCGGTCCGGAATCGCGCTGAACTGCCCGACCCTGACCGTCGGCGCCGCGAGCCGGACCCACTCCGGGTCGTGGCGCCCGGGCAGGGTCCGGCCGCGGTCGGCCCAGTGGCGGAGCAGGGCGCGGTAGATCGGTGGGTCCTGCGGGTGGGCGCGGTCCTGCGGGTGCGTGCGGTCCTGCGGATAGGTGCGGGAGTGCGCGGCGGGAGGCGGCTGCGGAACCGATTCTGCGGAGCCCGGAGCCACCGACGTCGTCGTGAGGAGGGCGCGGCGCCGGCGGCCGGTGGGGATATGCGTCTGGGTCATGCCGGGCCAACGCGCGGCCCGGCGCCCGAGTCACCGCCGACCGGATTCGGGCGTCAGTTCACGGCATGCCCGTCCGAGGCCGACGCCACCCCGGGGCGCGGCCCGGCCAATGCGGCGTGACACGTGTATGGCCCCCTGCCGAGGGCTGACGTACCGTCAACTTCTCGCTGGGGCGGCCCACCGCGCCGCTCCCCAACTGCCTTGCTTCCAGGGAGGTTTGCCGTGGCCCAGGACCGCCCCGTCCCGCTCGACGAGTACCCCGTGCACCAAGTACCGCTCTCCATGAAGCACGTCGCGACCGGCGACCGCAACGCCTACGACCGGTGCATCTTCCACCTCTTCGACCACGAGGGCCGGGCCCTGCTCATCCTCGGCCTCGGCGTCTACCCCAACGCCGGGGTGATCGACGCCTACGCCACCCTCCGCATCGGCGACACGCTCCACGCCGTACGGGCCTCCGACGCCCTCGGCGACGACCGCATGAACCTCTCCGTGGGCCCCCTGGCCATCGCCGTCGAGGAGCCCCTGCGCCGCATCCGGCTCACCTGCGCCGCCGACCCCGAGGACGCGGACTCCTTCTCGTACGACGTCACGTGGACCGCCGACTTCCCGGCCCTCTGGGAGCCCCACCACATCCAGCGCCGCGGCGACCGGCTCAGCCTCGAAGGGCGCCGCTTCGTCCAGGCGGGCGGCTGTGCCGGGGTGATCCGCGCCGGGGGCGAGGAGATACCGGTGCGGGCGGGGGAGTGGACCGGCACCCGCGACCGGAGCTGGGGCGTGCGGCCCATCCCGGGCGAGGAACGCGGGCGCCTGGAGGAGGAGTTCGCGACCGAGGGCTTCCACTGGATCTGGTGCCCGGTCCGCTTCGAGGACCGGTTCCTCATGGTCATCGCCCAGGAGGACGCCGACGGCTACCGCACCCTCAACGACGCCACCCTGGTGCGCCCCGGCCACCCCGACCGCCAACTCGGCTGGCCCCAGGCCGACATCGGCTACCGCTCCGGCACCCGCCACCCCGAGCGCGCCGTCATCCACCTCACCGACCCCGAGGACCGCAAGCCCCTGGAGCTCGGCGTCGAGGTCCTCGCCTCCCTGCCGCTCGCCGTGGGCGCCGGATACCCGCCCGCCGACGACTGGCAGCACGGCACCTGGCGCGGCCGCGACTGGACCGACCGCCGCACCTACGACCTCTCGGACCCCTCCGCGCACCCGCTGGCCGCGTACGGGGTCATCGACCACGCCTCCCGCTTCACCCTCAACGGGCAGACGGGATACGGGATCTTCGAGCACGGCAGCTTCGGCCGCCACGACCCCAGCGGCTTCACCGGCTTCGACTCGGTCGCGCCCTGACGTTCGCCCGACGCTCGCCCGACGTTCGTACGGAAGGAGCCCACCGATGGCCACAGCACCCCGCCCCCGCACCACCACCCGCGACCCCGAGGAGCTGGCCCGGCACCTGACCGCCTGGCTCGCCGCCCGCCTGCCGGGCGCGAAGGCGGTGAACGTCTCCGTGCCCGAGTCCAACGGCATGTCCAGCGAGACGCTGCTCTTCGACATCGAACATCCCGAACCACCCGTGCGGGCCTGCGCGTTGCGGCTCGCCGCCGACCCGGCCGCGTACACGATCTTCCCGGTCTACGACCTGCCGCGGCAGTACCGCACGATGCGCCTCGTCGCCGACCGCACCGACCTGCCGGTTCCCAGGGTGCTGTGGCTGGAGGAGGACCCCGGGCCGCTCGGGGCGCCCTTCTTCGTCATGGAGCGGGTCGAGGGCCGCGTGCCGCCGGACGTCATGCCCTATACGTACGAGGGGAATTGGCTGTACGAGGCGAGTGACGCCGAGCGAGAGCACCTCGAAACGGCCTCGGTCCGCCTGATCGCGCACCTGCACGACCAAGTGCCGCCCGCCGAAGCGGAGTTCCTGTCCCTCGAGGGCGACGGCAGCCCGCTGCGCCGCCACGTCGAGGCCCAACGCGCCTACTACGCCTGGGTGGTGGACAAGCTGCCCCGCTCACCCCTCATCGAGCGCGCCTTCGCCCGCCTCGAGGAGCTGTGGCCGAAGGACGAGGGTGCGGCGGTGCTCAACTGGGGCGACGCCCGCATCGGCAACGTCATCTACGACGGCTTCGACCCCGCCGCCGTGCTCGACTGGGAGATGGCGGCCCTGGCCCCGCGCGAGGTGGACCTCGGCTGGACCGTGTATCTGCACCGCTTCTTCCAGGACTTGACCGTGAGCTTCGGCCAGCCGGGGCTGCCCGGCTTCCTGCGCCGCGACCGCATCGAGGGCCGCTATGCGTCCCTCACCGGGCACACGCCGCAGGACATGGACTTCTACACGCTGTACGCGGCGCTGCGGCACGGCGTCGTGATGCTGCGGGTCGCCTACCGGCAGGTGCACTTCGGCGAGGCCGCGGTGCCCGAGGACCCGGACACGCTGATCCTGCACCACGCCAGCCTCGAGGCGATGGTGCAGGGCAGCTACTGGTGAGTTCGCCCGCGGGGGCCCGCCGTGTCGCTCAGGCGGCGGCGCGGCGGGACTGCCGGGGCACCCGGATCGGGACCGAGCCGGGGCCGCCGACGTGCGAGAACGGCTGGGTCCGCCAGTCGAGCCCCTGAGGGAGCGTCAACAGGAGGGCGGCGTCCTGCTCCTGGGCGTCCAGGGTGTCGTCCGCGGGGCTCGCGTCGGCGGCCGCGCGGCCGGTGCCCGTGCAGACCGTGAGTCCGAACGGGTTCCACGGAGTCGGGCACAGGGCGTGCTCCGGCAGGACGTCCTCGTCGGCGAGGAGCGCGATGGGCTGGGCGCAGTCCGGGCAGATGACCCGGTACATCTCGAAGGTGTCGTCGGCGTCCGGCTCGGCGAGGGCCGTATCGACGCCCTCCGATGCGGGTGCGGGTGTCTCGGGCGACTGCTGCTTGGTGCGGGCAGACCGACCGGGGCGCTTCAAGTTCTGCATGGGATTCTCCCCCTCGGGTGGGCCGACAAGGCGCTGCGGCCTCGACCACAGCAAGCACTTCCCGTCCCGTCGTGGGGGTAATCGCGGCTTCCCCGCGGACACGGCCTGATGCGTGTGGCGTTCGTCACATGCCAAGCGAAGGTGCCTGTACAGACGGCCGCGGACCGGGCCGCCGCTCCGGCCCCTCGGGCCCCGTCCGCGTCACAGACCCCCCATGGTCACCGCGTACTGCTCCGCGCAGAACGCGATGAACCCCACGCACCCCACGAACAGGGATCCGATGGCGACCGTCACCAGGCGACTCATGAACCGACACTTCCCATCCGCGCGCCCGCCCCCATGGCGGACCGCACCGCCCTTCATGCTCCGCCCGCGCGCCGCCCCGCACCGCCGTCGGAGGTCACCACCGGCCGGGACCGACGCACCCCGCGCGCGGGACGTTCGCCCGCATCCGGCCGTATCCGGCCGCATCCGGTCGCCCGGGATGGGCACTCCGGTATCCCCGGGGATCAAGGGCCCTGTAGGTTTCGCCACATGGAGGAGCTGGACCGACAGATCGTGCAGCTGCTCGTCAAGGACGGGCGGATGAGCTACACCGACCTGGGCAAGGCCACGGGCCTGTCCACGTCGGCCGTGCACCAGCGGGTGCGCCGGCTGGAGCAGCGCGGAGTGATCCGCGGCTACGCGGCCGTCGTCGACCCCGAGGCGGTCGGGCTGCCGCTCACGGCCTTCATCTCGGTGAAGCCGTTCGACCCCAGCGCCCCCGACGACATCGCCGAGCGCCTCTCCGGGGTCCCCGAGATCGAGGCGTGCCACAGCGTCGCGGGCGACGAGAACTACATCCTCAAGGTGCGCGTCGCCACGCCCCTGGAGCTGGAGCACCTGCTCAGCCGGCTGCGTGCCCTCGCCGGCGTCTCCACCCGCACGACGGTCGTCCTCTCCACGCCGTACGAGGCCCGCCCGCCGCAGATCTGACGCCCCGCCCGCTCCGCGGGGTGCCCCGCGCGCGGGGGCGCCGTCCCGAGGGGCGAGACTGGTCCCCATGAGCGAGACCACCGCCTCCCCGGACGACCGGCAAGACCACCGCACCGTGCTGCTGCGCGGCGGCGACATCCACAGCCCCGCCGACCCCTTCGCCACGGCGATGGTCGTCGAACGCGGCCATGTCGCCTGGGTCGGCTCCGAGGGCGCGGCCGACGCCTTCGCCGCCGGTGCCGACGAGATCGTCGACCTCGAAGGCGCCCTCGTCACCCCGGCGTTCACGGACGCACATGTGCACACCACGGCCACGGGTCTCGCCCTCACCGGCCTCGACCTCTCCCCGGTCCGCTCCCTCGACGAAGCGCTCGCGCGCGTACGGGAGTTCGCGGCCGCCCGGCCGGACGACCGGGTCCTGCTCGGGCACGGCTGGGACGCCGCCCGCTGGCCCGGCGGCCGCCCGCCCACGCGCGCGGAGCTCGACGAGGCCACCGGCGGGCGCCCGCTCTACCTCACCCGCATCGACGTCCACTCGGCCGTCGTCACCACGGCCCTGCTCGACCTGGTGCCCGGCGTCACCGAGCGCACCGGCTTCCACACCGACGCCCCGCTGACCGCCGACGCCCACCACGCGGTGCGCGCCGCCGCGCACGCGGCCGTCACGCCCCGGCAGCGCACCGAGGCGCAGCGCGTCGCCCTGCGCCACGCCGCCTCGCTCGGCATCGGCTCGGTGCACGAGTGCGCGGGCCCGGAGATCTCCTCCGAGGACGACTTCACCGGCCTGCTCGCCCTCGCCGCCGCCGAACCCGGCCCGCGCGTCGTCGGCTACTGGGCGGAGCAGATCGCGGACGCAAAGGGTGCCGAGAAGATCCGTGCGCTGGGCGCGCACGGCGCCGCCGGCGACCTCTTCGTGGACGGCGCCCTCGGCTCGCACACGGCATGCCTGCACGAGCCGTACGCCGACGCGGCCCACACCGGCCTCGCCTACCTGGACGCGGCGGCCGTCGCCGCCCACGTCGCCGCCTGCACGGAGGCGGGCTTCCAGGCGGGTTTCCACGCCATCGGGGACGCGGCCGTGAGCGCCGTCGTGGAGGGCGTACGCGCCGCCGCGGAGCGGGTCGGCCTGGCCAGGGTCCGCGCCGCCAGGCACCGCGTCGAGCACGCCGAGATGCTCTCCCCCGAGACGGTCGCCGCCTTCGCCGAACTCGGCCTCACCGCCTCCGTCCAGCCCGCCTTCGACGCGCTGTGGGGCGGCGAGGAGGGCATGTACGCCGACCGCCTCGGCGTCAAGCGCGCCCGCACCCTCAACCCGTACGCGGCCCTGCTGCGCACCGGCGTCCCGCTGGCCTTCGGCTCCGACAGCCCGGTCACCCCGCTCGACCCCTGGGGCACCGTCCGCGCGGCCGCCTTCCACCGGACGCCCGAGCACCGGGTCTCGGTGCGCGCCGCCTTCACCGCCCACACCCGGGGCGGCTGGCGGGCCGTCGGCCGGGACGACGCGGGCGCCCTGGTGCCCGGCGCACCCGCCGACTACGCCGTGTGGCGCACCTCCGACCTGGTGGTCCAGGCACCCGACGACCGCGTGGCCCGCTGGTCCACCGACCCGCGCTCCGGCACCCCCGGACTGCCCGACCTGACGCCCGGCGCCGAACTGCCCGTCTGTCTGCGCACCGTGGTCGCCGGCCGGACGGTCTTCGTGGGGCCGGACGAGTGATGTACCGGGGCGGCGCGGCACCGATCGGGGCCCGCCGCCGCGGCACTCGACCTGCGTATCCTCCGCGCTGACCTGGCGGTCCGTCAGAACCGCCCAGGTCAAACGGCTATTGACAGACCGCCGCCGTCGGCGGGTAGGTTCGGCCGGGTCCACCACAGGACGTCCGACCGGTGAACCTCCACGCAGACGTCGAACGCAACTGGGCCATGGGCGGAGTGCCGCACCGGCACACCGCCACTGGGAGCCAGGTCCAGCGCCCGCGCCGCGGAGGCGAGGGAACGTATCAGCGGGATCGGAGTCCCCCCTGCTCCTCGGGAGCTCGGGGGAAGGTGGGACCCGGGTGGGGCCCGGACGCTCAGTAGACAACGGCACTAGGTCGATCCGCAGCCAGCGGGTCCCAGGTCGGCCCGAAGGGCGCCGGGCCCAACCCGCAGCACAGTCGGACACCCCCAACCCCCGTGCCGCCGCAGCCGTGCAGGAAGCGGCCACTATGGTGGTCCCCTGCGTACGAACGAAGGGGCAGTAGTGAACGACGGCGGCGGGCTCTTGGAAACAGGGGACCAAGGGAGACAGTTCGACTCCCTCGGCAAGGTCTTGGTGATCATTCCGACCTACAACGAGGCGGAGAACATCCAGTCCATTGTCGGCCGCGTGCGCGCCGCCGTGCCCGAGGCGTACGTCCTCGTCGCCGACGACAACAGCCCGGACGGCACCGGCAAGATCGCCGACGAACTGGCCGTCGAGGACGACCAGATCCACGTACTGCACCGCAAGGGCAAGGAAGGGCTCGGCGCCGCCTACCTGGCGGGCTTCCGCTGGGGCCTGGAGAAGGGCTACGGGGTCCTCGTCGAGATGGACGCCGACGGCTCGCACCAGCCCGAGGAGCTGCCCCGGCTGCTCACCGCCCTGAAGGGCGCCGACCTCGTGCTCGGCTCGCGCTGGGTGCCGGGCGGACGGGTCGTCAACTGGCCCAAGCACCGCGAGTTCATCTCCCGCGGCGGCAGCACGTACTCGCGCCTCCTGCTCGACGTGCCGATCCGTGACGTCACCGGCGGCTTCCGCGCCTTCCGCCGCGAGACCCTCGAGGGGCTCGGCCTGGACGAGGTCGCGTCCCAGGGCTACTGCTTCCAGGTCGACCTCGCCCGTCGCGCGGTGAAGGCCGGCTACCACGTCGTCGAGGTGCCCATCACGTTCGTGGAGCGCGAGCTCGGCGACAGCAAGATGAGCCAGAACATCGTCGTCGAGGCCCTGTGGCGGGTCACGGCGTGGGGCGTGGGGGAGCGCGTCGGCAAGGTCGGCAAGGCCCTCGGCCGCAAGCCCTCCTCCTGACGCCGGGACGGCCCGGTTCACAGCCCTTCTTGATCATCTCCTTATCCCGGTCTGAGGCGGGCCCAGGCACACTGGGAGCATGACGACTGGCGCACCGCCTCCCCTCCGCACCGCACGACCCCGGCGCTCGGGGCCGCTGAGGTACCTCCCGCTCGGCATCGCCGCGTGGCTGGTCCTCGAGATCTGGCTGCTCACGGTCGTGGCGAGCGCCACGAGCGGGTTCACGGTCTTCCTGCTGCTCGTGGCCGGGCTGGTGCTCGGCTCGGCCGTCATCAAGCGTGCCGGGCGCCGTGCCTTCCGCAAGCTCAGCGAGGCGGTGCAACAGCAGCAGAGCGGTGTCACGCCGAGCGCCGAGAGCGACAAGGGCGGCGGCGCGCTCACGATGCTGGGCGGGCTGCTGCTCATCCTCCCGGGGCTGGTCTCCGACGCCCTGGGGCTCCTCCTGCTGCTCCCGCCGCTCCAGAAGGCCCTCGGCCGCTATGCCGAGCGCACCTTCGAGCGCAAGGTCCGCGAGGCCACCCCGGGCGGCCTGGGGGACGCCTTCCAGCAGGCCCGCATGCACCGCCCGGACGGCAAGGTGGTCCAGGGCGAGGTCATCCGGGACGAGGAGCCGCCGATGCCCCGCCCGGACGGCCCGCAGCTGCCGCGCTAGAGGGCGGGCGAGAGGCGCGCAGAGACGACGAAGAGGCCCGGTCCACTGCTGAGCAGTGGACCGGGCCTCTTCTTGTGATGCTGTCGCTTCAAGCCCGCCGTCAGGCGGACTTGCGGCTGTCGCGCGGGTGCACCGCGATGTTCATGGCGCCGGACCGCAGGACCGCGAGACGCTCCTCGAGGACCTCCTCGAGCTCTTCTCGAGTACGGCGCTCCATGAGCATGTCCCAGTGCGTACGCGCCGGCTTGCCCTTCTTCTCCTCAGGTCCGTCGCCGTCCACCAGGAGTGCCTGGGCCCCGCAGACCTTGCACTCCCACTCCGGCGGGATCTCCGCCTCGACCGAGAACGGCATCTCGAAACGATGTCCGTTCTGGCATGCGTACTCCACGGCCTGGCGAGGGGCCAGGTCGATGCCGCGGTCGGTCTCGTAGCTTGTCACCACGAGGCGCGTGCCGCGAAGAGCTCGCTCACTCATGAATCGTGCCTCCCGGGCTTGTCGCCCACAGGACAGGTGTCGCTGTCGTCGTCATCCGGTCAACGTCCGGTCGGCGGTAAAGATTCCCGTTCAGGGTCATGCGTCGCCGTCGTATGCCGCCCCTTGTTGTACCCACCAGCGCCCGCTTTGTCACATCTGACAGGAGATGTCACCCAGCGTTTCTGAATGTCCAGCGCGCAGTAACGGTACGCCTGGCAGGCCAAAGGCGTACACTACCGGCCTTTGCCTTCAGTTGCTAAATCCTGGCGGGTACGGGATTGCCCGCGTCGCTCACCGCGCGTCGCACGGGCACCCGCGCGAGCAGCCCGAAACCGAGCACGAAGAAGACCACGAGCGAGATGATCGCGTCCCGATAGCTGCCGGTCAGCTGGTACGTGAGCCCGAAGACCAGCGGCCCCACCCACGCCATGCCCCGGTCGCTGATCTCGTACGCCGAGAAGTACTCCGCCTCCTTGCCCGGCGGCACCAGATGCGAGAACAGCGAGCGCGAGAGCGCCTGCGTGCCGCCGAGGACGAGCCCGATCCCGGCGGCGAGCACGAAGAACCACGCCGGGGCCCCGGCGGGCAGGAAGTACCCGGCCCCGATCGTCACGGTCCACGCGACCAGCGAGCCGAGGATGGTCCGCTTCGCCCCGTACCTGCGCGCGAGGCGCCCCATCCCGAGGGCCCCCGCCACCGCGAGCAGCTGCACCAGGAGGACCGCCACGATCAGCGTGGACTGGCCGAGCCCCAGCTCCTCCGAGCCGTACACGGACGCCTGGGAGATGACTGTCTGGACGCCGTCGTTGTAGACGAGATACGCCAGGAGGAAGGCCAGCGTGTACGGATGGCGGCGCATGTCCCGCACGGTCGCGGCCAGTTGCCGCCACCCCTGGGACCCGCTCCGGTCCGACGGCGCCACCGCCCGGTCGCGCAGCCGCCGCAGCGGTACGAGGGTGAAGGCGCCCCACCACACGCCCGCCGAGGCCAGACAGATGCGCACCGCCGTGGCCTCGGAGACGCCGAAGCTGTCGTGGGCCGTGAACAGCACCAGGTTCGCGATCAGGACGAGGGCGCCCGCCGCGTATCCGAAGGCCCAGCCGCGCGAGGAGACCGCGTCGCGCTCCTTGGGCGGCGCGATCTGCGGCAGATAGGAGTTGTAGAGCGCCATCGACACGGCCAGGGACGCGTTGGCGACGATCAGGAGCAGCCCGCCCAGGAGATAGCGGTCGCCGTCCAGAAAGAACATGCCCGCCGTGGCCGCCGCCCCCAGGTAGGCGGCCGTGGCGAGCAGCGGCTTCTTGCGGCCGGTGCGGTCGGCGGCGGCGCCGGCGAGGGGCATCACCAGGATCGACAGGATCACCGAGGCCGACACGGAGTACGCGAAGAAGGAGCCCGCGCGGACCGGGATGCCCAGCGGGTGCACATACCCTTCGGGGTCCGCGGCCGACTTGGCGACCTCGGTGAGATAGGGCCCGAGGAACACGGTGAGCACGCTCGTCGAGTAGACCGAGCAGGCCCAGTCGTAGAAGTACCAGCCGCGCTGCTCGCGTCTGCGCTCGGCGGCTCCGGCCGCCTCTTCGGCGGCTTCGGCCGTCCGCACGGTGTCGCTGCTCACCCGTGCCCCCTCGCTGTTCCCCGTGGTCCGCGCCCGCTCCTGGGCGGTCAGGCCCAGGTCCCCCGGTCCTTCAGCACCTCGCGCAGCGTCTCGATGTGATCAGTGATGATGCCATCCACACCGAGGTCCAGGAGAGCCGTCATCCGATCGCGGTCGTTCACGGTCCAGACGTGGACCTGCAGCCCGCGCGCGTGGGCGGTGCGCACGAAGCGCCGGTCGACGACGCGGACGCCCGCGTGCACCTCCGGCACCTGCGCGGCGACCGCCGTCCCGCGCGGGAGGGCGGGCAGCCCGTACGACCGCAGGCGCAGCGCGAGCACGCCCCTGGTGCCGTACGAGGTGGCGAGGCGCGGGCCCGCGATCCGCTGGGCGCGGGCGACGCGCGACTCGGAGAAGGAGCCGACGCAGACCCGGTCCCAGGAGCCGGTCCGCCGGATCAGGTCGAGGAGCGGGAGCAGCGCGGGCTCGGCCTTCACGTCGATGTTCCAGCGGGCGTCGGGGAACGCCTCCAGGAGCTCTTCGAAGAGGGGGACCGGTTCGCTGCCCGCCACGCGCGCGTGGCGCACCTCGCTCCAGGGGAGGTCCGCGATCCGGCCCGCCGCGTCGGTGACCCGGTCGAGCGTCGTGTCGTGGAACGCGACGAGCCTGCCGTCGGCCGTGGCGTGGACGTCGGTCTCCATGTACCGGTAGCCCGCGTCGACGGCGCGTCGAAAGGCGGTGGCGGTGTTCTCCAGGCCGTCCGCCGCCCCGCCCCGGTGGGCGAAGGCGAGCGGGTGCCGGTGGTCGAGGTAGGGGTGGCGTACGCGCGGGGTCACCGCTGCAGTATCGCCTGCTCCGGTTGCCCGCCGGCGGCCACGACGCTGCGCGAGGGTGCTCCCGGGATGGCGAACACCCGCAGGAAGAACTGGGCGAGTGGGCCGATCGACACCGCGTACAGGACGGTTCCGATGCCCACCGTGCCGCCGAGCGCGAAGCCCGTCGCGACCACCACCACCTCGATCACCGTCCGCATCAGGCGGATGGAGCGGCCGGTGCGCTGGTGCAGGCCGGTCATCAGGCCGTCGCGCGGGCCGGGGCCGAACCGGGCCGTGATGTACAGACCCGTAGAGAGCCCGTTGAGGAGGATCCCGGCGGCCAGGAGCGGGATGCGCACGGCGTAGGAGTCCGAGTCCGGCAGGAGCGCCAGGGTGGCGTCCATGGAGAGGCCGCACAGGAAGACGTTCGACACGGTGCCGAGCCCCGGGCGCTGGCGCAGCGGGATCCAGAGCAGCAGGACCGCGGCGCCCACGATGATCGAGATGGTGCCTATGGAGAGGCCGGTCAGCTCGGCGAGCCCCTGGTTCAGCACGTTCCACGGCTCCGGCCCGAACCCGGCCGTGACCATGAGCGCGGAGCTCACTCCGTAGAGCGTCAGACCGGCGTACAGCTGGCACAGCCGCCGTGCGAGATAGGGCTTCTCCCCGGCTGTGGCTGGTGTGCGACGCGGTGTCTTCGCGGACAAGGAGTGCCCCCCGATCGTGCTAATGGCCTGATGCATGACACCCTGTGGCTTGGATCCAGGTCGCAACCATGGCCAATTCGGGGAAGGTGGACTGGTCGAGATGGCTCAGTGGACTTCGGCGGTGGGGTCGGCCCAGCTCGCCAGGCTGCTCACGTCCCAGCAGGCGCGCCCCGCGGGCACCGGCACCCGGCGCCCGCCCGCCTACCGCGCGCTCGCCGACGGCATCCGGCTGCTCGTCCTCGAAGGGCGCGTCCCGGTCGCCGCCCGGCTGCCGGCCGAGCGCGAGCTCGCCGTCTCCCTCTCCGTGAGCCGGACCACGGTCGCCGCCGCCTACGAGGCGCTGCGCTCCGAAGGGTTCCTGGAGTCCCGCAGGGGAGCGGGCAGTTGGACCGCCGTCCCGGCCGGTAACCCCCTGCCCGCGCGCGGGCTCGAACCGCTGCCGCCCGAGGCGCTCGGCTCCATGATCGACCTGGGCTGCGCGGCCCTGCCCGCCCCCGAGCCCTGGCTGACCCGCTCGGTGCAGGGCGCCCTCGAAGAGCTGCCGCCCTACGCGCACACGCACGGCGACTATCCGGCGGGGCTGCCCGCGCTGCGCGAGATGCTCGCCGAGCGCTACACCGCGCGCGGGATCCCCACCATGCCCGAGCAGATCATGGTCACCACGGGCGCCATGGGCGCGATCGACGCGATCTGCCACCTCTTCGCGGGCCGCGGCGAGCGCATCGCCGTCGAGTCGCCCTCGTACGCCAACATCCTCCAGCTGATGCGCGAGGCCGGGGCCCGGCTTGTGCCCGTCGCGATGGCCGAGGGCCTCGGCGGCTGGGACCTGGACCGCTGGCGGCAGGTGCTGCGCGACGCGGCGCCCCGGCTCGCGTACGTCGTCGCCGACTTCCACAACCCCACCGGAGCCCTCGCCGACGAGGACCAGCGCCGCAGGCTCGTGGACGCGGCGCGCTCGGCGGGCACGGTGCTCGTGGTGGACGAGACGATGAGCGAGCTGCGCCTGGACGACGACCTTGAACTGCCGCGCCCCGTCTGCGGGTTCGACCCGGCCGGCTCGACCGTCATCACCGTCGGCTCGGCGAGCAAGGCGTTCTGGGCGGGCATGCGCATCGGCTGGGTGCGGGCCGCCCCCGACGTCATCCGCAGCCTGGTCGCCGCCCGCGCCTACGCCGACCTGGGCACCCCCGTCCTGGAGCAGCTGGCCGTGAACTGGCTCCTGAACACCGGGGGTTGGCAGGAGGCCGTCGACGTGCGCAGGGCCCAGGCGCGGGAGAACCGCGACGCCCTGGTGGCCGCCGTGCGCCGCGAGCTGCCCGACTGGGAGTTCGAGGTCCCGGGCGGTGGGCTGACCCTGTGGGTGCGCACCGGCGGACTCTCCGGGTCCCGGCTCGCGGAAGTCGGCGAGCGGGTGGGGGTCAGGGTCCCGTCCGGGCCCCGCTTCGGTGTCGACGGCGCCTTCGAGGGCTATGTGCGGCTGCCGTTCACCGTGGGCGGCGCGGTCGCCGAGGAGGCGGCGGTGCGGCTCGCTGCGGCCGCGCGGCTGGTCGAGACGGGGGCGGGCTCGGGCGCCGAGCCGCCGCGCACGTTCGTGGCCTGAGGCCCGTACGGACGCGTTGCCTGCGGCCTGTACGGGAGCGGCTCAGCCCTCGGCCGGGACCGGCTCCGCCTCGGCGTCGTGCTCGGCAGGGGCGTCGGTCGCGTCGGCGGGCATGGTGCGCTCCGGAAGGAGCTCCATGACCGCGCGCCGGTGCGACTCGCTCGTCGCGTCGTCGTACGGGTCGGGGGTGGCGGGCACCTGGAGGCGGTGCACGGGGCCGGTGCCGAGCCGGGCGTAGCCGCGGCCCGGCGGCACGTCGCGGGTGGGCGTGGTGTGCGGCGGGACGCCGAGGACGTCCTCCACCTGGTCGAGTTCGGCGGGGCCGAGCACCACGCGCGCGCGGGTGTGCTGCAGGACCGCGTCGCTCAGCGTGTCCAGGCTGTCGAACTGATCGGCCACGACGACCGTGACGTGGGCCGCCCGGCCGTGCCGCAGGGGCACCTGGAGGAGGGACTGCGGGTCCCGGTCCCCGTCGGCGGCCGCGAGGTGGCCGAGCACGCTGGGGTGGTCGAGCAGCAGCCACAGGGGGCGCTTGGTGTCCTCCGGCGGCGGGTGGCCGGCCTGGCGGGCGCGGTTGGCGGCGATGAGCCGCCGCTCCGTCTCGTGTGCCGCCCACTCCAGGCTGGCGAGCGCCCCGGCGAGGCCGCACTCGACGGCGAGTACGCCGTCGCGCCCGGACAGGCAGGCGTAGTCGCCCGTGCCGTTGCCCTCGACGACCAGGACGTCCCCGTGCTGAAGGGCCTGCAGGGCGATGGAGCGCAGGAGCGTCGTGGTGCCGCTGCCGGGCTGGCCGACGACGAGGAGGTGCGGTTCGGTGGAGCGGATCCCGGTGCGCCAGATGACGGGGGGCACATCGCGCCGGTCGTCGCCGTCGGCGACCGGGAGGGTGCGCTGGACGACCGTCGGGTCGGTGAAGCCGAGCACCGTCTCACCGGGGGCGGTGACGAAGCGCTGGGCGGCGATGTCGGTGGGCAGCGGGGGCAGCACCGCGACGGTCAGCTGGTTGCCCTCCTCGTCCCACTCGAAGTGGTACTCGCGGCCGCGGCCCGACTTGGCGTGCAGCAGTTGCTCGATCCGCGCGCGTGAGTCGGCCTCGCCGTCCGTGAAGTACGCGGGGTAGCGCACCACGAGCCGCGAGACGCGTCCGGTCTCGTCGAAGTCGTAGGTGGGGAACGCCTTCTCCCACTCGCCGCCGTGCGCGTACAGGGGGCTCGGGTCCTCGGGGACGGAGAAGTACGGGACGAGTGCTTCGTAGAGCGACTGGAGGCGCTCCACCTGGGAGTCGTCCGGGCCCGTGGGGGCGGGCGCGGTGCGCTCCCGGCCGGTCCATGCGGCGGCCGCCATCAGGCAGATGGCGGCCAGCAGCGGACCGTACGGGACGAGCGCCACGACCAGGATCACCGAGGCCACCAGGAACAGCAGCGGTCCGCGCCGGTCCTTGGGGGTGGCGGCCCATCTGCGCCGCCCGGCCGCAGCGAGCCGCCGCAGTCCGCGGGTGATCGTGATCAGCGGGTGGAGGACGTCGGTGGCGCTGTCGGCGGCCGACCGCGCGATCTCCCTGCTGCGGGTGATCGTCTCGCGGCTGCGGGCGATGGTCTCCCGGCCGCGGGCGATCGGGGCGGACCCGCTGCTGAGAATGCGGGGGAGGGGGCGCCGTGCCACGTCTGTCTCCTGATGGTGCGTACGGGGTGTTACGAGGGAGAGGGGGACGTCAGAACTTGATCCCGCCGAGGAGGCTCGCGAGGCTCGCGCTGCCCGCCTTGATGCTCGGGGCGATGGCGGTGCCCGCGAGGAAGAAGCCGAAGAGTGCGCAGACCAGTGCGTGGGACGCCTTGAGGCCGTCTTTGCGGAAGAACAGGAAGGCGATGATTCCGAGCAGCACGACGCCTGAGATGGACAGGACCATGAGAGTTCTCCTGAGTGGGGGGACAGTCACCATGAGTTCTTCCAGGCTCACAGCATGTATCCATACGATAAAAGGTGCAAATGGGGGAAATCTTGGATATTTCCCCCCGATGGCAGCGGGTTGCTGGGCCGTACGGGCGCGGTCGGAGCGGCACGTGGGGCCTGCGGTGATCTTTGCCTCGGGCGGGCCCCGTCATGTGCCGTGACGGGCAGTACCCTGTCGATTCACTCGTACGGCTGCAGGTCGTACGCACCTTGTCGCCGCGTCACCTGTAGGCGAATCCCGTATCTGAAAGGCGGCCTGACCATGAGCGAAGCCCCCGACCCGGAGGTCGTGGAGCTGGCGGGCAAGATCTTCGATCTCGCGCGCCAGGGCGAGACCGACGCGCTCGCCGCCTATGTGGACGCCGGAGTTCCGGCCAATCTCACCAATGACCGGGGCGACACGCTGGTGATGCTCGCCGCCTATCACGGTCACGCCGACGCGGTCCGCGCCCTCCTGGAGCGTGGCGGCGACCCGGACCGGGCCAACGACCGGGGCCAGACGCCGCTCGCCGGGGCCGTCTTCAAGGGCGCCGACGACGTCATCAGGGCCCTCCTCGACGGGGGCGCCGATCCGGCCGCGGGCACGCCCTCCGCGGTCGACACCGCCCGGATGTTCGGCAAGGAGGAGCTGCTCCGGCTGTTCGGGGCGGCCTGAACGGGGTAGCTGACCTGCGGCGGCGGGGGCGCCGGAAATGTGGTCGCGGCGGAGAGAACCGCTGGGTCATCATGACGACGTGATTTACGGACGCGACGGCGGGGCAGGTGTTGCCGCACCGCGCGGACCGTGAGCGGCCCACCTCGCGGGATCCGGCCGGATCCCGTGCGGGCCACCGACGAAAGGCAGAGGACAATGGCTTTCAACAAGCAGCAGACGGCGGGCGGCCCGACGTGTTGGCGCGCGGCCAGGTAAAGCACGATTCCCGGTTGCGTCGACGCTTGATGTGAGGCTGTTTCCCATGTTCGAACCGTTCATAGCGCCCAGCGGTACGCTGCTCGGCCTGCTTCAGCGGGGTCGCGGCGACGGCACGCTGCACGCCCTTACGGCGCCGCGCGCCGAGGCGCTCGCGGCTCTGAACCACTGCGTTCTGCGGGACCCCCGCCACGACTGGCAGGTGGAGAACCGCTCCCTGTACTACGCCCGGCTCTACCTCGACCTCCACGGCGAGATCGATGAGATCGAGCGGCACCTGTTCGACTCCGAGGACGTCCTCGACACCGAGGACTCCCGCACGGGCCTCGCCCTCGCGGTCCTCGGTCACCTCGCCTCGTACGGCAGGCGCGACGCCCTGGAGCTGCTGCGCCGGTACGCGGCCTTCGGCGCCAACTGGGCCTGGGCCCTCGACGAGCTGGCGCTGCGCGACGACGACGCGGGTCTGCGCGCCCTCGCGGGGCCCGTGCTCGCCCGCTTCCCGGCCGACGCCGAGGGCGAGGCCGAGCTGGCCGCCGCCGTGCGGGACGCCTTCGAGCCCCGGCCCTGGCGGCTGTGGGCGGAGGACCCGCGCGAGGAGATCGGCGCCCGGGTGCGGGCCGCCGGCGAGCGGGGCTCCTTCGACCGCTGGCAGCGGCAGATGCGGCCCTCGGGGCCGCGTCCCGGCTGGAGCGTCCAGGCCGTCTTCGAGTGGGCGCAGGAAGGGCTCGAGCGCGGTGTGGTGCTCCATGTGCCGGCCGCCCGCTGCCTGACCGCCGTCGCCGGACCCGAGGACCGGGAAGAGATCCTCGAGGCCGCCCGCAGCGGCTCGGACGGCGCCCGGGGCACGGCTCTGCGCTACCTCGCCGACGCGCACGATCCCGATGTGCTGGCTCTCGTCGAGCAAGCCGTCGGGAGCCCCTCACCGGTCGTGGTGGACGCCGCCGTTGACGCCTTCGAGCGCATGCGCAGCGTCGCCGCCGTCGAGCAGGCCCGCCGCTGGGCCGGGCGGCCGGACGCCCTCGGCGCCGCCGCCGGGCGGATGCTCGCCTGCCGGGGCGGGGCCAAGGACAGCAAGCTGGTCCTCGCCGCCCTGCGCGAGGCGGTGCGCGGCGAAGGCCCGGACGCACCGACCCTGTGGACCCTCGTCGACGGCGCCGGACGGCTCGGCATCGCCTGCGCGGCCCCCGTCCTGCGGCACGTCTACCGCGAGACCGCCTCCTCCCACCTCCGCGGCCGCGCCGCCCGCGCGCTCGCCGCCACCGATCCCTCCTTCGCCGCCGGATTCGCCGTCGAGTGCCTCTGGGACTGCGAGGAGTCCACCCGCGAGGTCGCCGCCCTGCACGCCGAGACCGGAGACGCCCGCGTCGTCACGCAGCTCCGCAGGCTCGCCGCCGACCCCGCCGAGGAGGACGAGGTGCAGGACGCGGTGCGCAGCAGGATCGGGCCCGACGCGCCCGCCGTATGAGCCCCTCCGGATGAGACGTGGCGCCCCGCCGCGCGGGGCGCGGAGGGGAACGCTCATGGGACGTTCCTCGCCAGGAAAGATCCACGTTGACGCGGCCACGCCCCGCCCGACGACAACACCGGTATGCGACCCACCACCGGTATGCGCGTCGTCATCGTCACCGAATCCTTCCCGCCCGACGTCAACGGAGTGGCGCACTGCGCCCTCCAGACCGCCCGGCACCTCGCCGCGAGCGGCCACGACCCGCTCGTCATCGCCCCCGCCACCGCGGCCGCCGAGCCCGGCCAGGACGCCGCCGCGCCCTGCCCCGTCGTCCGCGTCCCCTCCCTGCCGCTGCCCGGCTACCCGCAGGTCCGCGTCGCGCTGCCCAGTCGGCGCGTGGCCGCGGCGCTGACCGCGCACCGGGCCCAACTGGTCCATCTGGCCAGCCCGTTCGTCCTCGGTGTGCGCGGCATGGCGGCCGCCGCGCGCCTCGGGATCCCCGCCGTCGCCGTCTACCAGACGGATCTCGGCGGGTACGCGCGCACGTACATGGGCCTCGGCGAGGCCACCGCCTGGCGGCGCATACGCAGTGTCCACGCCGCCGCCGACCGCACCCTCGCGCCCTCCACGGCCGCCCTGGGCGACCTGGTGGCCCACGGGGTGCCCCGGGTCAGCCTGTGGCCGCGCGGCGTGGACACCGTCCGCTTCCACCCGGGGCGGCGGGACGAGGCGCTGCGCCGTGAGCTCGCGCCCGGCGGTGAGCTGATCGTCGGCTACGTAGGGCGCCTCGCCCCCGAGAAGCAGGTGGAGCTGCTCTCCGGAGTGTGCGGGCTCGACGGGGTGCGGGTCGTCGTCGTGGGCGACGGGCCGAGCGAGGCGTCGGTGCGCGCGGCCCTCCCCGGTGCCGTGCTGCTCGGCCGCCGCACCGGCGACGAACTCGCCCGGATCTTCGCCTCGCTGGACCTGTTCGTGCACACCGGGCCCTACGAGACGTTCTGCCAGACCGTGCAGGAGGCCATGGCCAGCGGAGTCCCGGTCGTCGCGCCCGCCGCGGGCGGCCCGCTCGACCTCGTCGCACCCGGCAGGACCGGGCTTCTCGTACCGCCGCGCGACGCCTCGGCGGTGCGGGACGCCGTCTGGTCCCTCACCGCCGACCCCGGCCTGCGGGAGGCGTACGGGGCGGCAGGGCGCGCCGCCGTCGAGGGGCGCACCTGGGCGGCCGTCGGGGACCGGCTCATCGGGCACTACACCGAGGTGCTCGCGGCGCGGACGGTGGTGGCGGCATGAGCGCGCCGGAGAGGCCGGAGAGGCCGTTGAGGGCGGAGAGGGCGGAGAGGCGCGCCGACGGCATGGCGCGCGCGGGCACGCCCGGCGAGGGCCCGCCCGGCGCGGGCCCGCTGCGGATCGTGCGGATCGCCAACTTCGTGACGCCCGCGTCGGGCGGACTGCGCACCGCGCTGCGGGAGTTGGGCCGCGGCTACCGCGCCGCGGGCCATGAACCCGTCCTGGTCGTGCCCGGGGAGCGGGCCGGGGTGCGGGAGACGGAGCAGGGGCGCGTGGTGACCCTGCCGGGGCCCGTGCTGCCCGGCACCGGCGGCTACCGGGTGCTCGCGGACCGGCGGCGAGTCGCCGCGGTCCTTCGCCGCCTCGCGCCCGACCGGCTGGAGGTCTCCGACCGCACGACGCTGCGCTGGACCGGCGCGTGGGCGCGGCAGGCCCGCATACCGGCCGTGATGGTCTCCCACGAGACGGCGGACGGCGTGCTCGGCACCTGGGGACTGCCTCCGGAGGCGGCCCGGCGCGCCGCCGACGCCCTCAACTCCCGTACGGCACGCGTCTACGCGCGCGTGGTGTGCACCACGGCCTGGGCGGAGCGGGAGTTCCTGCGCGTGGGCGCGCGCAATGTCGTACGGGCTCCGCTGGGTGTCGACCTCGACGCCCGGCACCCCGCGCTGCGGGACGCGCGGGTACGCGACCGCCACGCGCGCGTGGGTGAGGTGCTGCTGGTGCTCTGTTCCCGCCTCTCCGTGGAGAAGCGCCCCGGCACGGCCCTGGACGCGCTGGCGGCGCTGCGGGGGCGTGGCGTGCCCGCCGTGCTCGTCGTCGCGGGCGACGGGCCCCTGCGCGCCCGGCTCGAACAGCGGGCGCGGGAGCGGAGGTTGCCCGTGACCTTCCTCGGCCACGTACCGGACCCCGGCGGGCTCGCCGCGCTCCAGGCCGCCGCCGACGTGTGCCTGGCACCCGGCCCGGTCGAGACGTTCGGGCTCGCCGCCCTGGAGGCGCTCGCCTGTGGGACGCCCGTCGTGGTGAGCGCGTCGTCGGCGCTCTCCGAGATCGTGGGCGGGGCCGGAGAGGTCGCGGCCGATCGTGGCGAGGCGTTCGCGGCGGCCGTGATGTCGCTCCTCGCCCGGCCGGAGGGGCAGCGGCGGGCGGCGGCACGCGCGCGTGCCGAGCGCTTCGGCTGGGACGCGTCCGTCGCGGCCTTCCTCCAGGCGCACGACGCGCCCGTACGAGTGTCCGGCGGCGCCGCCGATGTCCCGGCGAGGGCCGTCGGATGAGGACCCTCCGGTTCGTCGCCATGGGGGACTCGCTCACCGAGGGGGTGGGCGACCCCGTCGAGACCGGCTGGCGGGGCTGGGCCGCGCTCCTCGCGGAAGGGCTTGCGGGTGCGGGCACGCGCGTGGAGTTCCACAACATCGCCGCGAGCGGGGCCCAGACCGAGGACGTGCTGCGGCGCCAGACCCCCGCCGCGCTCGCCCTGCGCCCCGACGTCGTGTCCGTGGTCGTCGGCGTCAACGACACGCTGCGCTGCACGTTCGACGTGCACGCCGTGGCGGCCCGGCTCGACGCCGTCTACGCGGCGTGCGGGGAGCGGGGCGCCGTGCTGCTCACCGCCTGTCTGCCGGACCCCGGGGCGATGCTCGGCCTGCCCGGTGCCCTGGCCCGCCCGCTGGCCCGCAGACAGCGCGCGGTCAACGCCGTCGTGCACGCGCTGTCCGAGCGCCATGGAGCGGTCCATCTGCACGCGGCGGACGGCGAGTGGGTCGCCGACCGCGCCCTGTGGAGCGCCGACCGGCTGCATCCCGGGGAGCGCGGCCACCGGCTCCTCGCCGCCCGCTTCCACGCGCTGCTCACCGTCGAGGGGCTCGCCCACGGCGGGGCCCCCGCGTGCGAGCCCCAACTCCCGCCGCCCACCCGGTCGGCGCGGCTGTGGTGGCTGGCCACCGCGGGCACCGGCTGGGTGGCGCGCCGCTGCACCGACCTGCTGCCCCAACTCGTCGGGCTCGCCGCCACGGAGCTGCGCCATCACGTGCGCGGCACCAGCGCCCGGCTCGACCTGAGCGCCGCGCATGCGGTGTCCGCCGCGCTTGCGGCGTTGTCCGGGCCGGGGCAGCCTGACGCGGCCTGACCGGCTGGTGCGGTGGCGACCGGCCGTTGAGGGCGAGCGTGACGGGTCAGTCGGGCGGTGGGCGGTCGTTCAGTGCCGGGTGCCGGGCACGAAGCGCACCGTCGTGCCCGGCACTGACTGGGCCGCCGCCGCGAGATCCCCCTCCCGGACCACAGCCACCACCGGGTAGCCCCCGGTGGTCGGATGGTCCGCGAGGAACACCACGGGTCTTCCGTCCGGCGGCACCTGCACCGCGCCCAACACCATGCCCTCGCTGGGCAGTTCACGCGTCGTGGCCCGCGCGGTCCGTTCCAGGGACGGCCCCTCCGTGCGCAGCCCGATGCGGTTGCTCGCCGAGGACACCCGGTACGCGCGCGTGGTGAGCGTCCGCAGGGCCCCGGCCGTGAACCAGTCGGCGCGGGGTCCGAGGGCGACCCGGAGGATCAGCTCGCGGGGCGCTGCGGGGTGCGGGACGGTGTCCACGCGCGCGTGTGGGGCGGTCGGGGGCGGCCCGCCCAGAGGGAGCACGGTCCCGTCGGCCAGCGGGGGCGGGCCGAGACCGGACAGGAGGTCCGTGGCCCGGCTCCCCAGGACCTCCTCGACGGCGACGCCGCCGCTGAGCGCGACATAGGCACGTACTCCGGAGGTGGCCGTGCCGACGTCGAGCAGCGCCCCCGCAGGGATGCGCACGGGAGCACCCCAGGGCGCCGGGCGTCCGTCGACGCGGACCGGGCACGGCGCGCCCACGACCGCGACGGTGACCGCGCAACGCGGCCGCAGCGCACAGCCGTTGAGGGTGGTCTCCAGGACGGCCGCGTCCTGGGGGTTGCCGACGAGACGGTTGGCGAGGCGGGCGGCGGGCGGGTCGAGCGCGCCGGACCGGGGCACTCCCAGGTGGGCGTGGCCGGGGCGGCCGAGGTCCTGCACGGTGGTGAGGGCTCCGGCCCGTACGACGGCGAAGGCACGGTCGGTCATCGTGGCTCCGGGGGCGACGGGAGGGGTGCGGCTCCTCGTGCGGAGGTGTCTCCGCGTACGGAGGTGTCTTCTTGTGCGGGCGAGGTGGGAGCGTCAGCTCGCCCGGACGGCGTGAGCGGTACGAACCGGACGCGGACGCCCGGCGTCAGGAGCGCGGCGGGCACGCGCGCGTGGTCCCACAGCACCGCGTCCGTGGAGCCGATCAGCTGCCAGCCGCCCGGAGAAGGACGCGGATACACCCCGGTGTACGGGCCGGCGAGCGCGACCGCGCCGGCGGGCACCGTCGTGCGGGGCGTGGCCCGGCGCGGTACTTCGTGCCGCTCGGGCAGCCCGGTCAGGTAGCCGAAGCCGGGCGCGAACCCGCAGAAGGCGACGCGGAACCGGGCCGCCGCGTGAATCCGGCCGACCTCGGCGACGGGCACCCCCCAGTGCGCCGCGACGTCCGCCAGGTCGGGGCCGTCGTAGCGGACGGGGATCTCCAGGACGTCCTCCGCGCGCGGAGACAGCGGGGGGATGTGCCAGTCCGGGAGTTCGGTACCGAGGCGGGCGGGGTCGTCCAGGCCGTCGAGCAGCACCGTGCGGGCCGCGGGGACGATCTCCCGTACGCGCAGGGCGCCCGTGGCGCGGCGGCGCAGCAGCTCGGCGTGGAGCGCCTCGGCGGCGGCGCCGTCGGCGACCTCGACGAGCAGCGCGTGCGCGCCGACCGGCAGCGCCCTCACGCGAAGGCCGCCACGCGCACGCCCACGGACTCCAGGTGGGCCCGTACGCGGCGGGCCAGGGCCACGGCGCCCGGGGTGTCGCCGTGCAGGCACAGGGAGCGGGCGCGGACGGTGATCCGGTCGCCGTCGTGCGCGGTGACGGCTCCGTCGCGGGCCATGTCGACGGAGCGTTCGACGACCTGGTCCGCCTCGGTGATGACCGCGCCGTCGCTGCCACGCGGCACGAGGGTGCCCCGCGCGGTGTAGGCGCGGTCCGCGAACGCCTCGGTCACGACCGGGAGTCCGGCCTTCTCCGCCGTCTCCAGGAGACGCGATCCCGGCAGCCCGAGCACAGGGAGGGTGCCGTCGGCGAGCAGGACGCCCTCGATGACGGCGGCGGCCTGCTCGCCGTCGTCGACCACGCGGTTGTAGAGCGCGCCGTGCGGCTTCACGTAGGACACGCGCGTACCGGCCGCGCGCGCGAACACCTCCAAGGCGCCGATCTGGTACGCCACTTCGGCCGCCAGCTCCTCGGGCGGCACGTCCATCGCGCGCCGCCCGAAGCCCGCCAGGTCGCGGTAGGAGACCTGGGCGCCGATCCGCACGCCGCGCTCCGCTGCGAGCCCGCAGACGCGGCGCATGGTGGCCGCGTCGCCCGCGTGGAAGCCGCAGGCCACGTTGGCGCTGGTCACGACGGAGAGCAGCTCCTCGTCGTCGGTGAGCCGCCAGCGGCCGAAGCCCTCCCCGAGGTCGGCGTTCAGATCGATGGTGCCTGTGCTCATGTCGTCCGTTTCTCGCGGTACTTGGGTGGTTCCTGGTGCTGGTGGTGCACAACGTGCTGGTGGTTCGCGGTGGTTCACGCGACCCGGTACTGCTCGTCACGGGCGTCCGTGATGAACATCTGCCCCGGTGCGTGGGTGATCGCGAACGGCGGCCGGGAGGCCATCACGGCCGCCTGCGGAGTCACCCCGCACGCCCAGAAGACCGGGATGTCGTCAGGCTCGGCGTCCACCGGGTCGCCGAAGTCCGGCCGTGCGAGGTCCGCGATGCCGAGCCCGGACGGGTCGCCGCAGTGCACCGGGGAGCCGTGCACCGCGGGCAGCAGGGCGCTCTCCTTGATCGCGGCGGCCAGGTGGCGGGGCGGCACGGGGCGCATGGAGACCACGAGGGGACCGCGCAGGCGCCCCGCAGGCCGGCAGGGCCGGTCGGTCACGTACATCGCGACGTTGCGGCCCTGCTCGATGTGGCGCAGCGGTACGCCCGCCGACGCGAGCGCCCACTCGAAGGTGAAGCTGCAGCCGATCAGGAAGGACACCAGGTCGCCGCGCCAGCGCGCCACCACCTCGGTGGGCTCGTCGACCAACTCGCCGTGCTCCCACACGCGGTAGCGCGGCAGGTCCGTGCGCAGGTCGGCGCCCGGCGCCAGCGGCGTCGACCAGGCACCCGCGTCCGTCACGTCGAGCACCGGGCAGGGCTTCGGGTTGCGCTGGCAGAACAGGAGCATGTCGTACGCCCAGTCGGCGGGGACCGCCACCAGGTTGGCCTGCGTGTGGCCCGCCGCCTGGCCCGCGGTCGGTCCGCTCACTCCGGAACGGAAGCGCGCCCGCGCCTCCTTGGGGGCCTTCGCTGTCACACCAGCTCCCTTCCCCGCGTCTCCGGCAGGCCGAAGAGCGCGATCACGGCGAGGCCGTAGCCGATCGCTCCGAAGACGAGCGCACCGCCCACGCCCCAGCTGTCGGCGAGGAAGCCCACCAGGGTGGGGAAGGCGGCGCCCACGGCCCGGCCGGTGTTGTACGTGAAGCCCTGCCCCGTGCCGCGCACCTCCGTGGGGTAGAGCTCGCTCAGGAAGGAGCCGAACCCGCTGAAGATGGCCGACATGCAGAAGCCGAGCGGGAAACCGAGCACAAGGAGAAGGCCGTTGGAGCCCTCGGGGATGTTCGTGTAGGCGAGGATGCTCAGCGCGGAGAGGAACGCGAAGAGCGCGATGTTGCGCTTGCGGCCCAGCTTGTCGGTCAGGTAGCCGCCGGTGAGGTAGCCGAGGAAGGCCCCGGAGATCAGGAACGTGAGATAGCCGCCGGTGCCGACGACCGTGAGCCCGCGCTCGTCCTTGAGGTAGGTGGGCACCCAGGTGGCGAGGGTGTAGTAGCCGCCCTGGACACCGGTCGACAGGAGCACGGCGAACAGCGTGACGCGCAGCAGGTCCGGCCGGAAGATGGCCGTGAACGACCCCTTCGTAGAGCTGTGCTTGCGCTTCTCGGCCGCCTCCGGGGCGTCGGTGACCCGGCGGCGCACATAGATCACCAGGAGCGCGGGGAGCGCGCCGGTCCAGAACATCACCCGCCAGGCGAGGTCGTCGTCGAGGAACTCGAAGACCAGGGTGTAGACGACCGCGGCGAGCGCCCAGCCCACGGCCCAGGAGCTCTGGATCGCGCCGAGCGTGCGCCCGCGGTTCTTCGCCGTCGCGTACTCGGCGACCAGGATGGCGCCGACCGCCCACTCGCCGCCGAAACCGAGCCCCTGGAGGGCGCGGAAGACCAGCAGCCACTCATAGGTGGGCGCGAACCCGCAGGCGACGGTGAACACCGCGTACGTGATGACGGTGATCATGAGCGCCTTGACGCGGCCGACACGGTCGGCGACCACGCCCGCGACGGCGCCGCCCACCGCCGAGACGACCAGCGTGACCGTGGTGAACAGGCCGGTCTGGCCGCTGTTGAGGCCGAAGTAGGCGGACAGCGCGACCATGCTGAGCGGCAGCGTGAAGTAGTCGTAGGAGTCGAGGGCGTACCCCCCGAAGGCGCCGGCGAAGGCGCGTCGCCCGCGCGGGCCGAGGGCGCGGAGCCAGCCGAACGCGCCCTCCTGGTCGGCGAGTTCGCCCGTGGCTCCCTGGGAGTCGGCGGTGACGGCGTGGGGCGGTGGGGTCGTACTCATGGGCACCTCGCAGAGGGGTGGGCGGTGCTGTGAGTGCTGTCGGCCGTGCGTGTGCTGGGCCGTGCTGTGCGTGTGCTGAGCCGTGCTGTGCGTGTGCTGATGAGTCGACAAGGTAGAGGATCGTTGAACGATCCCTCAATACCCATGTTGTTTCGTTCTTGAGTCTGCGGTTGAATCCGGGCATGGCTGAGGGGATGGCTGCGCATGGCTGAACTGACGGGTCTCGCCGACGACCGCGCGCTCCTGGGCCGCACGAGCACCGCGGAGCGCGTCGCGGACATCCTGCGGAGCCGCATCGCGGAGGGCTTCTTCCCGCCCGGAACGCGGCTCTCCGAAGACAGCATCGGCGGCGCCCTCGGCGTCTCCCGCAACACCCTGCGCGAGTCGTTCCGGCTGCTCACCCACGAACGCCTGCTCGTCCACGAGCTCAACAGGGGCGTCTTCGTGCGCGTGCTCACCATCGAGGACGTCGAGGACATCTACCGGACCCGGCGCCTCGTGGAGTGCGCCGTCGTCCGGGCGCTCGGCGAGCCGCCGTTCGCACTCGACGCGGTGGTGGAGGCGGTGGAGCAGGGCGGCAGGGCGGCGCGCGCCGGGGACTGGAAGGGCGTCTCCACGGCCAACATCCACTTCCACCGCGCCCTCGTGGCCCTCGCCGGCAGCGCGCGCACCGACGAGGTGATGCGCAGCGTCTTCGCCGAACTGCGCCTCGCCTTCCACGTGGTGGACGACCCGCGGCGGCTGCACGAGCCCTACCTCGTCCGCAACCGGAAGATCCTGCGGAGCCTGCGCGACGGCGACGCGGTCGGGGCCGAGGGGCTGCTCGCCGAGTACCTCGACGACTCGCGGCGCGGGCTGGTCGAGGCGTACGGGCAGCGGGTGGCGGCGGAGGGGTGAGGCCGGCGGCCGGGGCGGACGGCTGAGGTTCCCGCGCGACCCGCGGCCGAAGCGGTCGATCTTGCCGGGCCCGACCCGCGGCCGAAGCGGTCGATCCCGTCGGGCCCGAGCCGCAGCCGAAGCGGTCGATTCTGCGCCGTTTCGACCGTTGTCAGACCGAGGACCTAGTCTGTGCACCGTGACTTCGCCTGCCGCAACGGACACCGCTCCGCCCCAGCTCAGCGCGGGACCGCGGCCCGCTCTGGGCCCGGCCGCCGACGAGGGCCTGGCGCGCCGCCTGCGCGCGCTCGCCTGCACCGCCCCGCTGCACGACCTGGACGCGCGCAAGGCGAACCTCGCGGGGGAGTACTCGGGCTACGCGATGGCCGAGGTGGCCCTCTCCGCCATCGACCTCGTCACGCTCAACATGGACTTCGACACCGGGGCCGACCACGAGCAGGTGGTGGCCAGGCTGCTCCCGCGCGTCGCCGCCCAGGCCCCGCGGCGCCCGGCCGCCGAGCATGAGCGCGTGGCCCGCTGGGTCCTGGAGAACCTGATCAACGTCGGCAGTGTCGACCGCGGCTTCCGCGCGGTGTACGGCACGTTCGCGCCGGACGGCTCGTATGTCCGCAGGGACTACGACTTCAAGCTCATCGAAGAGGTCCCCGGCTACGGGGGGAGCGTGTACCTCCGTACGACGGACGAAGCGGTCAACGTCCTCGTCGGCGCCCTCGACACGGACGTCACCAGCGCCCAGATCGCCGCCGAGGTCAAGCTCGAGGTCCTGATCAGCCGCGGCCGTCTGGCCGACGCCCAGCTCGCCGCCGAGCAGGCCCGCTACCGGACCGTCCAGTACTCGGAGACGCTCCGCAAGGCCCTCGACGCGACCCGGCGCAACGTCCGGGCGGTCGACTGGCTCGAGGCCGTTCCCGACATGATCGCCGAGGCGCTCGACCACGTCGCCGACCGCTACCGCCACGAGAACGCGATCCTGACCAACATCCGCAAGGCCCGCGACGAGTCCGAGGACCCCGAGCACAAGCGCCGCGCCGCCGAGCTGGTCGACATCGTCAAGGACTGCATCCGCCGCCACACCCAGCTCCAGTCCCGGCTCCTGGAGGCCGGGCCCCTGTTCCGGGCCGAGCAGGACCGGCAGGCGTTCGCCACGCCCACCGCGCGCGCGGGCCTCGACCTGTACGGGCAGCTCGTGGCGCCCGTCCTGCCGCTCCCCGTCGAACAGGCGATCCGCGTCACGGACGCCTTCTTCGCGCGCGGCACCGGCCTGCGGACGCCCGTCTCGGTCCGCGTCGGCGACCTCGTGGACATACTGCTGACGCCGCCCATAGAGCGCGAACACCTCGGCGCCGAGATGCCCGAGCCGGACCTGATCGCCACCCCGGACGACAGCCGGTTCAGCGAGGAGCAGCTCGCGTCCGCCATGGAGCTGCTCGACCTGCCCTCGGACGCGCCCCGGCGCCTGTCCGGGCTGCTCGCCGAGGCCCGCCGCCGCGACCCCGAACTGCCGTACCTGGTCGCCCTGTTGGCCGTCCACGCGGCCAGCCCGCCGGTCGGCACCGCCTACCGCCAGGGCGAGGAGAAGCTGCTGTTCGCGGTGGACGACGGCACGGAGCTCGACGACGCGGAGTTCGGCGGCGCCGACCTCATCGTGGGCACCGCCCTCCTGGACGCCGTCGGGATGGCCGCCGACCGGACGGAGGCCGCCTGATGGCCGCCGAGCCGAACCCTCCGAAGATCCACGGGGCCCGCGCCGAGGCGCCGGGCGCCTTTGGCGACGTACGACCGCATCATTGCCGCAAGGAGCACCAGCCGTGACCGAGCACCCCGCAGAGCACGCCGCGTGGGGCGAGCCGGAAGCCTCCGAGGCACCCGCTCCGAACGCCCCCGTCACCCCGGCCGACGCCGCCGACGCGGCGCGGCTCGTCGCCTTCGGCCTCCAGCCCAAGCTCCAGCCCGCCCGCGACCAGGAGTACGGCGAACTGCTGCGCCGCTACCGCGAGGACCCGCCCTTCGCGCGGCTCGCCGACGCCGTCGCCGCCGGGCTCGGGCTCGTCGTCCTGGAGGTGTCCGCGCGCGCGGGGATGGCCGTGACGGCCGCCGAGGACTCGGTCTTCGCGGTCCGCATGGGCGATTACGCCCGCCGGGCCTCCGCCGACTCGACCGACCGCTTCCTGCACGGCCTCGCCCATCTCTCCGTCGCCGCCATGGCGTTCCCGCGCCCCGAGGACCTCGCGGACGACGGCTACATCGGACGCGTCAGCGTCAACGGGGTCGACGCGTTCGTCCGCCAGGCATGCCGCCGCCTGGAGGAGCGCGCCGAGGAGCAGGGCGAGAACACCGACCCAGCGAGTGACGCCCCGGGCCTGGAGGCCGCCTGGCGGATCTGGGCGCGGCGCAGCGCCACCGGAGCCACCAAGGACGCCCGCCGTCTGGCCGGTTCGACCACCGGCATCGTCGGCAAGGCCGTCGCGTTCCTCACCGACTCCGGCTTCCTGCAGCGCACCGGCGACGACTCCGGAGGCACCTACCGGACCACCGCGCGCTACCAGCTCCAGGTCCGCGACATGGCGGGCAGCGCGGCGCTCGCCGAGCTCCTGGAGCTGGGCATCGTGCCCGTCACCGACGGCTCGGCGACGCTGCTGCCGCCCGACGACACCGACGACCTGGAGCTGGCCGAGGGCGCGGGCCTGCCGTTCCACTCCTGACGCACTCGGCGGCGCCCCGCACCGCCGCCCGGCCCCTGCCCCCCCGGGGCCTGCCCCGCCCCCGCCCCCCTCAACTTCCTGCCGTTCCACACGACTTACGACGAGAGTCCGCCGCCATGTACGAGCTGTCCCGGGTCCGCCTCTACTCCATCGGCCCCGCCGGTGCGCGCTACGCCGACACCGTGCTTGACCTGCGCGGCGTGGGCGAGCCTGTGCCCGACCCCGCGCCCGCCCAGGCGGAGTTCTTCGAGGACGAGCCGGTCGGGCCGCCGCGCCGCCCCGCACCCGCCGGCGTGCTCTTCCTGGAGAACGGCGGCGGGAAGTCCGTCCTGCTCAAGCTGATCTTCTCGGTGATGCTGCCGGGCCACCGCAACACCCTGGGCGGCGCCAGCTCCGGCGTGCTGCGCAAGTTCCTCCTCGCCGACGACTGCGGACACGTCGCCCTGGAGTGGCAGCACACCCTGACCGGGGAGTGCGTGGTCGTCGGCAAGGTCAGCGAGTGGCGCGGGCGGCAGGTCTCGAACGACCCGCGGAAGTTCGCCGAGGCGTGGTACTCGTTCCGGCCCGGCCCGGGCATGAGCCTGGACTCGCTGCCGGTCGCCGAGTCCACCGCCGTCCGCGCCCCCGTCGAGGGCGCCTCGGGGGCCCAGGGGCGGCGCCGCACCATGAAGGGCTTCCGGGACGCACTGACCGAGGCGGTCAAGGCGTATCCCCATCTCGAAGTGCACTGGGAGGAGATCCACGACCGCTGGAACGAGCACCTCGGCGACCTCGGCCTGGACCCCGAACTCTTCCGCTACCAGCGCGAGATGAACGCCGACGAGGGCGAGGCCGCCGGCCTGTTCGCGGTCAAGAAGGACTCCGACTTCACCGACCTGCTGCTGCGCGCCGTCACCGACACCCGCGACACGGACGGTCTCGCCGACCTCGTCCACGGCTTCGGCAACAAGCTGGGGCGGCGCGCCGAGCTCATCGCCGAGCGGGACTTCACCGCGGGCTCCGTGGACCTCCTCGGCCGCATCGTCGACGCCGCCGACACCCGGGCACGCGCGCGTGACGTGCACGCGGGCGCCGAGCGGCGCACCCGCACCCTCGCCCGCAGGCTCTCCGCGCGCGGAGCCCAGGAGCGGGGCCGCGCCGCCGAGCTCGCCGAGCAGGTCACGGCCGCCGCCCACACGGTCACCGAGGCCGAACAGGCGCGCGGCACCAGCGCCCTGATCTCCGCCGAACTCGCCTACCGGCACGCCTCCTTGGCGCTCACCGTCGCTGAGAAGGCCGCCGCGGCCCAGCGCCGCGAGCTCACCGAGGCCCGCACGCTGCACTCCGCGTGGCAGGCCGCCGAGGCCGTCCTGCGCCACCGGGCGGCCGCCGACCGCTCCGCGCGCGTGGCCGCCGCGATCCGCGAGGCCGAGCGGGACGCGGCCCCCGCCCTCGCCGCCCGCGCCAAGGCCGCCTCCGATCTCGTACGGGCCCTGCACACCGCCGCCGAGGACGCGGAGAACCTCGCCAACGAAGAGGAAGAGCGCTCCGCCGCTCTCCAGGAGACCGGCGAGACCGCCCACCGCGACGCCACCGCCGCCGCCACCGAGGCGCAGCGCGCCCGCAGCGAGGCCGGACACCTGCGCCAGCGCCTCAGCGAGGTCGAGCAGGAGACCGCCGAGGCCGTCCGCGCGGGCTGGATCGACGACACCGCGCCCGACGCCGACCCGGCCCGCGCCGCGCTCGCCGCGAGCGACGCCGAGAAGACCACCGTCGCCGCCTGGGACACCGCGCGCGAGGCGGCCCGGCGCGCCACCGACCACGCCAGGGAGACCGCCGCCGCCGAGGCCCGCGCCGAACTCACCGCGGCGCGCGCCTCGGACGCGGCGGCCGCCGCCGAGCGCGCCCACGACGCCGAGCGCCGCGCCGCCGAGTCCCTCGCAGCCGAGGAGCGCATCGCCGAACTCCTCGGTCTGGAGGGCGAGTCCGGCGCCGCCGCAGTGCCCAGGGCCCGTACGGACGCCGACGGCACGGTCGAGTCGGAGCCCGCTTTCGAAGGGTCCGCCGAGGGCGCCCGCCTCACCCCCGAGGACCTGGACCGCGGCGCCGACGACCTGCGCACCCTCCTGGAGGACGGCGTCGGCACGGCCGAGCGGCAGCTCTTCGAGCTCAGGACCGCCGCCGCCGACGACGCCCGCATCCTCGGCGCCCTCGGTGACGGTGGGCTGCTGCCCCCGGGACCCGACGTCCTGGCCACCGTCGAGTACCTCGGCGAGCACGGCATCCCCGCCCTGCCCGGTTGGCGCTACCTGGCTCAGGCCGTCGACCCCGCCGACCACGCGCGCGTGCTCGCCGCCCGCCCCGAGCTCGTCGACGGCGTCGTCATCACCGAGCCCGACACCCACGCGCGCGCCCGCCAAGTGCTGGACGGTGCCGCCCTGTTGCCCCGCTCCGCCGTCGCCGTGGGCACCGCGGCGGCCCTGCTCGCCCCGACCCCGGCCGAGTCCGACTCCGAGGCGGGCGCCTCCGGAGTCTTCCTGGTGCCGCCGAACCCGGCCATGCACGACGAGCACGCCGCCGACGAGGAGCGCCAGGCCCTCCGCGCGCGGGCCGGCCGGCGGGACGAGGAGATCCGCGCCCTCGCGGTCCGGCTCGCCAAGGACCGCGAGCTCGCCGCCCGGCTCGGCTCCTGGCGCACCGGCTGCCCGGCGGGACGGCTCGCCGAGCTGGCCCAGGCCGCCCGCGAGGCACGCGAGTTCGCCGAGGAGAGCGAGGCCGAGCTCGTCGAGGCCCGCACCGCGCGCGCGGAGGCCGACGAGGCGGCCGCGGAGGCGTCCCGGGTCCGGGACGAGCGCCAGGAGGCCGCCCAGAAGGCGCGGCGCGCCGCCGACGCCCTCGCCGGACTCGCGTTCCGCCTCCGGGAGCGCGCCGGCTGGCAGACCACCCTGCGCGAACTCGCCGACGACGCCGTCGAGTCGGAGGCCCGCGCCCAGACCTGCCTGGACCGCGCCCGCGCCGCCGACGAGGACCGCCGCGCCGCCCAGCGCGCCGCCGACGACGCCCGCCGCACCGCGCGAGCCCTGCGCGCCGAGCGCGCCGACATCGCGGGCGCCCCCGAGGACGTACCGGCGGATGCGGGCGCCCCCAAGACGTCCCTCCCGGCGCTGCGCGAGGCGTACCGCGCCGCCTCACAGCTGTACGAGAAGGTCGGCGTCGGCGCGGACCTGCGCGCCGAACAGGCCCGCGCCGAGAGCGACGAGTCCGCCGCCCTCGCCGAGCTCGACCGGCTCAGCAACAAGGTCCGCACCCGCGCCGCCCAGCTCCTGGAGGGCACCGACGGCGCGGACGGGCCGTCCCGGCAGGCCGCCGCCGCGCGCGCGGAGGCCCAGGTCCAGCTCATCGAGACCCGTGCCTCTGCCGCCAGCGAGCAGCTCGGCCGACTGCGCGGCGAGGCCGAGCGGCATGCCCCCGAGGACGGCGACGCGCACACCGAGCTCCCCGAGGACCTGGTGCCCGCCGACGCCGAGCAGGCCCAGGCGCTGCTGCGCACCGCCACCGGTGAACTGGCCGCGCGCACCGAGGCATTGAGCCGGGCGAAGGAGGCGCACGCCGTACTCCTGCAGACCCACCGCGCCACCGAGGACGCGGCCGGAGGCTTCGACGAGACGGCCGCGCTCCTGCGCGACCTGCTGCGCGAGCACCACGACGAGGCCGAGGAGGAGCCCGAGCCCTACCCCGGCGCCCTCGAGGAGGGCCGTCAGGCCGCTGCCGAGGCCCGCCGCTCTCTGCGGGGCTGCGCCGCCGACCTGTCCGCCGCCGAGGCGGCCGTGCGCGAGGCCAGCGACATCCTGGTGCGCCACGCCAACTCCACCCGCTACGAACAGGTGCGCACCCCCGCACGCCAGCAGATCCGCGAACTGCCCGCGTCCGCGCTGCCGGAGCACGCCAAGAAGTGGGCCGACGCCTTCGCACCCCGACTTCGCGTCCTCACCGACGAGTTGGAGCAGCTGGAGCGCAACCGCGACAGCATCGTGGACCGGCTGCGCGGACTGGTCGAGTCGGCCCTGGCCACGCTGCGTTCGGCGCAGCGCCTGTCGCGGCTGCCGGAGGGCCTGGGGGAGTGGTCGGGCCAGGAGTTCCTGCGCGTCCGCTTCGAAGAGCCCGACCAGGCCACGCTGACCGAGCGGCTCGGCGAGGTCATCGACGAGGCCACGCGCGCGGCCGTCAAGAAGAACTCCGACATGCGGCGGGACGGAATGTCCTTGCTGCTGCGCGGAGTTCAGGCCGCCCTGGAGCCGCGCGGCGTCGCCGTGGAGATCCTCAAGCCGGACGCCGTGCTGCGCGCCGAGCGGGTCCCCGTCGGGCAGATGGGCGACGTCTTCTCCGGTGGCCAGCTGCTCACCGCCGCGATCGCCCTGTACTGCACGATGGCCGCCCTGCGCAGCAACGACCGGGGCCGGGACAAGCACCGGCACGCGGGCACGCTGTTCCTGGACAACCCCATCGGCCGCGCCAACGCGACGTACCTCCTGGAGCTCCAGCGGGCCGTGTCGGACGCGCTGGGCGTGCAGCTGCTGTACACCACCGGCCTGTTCGACACGACGGCACTCGCCGAGTTCCCGCTGGTCATCCGCCTGCGCAACGACGCGGACCTGCGGGCCGGGCTCAAGTACATCAGCGTCGAGGAGCACCTGCGGCCGGGCCTGCCGCAGCAGCAGGACCCGGCCGGGGAGACCGTGCACGGGGAGATCACGGCGACGCGGATGTTCAAGCGTCCGCCGGCCAAGGAGGCGGCGCCCGGCGCTTAGGAGAGCCGCTCCGTGAGCCACGCGTGGAAGTCCCCGATGTGGTGTTCCGTCGGCACCAGGACCCCGCCCGCGCGGTAGGCCCGTGAGGCCATCGCGGGCTGGGTGCGCTCACAGGCCGCGAAGTCCTGGGTGTTGACCCGGTGGAAGAGCTCCACCGACTTGGACAGGTCGGCGCCCGACGCGACGACGTCGGGTGCGTACAGCCAGTCGCACTCGACGACCGTGCGGTCGACCGCGAGCGGGAACATGCGGTGCAGGATGACGTGGTCCGGGACGAGGTTCACGAAGACCGTCGGCCGGACCGTGATCGCGTAGTAGCGGCGGTCCTGTTCCTCGGCGACCTCGGGCAGTCGCCCGAAGCCGGAGCTGCCGTCGACGGTGAAGCCCTCGACGTCCTCTCCGAAGGCGGCGCCGTGTCCCACGTAGTACTGCGCGGCGAAGCCGTCCGCGAACTCGGGCAGGACCTCGGTGAGTTCGGGGTGGATGGTCGCGCAGTGGTAGCACTCCATGAAGTTCTCGACGATGAGCTTCCAGTTGGCCCGCACGTCGTAGCGGACGCGCTTGCCGAGGGCCAGCTCCTCGGTGCGGTAGTGCTCGATGGCGGCGGGGTCCCCGAGCCGCTCCACGGCCGCGCCCATGACGGTCTCCTCGAAGGAGGGCGGCTCCTCGGCCAGGCACACCCAGGCGTAGCCGAGCCACTCCCTGAGGGCCACGGAGTGCAGCCCGTACGCGGAGCGGTCCACGTCCGGCATCTTCACCAGGTTCGGGGCCGCGACGAGGCGGCCGTCCAGGGCGTACGTCCAGGCGTGGTACGGGCATTGGAGGGCGCGGCGGACCTCGCCGGACTCCTCGGTGCACAGCCGGGCGCCGCGGTGGCGGCAGACGTTGAGGAAGGCCCTCAGCTCACCCGCGCGCGTGCGGGTCACCAGGACGCTCTCACGGCCGATCTGGACGGTGCGGAAGGCGCCGGGCTTCTCCAGGTCGGCGGAGCGCACCGCGCAGCACCACAGCGCTTCGAAGACGTGCTGCTGTTCGCGCCGGAAGAGCTCGGGGTCGGTGTAGGAGCGGCCGGGCAGGGTGGCGATCAGGCTGGCGTCGCGCGCGGGGGCGGCGGACGGCCCGGCCGGGTCCGTGCGGGCCGGGTTCGAGGTGGTGGGCGAGGTCGTCACGGTCGTACTCCTCAGGCGGGCGCACCGGCGAGGCGGCTGGGGTCGAAGAGCTCGATGGGGTGGTGCGTGCGGCCCTGGAGGGCCAGGTCGGCGACGATCTCCCCGACGACGGGCACGAACTTGAAGCCGTGGCCGGAGAAGCCGCACGCGACGGTGACGGACTCCGGGTGGGCCGGGTGCCGGGCGATGACGAAGTGCTCGTCGGGGGTGTTGGAGTACATGCAGGTCGACGCCTTCAGGAAGCGGCCGGGTAGCAGCGGGATCTGCCGGGACATGTGGCCGGCCATCGCCGCGATCTCGTGGTCGTGCACCGTCCGGTCGATGGTCTCCGGAGTGCACACGGTCCCCTTGCGGAAGAAGGCGACCTTCGCGCCGAGTTCGGGCCCGTCGATGGCCGGGAAGCCGTAGACCTGCACTCCTTGTGCGTCTTCCCAGACGTAGATCGGATGGTGCTCCGGGAGGAAGGGGCCGACGCCGCCGGTGGGCTGGAACCAGTACATGATCTGCCGTTCGATCGTGAACGGCACACCCAGGTCGGTGAGGAGGCGCGGCGCCCAGGCGCCCGGACAGATCACCAACTGGCCCGCGGTGTAGGTGTCTTCGGCGGTGTGCACGCGCACACCGCCCCCGCAGGGCTCCCAGCGCGTCATCGGCTCCTCGAAGTGCAGGTCCGCGCCGTGCTGCCCGGCGAGCTGCAGATGGGCGGCGACGGTGTTCTCGGGACGCACGAACCCGGCGCGCGCCTCGTAGAGGGCCACCTCGTCCTCGCGCGGGGCGAGCGTGGGGAAGCGGCGGCGCAGCTCGTGGGCGTCCAGCATCTCGTGGGGCAGGTCCCACTGCCGCGCCGACCGCAGCGAGCCCGCGACGGTGCGGCTGTCCGGGCGGCCGACCATCACGCCGCCGCACAGGGTGGCGATGTCGCGGCCGGTGTCCCGCTCCAGGGCTTCGTAGAGCTCGTAGGAGCGCAGCAGCAGCGGGACGTACGCGGGGTCTTCGAAGTACGACTGGCGGGTGACCCGCGACCCGCCGTGGCTGGAGCCGCGGGCGTGCACCGGGCCGAACTTCTCCAGGCCGAGCACGCGGGCCCCGCGCGCGGAGAGGTGGTGGGCGGCGGCGCTCCCCATGCCGCCGAGGCCGATGACGATCACGTCGTAGGTGGGGGACACAGGGCCTCCAGGAGGCGAGGAAGGGGAAATCGGCGAGAAGGGCGACAAGGAGGGGCCGTCAGCGGCGGATGCGGGTCATCTCCGGGTCGAACAGGGGTTCTTCGGCGACGGTCGCGGAGACCTTCTCTCCGAAGTACTCGATGTGCACCCCGGTGCCGGACTCCAGAGGCGGCAGCCAGGCGTACGCGACACAGCGGCCCAGCGTGTAGCCGTACGAGGCGCTGGTGACGTACCCGGAGGGCGTCCCGCCGACGTACACCGGCTCCTTGCCGAGGACGACGGCGGCCGGATCGTCGACAAGGAGGGGCGTCAACTTCCGTTCGGGGGAGCCGAGTCGGGACAGGGCCGCGCTCCCGACGAACTCGCCCTTGTCGGGGCGCACGGCGAAACCGAGCCCCGCGGCGTACGGGTCGTGCTCCGTGGTCATGTCGACGCCCCACGCGCGGTAGCCCTTCTCCAGGCGGAGGCTGTTGAACGCGGACCGCCCCGCGGCGATGACCCCGAGCGCGCGCCCCGCCTCCCACAGCGTGTCCCACAGCCGCAGCCCCAGGTCGGCGCCGGTGTACAGCTCCCAGCCCAGCTCGCCCACGTAACTGAGGCGCAGGGCGGTGACCGGGACGTGGCCGATGTGGGTCTCCTTGGCCTTGAAGTAGCCGAACGCCTTGTGCGAGAAGTCGTCGCGGGTGAGCGGCTGCACCAGGTCGCGCGCGAGCGGCCCCCAGACGCCGACGCAGCAGGTGCCCGCGGTGATGTCCCGCAGGTGCACGTCGGCGGGGGCGTGGCGCAGCAGCCAGTCCAGGTCGGCGGGGGAGTTGGCGCCCACCTGGAAGCGGTCGGGGGCGAGCCGGGCCACCGTCAGGTCGGAGCGGACGCCGCCCGCCTCGTCGAGGAGCAGCGTGTAGGTGACCGAACCGGGCTTCTTACGGAGGTTGTTGGTGGTCATCCGCTGCAGGAAGTCGAGGGCTCCGGGCCCGGTGACCTCCAGGCGGCGCAGCGGCGTCATGTCGTAGAGCGCGACGCGTTCGCGGGTGGCCCGGGCCTCGGCCGCCGCGATCGGCGACCAGTAGCGGGCCGACCAGTCGTCCCGTGCGGGCACGTCGAGGCCCTCCAGGAGGGGCGCGTTGGCCTCGAACCAGTGCGGGCGCTCCCAGCCGCCGCCCTCCAGGAAGACGGCGCCGAGCTCCTGCTGCCGGGCGTAGAAGGGGCTGACGCGCAGCGGGCGCGGCTGCTCCATGGGCTGCAGCGGATGGAGGACGTCGTACACCTCGACGAACTGCTGCGCGCCCCGCTCGGCGACGTACGCGGGGGAGCGCTGGGCCTCCTCGAAGCGGGCCAGGTCGCAGTCGTGCAGGTCGACGGAGGCACGCCCCTCGACCATCCACTCGGCGACCGCCTTCCCCACGCCCGCGGAGTGCGTGACCCACACCGCCTCCGCCAGCCAGAAGCCGCGCAGGGCGCGGGACTCGCCGAGGACCGGCATGCCGTCGGGCGTGAAGGAGAAGACCCCGTTGAAGCCCTCCTCGATGGCCGAGGCGCCCAGGGCGGGCAGCAGCCACTGGCTGTCCCGCCAGCTCGGTGCGAAGTCGTCGTCAGTGAAGGGCAGCGAGGAGGGCATGTCCTGCGCGCGGGCGGTCGCCTCGTCGTACGTGGCGACGGTGAACGGGTCGACGGGCAGCGGCCGGTGGGCGTACGAGCCGATGCCGATGCGGTCGGTGTGCTCACGGAAGTACAGGTCGCGGTCCTGGAAGCGCAGGATGGGCCGCGTGGCCTCCGCGCGCGGGTCGTTGACGCCGGCCAGCTCGGGCAGCGGCGCCGTCTTCGCGTACTGGTGGGCGAGCGGCAGCAGTGGCACGTCGACGCCCGCCATCCGCCCGATGACCGGCCCCCAGAACCCGGCGGCCGAGACGACGTGGTCGGCCGGGAAGCTGCCCCGGTCGGTGACGACGGCGGTGACGCGGCCGCCCTCCCGGTCGATCCCGGTCACGGTGTGCCGGTCCAGGAAGCGGGCGCCGCGCCGCTCGGCCCGCTCCATCTGGGCGCGGCAGGCCAGGACGGCGCGGGCGAGCCCGTCGTCGGGGGTGTGCAGACCGCCGAGGACCTTGTCCGCGTCGATCAGCGGCCACAGCTCCTTGCAGCGCTCCGGTCCGACCAGCTCGGCGCGCACGCCCCAGGAAGCGGCGTAACCGGCCTTGCGGTGCAGATCGGCCCAGCGCTCGGGCGTGGTGGCGAGTTCGAGACCGCCGACGGGGTTGAAACACGAAAGCCCGTCCACGGAGAGCGAGTTCAGTTTCTGGACGGTGTACGCGGCGAAGGACGTGAGGGTCTTGGAGGGCCCCGTCTGGAAGACGAGCCCCGGAGCGTGCGACGTGGAGCCTCCGGGGGCGGGCAGCGGCCCCTGCTCGAGGACGGTCACATCCGTCCACCCGCGCGCGGTGAGCTCGTCGGCGAGCGAACAGCCGACGATCCCGGCGCCGATGACGATCACGCGCGGGGACGCACCCGCGCGCGGGCTGCTGTTCAGGCCGCTCACAGGACCACCACCGATCGCAGCACCTGGCCCTGCCGCATCCGTGCGAAGGCCTCTTCCACCTGGTCGAGGGAGACCGTCTCGGTGACGAAGCCGCCCAGGTCGAGGCGGCGGCTGAGGTACTGGTCGATGAGGATCGGGAAGTCCCGCGCGGGCAGACAGTCCCCGTACCAGGAGGACTTGAGTGCGCCGCCCCGCGAGAAGAGGTCGATGAGGGGCAGCTCGATCGCCATGTCCGGCTCCGGGACGCCCACTTGGACCAGGACGCCCGCGTGGTCCCGCATGTAGAACGCCTGCTTGTACGTCTCCGGGCGGCCCACCGCGTCGATGGCGACGTCCACGCCGAAGCCGCCGGTGAGCTCGCGCACGGCCGCCACGGGGTCCGTGCCGCGGGAGTTCACGGTGTGGGTGGCGCCGAACCGGGTGGCTCCGTCGAGCTTCGCGTCGTCGATGTCGACGGCGATGACGCGGCGGGCACCGGCCAGGGACGCCCCGGCGATGGCGGCGTCGCCGACCCCGCCGCAGCCGATGACGGCCACGGTGTCGCCGCGGCTGACGCCGCCCGTGTGCACGGCCGCCCCGTATCCCGCCATCACGCCGCAGCCGATCAGGCCGGCGGCCTCGGGGCGGGCCGCCGGGTCGACCTTCACCGCCTGCCCGGCCGCGACCAGGGTCTTCTCGGCGAAGGCGCCGATCCCGAGAGCGGGGCTGAGCGGGGTGCCGTCCGGGAGGGTCATGGGCTGGGCGGCGTTGCGGGAGTCGAAGCAGTACCACGGGCGACCCCGGGAACAGGAGCGGCAGGCGCCGCAGGGGGCCCGCCACGCGATGACCACGTAGTCGCCGGGGGTGAGGCCGGTGACGCCCGGGCCGACCGCCTCGACGGTGCCTGCCGCCTCATGGCCGAGCAGGAACGGGAAGTCGTCGTTGATCGCGCCTTCCCGGTAGTGCAGATCCGTGTGGCAGACCCCGCAGGACTGCACGGACACCAGTGCCTCTCCCGGTCCGGGATCGGGCACCACGATCGTCTGCACCTCGACGGGTGCGCCCTTCTTCAGGGCGACGACGGCTCGGACCTCGTGTGGCACGGCCAGTCTCCTCTGCGCTGTGGACAGTTGTTGCGTACTCCACGATCAGTTGCGCTATGGGAGACATCGTGGAAGCGCCATCAAGAGGCCGTCAAGGGGCCGGAGTTAAGCCTTCGCAAAACGGTTCGGCGGACCGAAACGCGGCTGACACACGTGAGGGCGGGGCCGGGAATTCCCGGCCCCGCCCTCGTACGGGAGTCGACAGGGCGGCTCCGTCAGGAGCCGTAGGCGTTCAGAAGCCGTACCCCATGCGGCGGGAGAGCTCCTGCGCGGCGGCCACCGTGCGCTTGGCGAGCTCGATGAGCCGGTCCTCGGTCAGCCGGTAGACGGGCCCGGACGCGCTGAGCGCCCCGATCACCTTGCTGTCGTGCGCGCGCACCGGGGCGGCCACGGCGGCCAGGCCGATCTCCAGCTCCTCGACCGCGATCGCGTATCCCTGGTCGGTGACGGACTCCAACTCGCCGCGCAGCGCGGCCGTTCCGGTCACCGTGTGTTCGGTCAGGCGGGGCAGGGTGCGGGCGAGCAGGCCCTCGCGCAGCGTCGTCGGGAGGTGCGCGAGCAGCACCTTGCCGCTGGAGGTGGCGTGCAGCGGAGTGCGTCTGCCCAGCCAGTTCTGCGCGGTCACGGACGCCGGCCCGCGCGCCTGCATGATGTTGACCGCCGCGTCGTCGTCGAGGACCGCGATGTTGACCGTCTCGCCCAGCTCGTCGGCGAGTTCACGGCAGACGGGGCCGCCCTCCTGCGAGATGTCCATGCGCACGGCCGCCGCCCCGGCCAGGCGGAGTATCCCCGCGCCGAGGAAGTACTTGCCGCGGTCCTTGGCCTGGCCGACGAGGCCCCGGCTCTCCAGGACCCCGAGCAGCCGGAAGGCCGTCGACTTGTGCACCTCCAACTCGTCCGCGATCTCGGTGACTCCGGCCTCGCCGTGCCGGGCGAGGATCTCCAGGACGCTCACCGCGCGGTCCACGGACTGGACGGATCCCGCGGCCCCTCTGGACTGCCGCGCCGCCGTCCGCCCGTCCCCGTTGCCGCTCTGGTCAGCGTCTTTCCGCGTGCCGGTCATATCTCAACTCTCACCGTCCGGCGGCTCGTCGAAGCCGCATCTGGCCGCATCTTCGGGAAGCCCTTGACGCGGCGGGCGCCCCGACCGGATTCTGTTGCGCACAGCGCTTCATCGTGCGCCATGCGAAACATCATGTTACCGAAGGGTCCTGTTCCCGACCGGTCTCGGGAACAGGCTGTTCCAGGGCACGACACCCCATACGGATCACCTCGGTTCGACACCGGGTGTGCTCCGCTCGGTCTGCTCGGCGCCCCGCACCTCTCTTCAACGACCCAGGAACCAGGGACCTATTGGGGGGACCATGATTCCCGTCTGCCGCCTCGACGACCTCCCCGCGGGCGAGTCCATCCGCATCGACACCACGCCGCCCATCGCCGTGTTCAACGCCGACGGCGAGCTCTTCGCCATCGATGACACCTGCACCCACCAGGACGCCTCCCTGTCGGAGGGATGGCTGGAGGGCTGTCTGGTCGAATGCCCGCTCCACGCCGCCTCATTCGATCTCCGCTCCGGCAAGGCGACCTGCCTGCCCGCGCGCCGCTCCGTCCGCACCCACCAGGTCACCGTCGTGAACGGCACGATCCAGGTGCACCTGACCGCGGAGGAGGGTTCCGCGGCATGAAGGCCGTCACGGTGGTGGGCGCCTCGCTCGCCGGGCTCTACACGGCCCGAGAGCTGCGCGCCCAGGGCTTCGACGGCCGCTTGGTGGTCGTCGGGGCGGAGCCGCATCAGCCCTACGACCGGCCGCCGCTGTCCAAGGGGTTCCTGATGGCGGGCTCCGGGGCTGCGGCGGGCGAGGGGGTGGCGGCCGGGGCTGAGGGTGACGAATCCTCTGCCGGTGGCCCTCAGCTCGCCCCTGCTGAACTCGCCCTCACCGACAGCGAGGAGACCGCCGAGATCGACGCCCGGTGGCTCCTCGGCACCCGGGCCACCGGCCTCGACCTCCGCGCCCGCTCCGTGCTGCTCGACGACGGCCGCGCCCTGGAGAGCGACGCCGTGGTCATCGCCACCGGCGCCCATGCCCGCCGCCTGCCGGGCCCGGCCCACGACCTCGCGGGCGTGCACACCCTGCGCACCCTCGACGACGCCCGCGCGCTCCGCGCCGACCTGCTGCGCGGCCCGTGCCGCGTCGTCGTGATCGGGGGCGGGTTCATCGGCGCCGAGACCGCTTCGTCGTGCGTGCGGCTCGGCCACGACGTCACCGTGGTCGAGGCGGCCCCGCTGCCCCTGGTGCCCCAACTGGGTGCGGAGCTGGCGGCGGTCTGCGCGGGGCTGCACCGCAGAGGCGGGGCGCGGCTCCTCACCGGGGTGGGCGTGGCGGCGCTGCGCGGGAGCGCGATGCGGCACGGGGAGGGCGCTCATGCCGTACGTCAGGTGGAACTCACCGACGGTCGGACCCTCCCCGCCGACGTGGTCGTCATCGGCATCGGGGCGCGCCCCAACACGGCCTGGCTCAGGGGTACTTCACTCGCCCTGGGCGACGGGGTGGTCTGCGACGCGGGGTGCCTCACCGAGGTGCCCCAGGTGGCCGCCGTCGGGGACGTCGCGCGCGTGGGCGGCGTCCGCGCCGAACACTGGACCAGCGCCACGGAGCAGCCCCGCGTCGCCGTGCGCAACCTGCTCGCTGGACACACCGTCGAGACCGCGTCCCGGCCGCCGTACTTCTGGTCGGACCAGTACGGATCACGCATCCAGTTCGCCGGGCGCCGGGACGACGGAGCGACGGTCCGGGTCATGGAGGGGCAGTCCGACGGGGGCGGACTCCCCGTGCTGGGGGAGGAGGGGGACGAGGGCTTCCTCGTCTCGTACGAGAGAGGGGGCGCCGTCACGGGCGTGCTGGCCGTCGACCGGCCCCGGGGCTTCGCGCGGGCGCGAAGGGCGCTCGGGCGACCGACAGCAGTGACGGGCGTATGACCGACCGTATAGCGGCATAACGGCGGGGAGTTGAGTCCTCCTTGCGGCAAGGCCGCGATGTCACAGCCGCACGCGTGCGTCACGACCTCGCGAGTGCGACAGCTACCCGGCCTCACGAGCGTGACAGCTGTCCGGCCTCACGAGTGCGACAACTGCCCGGTCCCGCCACGCCGTCGTATCCGGTCCTTGGCGCGCGCCGCCACCCGCGCCTGCCTGCGTGCCTTGCGGCGCTCGCGCCTCAACTGCCGTGCCGTGCTGCTCGGTACGGAGACCACTCCATGCCGTTGGTTCCACACCTGGCGCGTCACCCACACGTCGAGGACCGCCCACGTGGCGACGACCGTGCTGCCCACGCTGCTGAGCACCATGGGGAAGGAGAGCCAGGAGCCGGCGACGGCGCACAGGAAGGCGATCATCGCCTGTATCAGCGTCAGGGACACGATGATCACCGCGCGGACGGCCGCCGTCCGCACCGGATCGGGGAGCCTTCTGCGGCGTGCGGGCTCTTCCACCCACAACGGCGGACGCTGCTCCTGTGCCGCTCCGCCGCGCTCTCTCGCCCTGCTTGCCGTGCCCGCCACTGTGGTCACTCCCCCTACCGCCCCGCGGCACCTTCACCACGAGGACTCCGGTATGTCATCCGGTACGTACCCTGTCCCCCTTTCAAAGACGAACAAGTGCCACGAAAGATTCCCGCACACGGAGCGAAAGCTTCCGGCCAACTGGGCGTGCGGGGAAGGGGGATGACATGGGGTGGCATGTGCCACATGACCGGAGGCGATCTCCCGTAATGCCCGGACAACATGGGACGTCCCTTTCACGTCACGGCCGAAAGGTGTCCGGACGCACCTTCGAGTTGTCCCTGTGTCAGTAGTAGGCTCGCGCCGTTTGTTGACGCACGTGTGTACCCCCGGTCGCACCGCATGACCGAAGGGGTCGATCTGGGGGAGGCCATGCGCTTTCGCGGGAAGTCCATCCGCCGGAAGATCGTGGCGCTGCTGCTCGTGCCGCTGGTGTCGCTCACCGCGATGTGGGGATTCGCCACCTATCTGACCGGACGCTCGGCCGACAAGCTTCTGAACGCGTCCTACGTAGTCGACAAGATCGGCTACCCCATCGAGGACACGGCCACCGTCATCCAGGAGGAGCGCCGCCGGACGCTCGCCTACCTGGCCGACCCCGGTTCGTCCGACGCGCTGGCGGCCCTGCGCCGCAGCCGGGACGCCACGGACGAGAAGGTGGCCCAAGTCGAGTCCCGGGCAGGGGACTCGGAGCTCCGCGACGAGGTCGACGGCAAGTCCGAGGAACGGCTGAATTCGCTCCTCGAAGCCCTCGGAGGCATCGAGTCGCTGCGCCGCACCGTCGAAGAGGGCACCATCACCCGGGCCACCGCCCTGCGCCTCTACACGCGCCTGATCGACCCCTGCTACGAGTTCCTGATGACCCTGCACGCCCTCGACAACGTGAGCCTGGACCAGCAGGGCCGCGCACTCGTCGGCGTCACCCGCGCGCGCGAACTGCTGTCCCGCGAGGACGCGTTGCTCGGCTCCGCCCTCGTGCTGCGCCGGATCAGCGACAAGGAGATCCGACAGGTCTCCGACCTGATCGCACAGCGCGACCTGCTGTACGAGGTCAGCCTCCAGCAGCTGCCCGAGGACGACCGCAGCCGCTACGAGCGCTACCTGAACGGCGCCGAGACCACCGAGCTCAGGTCGATGGAGCAGTCGGTCGTCGAGTCCTCGGCGGGCGCCCCCCGAGGCATCACGTCGGACCGGTGGAACGAGGCGTCGGCGGCCGTCCTGAAGGACCTGTCCCAGCGCGACAAGGAGGCGGGCGACCGCCTGAAGGACCGGGTCGAACCGGAAGCCGTCGGCGTGATCGTGCGGCTCGCCATCGCGGGCGTGCTCGGCCTGCTGGCGCTCCTCGTCTCCATCTTCCTGTCCGTGCGCATCGGCCGCAGCCTCGTCCGTGACCTGCGCAGGCTGCGCCTGGAGGCCCACGAGGCGTCCGGCGTCCGCCTCCCCGGGGTGCTGCGCAGGCTCGCGGCGGGCGAGCAGCTCGACGTCGAGACCGAGGCGCCGCGCCTGACGTACGGCAAGGACGAGATCGGCCAGGTCGGCGCGGCCCTCAACACCCTGCAGCGGGCCGCCGTCGAGGCCACCGTGAAACAGGCCGACCTGCGCCGTGGCGTCTCCGAGGTCTTCGTCAACCTCGCCCGGCGCAGCCAGGTCCTGCTGCACAAGCAGCTCACCCTCCTGGACACCATGGAGCGCAGGACCGAGGACGCCGACGAACTCGCCGACCTCTTCCGCCTGGACCACCTGACCACCCGCATGCGCCGCCACGCGGAGGGCCTGGTGATCCTCTCCGGGGCCGCCCCCTCACGGCAGTGGCGCAAACCCGTGCAGCTCATGGACGTGGTCCGCGCGGCCGTCGCCGAGGTCGAGGACTACGAGCGCGTCGAGGTGCGCCGCCTGCCCCGCATCGCGGTCACCGGCCCCGCCGTCGCCGACCTCACCCACCTCCTCGCCGAACTCCTGGAGAACGCCACGGTGTTCTCGCCCCCGCACACCGCGGTGCAGGTCCTCGGCGAGCACGTGGCCAACGGCTTCACCCTGGAGATCCACGACCGTGGCCTCGGCATGGCTGCCGACGCCCTCCTCGATGCCAATCTGCGCCTCGCGGAGACCCCCGAGTTCGAGCTCTCGGACACCGACCGGCTGGGCCTCTTCGTGGTGAGCCGCCTCGCCCAGCGGCAGAACGTGCGCGTCTCCTTGCAGCCGTCGCCCTACGGAGGCACCACCGCCGTCGTCTTCATCCCGGAGACGCTCCTCACCGACGACGTTCCCGACACGAACGGCATCGGCTTCCGGCTCGACCGGCCGCAACGCCAGGAGGCGGGCAGCGGCCGCTCGACGCCGCTCGGCAGCTCGTCCGCCCAGCTTCCCGGGCTGCCCGCGTCCCTGCTCGACGGGCCGGTCGAGCTGGAGGCGCCCGTCGGCATGGCGGACCTCGACAGCTTCCCCGGGGCCATCGGCGACGAGGACAGCGAGCGCGGCGGCCTCTTCCGGCCGCGCCGCCGCGTCGCGGGAGTCCCCGGCGAGCAGCACCAACAGGCCCGCGACGAACGGGAGTCGGACGAGCGCGAGGCCCGCCGCCCCGAGGGTCTGCTCGGCCGCGACACGCACGAGGCCCACGACGACTCCGCGGACCCGGCGGCACCCGTGCCGCTGCCCCGCCGCAGCACCCCCAAGCTGGTGACCTCGCACGGCCGGCCCGTCAACCACACGAGGTCCCGGCCGACGCCCGGCTCCGACTCCGGCACCGGAAATGGCACCGGCACCGGCAGCGGCACCGGCACCGGCGAGGAACACGCCGACTGGGCTCCGCAGAAGGCCGACAGGTCTCCGGAGAAGCCCAGCGGGCTCCAGGAGAGCCGCACTCCGGAGAGCCGGACTTCGGACAGCCGGACTCCGGAGCGGACCGAGACCTCCACGGAGGCCGAGGCCCTCGACCGGCCCCGCCGCCCGGAGCCGCAGTCGGGCTGGCCCGACCTCACGCCCCCGCGCGCGGGCAGCGCCCTGGGCGCCACGGACCGCTCTCCGGGAGAGGCCGCGCAATCGACGGGCTCCACCGAGCCCGAGATCGCCCCGTCCGGCCTCCCCAGGCGCCGCGGCCGCAACTCCCGGCCCGACACCCTCCCGGCCCGCTCCGAAGCCCCGGAGACCCGCGCGGACACCGCCCGGGCACCCGGCGATGCGGCCCCTTCCGGACTGCCCCGCCGGGTCCGGCAGGCCAACCTGGCCCCGCAGTTGAAGGACGGGCCCGAACGCCGCACCGAGCGCGGGTCCGCCCCGGCCGGGACCGGGCCCGAGGAGCGGGACGCCGACGAAGTACGCAGCCGCATGGCCTCACTCCAGCGTGGGTGGCAGCGGGGGCGGGACGAGAACGCCGCGGGCGATGACCCCGCCGGTGGCACAGCACCAGGAACGACATCTGAGGGGGACGGTCGATGACCGCACCGAAGGCCGACGCACACGCCGCGACCGGGGGATCGAGAGAGCTCAACTGGCTGCTCGACGACCTGGTGGGCAGGATCGCCAGCATCCGCAAGGCGATCGTCCTGTCCGGCGACGGCCTGCCCACCGGCGTGTCCAGGGACCTCACCAGAGAGGACAGCGAGCACCTCGCCGCCGTCGCCTCCGGGTTCCACAGCCTCGCCAAGGGGGTCGGGCGCCACTTCGAGGCGGGCAGGGTCCGCCAGACCGTGGTCGAGCTCGACGACGCCTTCCTCTTCGTCACGGCCGCGGGCGACGGCAGCTGCCTCGCCGTCCTCGCGGACGCGGACTCCGACGTCGGCCTGGTGGCGTACGAAATGACGCTGCTGGTCAAGAGGGTCGGTGCGCATCTGGCGACGGCGCCGCGCACCGACCTGCCCACGGGAGGGTAGTGGGAGGACATGAGCGAAGACGGTCACGGCACGCCCCGCTGGTTCGACGACGAGGCCGGGCCCGTGGTGCGCCCGTACGCGATGACGCGCGGCCGCACCAAGGGCACGGCACAGCACCGCCTCGACCTCATCGCGGTCGTCGTCGCGGAGTCGCGCGCGAACGACACGGAGGCGGACCAGACGCTGTCCCCGGAACACGTCGACATCGTCGGGCTGTGCCGTGACAGTCCCCAGTCGGTCGCCGAGATAGCGGCCGGACTCGACCTCCCCATAGGAGTCGTACGCGTCCTCATAGGAGATCTCGTCGACGACGAACTGGTGCACGTGACACGTCCCGTACCCCCCGCCGAGCTGGTCGACGAGAGTATTCTGCGCGACGTGATCAACGGCCTCCGGGCGCTCTGAACAGCGCGATCTGCGCGAAAGCGGGAGTGAGACGTGACTGGCTGGCAGTTCTGGGTCGACAGGGGCGGCACGTTCACGGACATCGTCGCCCGCCCCCCTGACGGCCGCCTGCTCAGCCACAAGCTCCTCTCGGACAACCCCTCCCGCTACGCGGACGCGGCCGTCGAAGGCATCCGCGAACTCCTGGAACAGGCGGGCGAGTCGGAGTGCGGACGGGTCGCCCCCGCGCGGATCGACTCCGTCCGGATGGGCACCACCGTCGCCACCAACGCCCTCCTGGAGCGCAAGGGCGAACCCACCGCCCTGGTCATCACCCGGGGCTTCCGCGACGCACTGCGCATCGCCTACCAGAACCGGCCCCACATCTTCGCCCGCTCCATCACGCTGCCCGAGCTCCTGTACGCGCGCGTGATCGAGGCCGACGAGCGCGTCGGCGCCGAGGGCGACGTGCTGCGCGAGCCCGATCTGGAGGCACTCTCCGGACCCCTCCAGAAGGCGTACGACGACGGAATCCGGGCCGTCGCCGTCGTCTGCATGCACAGCCACCTGTACCCCGCGCACGAACAGGCGATCGGTGAACTCGCCGCCCGCACCGGCTTTCCGCAGATCTCGCTCTCCAGTGAGGTCAGCCCCTTGATGAAGCTCGTCCCGCGCGGGGACACCGCCGTGGTCGACGCCTACTTGTCGCCGGTCCTGCACCGCTACGTCCAGCACGTCTCCGCCGAACTCCACGGCGTGCGGCTGATGTTCATGCAGTCCAACGGAGGGCTCACCGAGGCCGGACAGTTCCGCGGCAAGGACGCGATCCTCTCGGGTCCCGCGGGCGGCATCGTGGGGATGGCCCGGATGTCGGGGCTCGCCGGGTTCGACCGCGTGATCGGCTTCGACATGGGCGGCACCTCGACCGACGTCTCGCACTACGCGGGCGCGTACGAGCGCGTGTTCACCTCGCAGATCGCCGGGGTGCGGCTGCGCGCCCCGATGCTGGACATCCACACGGTCGCCGCGGGCGGCGGCTCCGTCCTCCACTTCGACGGCAGCCGCTACCGCGTGGGCCCCGACTCGGCGGGCGCGGACCCGGGGCCCGCGGCCTACCGGAGCGGCGGCCCGCTCACCGTCACGGATGCCAACGTGATGCTCGGCCGGATCCAACCCGCGCACTTCCCCCGGGTGTTCGGCCCCGAAGGCGACCAGCCCCTGGACGAGGCGCTCGTGCGCGAGCGGTTCACGTCCCTGGCCCGCGACATCAGCGAGCGGACCGGCGACGACCGCACGCCCGAGCAGGCGGCCGAGGGTTACCTCCAGGTCGCCGTGGCCAACGTCGCGGGCGCCGTGAAGCGGATCTCCGTCCAGAAGGGGCACGACGTCACGCGGTACGCCCTCACGACCTTCGGCGGCGCGGGCGGGCAGCACGCGTGCATGGTCGCCGACTCGCTCGGCATCCGCACCGTGCTCGTGCCGCCCATGGCAGGCGTGCTCTCCGCCCTCGGCATGGGGCTCGCCGACACGACGGCCATGCGGGAGCAGTCCGTGGAGGCGCCCCTGGAGGCCGCCGCCATGCCGCAGGTCCACAAGACCGCCGACGACCTGGAGGAGGCGGCGCGCGCCGAACTCCTCGCCGAGGACGTGCCCGCCGACCGCATCCGCGTCGCCCGCCGCGCCCAACTGCGCTACGACGGCACCGACACCGTGCTCACCGTCGAGCTCGGCGAGCCCGGCGCCATGAAACGCGCCTTCGAAGAGCTGCACCGGACCACCTACTCCTTCACCCTGGACCGCCCCGTGGTCGTGGAGGCCCTCTCCGTGGAGGCAACCGGCCTCACCCGGCCCCCCGACCTCTCCGCCCTCGGCGCCGCGGACACCGGGCAGCCGACGTCCTCCGCCCCCGACACCGTGCGCCTGCACACGCGGGGCGCCTGGCGTGACGTACTCCTGTACCGGCGTGAGGAGTTGCCGGCCGGAGACGTCGTGACCGGACCCGCGATCATCGCCGAGGCGGGCTCGACGACGGTCGTGGACGACGGGTGGCAGGCCGCCAGGACGGCGGACGGCCACCTGATCATGGAACGGGTGGCGGTCACGCAGAGTTCCGAAGTCGGCACGGAAGCGGACCCCGTGCTGCTGGAAGTCTTCAACAACCTCTTCATGTCGATCGCCGAACAGATGGGCGCCTGTCTGGAGTCCACCGCCCAGTCGGTCAACATCAAGGAGCGGCTCGACTTCTCCTGCGCGCTCTTCGACCCGGACGGCAACCTCGTCGCCAACGCCCCCCACATCCCGGTCCACCTGGGTTCCATGGGCACCAGCGTCAAGGAGGTCATCCGGCGCCGCGGCGAGGGCATGCGGCCGGGCGACACCTACGCGGTCAACGACCCCTACCACGGCGGCACCCATCTGCCCGACGTCACCGTCATCACCCCGGTCTTCGACTCTCCGGGGGAGCGGGTGCTCTTCCATGTCGCCTCCCGCGGCCATCACGCCGAGCTCGGCGGCATCGCCCCCGGGTCCATGCCCGCCGACAGCCGCACCATCGACGAGGAAGGCATCCTCTTCGACAACTGGCTGCTCGTGCAGGGCGGCCGCTTCCGCGAGGCCGAGACGCACGCCCTGCTCACCGAGGCGCCCTATCCCTCCCGCAATCCCGCCACCAACCTCGCCGACCTGCGCGCCCAGATCGCGGCCAACCAGAAGGGCGTCGACGAAGTGACCCGCATGATCGGGGACTTCGGGATCGACGTGGTCCAGGCGTACATGAAGCACGTCCAGGACAACGCCGAAGAAGCGGTGCGACGCGTCATCGACGCCCTGGAAGACGGCGAGTTCGCTTATCCAACCGACTCCGGAGCCGTCATCCGGGTCCGCGTCCGCGTCGACCGCGCCGAGCGCTCGGCGACCATCGACTTCTCCGGTACGTCACCGCAGCTCGCCACCAACTTCAACGCGCCCTTCGCCGTGGTCAACGCGGCCGTCCTGTACGTCTTCCGCACCCTGGTGGCCGACGACATCCCCCTGAACGACGGCTGTCTGCGTCCCCTGCGCATCATCGTGCCGCCCGGCTCCCTGCTCGCCCCGGAGCCGCCCGCCGCGGTCGTCGCGGGCAACGTGGAGACCTCGCAGGCCATCACCGGCGCCCTCTACGCGGCCCTGGGCGTGCAGGCCGAGGGCTCCGGCACGATGAACAACGTCACGTTCGGCAACGACCGCCATCAGTACTACGAGACGGTGGCCTCGGGCTCCGGCGCGGGCGACGGCTTCGACGGCGCGTCCGTCGTACAGACCCACATGACCAACTCGCGGCTCACCGACCCCGAGGTCCTGGAGTGGCGACTGCCGGTCCTGCTCGAGGAGTTCGCGGTGCGGCGCGGCAGCGGCGGCGCGGGCCGCTGGCGGGGCGGGGACGGGGCGGTGCGCCGCATTCGCTTCCGCGAGCCCATGACCGTCTCCACGCTGGCGCAGCACCGCACGGTCGCGCCGTACGGGATGGCGGGCGGTGCCCCCGGCGCCCTGGGCACGGGCCGCGTGGAGCGCGCCGACGGGACCGTGGACCACCTCGGCGGCAGCGACTCGGCGGACGTGCGTCCCGGCGACGTCCTCGTCATCGAGACCCCCGGGGGCGGCGGATACGGGCCGCCGCCCCGTGACGAAACCCCCGACACCCAAGAAGCCCCCGACACAACGGCAGCAGGAGAAACGAGCGATGATCTTCAAGCGTTCTGAGCGCGGCACCGCACCCGTCGAGCCGGTCACGCTGAAGATCCTGGTGGCAGGCGGCTTCGGAGTGGGCAAGACGACGCTCGTCGGCGCCGTCAGCGAGATCAAGCCGCTGCGCACCGAGGAGCCCCTGAGCGAGGCGGGCCGCCCCGTCGACGACACCAGTGGCGTGGCGAACAAGAACACCACCACCGTGGCGATGGACTTCGGCCGCATCACGGTGCGCGAGAACCTGGTGCTCTACCTGTTCGGTACCCCGGGCCAGGACCGCTTCTGGTTCCTCTGGGACGAGCTCTCCACCGGCTCCCTCGGCGCCGTCGTGCTCGCCGACACCCGCCGCCTGGAGGACTGCTTCGCGGCCGTCGACTACTTCGAGCGCCGCTCCATACCCTTCGTCGTCGGCGTCAACTGCTTCGACGGCGCGGCCCGTTACCCCGCCCAGGACGTGCGGCAGGCCCTGGACCTCGACGACGGCGTGCCGGTGGTCCTCTGCGACGCCCGCGACAGGCAGTCCGTCAAGGACGTCCTCATCGGCGTCGTGGAGCACGCCATGGCGACGGCGGCGTCCGCCCGGCAGCCCGCGACCACCTGAGCCCCGCCCCTCCGCACGCCCCCCCCGCACATTGCTACGGCCCGCACCCCCGCCGACCGGGGTACGGGCCGCAGTCTCGACCACGCGCGCGTGGCGCGCGAGAGCCACCCCGCGCGCGTGCCGTCAGTGGGGCCTCAGCCCTCCTGGCCGTCCTCCAGCCAGCCGAAGCTGCGTTCCACCGCCTTGTGCCAGTTGTGGTACTCGCGGTCCCGGGCCTCCGCGTCCATCTGCGGGGCCCACTCGGCGTCGCGCTGCCAGTGCGCCTTCAGCTCGTCCAGGTCGTTCCACACGCCCGTCGCGAGCCCGGCGGCGTACGCGGCCCCCAGACAGGTCGTCTCGGCCACCTTCGGGCGGATCACCGGCACTCCGAGGACGTCCGCCTGGTGCTGCATCAGGAGGTTGTTCTTGGTCATGCCGCCGTCCACCTTCAAGGTGGTGATCTGCACCCCGGAGTCCTGGTACATGGCGTCGACGACCTCGCGGGTCTGCCAGCTCGTCGCCTCCAGGACGGCACGCGCGAGGTGCGCCTTGGTGACGTACCGGGTGAGCCCGGTGACCACCCCGCGCGCGTCCGAGCGCCAGTAGGGGGCGAAGAGACCGGAGAAGGCGGGGACGATGTAGGCGCCGCCGTTGTCCTCCACGCTCGCCGCGAGCGGCTCGATCTCGTCCGCGTGGCGGATGATGCCGAGCTGGTCGCGGAACCACTGCACCAGGGCGCCCGTGATGGCGATCGACCCCTCCAGGCAGTACACCGGGGCCTCGCTGCCGATCTTGTAGCCCATGGTGGTCAGCAGCCCGCTCTTGGAGGCGACGGGCCGGTTGCCGGTGTTGAGCAGCAGGAAGCTGCCCGTCCCGTACGTGTTCTTCGCCGTCCCCGTGTCGTAGCAGGCTTGCCCGAAGATCGCCGCCTGCTGGTCGCCGAGCGCCGAGGCCACCGGGACCCCGGAGAGCTGCCCGACGGCCGTCCCGTAGACCTCCGCGGAGGACTTGATCTCCGGCAGGACCGCCTCGGGGACGTTCATCGCGGACAGGATGGACGGATCCCACTGGAGGGTCTCCAGGTTCATCAGCATGGTGCGCCCGGCGTTGGTGACGTCCGTGACGTGGACGCCGCCGTCCGTGCCGCCCGTGAGGTTCCAGATCAGCCAGGAGTCGATGGTGCCGAAGGCGATCTCGCCCCGCTCGGCGCGCGCCCTGAGGCCCGGCACGTTGTCGAGCAGCCAGGCGGCCTTGGGCCCGGAGAAGTAGCTGGCGAGCGGCAGACCAGTACGCTCGCGGAATCGATCCTGCCCGTCCGCGCCGCCCAGTTCGTTGCAGAGCGCCGACGTGCGGGTGTCCTGCCACACGATCGCGTTGTGCACGGGCTTGCCCGTGGCGCGGTCCCACAGGACCGTGGTCTCGCGCTGGTTGGTGATGCCGAGGGCGCTGAGCTGATCGGCGCGGAGCCCGGCCTTGGCTATCGCCCCCGCGACGACCGCCTGCACCTTGGACCAGATCTCGGTGGCGTCGTGCTCCACCCAGCCCGGCTTGGGGAAGATCTGGCGGTGTTCCCGCTGGTCGACCGCGACGATCGCGCCGTCCTGGTTGAAGATGATGCAGCGGCTCGAGGTGGTGCCCTGGTCGATCGCGGCGACGAATTTCTCGGAGCTGTCCGGCATGGCTACCCCTTGCTCAGAAGGCTGCGGTCAGAACGCTGCGTTGTAGATGAGCCCCGAGAGGGCGCCGCCGATCAGCGGCCCGGCCACCGGGACCCAGGCGTAACTCCAGTCGGATGTCCCCTTGTTGGGGATCGGCAGGAAGGTGTGCACGATGCGGGGGCCCAGGTCGCGCGCCGGGTTGATCGCGTATCCGGTCGGGCCGCCGAGCGAGAGACCGATGCCGACGACTACGAAGGCGACCATCAGCGTCTGCGTGCCGGACTGGCCGAGGCCCTTGGTGAGGCCGAAGGCGAGCACCGGAAGCACCAGGGCGATCGTGGCGATGATCTCGGTGATCAGGTTGGCGACGGGGTTACGGATCTCGGGGATGGTCGAGAAGATCCCGAGCGTCGGCGTCGGCTCGTCCGGAGCCGGGTCGTCGTCCTTGACGCCCCGCGCCACATTGGCGTTGAACTGCGCCATGTACACGAGATACGCGAGTATGGCGCCCAGCATCGCGCCGACCATCTGACCGAGCAGATAGACCCAGACCTGGTCCCACTTGTCGGTGTCGATGGCGATGCCGAGCGTCACGGCGGGGTTCAGATGCCCGCCGGAGAGCGGCCCCGCGGTGTAGGCGCCGGCCAGCACGCCGAAACCCCAGCCGAAGGCGATGACGATCCACCCGGACGCCTTCGCCTTCGAGTGTTTGAGGGTGACGGCGGCGCACACGCCGGCGCCGAGAAGAATCAGGAGTGCGGTGCCGATGGTCTCACCGACGAAGATGTCCCTATTCGAGTACATGGCGGCTCCTAGGCCCTCGCCCGGGGGTTGGTGCGCCCCCGGTACTCCGTGCAGGGTGCGGTTCCCACGACTACTGCCTGACTACCGCTGGCTACGTCGGCCCGAGGCAGGGGTCGTCCCGCGCCCCGCCCGGCCTCCATGGCGAGCGTGCCGTCGCAGTCGAATCGCCCATGGGGGATACCCGGTTGAGCTGGGCCTTTGTGCAGACCCATCGCGCGGAGCAGGAGCTCAGCGGCGCGGAGCCGAGGGCGGCGATGCCGACTGACACCCGGAAGTGTTCACCGGCCGTGATGGAGCGTCAAGGTCGCGGACGGCACCGGCTCAACCGGTGCGCCGCGTTCACCCCAGGGCCCGCCCCGAACGCCGAAGGCCGCCTCAGCGCACCGCCACGACCGATGAACCGTGCCCGAACAGGCCCTGGTTGGCGGCGATCCCCGCCCGCGCGCCCTCGACCTGCCGGTCGCCCGCCGTGCCCCGCAACTGCCAGGTGAGCTCGCAGACTTGGGCGATCGCCTGGGCCGGGACGGCCTCTCCGAAGGACGCGAGACCGCCACTGGTGTTGACGGGTATCCGTCCGCCCAGAGCCGTCGCGCCCTCGCGCAGCAGCTTGGCGCCCTCACCCTCGCCGCACAGCCCCAACTCCTCGTACCACTGCAGCTCCAGGGAGGTGGAGAGGTCGTACACCTCCGCCAAGGAGAGGTCCTCCGGGCCGATGCCCGCCTCCTCGTACGCGGCGTGGGCGATGGACGCCCGGAAGGACCTGCCGCCCGGCTCCACCACGGCGGCGGAGTCCGTCGCGATGTCCGGGAGGTCCAGGACGGTGGTCGGGTAGGTGGGCGTGACCGTGGAGACCGCGCGGATGCGCACCGGGTCGGCCGCGCCGTGCCGGCGCGCGAACTCCATGCTGGAGAGCACGAGCGCGGCCGCGCCGTCCGAGGTGGCGCAGATGTCGAGCAGCCGCAGCGGGTCGGCGACGACGGCTGAGGCCGCCACTTCCTCGGCCGTGACGGCCTTGCGGTAGCGCGCGTTCGGATTGAGCGCGCCCGCCGCCGCGTTCTTCACCTTGACCTGGGCGAAGTCCTCCAGCGTGTCCCCGTGGACGGCCATCCTGCGGCGCGCGTAGAGCCCGAAGTACGCGGGGTTGGTCGCCCCGAGGACGCGGAAGCGCAGCCAGTCGGGGTCGTCGGGGCGGTCGCCGCCCGCGGGCCGGAAGAATCCCTTGGGAGCGGCGTCGGCGCCCACCACGAGCACCACGTCCGCGAGCCCCGAAAGGATCTGCGCGCGGGCCGTGTTGACGGCCTGTGCCCCCGAGGCGCAGGCCGCGTACACGCTCGCCACACGCGCGCCCTGCCAGCCGAGCGCCTTCGCGAACGTCGCCCCCGCCACGTATCCGGGATAGCCGCCGCGCACCGTGTCCGCGCCGACGATCGAGCCGACGTCGCGCCAGTCGACGCCCGCGTCGGCGAGCGCCGCCCGGGCCGCCACCGTCCCGTACTCGATGAACCCCTTGCCCCACTTGCCCCACGGATGCATCCCCGCGCCGAGCACGGCCACCTCGCCGCTCATGCGCCCACCCCCACCGGCCGCCACTGCCACGTCGTCCAGGTCGTCTCCTCGTCCTCGTTCAGGACGCCGGGGACGACCTCCACCTCCATGCCGATCTCCAGGTCGGCCGGGGTGATCCCGGGAACCGTCTGGCCGAGCACCACCATGCGCTCCGCCGCCAGCTCCACAGCGATCAACGTGTAGGGCTGCCAGGTGAGTTCCGGATCGGACACATACGGCGCGGGAGGGCGATAGCGGCCGTCCGTGTACGACCAGATCGTGCCGCGCCGGGAGAGCGGCACCTCGACCAGCTCGCCGCCGGAGCAGCCGGGGTTGCGGCAGAAGGCGTCCTCCCGGGGGAAGAACACGGCTTCACAGGCCGAGCAGCGGGTGCCGAGGAGCCGGAAGGCATCCCCCTCGCCGCCGAACCACTGGGGCACCACGGGTGTGCGCGTACGCGACAAGGTCCCTCCACAGCACTGGATCTGACGGAACGTCAGAAGTGTGCCACGCTCCCGGCGCGCCGTCACCGGGGTGAATCGGCTGAACCCTGGACACCGCTTTCGCGTCCGAGTATCGGAGAGGGTGTCCGGAGCCGACGGGGGTGGCCCCGGACGCCCTCTCGCGCGCGGGTGGTGCCATCAGTCGTGGAGCCGCTCCAGGAAGGCTGTCAGGTTGCCCGTGGTCCGCGCGATCTGCTGCTCCACGGTGAGGGTCTCCTCGAAGCGCGCTCCCGGCTCCAGTGGCTTCTTGCCGCGTACGTAGAGCGAACAGGCGAGGTCGGTGCACATGTAGACGCCGACCGAATTGCCCTCACGTCCGGCCGCGCCCGCCTTGCGGGCGGTCATCAAGGAGACGCCGCTTCCCGGGTGCGTGGTCAGGCACAGTGAGCACATGCTCCGGTGCTGGAAGCCCCGCTGGCGGGAGGGGAAGCGGAGCGTGACACCGGCGAGGCGCCCCTCGTGTGCGGTCACCAGGTAGCTGCGGTCGGGAGCCCCCGGATCTCGCCAGCCCAGGAAGTCCAGGTCCTCCCAAGGGAAACGGTCGAGGTCGCGGGGGACGGCGAGGCGCTTGGCCTCGCCCTTGGAGCAGTTGATGAACGACGTACGGATGTCCTGCTCGGTCAGCGGGCGCACGAGAGAGCCTCCAGGGCGTGAGGGGGTGCGAGACGGGCGGTGCCCGTAACCTAGGACCTCTAGGTTACGGGCACCGTAGCGAGCCCCGGCCGTCTGACTCCAGCGAATTAAGCGAGGTCAGCGCCGCGACAGGGACTTCCGGGAGACCGGGAAGTCGAAGTACGTGTCGGGAAAGGTCTCCGGCTTGTACGTGAAGTGCCACCACTCCTCGGGGAGCTTCACGAAACCAGCCCTCTCCATGGTCGACCGCAGCAACTGCCGGTTCGCCAGCTGCTTCGGAGTGAACTGATCGTCCTTGGTCTCACCCGCCCTGGGGTCGAAACAGTCGAAGCCCGTACCCATGTCCACGGAGTTGTCGGGGAAGCGCTGCTCCTTCGGGCCGAAACAAGGAGAGAGCGGTTCGCCGGGCACATACGGCCGCGTGGGCTTCGCCGGGAGCCGGACCACGGTCAGATCGAGCGTCGACCCTCGGCTGTGGCCGGACTTCGCGGCGATGTAACCGTCCTCGAACAGGCGCGACTTGTCGACAAGGGGATAGAACTCCGCCTTCATGCGCGTGTCCTTGAGGTCCTCCGCCCACCGCACGAAGTGATCGACCGCCCGCTGGGGCCGGTAACAGTCGTACACCTTCAGGGAGTAGCCCCGCCGCAGGAGCGAATGCTGCGCCCGGTGCAGGGCCTTCGCCGCGGGCTCGGTGAGGATGCACATCGGCTTCTTGTAGCCGTCGACGGGCTCACCCACGAAGTTGTGCGGGGTGAAGTACCGGATCTCCTGGATGATCGTCGGGTCGACGTCGCTGAGGGCCACGAACTCCCTCGGCGCCTTCGGCCCGGAGTGGGCCTGAGCGGGCGCGGGAGCGGCGGCGACGGCCAGCAGGGCGGCAGCGGCGGCGGTGAGGCTCCGCAGGGCGGAGGCGAGTCCTGTCATGCCCCTGCGTCTATCAGGGCCGGGGCCGGGGGCGAAAGACCGGAAGCCCCGCCATCGGATACAGTCCGCGCGTGTCCGCATCCCAGCACCGCGCCAACCCCGTCCCGGATTCCCACTGTTCGAGCTGTGGCGCACCCTACGAGGAGCACGTCTCCGGCTGGCCCCGCACCTGCACCGACTGCGGTGCGACCGCCTACCGCAACCCGCTGCCCGTCGCCGTGGCCCTCCAGCCCGCGTACGACACCCAGGGCACCGGCCTCGTCGTGATCACCCGCACCATCGCACCCGCGCGCGGGGGAGTGGCCCTCCCCGGAGGCTACGTCGACGACAGGGAGGACTGGCGGCACGCCATCGTCCGTGAACTCAAGGAGGAGACGGGCATCAGCGCTGCGAGCCACGACGTCCGCCTCGCCGACGCCCTCAGCGCGCCGGACGGCCACCTGCTCCTGTTCGGGCTGCTGCCCGAGCGCCCGGCAGCCGACTTCCCACCCTCCGTGGCCACGGACGAGACCGACGGCTGGGACCTGCTGCGCCGCCCCACCGACCTCGCCTTCCCCCTCCACACGTCGGCGGTCAGGGCCTGGTTCGAGGGCCGCTACATCTGACCGGGGGCGCAGGCCCCACGGTCAGGTCGCGGCCCCCCGCACCCGGACCGGACACCCGGCCTCCCCGCCCTCGTGGCCCTCCCGCTCCACGACCACCCTGCCGTCCCGCCACCGGGAGGTGAACCGCTCGACCGCGGACTCCTCCCACCCGTCACCCGCGTCCCGGATCAACAGACCGCCCCCGGCGCCGCCCCGAGCCGGAGCCCACGCCTCCAGCTCGACGCCCCCGTCCGCGCCCCGCACGGGAAGCACCGCACCCGCGCGCGCGAGCACCGGAATCCGCGACAAGGGAGCATCGAGCACCACCTGGGCCTGCCCCTCGTACGCCTTCCCGGTCGCCGTGTCGTACCAGCGGCCCCGCGGCAGCCGCACCGACCTCCGCTGCGCACCCGGCTCCAGAACCGGCGCCACCAACAAGGAGTCACCGAGCAAGAAGGCGTCCTCGCAGTCGCGCAGCGCCCGGTCCTCGGGACAGCCCCACCACAAGGGACGCACATACGGAGCCCCCGTGCGCCGTGCCACCTGCGCGAGCGTCATGAAGTACGGCAGCAGCCGCCGCCGCTCCACGAGCGCCACACGCGCGTGCCCGAGCACCTCGGGCCCGAACTCCCAGGGCTCCCTGCGCCCGGCCCGCAGCGACGCGTGCGTACGGAACAGGGGCAGATACGCGCCCAGTTGGAACCACCGCAGATACAGCTCCGCGGACGGGCTGCCGTCGAAGCCCCCCACATCCGGCCCCGAGTACGGAACCCCGCACAGCCCCAGCCCCAGGACCAGCGACAGTGACGCCCGCAGCCCCGGCCAGCCCGTGGCCACATCGCCCGACCAGGTCCCTCCGTAGCGCTGCATCCCCGCCCAGCCGGACCGCGAGAACAGGAACGGCCGCTCCTGGGGCTGCAGTTCACGCAGCCCCTCGTGACCGGCGCGGGCCATCCCGAGGCCGTACACGTTGTGCGCCTCCCGATGGTCCCCGCCACGGCCCTCCAGGCTGTGCCGGGCCGAGCGGGGGAGCGTGGCCTCTCCGAAGGCAGCGAACGACACCGGCTCGTTCATGTCGTGCCAGAAGCCCGCGAAGCCCTGCGCGAGCCGCTCCTGGTAGAGCCCGCCCCACCACTTCCGCGCCCGCGCGTCCGTGAAGTCCGGATACACCGACTCCCCGGCCCACACCACCCCACGCACCGTCCGGCCCGCGGCGTCCCGCACGAAGACGTCCGCCGCCGTCCCGCTGTCGTACACCTCGTTGCCCGGCTCGGACGCCACCGCGGGATCGACGATCGACACCAGCCGGATCCCGTCCCCGCGCAACTCCTCGGCGAGCTGCGGCAGATGAGGGAACCGCTCCCGGTCCACCGTGAACACCCGGTGCCCGGAGAAGTGGTCGATGTCCAGATGAACGGCGTCGAGCGGCAGCTCCCGCTTGCGATAGCCGGCGACCACCCGCCGCACCTCACGCTCGCTGCCGAACCCCCAGCGCGCGTGATGGTGCCCGAGGGCCCACGAAGGCGGCAGCGCCGGAGCACCCGTCAAGGAGACCCACGCGTGCAACACGCGCGCGGGGGTGCCCACCATCACCCAGCACCGCAGCGGACCCCCACCCATCCGCAGCTCGCACGACCCGCCCCGGTCATGGCCCGAACCCGCGCCCTCCTCGCCCTCGTGCACCATCACCGTGCCGTCCCACGAGTTGTCGTGGAACACCAGGTGCGTGCCCGCGTCCGCGACCACCATCTGCAGCGGCATCGTGATGTACAGGGGGTCGTCCCCGGGGCCGAAGGACCCGCCCGGATCGGTGTTCCACAACCGGTAGACCCCGTCCCGCAACCGCGGCCCCGAAGCCCGCCCGCCGAGCCCGAAGAACCGCGCGTCCGCCGCCACTTCGGACCGCTGCACCCACCGCGCCGGGCCCCCGCCCACCGGCTCCCACCAGCGCGGCGGCAGGTCACGCCGCAGCCGCACACCACCCGGAGTGAGCAGCTCCACCGCCCCGTACCGGGACACCACCACCGTCGCGCGCTCCGCCACCACCCGCCAGCCGCCGTCCTTGTCGGGCTCCAGAACGGCCCGTGGATCCGGCTCGGGAGCCTCCCCGGCCAGCGCGTACGACGGCTCGGGCAGCGCCCCGTCCCAGCCCCAGAACACCGAGCCGCCCGCCGTGACCCGCACCCTGAGCTCCGACCGCGCGAACCGCACCACACCGCCGCCAGGACCCGGTTCGACGCCCGTCACCGGGCCCGGCACCCTGGCCCGCTCGGCCCCGCGCGGCGTGAGCCCGGTCGCGTCGGCCCGCCTTCTGCGCCACGCGGAGCGCACCGAGCGCAGCCCCTGGGCCGGGCCCGCCGAGCCGACCGCCTTCACCGAACGCACCAGGTCACGACCGTTCATGCTGCTCACCCTGCCACTCGCCCGCCCGCGCGCGTGAGTCGTTCAATCGCCGTTCACCCACGGTTTCCCGGCAGGGTCGTGATCTCGGCCACCAGGGCCCTGCCCTGGTGCGGAAGACGATCACGTGGCAAGGTCCGTGTCAGTCGTGTCACGCGCACACCCAGCTCGTGCGCACGGCACACGCAGACGCCGCGTACAGTCCGGGAGCCGCCCCATGTCACCAGCGAACACCTCGCCGCTCTGGCAGCCCGACCAGGATCGGATCGCCACGGCGCAGATCACCCGCTTCCAGGCGTGGGCCGAGCGCTACGGAGCACCCGCCGACGGCGGCTACGCGGCCCTGCACCGCTGGTCCGTGGAGGACCTGGAGATGTTCTGGAAGGCCGTCACCGACTGGTTCGACGTGCGCTTCGGCACCCCGTACACGCGCGTGCTCGCCGACCGCTCCATGCCGGGCGCCCGCTGGTTCCCCGGAGCCACCCTCAACTACGCCGAACACGCCCTGCGCGCCGCCGAGGAACCCGCGCGCGCGGACACCCCCGCTCTCCTCCACGTCGACGAGACGCACGAGCCGCGCCCGGTCACCTGGGCCGAACTGCGCCGCCAGGTCGGCTCCCTGGCCGCCGAGCTCCGTGCCCTCGGCGTGCGCCCCGGAGACCGCGTCAGCGGCTACCTGCCGAACATCCCGCAGTCCGTGGTCGCCCTCCTGGCCACCGCCGCCGTCGGCGCCGTCTGGACCTCCTGCGCCCCCGACTTCGGCGCCCGCTCCGTCCTCGACCGCTTCCAACAGGTCGAACCCGTCGTGCTGTTCACCGTCGACGGCTACCGCTACGGAGGCAAGGAACACGACCGCCGCGACACCGTCGCCGAGCTCCGCCGTGAACTGCCCACCCTGCGCGCCGTGGTCCACATCCCGCTCCTCGGCACCGAGGCCCCCGAGGGCGCTCTGGAGTGGTCCGCCCTCACGTCCGCCGACACCGACCCGGTCTTCGAGCAGGTCCCCTTCGACCACCCCCTGTGGGTGCTCTACTCCTCGGGGACGACGGGCCTGCCCAAGGCCATCGTCCAGTCCCAGGGCGGCGTCCTCGTCGAACACCTCAAGCAGCTGGGCCTGCACTGCGACCTCGGCCCCGAGGACCGCTTCTTCTGGTACACGTCCACCGGCTGGATGATGTGGAACTTCCTCGTCTCCGGCCTCCTCACGGGCACCACGATCGTCCTGTACGACGGCAGCCCCGGCTACCCGGACACCGGCGCCCAATGGCGCGTGGTCGAACGCACCGGAGCCACCCTCTACGGCACCTCCGCGGCGTACGTCATGGCCTGCCGCAAGGCCGGCGTCCACCCGGCCCGCGACTTCGACCTCTCCCGCGTGCAGTGCGTGGCCACCACCGGCTCCCCGCTGCCGCCCGACGGATTCCGGTGGCTGCACGACGAGTTCGCCGAGACCGCGGGCGACCTCTGGATCGCCTCCGTGAGCGGCGGCACGGACGTGTGCTCCTGCTTCGCCGGGGCCGTCCCCACCCTCCCCGTCCACATCGGCGAGCTCCAGGCCCCCTGCCTCGGCACCGACCTCCAGGCATGGGACCCCCAGGGCAAGCCCCTCGTCGACGAGGTCGGCGAGCTCGTGGTCACCAACCCCATGCCGTCCATGCCGATCCACTTCTGGAACGACCCCGACGGCAGCCGCTACCACGACAGCTACTTCGACACCTACCCCGGTGTCTGGCGCCACGGTGACTGGATCACCGTCACCGCACGCGGCTCGGTCGTCATCCACGGCCGCTCCGACTCCACCCTCAACCGCCAAGGCGTACGCATGGGTTCGGCGGACATCTACGAGGCCGTCGAACGCCTGCCGGAGATCCGCGAGTCCCTCGTCATCGGCGTGGAACAGCCCGACGGCGGCTACTGGATGCCCCTGTTCGTCCATCTCGCCCCGGGCGCCACTCTGGACGACGCCCTGCGCACCCGCATCAAGCAGACCATTCGCGATCAGCTCTCCCCGCGCCACGTCCCCGACGAGATCACCGAAGTCCCCGGCATCCCGCACACACTGACCGGCAAGCGCATCGAGGTCCCCGTCAAACGCCTGCTCCAGGGAACTCCGATGGAAAAGGCGGTCAACCCGGGCTCGGTGGACAACCTCGACCTGCTGCGCTTCTACGAGGAGTTGGCCCGCACCCGCGGCTGACACCGGCCCGTGCCGCCTTCCCGCGGCCGTTGTCAGTGCCTCCCATTACGGTGAGTGAGCATTGATCGACTGTCCGCAGGGGGGAACATGGCGAACAGCCAGCACCAGACCATGCGACGCGTCCTGCGCCGCGAAGTCGCCGGGACGATCGGCCTGTTGGCCGACGAGGAAGACTTCGCGGCGATGCGCCGCTACCGCACCTTTTCCTTCAACGACCACGAGACCTATCTCCGCGAGGTCGAGGCCCTGCTCCGGGCGCTCGCCGCCCAGGGCAACCACACCAGCCTCGCCCTCTTCGACCCCGTGGAGTACGAGGAGTACTGCTCCGACGCCGGCCTCGACCCGGACGCGCCCGCGAGCCGCACCCGCTTCACCGCGGAACTGGCCTCGTCGGGCCCCACACTCCCGTACGACGGCCGCCCGCTCACCGACCTCCTGCCGGACCTGGTCGACGAATCGGTGCGCCGCGCCACGTGGGAGTACGCGACGGTGGTCCTGGCCCGCGCGGGTACCTGCACCGACTGCGGCGAGGACATCGGCCGGGCCGCGTTCAACAGAGCGGCGAGCCTGCTGACCCGGGTGCTGGACACCTCCGACCCCGGAGCCCGCCACCTCGTCTGCAGCGTCCCCACCGAAGCCGAGCCCGTGCTCGCCGCCCTGCACATCACGACCGGGCCCACCACAGGCACCTTGATCGACGAGAGCGAGGCCCTGGAATTCACCACGGTCCTGGCCCTCGGCATCGCCACCCACCGACGCGCGGGCCTCGTGCTCCGTACCACCACCGACGCCGGTCCCGACCGGGTCCAGGGCTGGCGGCTCAACGGCACCCGCCTGACGCCCCTCACCGCCTCCGAAGTCTTCGACGCCTACTGCACCGACGCCGTCACCGGCGACCTCCTGCCTCCCGAGCCGGGCGTCGACTACTGCGCGGCCCCGGACCTGGACGACGGAGAACCGGAGACCGGACACACCCACTGAGAACGCCCGAGGGGCGCTCCACCACATAGGTGGAACGCCCCTCGGAAACACCGGCCCGACGGCCGGCCGTCACGACTACTCGCCGGACAGCACCGCCTGCGCGGCCTTCCGCGCCTCCTCGGCGCTGTCCGCGGCCCGTGCGGCCGCGGCCGCACGCTCGCACTGCGCCAGCGTGTACTTGCCCAGCGTCGCCCGCACGTAAGGAATGGACGCCGCACCCATCGACAGGGAGGTGACACCCAGACCGGTCAGCACACACGCCAGCAGCGGGTCGGACGCGGCCTCACCACAGACACCGCAGCTCTTGCCCTCGGCCTTCGCCGCCTCGGCGGACAGCGCGACCAGGTCGAGCAGCGCGGGCTGCCACGGGTCCTGCAGCCGCGACACCGCACCCACCTGACGGTCGGCGGCAAAGGTGTACTGCGCGAGGTCGTTGGTCCCCAGCGACAGGAACTCGACCTCCTGCAGGATCGAGCGCGCCCGCAGAGCGGCGGACGGGATCTCGACCATGGCACCGAACTTCGCCTGCAGCCCCGCCTCGCGGCACGCGTCCGCGAAGTCCTTGGCATCGGCACGGTCGGCGACCATCGGCGCCATGACCTCGAGGTAGACCGGCAGCCCCTCGACGGCCTTGGCCAGCGCGGTCAGCTGCGTCTGCAGCACCTCCGGGTGCTCGAGCAGCGACCGCAGACCCCGCACGCCCAGAGCCGGGTTCGGCTCATCGGCCGGCGTCAGGAAGTCCAGCGGCTTGTCCGCACCGGCGTCGAGCACACGCACCACGACCCGGCCCTCGGGGAACGCCTCCAGGACCTTGCGGTACGCCTCGACCTGCTTCTCTTCCGACGGCGCCTTGGAGCTGTCGTCCAGGAAGAGGAACTCGGTACGGAACAGACCGACGCCCTCGGCACCGGCCTCGACGGCTGCCGGCACATCAGAGGGACCGCCGACGTTCGCAAGGAGCGGCACCTTGTGCCCGTCGGAGGTGGCGCCCGGCCCGGTGGAGGCGGCCAGCGCGGCCTTCCGCTCGGCCGCGGCGGCCTCGAGCTGCTCGCGCTTCTCGGCGGTCGGGTCGACAAAGATCTCACCGGTGCTGCCGTCGACGGCCACCACGGTGCCCTCGACCAGCTCACCCGCACCCGGGAGCGCGACCACGGCGGGCACACCGAGCGCCCGCGCGAGGATCGCACTGTGGCTGGTCGGCCCGCCCTCTTCGGTGACGAAGCCGAGCACCAGCGCCGGGTCCAGCAGAGCGGTGTCCGCCGGCGCGAGGTCACGCGCGATCAGGACGTAGGGCTTGTCGCTGTCCGGCACACCCGGCATCGGCACGCCCAGCAGCCGGGCGACGATACGATTCCGCACGTCGTCCAGGTCCGCGACGCGCCCGGCCATGTACTCACCGGCCCCGGCGAGCAGTTCGCGGTAGTGCGAGAACGCGTCGTAGATCCCGCGCTCCGCCGTGCTGCCGACCGCGATACGACGGTCGACGTCGGACATGAGCTCGGGGTCCTGAGCGATCATGGCCTGGGCCTCGAGCACCGCCTGCGCCTCGCCGCCGGCCAGATTGCCGCGCGCCATCAGGTCGGCCGCCACAGCTTCCACGGCCTGACGGGCGCGCCCCTGTTCGCGCTCCGCCTCCTCCGCGGGAATCTGCTTGGCGGGCGGCTCAAGAACCGCCGTTCCCATGTGCCGAACCTCGCCGATCGCCACCCCGTGGCTCACGCCGACGCCTCGCAGCGTTGTCTCCATTTCACCCGTCTCCGATAGTGCGACGGGCCCAGCCGCCGCGGTTGGATGTCGTACCTGCCGTCAGCGACGGCGATGACGTCACTTCCAGCTGAAGAGCGCGTCGCCGGCCTTCACGTCGCCGGCCTCCACGAGGTCGGCGAGGGACTCGGCCGTGGCCTCGAGGGCCACGATCGGGCAGACCGGGGACTTACCGGCGCTCTCCACGGCAGCCGGGTCCCAGCGCACCACGCCCTGGCCGCGCTGCACCGTGTCACCCTTGCTGACGAGCAGCTCGAAGCCCTCACCGTTGAGCTGCACGGTGTCGATGCCGAGGTGCGTCAGGATGCCGTGACCCTGGTCGTCGACCACGACAAAAGCGTGCGGGTGAAGCGAGACGACGATGCCGTCCACGGGTGCGACAGCCTCAGAGGGCTCACGCGCGGGGTCGATGGCGGTACCGGGACCCACCATCGCGCCGGAGAACACGGGATCCGGTACAGCAGAGAGCCCAATTGCGCGTCCGGCAAGCGGGGACGTCACGCTGGTCATGGCAAGCCTCCCAGGGGGCGGAGATTCGTAGCCGCCGTCACTACCTGTCCTGGACGACGCACTGTTCAGAAGGGTAAGTCATAAGAAGTCCCGGTTCCGCACGAGAGGTCCCGGTTGGCAGCCGTAGAGGCACTGCACAAACGATTTGCGTCGACCCAATACCCCATGTACAGTCGGACTCCTGCCTGAGGCCAAGCGACGCCCCAAGCGTCCAGGCTCGGCAGCATCCATCGAGTCAGATCTTAGTCTCTGAGTGCGGTTCTGCGTGTTCGCAGATGACCGTGGTCAGAGGCCCGAAAAAGACCTGATAGAGTTTG